>JACPEG010000037.1 GCA_016183615.1 Betaproteobacteria bacterium
AAGGCCTTCCTGGGACTGCACGGCATCGCCGGCGACGGTTCGCTCGACCCGCAGACCCGCGAACGCATCGCCCTTGCCCTGGCCCAGCAAAACAGTTGCGAGTATTGCCTTTCGGCGCACACGGCGATTGGCCGCAAGGCGGGCCTGGACGGCGCCGAGATCGAGGCCAACCGCGCCGGTACCAGCCGGGATGAAAAGGCGGCCGTCGCCGTCCGGTTTGCCCGCTCACTGGTCGCTCACATGGGAGAAGTCACCACCGACGAACTACTGGGAATGCGCAATGCCGGCTACAGCGAATTCGACATCGTTGAGGTCATCACCCACGTCGGCATGAACATCCTGACCAACCTGCTGGGCAAGGCCGGACGCATTGACATCGACTTCCCGAAAGTCGAATTGAAGCACGCCGCCTGATCCCGCCCACCGATGCCGGGGGCTGTGCCCCCGGCAGCATGGAGATTCATCATGGCCCGTGCCTTTGCCAAGATTGCCTTCACCCCGAGAGTTCAAGCCGCCCAGACGCGGATGGGCAGTCGCGGCGCCTACCGCACGGCCGAACTGGGCGCTGCCGAAGTGGTTGAACTCAGCCCCTATGAAATCGAATTCATCGGCGCACGGGACAGCTTTTACCAGGGCACCGTAGGCGAGAACGGCTGGCCCTACGTCCAGCACCGCGGCGGTCCGACCGGTTTCCTGAAGGTACTGGGTCCGCAGACGATCGGCTATGCCGACTTCTCCGGCAACCGCCAGTACATCTCGGTGGGCAATCTCGACGGGAATGACCGGGTCTGCCTGTTCCTGATGGACTATCCCGGGCAGCGCCGGCTAAAGATCTGGGGACGGGCACGACTGATTGCCGAGGACGCGGAGCCAGCGCTGGTAGCCCGGCTCGAGTCGCCCGACTATCGGGCACGCGTCGAGCGTGGGGTGATCATCACGGTGGAGGCCTTCGACTGGAATTGCCCGAAATACATCACGCCGCGGTTCACTGAGCGCGAGGTCAGGGAACTTGCCAGTGGCTGGCAGCAGGAGGCCGCAAAACACGAATCAACCGCCACCGGCATGGATGAGATCGGCAGCGGCGTGCTGAAGCTTGTCGTGACCGGCATGCGCCAGATGACACCACGCGTCCGAGCCTATGAACTGCGGGCACCCGACTGGAGCGACTTGCCTCCCGTCACGGCAGGCGCGCATCTCGCCGTGCCAGTGCGACTGCCGGAGGGCTCTGTAGTCACCCGACAGTATTCGCTGGCCACGCATCCGCACCGGCGCGACAGGTACGAGATTGCCGTACTGCACGAGGAAGCGGGACGCGGCGGGTCGGCTGCCATCCATGCCACGTGGCAGATCGGGACCCGACTCGCACTCGATCATCCGGCCAATCAGTTCCCCCTCCATGATGACGACCGCCCTGCCGTGCTGATAGCCGGCGGCATAGGCATCACGCCGATCAAGGCCATGGCCCAGGAGCTCAAGGCCCGTGGCAATCCCTTTGAACTGCACTACAGCGGCAGGACTGCCGCCGACATGGCCTATCGGGACCGGCTGGCCATCGAGTTTCCCGGGCAGCTGCACCTGTATTTCACGCGCTCCCCGGGCGGAACCCGCATTGATGTTCATTCGATCATGCGCTCTGCTCCAGCTGAAGCGCTGTTCTACGTCTGCGGTCCCGGCCGCTTGAGCGAGGCCGCCAGCACGGCAGCACGCGTGCTTGCGATCCCGGCCGGGCGTGTGCAGTGCGAGAGTTTCGAATGATGGAAACCAAGCCCCCCGTCCCGCCCTTCACCGAAGACTCCGGCCGACAAAAAGTCCGCATGGCCGAAGATGCCTGGAATACGCGCGATCCTGATCGCGTGGTGCTGGTCTATACGCCGGACACCCGCTGGCGTAACCGCGCCGAGTTTCCGGTCGGGCGTGACGAAGTGCGCCAGTTCCTGACACGAAAATGGGCCAGGGAGCTGGATTACCGGCTGATCAAGGAGTTGTGGGCCTGTGCCGGCAATCGCATCGCAGTGCGCTTTGCCTATGAATGGCACGACGACTCCGGGCAATGGTTCCGCTCCTATGGCAACGAGAACTGGGAGTTCAACCAACAAGGCTTCATGCAGCGCCGCTTCGCCAGCATCAACGATCTCCCCATCAAGGCCGCCGAACGCAAGTTTTTCTGGCCCCTGGGGCGGCGCCCCGATAACCATCCGGGCCTCAGCGATCTGGACTTGTGATCCGCAACCTGCACTGACTGCTGGAGTGTCCGGCATGCCCGCGATCCATGCTCCCCAGACCGAGATCAGCGCGGAGTCGATCCGCGTTGCCCTGCAACAGCACCAGTAGGACATTCTCGCGAGCCTGCTGGTCTCGGCCTGGATGGTCGAGGCGCGAGACCCTTACACCGGCGGGCACCTATGGCGCGTCTCTCAGTTCGCGATGATCCTTGCCGGGAAGGCCGGCCTGCCGGCATCCGAGGTGCAGCGGATTGCGATGGCCTTCTTTCTGCATGATCTGGGCAAGATCGGCATTCCTGATGCCATTACTGGGAAAGCCCGGTCGCTTGACCGAGGCGGAGTACGAGGTGATCAGGACCCATCCCCGCGTCGGCAGTCGGATGCTGGCGGGCCACCATCTGGCATCGCTGGTGGATGCGGCGGTGCTGATGCATCACGAGACGCCGAATGGCAAAGGCTACCCGCTCGGGCTTGCCGGCAACGACATTCCCATAGATGCAAGAATCATCGGCGTCTGCAATGCCTTCGACGCGATGACCAGCTTGCGCCCTTACCGCAAGGGAATGCCGCACGATCGCGCAACGAACGCCACATGGCGTTCAATGCCGCAACGTCCCGGCTAACGCGCCACCCGCTTGCGGGCGGTCGCTGTTGAGCCGGTTGTTAGACCTCGCTTCTTGACGCGGCGAAGTGCTTCATTGATGCGCGACTGGTAACCGGGACCTTGCGCCCGGAAAAAGGCAATTACATCGGCGTCGAGGCGAAGGGTGGTGAGTACCTTCGTCGGCGCCTTCTGTGGCCCCCGACCACGACGCATCACCGGCGGACCAAGCATTTCCTCCGACCAAGGAGGATTGTCCCGATCAACGACCTTTGCGGAAGTAGATCAAATGTGCAGCTGCACATTTGATCTACACCCACGTGCTCAACAAGGGCGGGCGCGGCGTGCAGAGCCCGTTGGACCGCTTTTGAGTCGGGGTTGGCAGATCGCGCGTGGCGCGGGTGCGGAGGGGCCAGGTCCGCTTCGATAGGTTCGCGGCGCGCTGGCTCTACGCCAAACCCGTCGCTGGCCTATCGGTATGCTTCCTCGCGGCGCCCGATCTTGAAGACGGTTATCTCGCGGCGGCCGTCATCAATAAGATAAACGACCCGGTACCGCCCTTGCCGGGCGCGGTAGCGATCCGAGTGTCCCGCCAGCTTCTCGGCGCCCTGCGGCCGGGGATCGCCGGCAAGGGCCTGAATTCGCTCCACGACGCGCCGGCGGTCGGCCTTGCCATCCACGGCCTCGATTTCCTTCGCCGCCGAGGCCTTGATCAGGAGCCTATAGGCGGCCACGCCGTCTCAGGCCCTGGACGAAGGTCTCAAACGATAGGCTCTTCTCCTTCTTCCTTTCCGGGAAGGCGGCAAGGTCCTCGGCGTCGTCGGCCAGGGCGGCCTTTACTGCGTCATTGACCATGTCGGAAATTGAGCGATCCAGGGCCGCGGCTCTCAGACGCAAGGCGCGGTGAACGTCGGCATCGAAATAGACGGTGGCGCGTTTTGGGGTATCCATGTTGGGCATTCTGACGTTATAGCGTCAGAACGTCAAGGCGCTTCCCGCTCCTCCGGGGTCTGGCGTCCGGCCGGTCCAAGGGCAACGATTTCGGGGAGACTCCGGAATCCGGGCTGCGCCGGTTCAGCTCCGCCGCACCGGCCCGGACAGGGTTTCGATGCGCCGGCCGTGGAGCAGCGAGAAGTAGCGCACCGAGGCCGGGGCGTGGGAGGACACGGCGGAGATCACGATGATGAGGATGAGGATGAGGCCGCCCAGGTCGGGGGCGAGCGGCACGCAGGCGAGCAGGACGAGCTTCGCGAGGATCGCCACGCCGCGGACCTGGATCAGCCATACGCCGTTCGACCACAGTTCGATCGCAACCAGCGCCACGCCGCTGGCGACCGTCATCCACCAGTAGGGCAGCCACAGCCGCTCCGGCGCGCCGTACAGGAACGCGCCGCCCACGCCGGCGGTGCCGACGAGGTGCAGGGTCCGCAGCCCGATCTTCACCCAGCGCTTGCCGGGAAAGCCGCGGGCCTTGTCGGGAAACAGCGCGCTGGCGGAATTCACGGCTTTCGCGGGCTGCAAACGGGACATTAGCGCACCAGCACCACCGGCTTGACGCCGAGGCTCTGGGCGATGCGCTCGGCGATGCGGCGGGCGTCGGCCTGGGTGGAGTAGGGGCCGGCGTGGACCCGGAACAGGCCGTCGCGGGCGAAGATGGCGAGGGTGTCGGCGAGGCCCGCGAGTTCCGCGCGCATGCGGGCGAGGAAATTCTCGGCGTTGTCGCGGCCGCTGAAGGCGCCGAGCTGGAGGTAGATGCCGCCCGCGTCCTGGGCGGGCGCGAGGGCCTGCATCAGGTCGGGCCGTTCCGGTGGCGCGCCGGGCCCCGCCGCGGCGGTCGCTTCCCTTGGAGCCGGCGCGAGGGATTCCTCGGCGGCGCGCTGCGGCGCGGCCGGTTCCGCGCTGGCGGGTTGCGCAGCGGCCGATTCTGCGGCCGCGGGCGGCGGTGCGGAGGCGACCTGGGTCGGCGTTTCCTGCCCGGGGAGGATCGCTTCCACTTCGACCGGCTGGCTGCCGCCGGCGAGCACGTCAAGCTTCCAGGCCGCGGTGTAGGAGAGGTCGATCAGCCGGTCCGAGTGGAACGGCCCGCGGTCGTTGACGCGGACCACCACCGATCTGCCGTTTTTCAGGTTGGTGACCCGGGCGTAGCTCGGGATCGGCAGCAGCGGGTGGGCGGCGGTCATGGCGTACATGTCGTAGATCTCGCCGGAGGCGGTTTTCTGGCCGTGGTAGCGCCGCCCGTACCAGGAGGCGATGCCGCGCTCCTTGTAGGGCGCCGGCTCGGCCATCGGCGTGTAGGTCTTGCCGAGAGCGACGTAGGGCCGGACGTTGGCCTTGCGCACGGGCTCGGGCCGGGGCACGGCGTCCGGTATGGCGTCGAGATTCGCGGGCGGATTGTCGCCGGGGCCGTCGTCGAGATAATAGCCGCCGCCCTTGCGGATGACGGGCGCGGAAGGCGCGGCGGTGGAGGGCGCGCGCTCGATGGCGGGGCCCTCGGCCCGCTTCGCCACAGTGCCGCAGCCGCCCAGCGCCAGCAGCGCGATGGCGAGACCCGCGGGCACAGCCCGCCCTACGCCACGCATCCGATATGCTCCGTTTGGTGCGTAGGGTGCGTCCCACGCACCATCGAGGCGGAACGGTGCGCAGGGCGCACCCTACGCAGTAGCGGTGTCCCGGCGGGTAGGGTGCGTCCCACGCACCGGTCGGGGCCGGATTCGGTGCGCAGGGCGCACCCTACGCGGCAGCGGCGTCCCGGCAGGTAGGGTGCGTCCCACGCACCGGTCAACCTCATGTCTTCACCAGCTTGGGATGGGTCTGGATGCTCATCAGCATGCCCAGGCCCAGCAGCAGCGTCACCATGGAGGTGCCGCCGTAGGAGACCAGCGGCAGCGGCACGCCCACCACCGGCAGGATGCCCGCCACCATCCCCATGTTGACGAAGGCGTAGGTGAACAGCGTGAGCGTGATGGAGCCGGCCATGAGCCGCGTGAAGAAGGTGGGCGCGTTGGCGGTGATCACGATGCCGCGCCCGATCACCAGCAGGTACAGGATCAGCAGCACCAGGTTGCCGATGAGCCCGAACTCCTCGGAATAAACGGCGAAGATGAAATCGGTGGTGCGCTCCGGAAGGAAGTCGAGATGGGTCTGGGAGCCCTTGAGCCAGCCCTTGCCGGCGATGCCGCCCGAGCCCACGGCGATGGTGGACTGGATGGTGTGGTAGCCCGCGCCCAGCGGGTCCTGGGTGGGATCGAGGAGCGTGAGGATGCGCCTGCGCTGGTAGTCGTGCATCAGCGACCACAGCACCGGCGCCGCCGCGGCGCCCGCGACCGCAAGCCCCGCCATGATGCGCCACGACAGCCCGGCCAGAAACAGCACGTAGAAGCCGGAGGCGGCGATCAGCACCGCGGTGCCGAGGTCCGGCTGCCTGAAGATCAGCAGCAGCGGCGCCAGCAGCAGCGCCGCCGCCACCGCGTAGTCCCTGAGGCGCAGCGTGGCCTCGTTCTTGTCGAAGTACCAGGCCAGCATCAGCGGCACCGCGAGCTTCATCAGCTCCGAGGGCTGGATGCGGGTCACCCCCACGTAGAGCCAGCGTCGCGCGCCGTTGCTCACCTCCCCGAACAGCGCCACCGCGATCAGCAGGCCCATTCCCAGCGCGTACAGCGGAAGCGCCATCCGGGCCAGGTGCTGGGGCGGCACGTTGGCCATCAGCCACATGATCGCCAGCGCCACCGCCATGTTGACCGCCTGGCCCGTCACCCGCGACAGGTTGGCGTCGGCCGCGCTGTAGAGCACGACCAGGCCGGCGAGCATCAGCAGCCCCGCCGCGAACAGCAGGAACCCGTCCAGGTGCAGGATGAGCCGCTCCCAGAGACGCCTAATCAGTGGCATCGTCGTCCTCCGCCTGGGGCTGCATGGCCCTGGGCAGCTTGCCCAGCAGGTAGTAGTCGAGGACCTGGCGCGCGATGGGCGCGGCGGTGCGGGCGCCGAAGCCGCCGTTCTCCACCAGCACGGCGAGCGCGATTTTGGGCTCCTCGGCCGGGGCGAAGGCGATGAACAGCGAGTGGTCCCGCAACCGCTCCTGCACCCGGCTCTCGACGTATTTCTCCCCCTTCATGCTGAACATCTGGGCGGTGCCGGTCTTTCCGCCGGAGACGTACTCGGCCCCGGCGAAGGCCCGCGCCCCGGTGCCCTCCCGGTTCACGCCCACCATGGCGCGCTTGACGAACTCCAGGTGCTGGGGCTTGAGCGGCACGGTGCGCGTGGGCTGCGGCTCGATCTGGCGCCGCTCGCCGCTGCCGCTGCGCTCGACGAACTGCACCAGGTGCGGCCGGAACATGACGCCGTCGTTGGCCAGCGTCGCCACCGCCTGCGCCAGCTGGATCGGCGTGTAGGCGTTGTAGCCCTGGCCGATGCCGATGGAGATGGTCTCTCCGGCGTACCACTTCTGCTGCTCGGGTTTCCGGAAGCGGCGCTGCTTCCACTCCTGGGACGGCAGGACCCCCTCCGATTCGCCCTCGATGTCGACGCCGGTGCGGCTGCCGAACCCGAACTGGCGCATGAAGCCGGCGATGGCGTCGATCCCGAGATCGTTGGCCAGCATGTAGTAATAGGTGTCGCTGGAGGCGACGATCGACTTGTACATGTCGACGATGCCGTGGCCCCCGGGCTTGCTGTCGCGGAAGCGGTGGCCGCCGAAGGTGAAATAGCCCGGGTCGGAAATGGTCTGGTGGATGGTGCGTTTCCCCAGCTCCAGGGCGGCGAGCGCCATGTAGGGCTTGAAGGTGGAGCCGGGCGGATACACGCCCCGCAGCGCCCGGTTGTTGAGGGGACGATCCAGGGAATTGTTGAGCGCCTCCCAGTTCTGGGGATCGATGCCTTCGACGAACAGGTTGGGGTCGAAGCCGGGCCTGGAGACAAAGGCGAGCACGCCCCCTGTGGCGGGCTCGATTGCGACCAGGGCGCCGCGATTTCCGCCGAAGGCCTGCTCCGCCACCTCCTGAAGGCGCGCATCCAGGGCCAGGGTGAGGTTGTTGCCGGACACCGGCGGGGTGCGCGACAGCGTGCGCACCGCGCGGCCGCCCGCGTCCACTTCCACCTGCTCGAAGCCGGTGATGCCGTGCAGCTCCCGCTCGTAGCTCTGCTCGATGCCCACCTTGCCGATGTAGTCGGAACCCCGGTAGTTGGGATACTCGCCGTCCTCGTGGAGTTTTTCCAGGTCGCGGTCGTTGATGCGGCCGATGTAGCCCACCACGTGGGACGCACTTTCGCCCCGCGGGTAGTGGCGGAACAGCCTGGCCTTGATTTCCACCCCGGGGAAGCGGAAGCGGTTGGCGGCGAAGCGCGCCGCCTCCACGTCCGAGAGCAGGGTGCGGATCGGCAGGCTCTCGAAGCTCGTGCTCTCGTCGAGGAGCTTCCTGAAGCGCTTGCGGTCCTTGGGCGCGACGTCCACGACCTCCGCCAGCGCGTCGATGGTCGCCTCGAGGTCGGCGACCTTGCCCGGCGTGATCTCCAGGGTGTAGGCGGAATAGTTGTGGGCCAGCACCTCGCCGTTGCGGTCGAGGATGAGGCCGCGGTTCGGCACCACCGGCACGATGGATATGCGGTTGGCCTCGGCCTGGGTCCGGTAGTGCTCGTACTGCACCACCTGCAGGTAGACGAAGCGCCCCAGCAGCAGCGCGAACAGGGTGAGCACGAACCCGGCGGCGATGGCCAGCCGCAGCCGGAAGTAGTACAGCTCCCGCTGGTGGTTCCTGATCTCGACCCGGCGCTTCATGCTATTCGAAACCTCTCGCCGCAACGATGTGGCGACCGGGTAGGTTGGGCTCCGCCTCGCGGAGCCCAACGCTGCGGCGGGATGCAGAATGGCGTTGGGCTTCGGTCCCGGCGGCCGAAGCCCAACCTACCCGCTCAAGATGATCCGCGTTCATCTGCGTGAATCCGCGGGTTCCTATACGGTGTCGGGATCGGGCTTGGGCCGGCGCGGCAATTGCAGCAGCACCGACAGCACCGGCCACAGGGCCGCGCCCAACGCGCTTCCCACGAAATACGACCAGCCCGGGAACCCGGCGCCGGCGGCGAGATGCACCAGCACCATGATCACCTGGGCCGCGAGCAGCATGGGCAGCACGTGCAGCACTTGGTGGCGCAGCTCGAACATCAGCACCCGCCGGTGCAGCACGATGCCGATGAAGGCGAGCAGCGCGTACGCCAGCGCGTGCTGGCCGAACAGGCTGGCATCCGCGATGTCCATCACCAGCCCGAGGGCCCAGGCGCCGGCGAGCCCGAGCTTGCGCGGCTGGTGGATGCACCAGTAGAGCACCAGCACGGCGACGAAGTCAGGCTTGATCCAGAGCAGCACCCCCGCCCAGGGCAGGAGGTTCAGCAGCACGGCCGCGACGAAGGTGACGACGATGAAGCCGGCCTTCACCGGGAGCAGGAGTTCCTGGGCCCTTACCGGCGTGCTCGCCATGCTAGCGCTTCCCTTTCCGCGCCCTGACCTTGGGCTCGGCCGGCTGCGCCGGCTGCTCCGGAGCCTTGGGCCGCTCGGCGAGGATCAGCACCTGGCGGTGGCGGTCCACCCCGCCCGCGGGCGTGCAGAAGATGCGCGCGAAGGGGTCCGCGGCGTTGCGCTCGATGCGCGCAACCCGCGCCACCGGCAGCCCCGCGGGGTAGGTGCCGTCGATGCCGGAGGTGACCAGCAGGTCGCCGTTCTGGATGTCGGCGTTGACCGGCATGTAGCGCAGTTCCAGGGCGCCGTCCTGGCCGGACCCGAACACGATGGCGCGCAGGCCGCTGCGCACCATCTGCACCGGCACCGCGTGATCCTTCTCGGTGATCAGCGTGACCTCCGAGATCCAGGGATAGGACCGGGTGACCTGTCCCACGACGCCGGCCTCGTCCACCACCACCTGCCCCGCCCTGATGCCGTGGCTCGCGCCCCGGTCCAGGACGATCTTGCGGGAAAACGGGTCGCGCCCGCCGTAGAGCACTTCCGCCGCCACCGCCCCGCCCTCGAAGCGCGGGCGGGTTTCCAGCAGCTTGCGCAACCGGGCGTTTTCCGCGGCCAGGGCATCGAGCTGCTGGCCCCGGACCGACTGCAGGAGCTTCTCCTGGCGCAGCCGGGCGTTTTCCTCGGTGAGGCTTGCCTGGGTGACGAAGAACTCGGAAACCCGCTCGTAGATCTCGCTCGGGGCGGTGGCCAGGCGCTGCAGCGGGTAGAGCACCACGGCCACGCCCTGGCGGATGCCCTCGAGGTAGCGGTAGCGCGCGTCCCCGAACAGCAGCAGCAGCGACAGCAGGGAGAAGAACGCGAGGCGGGCGAGGGGGGAGGGACCGCGATGGAAAAACGGAGGGGGCTGGTGTTCCATTGCGCAGCTGTCAGCGATCAGCTGTCAGCCATCAGCCCGTCCTCCACCAAAACCGCCCGGGTTTTGGCTGAAAGCTGACTGCTGACAGCTGGGCACGGTCAGTCACTGGTAAAGATGCTGGCCAGCTTGTCCATGTGCTCGAGCGCCTTGCCCGAGCCGCGCACCACGCAGGTGAGCGGGTCCTCGGCCACGATCACCGGCAGCCCGGTCTCTTCCATCAGCAGCCGGTCGACGTCCCGCAGCAGCGCGCCGCCGCCGGTGATGACCATGCCCTTCTCGGCGATGTCGGCGCCGAGCTCGGGGGGCGTCTGCTCCAGGGCGGATTTCACCGCCGAGACGATGGCGTTGAGCGGCTCGGTCAGCGCTTCCAGGATCTCGTTGCTGGAAATCGTGAAGCTCCGGGGAATGCCCTCGGCCAGGTTGCGGCCCTTCACTTCCTTCTCCCGCACCTCGGTGCCGGGGAAGGCGCAGCCGATTTCCTTCTTGATCTCCTCGGCGGTGGTCTCCCCGATCAGCATGCCGTAGTTGCGGCGGATGTAGTTGATGATGGCCTCGTCGAACTTGTCGCCGCCCACCCGCACCGAGCTGGAGTAGACGATGCCGCCCAGCGAGATCACGCCCACTTCCGTGGTGCCGCCGCCGATGTCCACCACCATGGAGCCGGTGGCTTCTTCGACGGGAAGATCGGCGCCGATCGCCGCCGCCATCGGCTCCTCGATCAGCTCCACCTTGCGCGCGCCGGCGCCGAAGGCCGATTCGCGGATGGCGCGCCGCTCCACCTGGGTCGAGCCGCAGGGCACGCAGATCACGATGCGCGGGGAGGGCGAGAACAGGCGCGAGTCGTGCACCCTCTTGATGAACTGCTTCAGCATCTGCTCGGTCACCGTGAAGTCGGCGATCACGCCGTCCTTCATGGGCCGGATGGCGGTGATGTTGCCCGGCGTGCGCCCGAGCATCTGCTTGGCCGCGACCCCGACCGACTGGATCACCTTCTTGCCGTTGGGGCCGCCGTCCTGGCGGATCGCCACTACCGAGGGTTCGTTGAGCACGATGCCCTGGCCGCGCACGTAGATCAGGGTGTTGGCGGTGCCGAGGTCAATCGCGAGATCGTTTGAGAAATAACCGCTGAGGAATCCGAACATGTTCAATGCCAGTGCCCTTGTTGATGGGTGTCTCCGCCGAGCGACATGGGTATGTCTGCCGAGTGACTTATGATAACCTATCGCGCTTCGCAAATTGAAGGTCCGCAGGCGCTTTTTTTATGGCTCTCTCCCTCGAAGACGTCCATCGCATCGCCTATCTCGCCCGGATCGCGGTGCAAGACGCCGAAGCCCGGCAGGTGCTCGGCCAGCTCCAGGGCATCTTCGGCCTGATCGAGGAAATGCAGGCGGTCGATACCGCTGGCATCGCGCCCATGGCCCACGCCCAGGACGTCACCCAACGCCTGCGTGAGGACCGGGTCGCGGAAACCGACCAGCACCCGCTGTTCCAGTCGGTGGCGCCCCAGGTGGAAGCGGGGCTCTATCTGGTGCCGAAAGTGATCGAATAGCAGCGTAGGGCGGGCTGTGCCCGCCGGTTCAGGATTGGCGGGTTCAACCCGCCCTACGGAATTCAGCGCCCCATGCTCAATGCCAGTCTCAAAGAACTCGCTGCCCGGCTCTCCGCGGGGAAGCTGTCCAGCGTCGACCTGACGGGGGAATTCCTAAAAAGAATCAAGGCGCTGAACCCCAGGCTCAACGCCTTCATCACGGTCGATGAGGCGGCGAGCCTGGCCGAGGCCCGGGCCGCCGACGCCCTGCGGGCGGCCGGCCGTGCCACTCCCCTCACTGGAATTCCCATCGCCTGGAAGGACATCTTCTGCACCAGGGGGTGGCTCACCACCTGCGGCTCGAAGATTCTGTCCAACTTCGTCTCTCCCTATGACGCCCACGTGGTGGAGCGGCTGAAGGCCGCCGGGACGGTGAGCCTGGGCAAGACCAACATGGACGAGTTCGCCATGGGGTCCAGCAACGAGACTTCCTTCTATGGCCCGGTGAAGAATCCCTGGGACGAGCGGGCGGTCCCCGGGGGCAGCTCGGGGGGCTCCGCCGCCGCGGTGGCGGCGCGCCTGGCGCCGGCGGCCACCGGCACCGACACCGGCGGCTCGATCCGCCAGCCCGCGGCCCTTTGCGGCATCTCCGGCATCAAGCCCACCTACGGGGTGGTCTCCCGCTACGGCATGATCGCCTTTGCCTCCTCACTGGACCAGGGCGGACCGATGGCGAAGAGCGCCGAGGACCTGGCGTGGCTTCTCAACGCCATGGCGGGCTTCGACCAGCGGGATTCCACCAGCCTGAATCGGGAGCCCGAGGACGACGGCCGGGACCTGGAGCGGCCGCTCACGGGCCTGAGGATCGGCCTGCCCCGGGAATATTTCGCCGAGGGCCTGGCCGCCGACGTGGCGAAGGCGGTGGATGTGGCCATCGCCGAGTGCCGCAAGCTGGGTGCAACCACGGTGGAAGTGAGCCTGCCCAAAACCCGGCTTTCGGTGCCCGCCTACTACGTGCTGGCGCCGGCGGAGGCCTCCAGCAACCTGGCCCGCTTCGATGGGGTGCGCTACGGCTACCGCGCGCCGCGCTACTCCGACCTCATGGACATGTACCGGAAGACCCGGGCCGAGGGCTTCGGTGCGGAGGTGAAGCGGCGCATCCTGATCGGCACCTACGTGCTCTCGCACGGCTATTACGACGCCTACTACCTGCAGGCCCAGAAGCTGCGCCGCCTCATCGCCGACGATTTCAGGAAGGCCTTCGAAGCGTGCGACGTGATCATGGGCCCGACTTCCCCCACCACTGCCTTCAACCTGGGCGAGCGCACCGCCGACCCGGTGCAGATGTATCTCTCCGACATCTACACCATCGCGGTCAACCTGGCGGGGCTGCCCGGGATGTCGATTCCCTGCGGCTTCGGGGACAAGGGCCGGCCGGTGGGGCTGCAGATCGTCGGCAACTATTTTGCGGAAGCGAAGATGCTCAACGTCGCCCACCGGTACCAGAAGGCGACCGACTGGCATCTGCGGCTGCCGCCTAACATCTGAACCACAGACACAGAGACGCAGAGGACTTTAAATCCGCCAACTTGGCGAATGTGAGCCAGCAACCGTAGGTTGGGCTCCGCTTGCGGAGCCCAACAACGACATTTGCGGTGTCCGCGGTGTTTGGTTGGGCATAAATGCCCAACCTACGCGTCTGGCATCTGCGCCTGCCGCCCGGAGCCTGAAAAGCGTTTCAATGCAAAGGCGCAAAGAACGCAAAGTTTTTGAACGCTCTCCCGGGTTGGGCTTCTCTTCTTCGCGCCCTTTGCGTCTTTGCGTTTAATGAGGTCTTGAACCATGCAATGGGAAATCGTCATCGGGCTTGAGACCCACGCCCAGCTTTCGACCCGCTCGAAGATCTTCTCGGGCGCCGCGACCGCGTTCGGCGCGGCGCCCAACGTCCAGGCCTGCGCGGTGGACATCGCGCTGCCGGGGGTGCTGCCGGTGCTGAACGGGGCGGCGGTGGAGAAGGCGATCCGCTTCGGGCTCGCGGTGGGCGGGCAGGTGAGCCGCCGCTCCGTTTTCGCCCGCAAGAACTACTTCTACCCGGATCTGCCCAAGGGCTACCAGATCAGCCAGTACGAGCTGCCCATCGTGGTGGGCGGGTCCATCGCGATCCGGGTGGGGGACGCCGAGAAAACCGTGCGGCTCACCCGCGCCCACCTGGAGGAAGACGCCGGCAAGTCGCTGCACGAGGACTTCCACGGCATGACCGGCATCGATTTGAACCGCGCCGGCACGCCGCTGCTGGAGATCGTCTCCGAGCCCGACTTGCGCTCGGCCTCCGAGGCGGTGGCCTACGCGAAGGCGCTGCACTCGCTGGTGCGCTGGATCGGCATCTGCGACGGCAACATGCAGGAGGGCTCGTTCCGCTGCGACGCCAACGTGTCGGTGCGGCCGAAGGGCAGCGACACGCTCGGCACCCGCTGCGAGATCAAGAACCTGAACTCGTTCCGTTTTCTCGAGCACGCCATCAACTTCGAGGCCCGGCGCCAGATCGAGATCCTGGAGGACGGCGGGAGGATCGAGCTGGAGACGCGGCTCTACGACCCGGACCGGGACGAGACCCGCTCCATGCGCTCGAAGGAAGAGGCCCACGACTACCGCTATTTCCCCGATCCCGACCTGCTGCCGCTGGAGGTATCGGAGGCCTGGATCGAGGAAGTGCGTAGGAGCCTTCCCGAGCTGCCGGAAGCCAAGCGTGCCCGCTACGTGGCCGAATACGGGCTCCCCGCCTACGACGCCGCGATGCTGACGGCAAGCCAGGAGATGGCGGTATTTTTCGAAGACACGCTCAAGCACCTTCCGGGGGAGCCCAAGCTCGTCGCCAACTGGTTGATGGGGGAACTCTCGGCCTGGCTCAACCGCTCCGGCCTGGAGCTCGCCGCGTCACCCATCCGGCCCGCGCAACTCGCCGGCCTGCTTGCGCGGGTGAAGGACTTGACCCTTTCGGGCAAGATGGCGAAGGAAGTGTTCGAGGCCATGATGGCGGGCGAGGGGGAGGCCGACGCCATCATCGCGGCGCGCGGATTGAAGCAGATTTCCGACACCGGGGCGATCGAGAAAATCGTGGACGAAGTGCTCGCCGCGAACCCGAAGTCGGTCGAGGAATTCAGAGCCGGCAAGGAAAACGCCTTCAATTCGCTGGTGGGCCAGGTGATGAAGGCGACCCGCGGCAAGGCCAATCCCCAGCAGGTGAACGAGATTCTCAAGCGCAAGCTGGGCGGGTAATACCCACTCCAGATCCTGCGCATGTTCGTAGGGCCGAATTCATTCGGCCATGTGCGAATGAATTCGCACCTACGCCGGATCGCGAATCGGAATAGGCGGGGGAACCGTTGATGATAGACCCCGAAAACAAAAACGGCCCCGGCGCAGTACGCCGGGGCCGTTTCACCGTTCACTTCTTCTGCGTCAGCTCCCGGTAGCGCTCCTTGTCGGACTCGAACCTGGCCTTGATCCTTGCCTTGTCCTGCTGCTTCTGCGCGATCTCGGACTTCAGCCGCTGCACCTCGCGCTCCGCATCGGCGTCCTTGGTCTTGGCCAACTTGTCCTCGGCGTTCTTGAGCCGCGGCTCGATGCTCTTGATCGCAACATCGATCGGCTCCAGGTTGCGGTTCATGGCGAGATCGATTTCCTTCTCGCTGGTGTAGGTATTGAGCAGGGCCTTGTCCCGGCGCTGCTGGTCCTTGAGCTTCTGGGCCTCGGCCTTGCTCTGCAGCACCTCTTCTTCCTTGGCCTTCTGCTGCTCGGGGCTGAGGGCGCCCTCGGTCTTCTTGATGACCACGCCCTTGTTGGTCATCTGGGTCGTGGGCTTGCCGACACATTCGGGAGGCGCCACCCTGTCGTAGTAATGGGTCTTGCCCTTGTCGTCCACGCATTTCTGCAGCGCAGCCGCAGCCGGCGCCGCCAGGCCTGCTGCCAGTCCCGCGGCCAGCAGGCAGCCAATCAGTGTTTTCCGGTCATACATTCGCAGTCACTCCATAACGTTCACGATAATCCTCGACTGCCCGCAGGTTCTGCGCCAGGTCCCTTCTTTCCCGCAGGTAGCCGAGGAGGTCATCCAGGGTCGCGATGGCGATGACCGGGATGCCGTAATTGTCCCTCACTTCCTGGACCGCCGAAAGCTCGCCGCTGCCCTTTTCCATGCGGTCCAGGGCGATCGCGACGCCACAGGGTATAGCGTTCGAGGCCCTGATCAGGTTGACAGATTCCCGCACCGACGTTCCCGCCGAAATCACGTCGTCCACGATCAGCACCCGGCCCCCCAGGGGCGCGCCGATGACGGTTCCGCCTTCGCCGTGATCCTTGGCCTCCTTGCGGTTGAAGCTGAAGGGGACGGCGACGCCCTGCTCCGCCAGGGCGATGGAAACCGCGGCCACCAGCGTGATTCCCTTGTAGGCGGGGCCGAACAGCATGTCGAACCGCACATTACTCGCCAGCAGGGCTTTCGCGTAGAATTGCCCGAGCCGCCGCAGGGACTCGCCGTCGTGGAACAGCCCGGCGTTGAAGAAATACGGAGAGAGCCGCCCCGCCTTGGTCCTGAACTCGCCAAAGCACAGCACCTTGCGGCTCAACGCGAATTCGATGAAATCCCTGCGAAAGTCGCCCATGTGGTGAATCCCGGCTGCCCGGCACACCCGGTGAAATTCACCGGGCCGGCCCTAATGTAAGCCGAGCCACGGTTTTTTTCCAGTGCTCCGAGTCGTTACGCTCAATCTCAACGGCATCCGCTCCGCCGCGGCCAAGGGCGTTTTTCCCTGGCTCGCGCGGCGGCGCGCCGACGTGGTGTGCGTGCAGGAGCTGAAGGCCCAGGCCGCGGACATGACGCGGCACATGCTCAATCCGCGCGGAATGTTCGGCTACTTCCATTACGCGGAGAAGAAGGGCTACAGCGGCGTCGGGCTCTACTCGAAGCGCCAGCCCGACGCCCTGATCGAGGGCCTGGGCATCGCCGACATCGACGCCGAGGGCCGTTACCTGCAGGCGGATTTCGGCAAGCTGAGCGTGGTGTCCCTGTACCTGCCTTCGGGCTCCTCGTCCCCCGAGCGCCAGCAGGCCAAGTTCCGCTTCATGGCGCGGTTTCTTCCGCACCTGAGGAAACTCCGGGCGGGCGGCCGGCAGGTGATCCTGTGCGGGGACTGGAACATCGCGCACCGGGAAATCGATCTCAGGAACTGGCGCTCCAACCAGAAAAACTCGGGCTTCCTGCCCGAAGAGCGGGCCTGGCTCACGCAGGTGCTGGATGAGCTCGGCTGGGTCGACGTTTATCGCCGCCTTTATCCCGGGGCCACCGGGGAGGCCTACACCTGGTGGTCGAACCGGGGCCAGGCCTGGGCCAAGAATGTGGGGTGGCGCATCGACTACCAGGTCGCCACGCCGGGGATCGCCTCGAAGGCGGTGGCGGCGTCGATCTACAAGAGGAAGCGCTTCTCGGATCACGCGCCGTTGACCGTTGATTATGACCTCGAATGACTGCTTTTGAATGAATCTCGCCGCCTACCTTGAAGTCTTTCGCAATCGCCGCGTGGGGGCGGTGCTGGTGTTCGGGTTCGCCTCGGGGCTGCCGCTGGCCCTCACCTCGGGCACGCTTCAGGCCTGGATGGCGGTGGACGGCGTCGACATCAGGACCATCGGGATTTTCTCCCTGGTGGGGCTTCCCTATACCGTGAAATTCCTGTGGTCGCCCCTCATGGACCGCTTCGTGCCGCCGCTGCTGGGACGGCGCCGGGGCTGGATCGCGCTGACCCAGATCGCGCTGATGCTGGGGATCGCCGCGATGGGCGCGCTTGCGCCGCGCCATGCGCCAATCGCGCTGGCCGCCATGGCGCTGATGGTCGCCCTGGCGTCGGCGTCCCAGGACATCGTGGTGGACGCCTACCGCACCGACGTGCTCAGGGAAAGGGAGCGGGGCGTGGGGGCGGCGGTCTCGGTGCTGGGCTATCGGGTCGCCATGCTGGTGTCGGGGGCGCTCGCGTTGATTCTCTCCGATCGCATCGGCTGGCAGCACACCTACTGGCTGATGGCGGCGCTCATGACCATCGGCATGGCGGCGACCCTGTTCGGCCCCGAGCCCGACCGCACCGTGGCGCCGCCGCGAACGCTGCGCGAGGCGGTGTGGGGGCCGCTCGGGGATTTCTTTTCGCGCCGCGGCGCGCTGGCGCTGCTCGCGCTGATCGTGCTCTACAAGCTGGGGGACGCCTTCGCCGGAACCCTGACCACGGCGTTCCTGATCCGGGGCGCCGGCTTTTCCGCCACCGACGTGGGGACCATCAACAAGGGCTTCGGCCTGGTGGCCACCATCGTCGGGGCGCTGTGGGGCGGCGCCTGGATGGTGAAGCTGGGGCTGTTCCGGTCGCTGCTGCTGTTCGGCGTGCTCCAGGCCCTGTCCAACCTGGGGTTCATGCTGCTCGCCGCCGCCGGAAAGAGCTATCCCCTCATGATCTTCGCGGTGGGATTCGAGAACCTGACGGGAGGCATGGGCACCGCGGCCTTCGTGGCGTTCCTGATGGCGCTTTGCACCCAGCGCTTTTCGGCCACCCAGTACGCGCTGCTCTCGGCGCTGGCCGCCATCGGCCGGGTGTTCGTGGGTCCTCCCTCGGGCGTGGTGGTGGAGGCGGTCGGCTGGGTGAGTTTTTTCTTTCTGACTTTTGTTACGGCCTTGCCCGGGATTGCGCTACTGCTGTGGCTGCGCCGCGAGGTCGCGGCACTGGAGCACAACGCGAAAGACGGGTAGGGCGGAACCGCCACGCGGGTTCCGCCGGTTTTGGTGCAACGCGGGCCGCGGTTGTCCTGGTGCAACCCGCTTCGCGGTTGCACCCTACGTGCTGTCCCCTGAGGTCGCGGCACTGGAGCACAACGCGAAAGACGGGTAGGGCGGAACCGCCACGCGGGTTCCGCCGGTTTTGGTGCAACGCGGGCCGCGATTGTCCTGGTGCAACCCGCTTCGCGGTTGCACCCTACGTGCTGCGCCGCGAGGTTGCGGCACTGGAGCACAACGCGAAAAACGGGTAGGGCGGAACCGCGACGCGGGTTCCGCCGGCTCAGAAGAACTGCTGCCGGAACTCGAACTGGTGGGCGTTCTTCGCACCCTCGGGCGTCACGGTGACGCTGAACTTCAGGGTGTCGGGCGCTTTCATCCGGTATTCCCCGATGTAGTACACCGCCGTCCCCTCCTGGATTTCCCGCATCGGGACCGCGGCGAGCTGGGCGCTCAGGTTCACGGCGTTCACCTTGACCCCGGCCCGGACCGGCTGGAGCACCCCCAGGTTGTTCTTGCGCAGCACCGAGACGGTGACCAGCCCCCGGGTGCCGCTGCGGTCGATCTTGTAGGCGCGGGCCACCTCGGGCGCGAGCTCCGCCGTGACGAGCGCGTTGTAATGGACCTCCAGGTCGCCGAAGCGCTTCAGCCTTTCCGCCGCGGCGGTCGCGGGCAGGAGCGAAAACGCGGCCGCCAGAATCAGAAGTACCCGCATACCCCCCTCCTCCACAAAAAGGCCCTCCGTGTTTTTACTATAGGCGAAAGCGGGGAGCCGAACTAGCGGCGGCTCTCGATGCGGTACACCGCGAGGGTGCCGAGCAGGTTGGGCAGGCGCGACACCGCGTCGCCGTTCGACATCACCATGCGCTGCAGGATGCGCACCCCGTGCTGGGCGCAGAACGCCTCGAAGTCGTCGATGGTGCAAAGGTGCACGTTGGGGGTGTCGAACCACTGGTAGGGCAGGTTCTTGGTCACCGGCATGTGGCCCAGCAGAATCTGGATGCGGTGGCGCCAGAACCCGAAGTTGGGAAACGACACGATGCCCTCGCGGCCCACCCGCAGCATCTCCCTGACGATGCCCTCGGTGTGCTTCATGGCCTGCAGGGTCTGGGACAGGATCACGTAGTCGAAGGAGCCGTCCTCGAATCCCGACAGACCGGACTCCAGGTCTCCCTGGATCACGTTCACGCCGTTGCCGATGCAGGCCACGATGTTCTCGACGTCGATGTCGACGCCGTAGCCGCGCACTCCCCGGATTTCGGTCAGGTGCTTGAGCAGGCTGCCGTCGCCGCAGCCCAGGTCGAGGACCCGGGTGCCGGGCTTCACCCACCGGGCGATGGCCTCGAAGTCGTGGCGCCCGGACAGGGGAATCGCCGCGCTGCCGTTGTTCGTTTCCGGGATGGTCATGATCGTCTAGCCGAGGTCGATCTTGCTGAGGTAGGCGCGCACCACCGCATGGTAGTGGGCGTCGTCCATCAGGAACGAATCGTGCCCGGCGCTGGCGGAGATCTCGGCGTAGGTCACGTCGTGGTCGTTGTGCAGCAGCGCCTCGACGATGGCGCGCGAGCGCTCGGGGGCGAAGCGCCAGTCGGAGCTGAAGGACACCACCAGGAAGCCCGCCTCGGCGGTGGCCAGCGCCCGGTTGAGATCGCCGTCGAAGTCCTTGGCGGGGTCGAAGTAGTCGAGCGCCCGGGTGATGAGAAGGTAGGTGTTGGCGTCGAAGTAGCCGGCGAACTTCTCTCCCTGGTAGCGCAGGTAGGACTCGATCTCGAACTCCACGTCGAAGCCGAAGTTGTAGTCGCCCGAGCGCAGCGCCCGGCCGAACCGGGTCGCCATCACGTCGTCGGAGAGGTAGGTGATGTGGCCGATCATGCGCGCCACCCTCAAGCCCCTCTTCGGCTTCACCCCGTGCTCGTAGTAGTGGCCGCCGTGGAAATCCGGGTCGGTGATGATGGCCTGCCGCGCCACTTCGTTGAAGGCGATGTTCTGGGCCGTGAGCTTGGGCGCTGCGGCGATCACCAGCGCGTGGCGGATGCGGCCGGGATGGCTGATGGTCCACTGCAGCGCCTGCATGCCGCCCAGGCTCCCGCCCATCACCGCGGCGAAGCGCTCGATGCCCAGGTGGTCGGCGAGCCGGGCCTGGGCCTCCACCCAGTCCTCCACCGTGACCACCGGGAAGTCCGCGCCGTAGGGCTTGCCGGTGGCGGGGTTCGGGCTGGAGGGCCCGGTGGAGCCGTGGCAGCCCCCCAGATTGTTCACGCCGACGACGAAGAAGCGGTTGGTGTCCAGCGGTTTGCCGGGACCGATCACGTTGTCCCACCAGCCCACGTTCTTGGGATTGTCGGCGTGGTAGCCCGCCACGTGGTGCGAGGCGTTGAGCGCGTGGCACACCAGCACCGCGTTGGAGCGGCGCTCGTTCAGCGTGCCGTAGGTCTCGTAGACCAGGTCGTAGGCGTCGAGCACCGCGCCGCTCCTGAAGGTGAGCGGCCGGTCGAAGTGGGCGGTCCGGGGCGTTACCGCGCCCACAGACCCCGGCTCGTGGGTGGGGTGGCTGGTCATGCGCTGTCCATGGGCCAAAACGCAGGGCGCAAAAAAACCCGTTCAGCTTGCGCGGACCGGGTTGCCCTCGCTTTAGCCGTATTTGTTATGCGCCCGCAAGCTGATGGTTCAAATCGGCGCGAAGCAAAAAGTACCTTATAAACCGCGATCCTGTCAAACCCGCGGCGCCTCGGCTCAGGCGTTGAGCTTGCCGAGCAGCGCGCGCATTTTCTCCGGCTCGTCGGCCTTGAGCATCTTCTGGGTGACGGGTGTGACTTCGCGGATGCTGGTCTTCAGGACCTGCTGCTTGACCTCCGGCAGGTGCGCCGGGTGCATGGAGAATTCGCGCAGGCCCAGCCCGAGCAGCATCCGGGTGAGCGTCACGTCGCCGGCCATCTCGCCGCACACCGCCACCGGGACGCCGGCCTGGTCGGCACTGCGGATGATGCCCGCCACCAGCCGCACCACCGCCGGGTGCAGCGGATCGTAGAGATGGGCCACCCCGTCGTCGGTGCGGTCGATGGCCAGCGTGTACTGGATCAGGTCGTTGGTGCCGATCGAGACGAACTGCAGCCGCGGCAGGAACGCCCCCATGGACAGGGCCGCCGCCGGCACCTCGATCATGCCGCCCACCTCGATGTCGCGGTCGAACTTCACATGCTCGGCCGCGAGGCTCGCCTTGGCCTGATCGATGAGGTGCAGGCTCTGCTGCAGCTCGGAAAGGCTGGAGAGCATCGGCAGCAGGAGGCGGATCTTGCCGTGGAACGAGGCCCGCAGAATCGCCCGCAGCTGGGTGTGGAACATCTGGGGCTCCGCCAGGCAAAACCGGATCGCCCGCAGGCCCAGGGCCGGATTGGCCGCTACGCTGTGCTGGCCGTCGAGATGCTTGTCGGCGCCCAGGTCCAGGGTGCGGATGGTGACCGGCATGCCGTGCATCTCTTCCGCCACCCGGCGGTAGGCCTCGAACTGCTCTTCCTCGTCGGGCAGCTCGCTGCGGTTGAGGAACAGGAACTCGGTGCGGAACAGGCCGATTCCGGTGGCGCCCGATTCCCTGACCTGGGGGATGTCCTCGGGCAGCTCGATATTGGCCTGCAGCCGCACCTCCACGCCGTCCAGGGTGGTGGCGCGGGCGGTCTTGAGGCGCTTCAGCTTCTGGCGCTCGATATCGAGCTGGTGCCGCTTGAGCTTGTACTCGGCGAGCACCTGAGCGTCGGGACTGACGATCACCACCCCGAGGGTGCCGTCGATGACGAGCAGGTCGTTCTCGCGGATCAGCTGGCGTGCGTGGTGCAGCGCCGCGATGGCCGGCACGTTGATGCTGCGGGCGACGATGGCGGTATGGGAGGTGGCGCCGCCCAGGTCGGTGACGAAGGCGGAGAACTGGTGCTCCTTGAACAGGATGACATCCGCCGGGGAGAGATCGTGGGCCACCAGGATCATGCTCTCCTCGGGCCGGGCCGGCGGCGGCGCGTACCCGGGCTGCCCGGTGAGGGTTTTCAGCACCCGCTCCACCACCTGGATCACGTCGTTGCGACGCTCCCGCAGGTAGCTGTCCTCGATCTCGTCGAACTGGGCAAGCAGGGTGTCCATCTGCATCTTGAGGGCCCACTCGGCGTTGCACTGCTCGGCCTCGATCATGCGCCGGGGCGCCTTCGACAGCAGCTCGTCGTCCAGGATCATGAGATGCAGGTCGAGGAAGGCGTCGAACTCGGAAGGCGCGTTGGCCGGCTTCTGGCGCCGCATCTGCTCGAGCTCGTCGCGGGTGTCCTCGATCGCGGCCTGGAAGCGGGCCGACTCCTCGGCCACCTGGCCCCGGGGCACCACGTAGTGGGCCACCTCCAGGTTGGCGCGCGACATCAGGTGGGCGTGGCCGATGGCGATGCCCCCCGATACTCCGATTCCGTGCATGGTGAAGCTCATTTCACTCGCCTTCGCCGAACTTGTCTGCGATCAGGCTCACGACCGCCCGCATCGCCTCGGACTCGTCGGACCCGTTGGTCTCGATGGCGATGGTGGAGCCCATGTTGGCGGCGAGCATCATGACGCCCATGATGCTCTTGGCGTTCACCCGCCGCCCGTTGCGGGTGAGCCAGACTTCGCTCCGGAACTGCCCGGCGAGCTGCGTGAGCTTGGCCGAGGCCCGGGCGTGCAGCCCCAGCTTGTTCACGATCTCAACGCTTTGCTGCAACATCACTGAAGACTCCGCCGTTCATGTTCATGACGCCCTCGCGCCCGCCCGACAGCGCCTTCTCGATCACCGTCGCAAGAGGCTCGTTGCGGTAGGTGAGAACCCGCACCAGCATGGGCAGATTGACGCCGGCGACGCAGGCCACGCTGCCGGCGGCCGTGAGCCGCCGCGCCACGTTGCAGGGTGTGGCTCCGCAGATGTCGGCCAGGACCAGGACGCCGGCCCCCTGGTCAAGCTCTCGCACCAGTGCCTGGGCGCGGCCCAGGAGCTGCTCGGGATCGTCCTGGATCGCGACTCCGACGGACGCAAGATGGGGCGGCCGCTGGCCCAGCACGTGGCTCGCGGTGGCGATCAGGCTTTCGCCCAGGGTCCCGTGGGCAACGATCAGAATTCCAATCATCGGCAATTTCCAACCTCACCAGAAAACATTTTACTCCAGCGAAATTGAGCGGCGCAGGCTTGGCACGTCATGCCACGGCGTCTGTCCCCGATCCGTCGTCCCGGCGGGGGTCTGCCCCGGAATGCTTAAATCCGGAGCCGGGGCCCAGGCCAGCCGCGCGAAAGGATGCCGGGTACATTCCTGGATTCCGGCGTACGCCGGAATGACGATTCTCTAGTGGATCTCATGAAGCGCGAGGCCCGGCTCCAGAAATTCCAGGCGCTGGCGCAGCGCCGGAGTGACGTGAATCTCTCCCTTGGCGTCGATGAGCAGCGCCCGGGTGACCCCCATGCTCTCGGCGGCCTGCCGCCAGCCGGCGGGTCCGGCGATGAACAGGGGCTTCGACGCCACGTCGGAAAGCGTGCCCGCGCCGGGTCCGGGGGCAATCAGCACGGTGGCGGCCTGAACTCCCTGGGCCGGGTAACCGCTGCGGGGATCGATCAGGTGGGAGTAGCGCTGCCCCCCCACCTCGTAGTAGCGCTGGTAGTCGCCCGAGGTGCCGATGGCCTCTCCGTCCCTCAGGTCAAGCACCGCCAGCGGCCCGGGCTTGCGCGGATGCTGGATGCCGATCCGCCAGGGCCGCTTGCCGTGGCTGCCCAGGGCCAGCACGTTGCCGCCGACGTTGACCAGGGCGTTTCTCACGCCGCGGGCCTTGAGCAGCGCCGCCGCCCGGTCGAGGGCATAGCCCTTGGCATAGCCGCCCAGGTCCACGTGGACTGCACCATTGCGGCTTTCCGCCTGGCCTCCGGACAGCGCGATGTCGGTCATCCGCGGCCGTGCCGCCGCCAGGGCCTTCACCTGGGCCGCGTCGGGCAGCGCTGCGCGGATCTCGTCGCTGTGGAAGCCCCACAGGGCGATGAGCCTGCCGATGGCGGGATTGAACAGCCCGCCGGAAAGTTCCGAGAGCCGGGTGGCGTCCTGCAGGATGGCCGACATCTCCTGATCCAGCGGCGCGCGCCTGCCGGGCTGGGCAAAGGCGTCGTTGAGATCCTTCATGGGCCCGGGCTTCCAGGCATGGAGCTTCTTGTGGAGCCGGTCGAATTCCGCAGATACCTCGCCGGCTGCCTGCCGGGCCCTGGCTTCCTCCTCCCCATCGATGCTGATCTCGACCAGGGTGCCGAAAACGTAGGCCTGCTGGTGGTAGGGCTTGGGTTCTTCGCCGCAGCCGGCGAGACCCGCTGCCAACGCAAAGACAGAAAAAATGCTGAAACGCAAAGAGCGCAAAGAGCGCAAAGCAAGACCAGAAATCACAATAACCTTTGCGTTCTTTGCGTCTTCCCGTTTAACCGGGTTTGCAGGCTTTTTCCAGCGCGTCGATCATCATCCCCGCCACGTTGAAGCCGCTCTGCTGGGCGATCTCCACCATGCAGGTGGGGCTGGTGACATTGATCTCGGTGAGGAAGTCGCCGATCACGTCGAGCCCCACCAGCATGAGACCCCGGGCGGCGAGATCCGGCGCGAGGGCCTCCGCGATCTCCCGGTCCCTGGCTGAAAGGGGCTGCGCGACCCCGGTGCCGCCGGCGGCGAGATTGCCGCGCGACTCTCCCGCTTTGGGGATGCGCGCCAGGCAAAAGGGTGCGGGCTTGCCGCCGATCAGCAGGATGCGCTTGTCGCCCTTCGCGATCTCGGGAATGAAGCGCTGGGCCATGACGGTGCGGGTGCCGTAATGGCTGAGGGTTTCCAGGATCACGCTCACGTTGTGGTCCTGGCGGTGGACTCGGAACACACTGTGACCGCCCATGCCGTCGAGGGGCTTGAGGATCACGTCGCCGTGCTCGGCGAGGAATTCCCGCAGCAGCGCTTCCTGGCGCGTGACGAGGGTGGGCGCCGTGAACCGGGGGTATTTGGCGATGGCCATTTTTTCGTTGAAATCCCGCAGCGAGCGCGGACTGTTCACCACCAGCGCCCCCTGGGCCTCCGCCAGTTCCAGGAGGTAGGTGGTGTACACGTACTCCATGTCGAAAGGCGGGTCCTTGCGCATCAGCACTGCGTCGAAGGCCTCCAGCCCCTCCTCGGCGCCGTCCCCCGTCTCATACCAGTCATGGTCGTCGGCAGTGAGCGTGACCGGCCGCAGGAACGCCGAAACCCGCCCCCCGTCCCAGGCGATGTCGCCCTGTTCCAGGGCGTAGAGGTCGTGGCCGCGGGAGGCAGCCTCCCGCATCATGGCGACGCTGGAATCCTTGTAGGCCTTCAGGGAATCCAGCGGATCGAGGATGAAGGCGAACTTCATGAGGCGGCGCGAACCGCGGCCGAATCGGCCGCCGCGGCCTCGGCGGCTGCCTGCTCCATCTGCTCCAGCTCGATGGCGGCCGCGAGCAGGGCAAGCCGCGCCACCACGCCATAGGCGTAGAAGCGGTTGGGCTCGGCGCCGGGCTTGGCCCCGGGCACCGGCACGCAGCAGGGGCTTTCGAAGGCGAGCGGCACGAAGTGCATGCCCGGCGCGTTCAGGTTCTCATCGATGCCGCGGCCGGTGTGCACCCGGTAGAAGCCGCCCACCACGAAGTGGTCGATCATGTACACCACCGGCTCCGCCACCGCTTCGTTGATGCTCTCGAAGGTGTAGACGCCCTCCTGCACCAGCACCTCGGTCACTTCCAGGCCTTCCTTCACCACTGCCATTTTCTTGCGCTGGTCGCGGTTGAGGCCGCGCACCTCGTCGGGGCTCTTCACCGTCATGATGCCCATGCCGTAGGTGCCGGCGTCGGCCTTGACGATGACAAAGGGTTCCTGGGCGATGCCGTACTGCCGGTATTTCTCCCGCACTTCCCGCAGCGTTTCCTCCACGTAGCCGGCCAGGCAGTCCTCGCCCTTTTTCTCCTTGAAGTTGATCTTGCCGCAGGTGTGAAAGATGGGGTTGATGAGCCAGGGGTCGATGCCGAGGAGGCTCGCGAACTCCCTCGCCACGCCGTCGTAGGCGGCGAAATGGCGCGATTTCCGGCGGGTGGTCCAGCCGGCGGTGAGCGGCGGGAGGACGGTCTGCCCCAGGTTCTGAAGGATCTGCGGCACGCCGGCTGACATATCGTTGTTGAGCAGGATCGAGCAGGGGTCGAAATCCTCCAGCGTGAGCCGGTTGCCCTCGCGCCGCACCGGCTCCAGGGTGAGGCTGTGGCCGCTCGGCAAGTCTATGGTCCGGGGTGCGGTGATCTCGGGGATCAGCGTCCCGATGCGCACGTTCATCCCGGCCTGGCGCAGGATCGAGGCCAGCACCACCACGTTCTGCAGGTAGAAGGTGTTGCGGGTGTGGCTCTCGGGGATCAGCAGCACGCCCTTGGCCTCGGGGCAGATTTTCTCCACCGCGCTCATGGCCGCCTGCACGCACAGGGGCAGGAAGTCGGGGTTCAGGTTGTTGAAGCCCCCGGGGAAGAGATTGGTGTCCACCGGCGCGATCTTGAAGCCGCTGTTGCGGAGATCCACCGAGGCGTAGAACGGCGCCGCATGCTCATGCCACTGGGCCCGAAGCCAGTGTTCGATCGAGGGCATGGCTTCCAGGATGCGCTTCTCCAGGTCGAGCAGCGCGCCGGCCAGGGCGGTAGTGAGGTGAGGGACGGTCATTGGGCGTGAACGGTAAGGGTGAACGGCAAACGGTAAACGGTAAACGGTAAGTCCCGGCTGCCAATCCAAGCCGGGAGGCTATTCTAGCAGGGTGGGGCGGGCCGTGCCCGATGCACTTGCGGTCGTAGGAGCGGATTTATCCGCGACCCGCCTCGCGACAAAGATCTGCGGAGATCGCGGATAAATCCGCTCCTGCACCACCCAAAAAAACGGGCGCCGAAGCGCCCGTTCAAATAAGACCTACCTGAGGAGGGGTTACACGTGGTAGGCCGTTTCACCGTGCGAGGTGGTATCCAGACCTTCGCGCTCCTCGTCTTCCGGAACCCGCAGGCCTACCACCAGGTCGGCGATCTTGAGGGACACCAGGGCCACTACCGCGGTCCACACGATGGTCACACCCACTGCCTTGGCCTGGATCCACACCTGGGCGCCGATGCTTTCGAAGCCCGGCTTCATTTCGAACCAGTTGTTGAAGAAGCCCGGACCACCGAGGGACGGATCGTTGAACACGCCGGTGAGCAGCGCGCCGAGAATCCCGCCCACGGCGTGCACGCCGAACACGTCCAGCGAATCATCCACCTTGAGCAGCTTCTTCAGGCCGTTCACACCCCACAGGCACACCAGGCCGGCCGCAGTCCCGATCACGAATGCGCCCGGGATGCCGACGTTGCCGGCAGCCGGGGTGATCGCCACCAGACCCGCCACGGCGCCGGAAGCGGCACCCAGCATGGAGGGCTTGCCCTTGAACGCCCATTCGCCGAAGGTCCAGGAAAGCACCGCGCAGGCCGTGGCCAGGAAGGTGTTCATGAACGCGAGAGCGGCGGAGTTGTTGGCCTCCAGGGCGGAGCCGGCATTGAAACCGAACCAGCCGGCCCACAGCAGCGAGGCGCCGATCATGGTCATGGGCAGGTTATGGGGAGTGAGCGCTTCCTTGCCGAAGCCGATGCGCTTGCCCACCAGGTAGGCGCCCACCAGGCCGGCGACCCCGGCATTGATGTGCACCACCGTGCCGCCCGCGAAGTCGAGGGCACCCCACTGCCAGAGCAGGCCGGCCTTCGCGTTGGTCGCATCCACCACGTTGGCGGCGGTATAGGCATCCGGGCCGGGCCAGAACCAGACCATGTGGGCGATGGGCGCGTAGCTGAAGGTGAACCACAGCACCATGAAAATCAGCACCGCGGAGAACTTCACCCGCTCGGCAAACGCGCCCAGAATCAGGCAGCAGGTGATGGCGGCGAAGGTGGCCTGGAACGCCACGAACACCAGTTCCGGAATCGGCGTGGCCTTGCTGAACGTCGCCGCCATGGCAAACTCGCCCTTGGCCGAATCGAAGGTGCCGTTGAGGAACAGCCGGTCGAAGCCGCCGAAGAAGGCGCCGCCCTCGGTGAACGCGAGGCTGTAGCCGTACACCGCCCACAGCACCGTGATCAGGGAGAACGTGACGAATACCTGCATCAGCATCGACAGCATGTTCTTGGAGCGGACCATGCCGCCGTAGAACAGGGCCAGCGCCGGAACGCTCATCATGAGCACGAGGGCCGTGGAAATGAGCATCCACGACACATCGCCTTTGTTGGGCGTGGGCGCGGGAGCCGCAGTGGCAGCCGGTGCGGCGGGTTCCGCGGCGGCAGGAGCCGCGGCCGGCGCCGCCGCAGCCGGGGCGCTGGCGGCCGGGGTCGCGGGCTTGGCGTCCTGGGCGAACCCCGGAGCCGCAAACCCGAAGCCGGCGCAGATTGCGAGAATTGCGATCAGTCGCTTCATGGCGTTCTCCTTATAGCGCGTCCGCGCCGGTCTCGCCGGTACGGATGCGGACGACCTGTTCCAGGTCGTAGACGAATATCTTGCCGTCGCCGATTTTTCCGGTCTTGGCGGATTTTTCGATGGCTTCGATGACCCGGTCGAGCAGTTCCGCCTTGATGGCGGCCTCGATCTTGACCTTGGGCAGAAAGTCCACCACGTACTCGGCACCCCGGTACAGCTCGGTGTGCCCCTTCTGCCGCCCGAATCCCTTGACTTCGGTGACGGTGATGCCCTGCACGCCGATGGCGGAAAGGGCCTCCCGCACTTCGTCAAGCTTGAACGGCTTGATGATTGCAGTGACGAGTTTCATTACGCGCTCCTGTGTTTGATCTCAGGAAATCCCCGGCCGGGACCCGGCCGGGGATGCCTCCCGCATGAAGGTCCGGGCCGTCAGAACGTCTTCTTGAGCCAGACGGTGAATTGGTCGTCGGCGATGTCCTTGGGGAACACGCCGGTGCAGGCGGCGCCGCCCACGGTCGCGGCCTGGGTGAAGGCCCCGTAGCCGCAGCTATGGGCGCCGCTCGTCCCGCTGTACATCACGCCGATTTCAGCCCCCGTCAGCACTTTCGACGCTTTCCCGAGATCGTAGGCGAGGCTCAACCTGAAGTCGTCGTAGCTGAAGAGCTCATCGTTGCTCGCCGCGACGCCCGCCGCTGTCAGATAATTGCGCGGATCGGTACCGTCGAACTTGAAGATCCCGTAATGGGCGCCGAAGGTCAGGCCCGTTTCCCCGATCGGGACGGTGGCGCCAAGATCGAAGTAATAGGTCCCTTTTGCGTCATCCACGCCGAAAGTGTCGCCCAGACTGTAGGAGAGTTTCGCGGTGATCCACTTCCAGGAGAGCGCGCCGTAGATCTCGGTGGTGTCGGCCTTGATGTGGTAGGGCAGGCCAGCGAAGCCGGGCGCCTGCGTATCCCCGGGATACCAGTAGTAAAGGACGCCCACATCGTAACCAAAGTCGGTTTTGCCGATTGCGCCCTTGAACCCGGCGTAAACGTCGAGTTCCAGCGAGCCGCCGGTGTTGTAGGTGCCCGACGCCACGGGCGCCGTGGCGGACGTGGTGTTTTCCTTCAGCCAGCTGATGTTGGAGCCCCACGCTCCGGCGTAAAAACCACTCGAATGGGAGTAATCCAACCCACCCTGAAGTGCCGGATCCTCATTGGTTTGGGTGAGTCCGCGAAAAATATACTGGCTGTAGATGCCCACGTTGCCAGTAAACGTGTGGGGGGATTCCTGCGCCAGCACCGTCGCCGGGGCGGCGAGGGTGGACAGGACGGCGGCTGCGAGCAGATGCTTCTTCATATTTGCCTCTCCTTGCGTTGCGTTGAAAAAAGAAGATCCAAAAGCACCCGGACTTGTTGCATGTTCCGTGCCAACTAAATACGTGTTGTTAAACAATATGTTATATCGCATCAAAAATGCACTCGGTCGAGGCGCGCACCGATTTGATGCAACTTCAGGAATTGGCGCACCATTTGGGTGCAACGCGGATCAGGGCATCGTGAACGCCTTCAGGTCCGTCACGTACGGGTTGCCGGCGGAAATAGGCCCCTCGGCCGGTTCTGTTACACTGCGGCCGATTCGTCGGAGGGAAACCCATGCTCAGTCAAAAGGTACTGGAGGAACTGAACGCCAGGGTGAGCGAGGTGCTGGCCAGCAGCCCGGCCAAGGACCTGGAAAAAAACCTGCGCGCGCTGATGACCGGAGTGTTCACGCGGCTCGACCTGGTGAGCCGCGAGGAATTCGACGTACAAACCGAGGTGCTTAGCCGGACCCGGGAAAAACTGGCCCGGCTGGAAGCGCGCGTCGCCGAACTGGAACAGGCCGCAAAGGGTGAACGGTAAACAGTGAACAGGAGACGGTGAACGGAATCGGCACCTCCGGCGTTTTAGGCCTCATGCATCATCCCGTTCACTGTTCACTATTTGCCGTTTACCCCCGATGAGCCTCGCCGTCCTCTACAGCCGGGGGCTTTCCGGCATGGAAGCGCCGCTGGTGACGGTGGAGGTGCATCTGGGCGGCGGCCTGCCGTCCTTCACCATCGTCGGGCTGCCGGAAGCGGAGGTGAAGGAAGCCCGCGACCGGGTGCGGGCGGCGCTGCAGAACGCGCGCTTCGAGTTTCCCGCCCGCCGCATCACCGTCAATCTCGCGCCGGCGGAGCTCCCCAAGGAGAGCGGCCGCTTCGATCTGCCCATCGCCCTCGGTATCCTCGCCGCTTCGGGCCAGATCCCCGGCAACCGGCTCGGCGAGTACGAATGGGCGGGTGAGCTGGCGCTCACCGGCGAGTTGCGCCCGATCCGCGGCGCGCTGGCCATGACCTTCGGCGCCCGGCGCAACGGCCGGTCGTTCGTGCTGCCCCGGGAGAACGCGCCCGAAGCCGCGCTGGTCAAGGGCGCCGCCATCCATCCCGCCCGGTCGCTGCTCGAAATTTGCGCCCATCTCACGGGCCGCGAGGCGCTCCCGCGCTGCACCGACACGCCGGCGCCGGGATTTGCCGAATATCCGGACTTGCAGGACGTGAAGGGCCAGTCCCACGCCAAGCGGGCGCTGGAAATCGCTGCCGCCGGCGGCCACAGCGTGCTCATGATGGGCCCGCCCGGCACCGGGAAATCCATGCTGGCGGCGCGCTTCCCGGGGATCCTTCCGCCCATGAGCGAGGAGCAGGCGCTGGAGTCCGCGGCGGTCCAGTCGCTGGGCAGCGGTGGATTCAACATCGCCCACTGGAAGCGGCGTCCATTCCGCTCCCCTCATCACACCGCGTCCGCCGTGGCCCTGGTGGGCGGCGGCAGCATTCCGCGCCCCGGAGAAATCTCCATGGCCATGCACGGCGTGCTGTTTCTGGACGAGCTGCCGGAATTCGACCGCCGGGTGCTGGAGGTGCTGCGCGAGCCCCTGGAATCGGGCCGCATCACTGTTTCGCGGGCGGCCCGCCAGGCCGATTTTCCGGCCTGCTTCCAGTTGATCGCCGCCATGAATCCCTGCCCCTGCGGCTATTTGGGACACTTCAGCGGCAAATGCCGCTGCACGCCGGACCAGGTGGCGCGCTACCGGGGAAAGATCTCGGGACCGCTCCTGGACCGCATCGACATCCAGATCGAGGCGCCGGCGGTGCCCGAGGCGGACCTGCTGCGGCAGGGCAACGGCGAGACGAGCGGGGAAGTCCGCAGCCGGGTCCACGCTGCCCACGCCCGCGCTAAATCGCGCCAGGGAAAGGACAACGCACACTTAACCGTGAAAGAAATCGAGATCCACTGCGCGCCGGATGAGCGGGGCGAGGCGCTGCTCAGGCAGGCGATCTCTCGTCTCAATCTCTCGGCGCGGGGCTATCACCGGGTGCTGAAGGTGGCGAGGACCATCGCCGACCTGGCGGGAAGCGAGGAGGTTTCCGCGGCGCATGTCGCCGAGGCGGTACAATACCGGCGGCTGGACAGGGCGTAGCTCTCAGCCGTTAGTCGTCAGCCCACGGCGAAAAACCTTGGCGGTCGCCTCCCTTGGACCGAAAGCTGACCGCTGCGTGCTGACTGCTGATAGCCGCTCAGCACTGCTCCCACGGCAGCCCGTCCTTGCGCCAGCCGTTGAGCGTCCCGCGGTGGTGATGGTCGTCGAGGTCGCCCTCGAAGCCGTGCAGCACGTTGTAGACCTTGCTGAACCCGGACTTCTCCAGGGCGTGGCCCGCGTCCACCGAGCGGTTGCCGCTGCGGCAGATGAGCACCACCGGCCGGTTCATGCTGGCCGCCTTGCGCACGTGGCCCACGAACTCCGGGTTCACGTCCCAGTTGGGGCCGTCGTTCCAGGGGACCCAGATGGAGCCCACCGGGTGCCCCACGAACAGGTACTCCATTTCGCTGCGGCAGTCGATGAACACCGCGTCCGGGTTGGCATGCAGAAACTCGTGGGTTTCCTTGGGGGTGAGATGTTCCATGGCAAACGGGTAGGGCAATCGGGAGTTTCAGTATAGCGCAAACCCAGTCTGGAAGCCGCTTGACGCCGGGACCGCGTGCAGACGCGTGCTAAAATGCGCGCTTTCCGTTTTTGCCGCCCGATTGGCGTTTCCCATGAGCAAGGCCCACCTTCTCGAAACTCTGGCCCGCCGCCGCATCCTGATTCTGGACGGCGCCATGGGCACCATGATCCAGGGCGACAAACTTGCCGAGGTGGACTACCGTGGCGCGCGCTTCGCGGATTTTCCCCACGACCTCAAGGGGAATAACGACCTGCTGACCCTCACCCAGCCGCAGATCATCCGCGGTATCCACGACGCGTATCTGGCGGCGGGGGCGGACATCGTCGAGACCAACACCTTCAACTCCACCTCGGTTTCCATGGCGGACTACCACCTGGAGGACTTGGTGTACGAGCTGAACCGGGAGGGCGCGAAGCTGGCCCGCGGCGTGACCGGCGAATGGACCGGAAAAACTCCGGAGAAGCCGCGCTTCGTGGCCGGGGTGCTGGGGCCCACCAACCGCACCGCTTCCATTTCGCCGGATGTCAACGACCCGGGCTTCCGCAACATCAACTTCGACCAGCTGGTGGCGGCCTATACCGAAGCCATCCGGGGACTGGTGGACGGGGGCGCGGATCTGCTGCTGGTGGAGACCATTTTCGACACCCTCAACGCCAAGGCGGCGGTGTTCGCCATCGAAAGCTATTTCGAGGCCCGCAACGTGCATCTCCCGGTGATGATCTCCGGAACCATTACCGACGCCTCGGGGCGCACGCTCTCGGGGCAGACGGTGGAGGCGTTCTGGAATTCCCTGTCCCATGCGCGCCCGTTCTCCTTCGGCCTCAACTGCGCCCTGGGGGCGAAGCAGCTGCGGCCCCACGTGGAGGAACTCTCCCGGGTGGCCAACGTGCTGGTCTCGGCCCATCCCAACGCCGGGCTTCCCAACGCTTTTGCCGAGTACGACGAAAGTCCGGACTACACCGCCTCCCTGATCCGCGAATGGGCCGAGCAGGGCTGGGTCAACATCGTCGGCGGCTGCTGCGGCACCACGCCGGCCCACATCCAGGCCATCCACAACGCGGTGAAGGACCTGCCGCCGCGCCAGGTCCCTGCGATCGAGAAGAAGCTCCGGCTCTCGGGACTGGAGCCCCTCAACATCGGCGACGACTCCCTGTTCGTGAACGTGGGCGAACGCACCAACGTCACCGGCTCGAAAGCCTTCGCCCGTCTGGTCCTTGCGGGCAACTACGCCGAGGGCCTCAACGTGGCCCGCAGCCAGGTGGAGAACGGCGCCCAGGTGATCGACGTCAACATGGACGAGGCCATGCTCGACTCGGAAAAGGCCATGGTGACGTTCCTCAGTCTGGTGGCCTCGGAGCCCGACATCTCCCGCGTCCCCATCATGCTCGACTCCTCCAAGTGGTCGGTGATCGAGGCCGGGCTGAAATGCGTGCAGGGCAAGCCCGTGGTGAACTCCATCAGCCTCAAGGAAGGCGAGGCGGAATTCATCAAGCACACCCGGCTCGCCCGGCGCTACGGCGCGGCAGTGATTGTCATGGCTTTCGACGAAAAGGGCCAGGCCGACACCCTCCAGCGCCGGATCGAGGTGTGCACCCGCAGCCACCACCTGCTGGTGAAGGAGGTGGGCTTCCCGCCGGAAGACATCATTTTCGATCCCAACATCTTCGCCATCGCTACCGGCCTCGAGGAGCACGCCACCTACGGCATCGACTTCATCGAGGCGGCCCGCGCCGTCAAAAAGGCGCTGCCCCACGCCAAGGTGAGCGGCGGGCTGTCCAACATCTCTTTCTCGTTCCGGGGCAACGACCCGGTGCGGGAGGCGATCCACACCGCGTTCCTGTACCACGCCATCAAGGCCGGGATGACCATGGGCATCGTCAACGCCGGCCAGCTCGGCGTGTACGAGGAAATCCCGAAGGACCTGCTGGAGCGGGTGGAGGACGTGATCTTCAACCGCCGGCCCGACGCCACCGAGCGGCTGGTGGCCTTCGCCGAGGGCTTCAAGGGCCAGGCGAAAGAGACGGTGGAAGACCTGGCCTGGCGCCAGGGCACGGTGGAGGAGCGGCTGATTCACGCTCTGGTGAAGGGCATTTCTGCCCACATCGTGGAAGACACCGAGGAGGCGCGCCGGAAATTCCCCCGCCCGATCCAGGTGATCGAGGGGCCCCTGATGGACGGCATGAACGTGGTGGGGGATCTGTTCGGCTCGGGCAAGATGTTCCTGCCCCAGGTGGTGAAATCCGCCCGGGTGATGAAGCAGGCGGTGGCCCACCTGGTGCCCTTCATCGAGGAGGAGAAGAAGGCCTCCGGCGTGGAGGCCCGGGCCAAGGGCAGGATCGTGCTCGCCACGGTGAAGGGCGACGTCCACGACATCGGCAAGAACATCGTGGCGGTGGTGCTCCAGTGCAACAACTACGAGGTGGTGAACCTGGGGGTGATGGTGCCCTGCGAGAAAATCCTCGCCACCGCCCGGGAGGAGAAGGCCGACATCATCGGGCTGTCGGGCCTCATCACGCCCTCGCTGGAGGAAATGGCCCACGTGGCGAAGGAGATGGAGCGGGAGGGCCTGTCGATTCCGCTCCTGATCGGTGGGGCCACCACCTCGCGCGCCCACACCGCGGTCAAGATCGAGCCCGGCTACCGGCAGGGCCCCACCATCTGGGTGCCCGACGCCTCCCGCAGCGTCTCCGTGTGCTCGAGCCTGCTCTCGGACGAGCGGCGGGGGAACTACCTGCAAAAGGTGCGAGACGAGTACCAGAAGGTCCGCGAGCAGCACAAGGGGAAGAAGGGCCCGGGGCCGTTCCATCCCCTGGCAAAGGCGCGGGAGCAGGGCCTGAAAACCGAGTGGGATCTCTACACGCCCCCCAGGCCGTCCTTCACCGGGCTCAAGCAGTTCCGCGACTACCCCCTTGCGGACCTGGTTCCCTTCATCGACTGGACGCCGTTCTTCCAGACCTGGGAGCTTTCGGGCCGCTACCCGAAAATCCTCCAGGACGAGGTGGTGGGGGAGGCGGCGCGCAACCTGTTCAGCGACGCCCAGGCGATGCTGAAGCAGATCCTCGCCGAGAAGTGGCTCACGGCCAGCGCCGTCATCGGCCTGTTCCCGGCCAACTCGCTGAACGGCGACGACATCGAGATCTATTCCGACACATCGCGCATGAAGGTGGCGATGACCTGGCACAACCTGCGCCAGCAGAACGTGAAGGCCCCCGACCAGCCCAACCGCTGCCTTGCCGACTACGTCGCGCCGCGGGCGAGCGGCGTGGAGGATTACATCGGCGCCTTCGCGGTCACCGCGGGAATCGGCATCGAGGAGCGGGTCGAGGCGTTCGAGGAGCGCCACGACGACTACAGCGCCATCATGCTGAAGGCGTTGGCCGACCGCCTGGCAGAAGCTTTCGCCGAGCACCTGCACTACCGGGTGCGCCGGGAATTCTGGGGCTACGCGAAGGAGGAAGCCTTCGACAGCGACGCATTGGTGGCCGAGCAGTACCGGGGCATCCGCCCCGCGCCCGGCTATCCGGCCTGCCCCGACCACACCGAGAAGGGCGCCCTGTTCGCGCTGCTCAGGGCACCCGAGGTGGGGATCACGCTGACCGAGTCCTACGCCATGCTGCCCACGGCGGCGGTCTCGGGCTTCTATTTCTCCCATCCCGAATCAGCCTACTTCGCGGTGGGCAAGGTGGACCGGGACCAGGTCGAGGATTACGCCCGGCGCAAGGGCTGGACGCTGGAGCAAGCCGAGCGCTGGCTGGCGCCGGTCTTGGCTTACCGATAGGGGTCACGCAGGAGCGAATTCATTCGCGACTCCGGTCGGGGATGAATCCCCTCCTACAAACCCTCCGCGCAGGAGCGAATTCATTCGCGACTCCGGTCGGGGATGAATCCCCTCCTACAAACCCTCCGCGTAGGAGCGAATTCATTCGCGACCTGTGATCGCGGCCGAGGCTGCTCCAGTGGGCCGGTGGCGGACCCACAGGGCCGATTCTGCGTCACGACACCACCTGCCACATGCCGTCCTCGCCGCGGCAGGCGGTTCCCCGCATGAACTCCTGTTGTCCCATGTAGCCTACCCGGGTCGAGAACTGGCGGCAGCGCCGCCCGGACACGTCCACTGCACCCAGAGGCGTCACCCGGTAGTTCACCCCGGTCTGGGGATTGATCCAGGTCACGCTGCGCCTGTCCCGGGCCAGCTCCAGGGCATGGCCGGTACAGGCCCGGTCCGCCTGGTCCATATCGCGCCCGACCTGGCTACCGATGACCGCGCCCAACACCGCGCCGAGCACCGTGGCCACCGCCCGGCCGTCGCCTTTGCCCACCTGCGAGCCGATGACTCCCCCCACCGTGGCGCCGATCACGCCTGCTACTGCCGCCCGGTCGCAGCGGCCCGAATACACGCCGTAGTCGCTCTTCCACTTCTTCCCGGTGTAGCCCATGTAGTACGGATCGTGCTTCTTGCGCCAGCCGTGGGCCGGCGCCCACGGCGGCGGATCCCCATAGCTGGGCGGCGGAACCGCCGCCAGCAGCGCGGCGCCCAGCAACAGGGTGCCAATGGCAGGGACGTTTCTTCGCGAGTCCCGGCTCATGGTCATGGCCTTAATGTTCATGCAATGTCCTCCTTCTGTCGGCTGATTCCCCACGGCAGGCGCTGATCACTTCATGCGCTTGCCGATTTCATGGCCCACGTAGGCGCCGGCCGCCGCGCCGCCGACGGTTCCGACGGTGCTGCCCCCGGTGACCGAAGAGCCCACGATCCCGCCCACCACCGCGCCGGTCACGGTACCGATCTCCTCCCGGGTAGGGTTGCTGCTGCAGCCGCCGACGGCCAGCAGCGCAATCAGGGTGACAAGGTTCACAGTTTTCTTCATGGCTCTCTCCTGTGCTCAAAAAAACGCAAGTTGGCGCCTATTTCTCTGCAAGTCCGATGCCAGGAGTCCAGGTTGCAGAAAATCAGGGCGTTAGCGTTTTTCGCTCCAGGCCGCCCTGTCGCCGCACACCGACAGCAAACGCCGTGATTTGGGCATCGGCCTGACGCACAAGGGGAATTCCTGTCGCCGGGCGGCAACACCGGAAGCGGGCTTCCCCCGGGTGTTGGTGGCGCGGAAACCCGCCGCTACAATGCGCGGCCATGACCACCCGCGTCGATCACGTGTTCATCGGAGGCCTCACCGCCCTCGATCCCGAGGGCCAGCGAACCGGCATTTACAAGCGGCCCCAGGCGCGGGCGATGCGCGTCACCCGGCTGGGGCTGGACGGCGATCACCAGGCAGACCTGCGGGTGCACGGCGGCCCGGAAAAGGCAGTGCATCATTTCCCCGCCGAGAATTACGAGGTGCTGGCGAATCTCGTTCCGGAACGGGCGTCCGAGTTCGTTCCCGGCAGCATCGGGGAAAATCTTTCGACCCGGGGATGGACCGAGCCCCGGGTGTGCATCGGCGACGTATTTGAGGCGGGAAGCTGCCGGGTCCAGGTGAGCCAGCCCCGCACGCCCTGCTGGAAAATCGACCATCGCTTCCGGCATCCGCAGGTCTCCCGCCTGGTCGCCGAGCACGGGATCGCCGGCTGGTATTACCGGGTGTTGGAAGAGGGCGAGGTGGGGCCGGGGGATGCGCTCGAACTCGTCGATCGCAACCCGGACCCGGTGAGCCTGCGCGAGCTCTGGAGCGTGTCGCGGGAGCATCGTCCGGAGCAGGCGGCGCTCTCCCGCATTGCGGCGACCCCGGGGCTTTCCCCCGGGTGGAAGGCCCGGCTGGAGCGCCGGCTGGAGTGGCTCAAGGCAAACGCCTGACCGGGCCCCGCGTGCCGAAGCGTTCCGCCCGGAGCGCCCCCCTCGAAAAATCCCTCTAAAAGATGGTTGACATTACTCTGCACCGTCGGCATATTTGCGGCGTCCGTGCCGCGCATTGCGGCAAGGGTACCCCGGTGTAACCGACGACTTACGAAAATCATGGAGGCTTGACTATGGCTAAGAAAGGCAAGAGCAAGAAGCCGGCGAAGAAGGCTGCGAAGAAACCCGCGAAGAAAGTCGCGAAGAAAGTCGCGAAGAAACCCGCCAAGAAAGCCGCGCCGAAGAAGGCGCCGAAGAAGGTGGCGAAGAAGAAAACCGGGGCGAAGCGCAAGCCCAATCCCGCGTTCATGAAGGCCATGAACCCCAGCGCCGCGCTCGCGGCGGTGATCGGCGCCAGCGCCATGCCGCGTACCGAAGTCACCAAGAAGCTGTGGGCCTACATCAAGAAGAACAGTCTGCAGGACAGCGTGAACAAGCGCATGATCAATGCTGACGACAAGCTGCGGGCCGTGTTCGGCGGCCGCCGGCAGGTTTCGATGTTCGAGATGACCAAGCTGGTGAATTCCCAGCTCTCCTGATCGCTTCCGATTCAGCGGCCGGCGCTGTCCTCGCGGCAGTCGCCGGCCGTTTGTTTTCTCAGTCGCGCAGCGACTCAGGAATCTCCCCTCTCCCCTCGCGGGGCGAAGGCGGGATTTCGCGAAGCATGCTTCGCGCCGCCGAAGCCGGCCGTGGGGCGCGGAGCGGGGGGTCGGGGGTGAGGGTCGGCGCCGGGGGATTGGGTGTGCATCCCAGAACAACGCCGCGTGAAATGCCGTAGCTCCATGCCGCGCGTCATCCTGTTCAACAAGCCCTACGGGGTGCTCTGCCAGTTCACTTCGGCGTCGCAGCGGCCCACTCTCAAGGATTACATTGCGGTACCCGGCTGCTACGCCGCCGGCCGGCTCGATGCGGACAGCGAAGGGCTGGTGGTGCTGACCGACGACGGCGCCCTGCAGCACCGCATCGCCGATCCCCGCCACAAGCTTCCCAAGGTGTACTGGGTGCAGGTGGAGGGGGTGCCGGCGGAGGCCGCGCTGGAGCGGCTGCGAAACGGCGTCCCGCTGCGCGATGGCCGCACCCGCCCGGCACGAGTGCGGCGCATCGATGAGCCGGGGTGGCTCTGGCCGCGCACGCCGCCGATCCGGATTCGCAAGGCGATTCCCACCACGTGGATCGAGCTTGAGCTGAGTGAGGGCCGCAACCGCCAGATACGGCGCATGACGGCGGCGGTGGGTTTCCCCACCCTCAGGCTCATCCGCTACGCCGTGGGCCCGTGGACCCTGGACGGGATCGAGCCCGGCGCCTGGCGCGGGGCGGCGGCGGAAACCGGGACGCTTTCCGGGTGCTAAGATTCAAGCAAGGGCGGCAGCCCTGCTTTTCCGATCGCAGGGAAAGGAGGCCAACGTGGGCGAGATGCTGAAGCACGGCTGGGTGATGCTGGCGGATGATGTGGAGGTCCATCTGGATCACGGTGTTCCAACGGCGGTGTGCGTGAAAGGCGGAGGCTTGTCCGAGGCGGCCGCGCTGGCGCGGCAGGTCATGGAATTCACCGGACTCAAGGTTGCGCTCGGGCCCTGGCGCCCGGGGGAACGGATCGCCGAGCAGGAAGCGGCGGTGGTGGTGGCGCGGGAAGACCTGGCGGAGGTCGTGAGGCGGCTTGCCACGGCCTCGGCCCGGGTCTTCGTCGATTATTACCACAAGCCGGTGGATGAGGAGGACCCGGACTGGGATCCCGAAGAGTTCGCCCAGGATTTCGGCAATGCGCTGAAATACTGCGGGCTCAAGTGGGGCGAAGTGGACCAGGATGCCTATTTCCGCATCTACCGCGACGTCATGCATGCGGAAACTGCGCGGCTGGTCCGAGCCGGCTGATCGCCCTCCGGAATCGTTGGCGGCGAGGCCGCCGGTTGCGGACGCAGGGGCAGGATTTCCGCGCTTGCGGCGACCGTAGCCGGGACCACATCGCCCCCCGGCTCGCCGCCGGCGGGTTGAACGAGTGATGCATTCGCGACTGCGGCGCGGCGAGCGCGTTTCCTGCTAACATACACGCCCGATCGTCGTCCCGTTCCCCGTTACCGCTCCCGCCGGCACCATGTCCGTTACCGAGTTCATCATCATTCGCCACGGCGAGACCGTCTGGAACCGGGAAGGCCGCATCCAGGGCCACCTCGACAGCCCCCTCAACGGGATCGGCCTCGCCCAAGCCGCGGCCATCGGCTCCCGGCTTGCCGGGGAAGCATTCGATGCGCTCTACAGCAGCGATCTCGGGCGCGCGCGCCAGACCGCAGAGCGCATCGCGCAATGCACCGGCCATCCCATCCGCAGCGACGCCCGCCTGCGGGAACGGCATCTCGGGGTGTTGCAGTCACTCACCCGTCCCGAGGCCGAGCGCCTCCATCCCGAGGCCTATTCGCGTTACCGCCACGATGGCTCCGACTATGCGCTGCCGGGGGGCGAATCCGCCCGCCAGTGCTTCGAGCGCAACCTGGCCTGCCTGGAGGAGATTGCCGCGCGCCACCCGGGGGCGCGGGCGGTGGTGGTGACCCATGGCGGCGTCCTCGACGGCGTGTACCGCCGCGCGACGGGGCTGCCGTTCGAGGGGCCGCGAATGTTCAGTATCCTCAACGCCAGCCTCAACGTCTTCCGCTACCGGGCCGGGGAATGGTCGCTCACGCTCTGGGGCGATATCTCCCACCTGGGCGCGACCGCCCTGGACGACGCCTGAACCCGCAACGGGACCGCTCGCGCCATGTATCTCCACATCCTGGGCATTTGCGGCACTTTCATGGGCGGCCTCGCGGCCATCGCCCGGGAAGCGGGCCATCGGGTCACCGGCTGCGACGCGAGCGTCTATCCGCCCATGAGCGACCAGCTCCGGGCCCAGGGGATCGAGCTGATCGAGGGCTACGGGCCGGAGCAGGTGAACCTCAAGCCCGACGTGTTCGTGATCGGCAACGTGGTTTCCCGCGGCAATCCGCTGATGGAAGAAATCCTCAACCGCGGGCTCACCTATGTCTCGGGTCCCCGGTGGCTCGCCGAAAACGTGCTCAAGGACCGCTGGGTGCTGGCCTGCGCCGGCACCCACGGCAAGACCACCACTTCCGCGATGCTCGCCTGGGTCCTGCATTACGCCGGACTGGAGCCGGGATTCCTGATCGGCGGGGTGCCCCGCAACTTCGGGATATCGGCCCGGCTCTCGGGCGGCTCGCCCTTTTTCGTGATCGAGGCCGACGAGTACGACACCGCGTTCTTCGACAAGCGCTCCAAGTTCGTGCATTACCGGGCCCGCACCGCCATCCTCAACAATCTGGAATTCGACCACGCCGACATCTTCCCGGACCTGGCTGCCATCGAGACCCAGTTTCATCACTTCGTGCGGGTGATCCCGGGCAACGGTCTGATTGTTGCCAACGGCCGCGATCAGCCCATCGCCCGGGTGCTGGCGCGGGGTTGCTGGAGCGGCGTGGAGCGCTTCGGCGTGGAGGAGGGCTGGAACTGTACGGAGCCGGATGCCCGGGGGCAGTTCGAGGTGCGCTACCGCGGCCGCCTGCAGGGACGGGTGCAATGGGACCTGCTGGGCGAGCACAATCGGCTGAACGCGCTCGCCACCCTCGCCGCGGCCCGGCACGCGGGCGTCACCATCGCGGCGGCGGTCGATGGCCTGGCGGGGTTCGACAACGTGAAGCGGCGACTCGAGGCGCGCGGCAGGGTGAACGGCATCACCGTGTACGACGACTTCGCCCACCATCCCACGGCGATCCGGCTCACGCTGGCGGGTCTCAAGGGGAAAGTGGGACAGGCCCGCATTCTCGCGGTGCTGGAGCCGCGCTCCAACACCATGAAGATGGGGGTGTGGAAGGAGAGTCTCGCGCCGAGCCTCACCGCCGCGGACCGGGTGTTCTGCTACACCGCCGGCCTGGGCTGGGATGCCGCGAGCGCGCTCGGGTCCCTGGGCGAAAAACTGGAGTGCCACGCTGACCTCGCACAGCTGGTGCAGGCCATCGCAGCGGCCGTGCAACCCGGCGACCAGGTGCTCGTCATGTCCAACGGCGGGTTCGGCGGCATCCACGACAAGCTGCTCGCGGCGCTCGCGGCCCGGGCCTGATGCTGCTCTACGTCCACGGGTTGAACAGCTCTCCCGCCTCCTTCAAGGCGCGCCTTCTCCGGGAGAAGCTGGAATCGCTCGGCCGCGGGGAGGAATTTTCCTGTCCCCGGCTTCCCAACCGGCCGGGACTGGCGATCGGGCTGCTGGAGCACGAGGTGGCGCGCTTCTCACGCCAGCCCCTGGCTCTCGTGGGCAGTTCGCTGGGCGGCTTCTACGCTACCTGGCTTGCCGAGAAGCACGGTTTGCCCGCGGTGCTGGTAAACCCCGCGGTGCGGCCCCACGAGCAGCTCAAGGATTTCCTCGGAACACAGAAAAACCTCCACACCGGCCAGGAGTGGCAGCTCGATGCGGCGTATCTCGCGGACCTGGCCCGGTTTCACGTTCCCGCCATCACCCGCCCCGAGCGCTACCTGCTGCTCGCGACCACCGGCGATGAAGTGCTCGACTACCGGGAGGCGGTGGGGAAATACCGCGGCGCGCGGCAGGTGGTGGTCGAGGGCGGCGACCACGGGTTCTCCAACTTTGCCGATTACCTGGATCTGGTGCTGGAGTTCGGCGAGGGATGAGCGCCTCCCACGGTGCCGGCGAGGTTCGCCGTAGGAGCGGCTTCAGCCGCGAATTTCGCCGGCGAAGGTCGCGAATGAATTCGCTCCTACACGGGGGTTTGTAGGAGGGGATTCATCCCCGATACCGCGCGGGGGTTTGTAGGAGGGGATTCATCCCCGATACGGGTCGTGTATGAATTCGCTCCTGCTTGTTCCCAATTCCGGCGGCTGACATGGTTCCCGGCCGGGCGGCATGCCCTCCGGTATAATTGCGCCTCCCGAATAACTCCACCCGGAATCTCCGCATTGTTTTCCATGAACGTCCTGTACGAAGAAGAGGGCAGCTTCAAGGTCGGCGCCGTTCTGTCCGACAACACCACCTCGCTGCAGGTCGAGGCGCCCCATGGCAAGCGCTCCAAGGTGAAGGCCACCGCGGTGGTGCTGCGCTTCGAGCAGCCGGGAGTCGCGGAATTCATGGAGCGGGCCCAGGCGCTCGCGGCCGGGCTGGACCCGGATTTTCTCTGGGAGTGCTGCGGGCAGGACGAGTTCGGCTTTGACGCCCTGGCCCGGGATTACTTCGGGCACGCGCCCGATGCCCTCGAGGCCGCCGGGCTTCTCATCCGCCTGCACGGCTCGCCCATGCACTTCTACAAGAAGGGCAAGGGGCGCTACAAGCCGGCGCCGCCGGAGGCCCTGAAGGCGGCGCTCGCCAGCGTGGAGAAGAAGCGCCGGCAGGCCGAGCAGCAGGCGAACTACGTGGAGCGGCTCACCCGCTGCGAGCTGCCGGAGGAATTCCAGCCCCTGCTTCCCGACCTGCTCTACGCCCCCGACAAGAACGCCGTCGAGTGGAAGGCGCTGGAAGCGGCCTGTGCCGCGACCAGACTTGGCGTGCCCCAGCTGCTGGAGAAATGCGGCGCGCTGCCGTCCCCCCACGATTACCATCTGAACCGCTTCCTGCTGGAGCATTTTCCGGACGGCGCGGAGTTCGGCGACTTCGCCCCGGTGAGGGCGCCCGAGGGCCTGCCCGTGAGTGAGGTCGCGGCCTTCAGCATCGACGATGCGGCCACCACCGAGATCGACGACGCGTTCTCGGTGGCGACGCTGGCGAACGGAAACCTGCGCATCGGCATCCACATCGCCGCCCCGGTCCTCGGAATCGCCCCAGGCTCGCCGCTGGACCGGGTGGCGGCCCGGCGCCTGTCCACCGTGTACATGCCGGGCGCAAAGATCACGATGCTGCCCGATGCGGTGATTCATCTGTTCACCCTCGGCGAGGAGCGGGTGTGCCCGGCGCTGTCGATGTACCTGGACGTGAACCCGGGCGATTGGCGGGTGGTGGCGACCGACAGCCGCATCGAGCGGCTGCGGATCGCCGCCAACCTGCGCCACGATTCCCTGGAAGAGCACTTCAACGAGATCACCGTGGCCGAGGGCCACGTGGACTATCCCTTCGGCGACGAGCTGAGGGTCCTGTGGCAGTTTGCCAACGGCCTGGAGCAGGGCCGCGGCCGGGCCGAGGCGGGAGCCCCCGAGCGCGTGGACTATACCTTCCGCGTGGACGGCGACCAGATCACCATCAGCGAGCGCAAGCGCGGCTCGCCCATCGACAAGGTGGTCTCGGAACTCATGATCCAGGTGAACACCGAATGGGGGCGCCAGCTCTCCGACGCCGGCATTGCCGCCATCTACCGCTCCCAGGGCAACGGCAAGGTGAAGATGACCACCGTGCCCTCGCCCCACCAGGGCCTGGGCGTCGAGCAGTACATCTGGGCCAGCTCGCCCCTGCGGCGCTACGTGGACCTCGTCAACCAGCGCCAGCTCATCGCCCTGATCCGGGGCGAGGCGCCTCCCTATGGCCCGAAGGACGAGGCGCTGCTCACCGCCATGCGGGACTTCGAGCTGGCCTACGACGCCTATGGCGAGTTCCAGCGCACCATGGAGCGCTACTGGTGCCTGCGCTGGCTCACCCAGGAGGGGATTTCCAGCATCGGCGGCAGCGTTCTCCGGGAGAACCTGGTGAAGGTGGACCGCCTGCCGCTGGTGGCGCGGGTACCTTCGCTGCCCGATCTGGCCCCGGGAACCCGGGTGGCGCTGGGGCTTGCGGGGCTGGATATGCTGGATCTGACCGTGGGTTTCCGGTTCCAGCACAGGCTGGAGGCCTGAGGGTCCCTTCTGCCCCCCCTGTGACAAGGGGGCGATTGTTGCGTAGAATGAGGCGCTTAATTAGAGCTTAGCCCCTAGAGGTTTCAGCGCCGTTGGCCGCCATTGCTTCCAGAGCCGCATACGGCCCCACCGCGTGGGTTGATGCAGTCCTGCTGACCCACGATCCCACGCCCCGTTTCGGGGTTGCCATCGTTCTCTCCACCATCGTGCACGCCGTGCTCCTGTTCGGCGTGACCTTCGTGCTGCCCGATCCGCGCGCCCTTTCCGACCTGACCAGCAAGCTCGAAGTGGTGCTGGTGAACAGCAAGTCGGTGACGCGCCCGGACCAGGCGGACGCCCTGGCCCAGGCCCGGCTCGACGGCGGGGGCAACACCGATGACAGGCGCCGCGCCAAGAGCCCGCTGCCGGTGCTCGCCGACGACACCCGCACCCAGCTCGAAACCAGCGCGGCGAAGCGCGTCGAGCAGCTGGAGCAGGAAGCGCAACGGCTCATGAGTCAGGTCAGGAGCCGGAAGACGGTGAACCCGGTTCAGGACCAGCCGGAGAGAACCCCCCAGGCGAGCGCCGAACGGGTCGACACCTCGGAGCTCATCCAGCGCAGCCTGGAGATCGCGCGGCTCGAGGCCCAGATCGCCAAGGATTGGGACGACTACCAGAAACGGCCGCGCCGGCGCTTCATCGGGGCCCGCACCCAGGAATATCGCTTTGCCCAGTACGTGGAGGACTGGCGCATCAAGATCGAGCGCATCGGCAACCTCAACTACCCGGAGGCGGCCAAGCGTGAGCGCATCTTCGGCAGCCTGCAGCTCACGGTGTCCATCAAGTCCGATGGCACGGTGGAGACCGTGGAACTCAACCGCTCCTCGGGACAGAAGGTCCTGGATGCGGCGGCGCTGAGGATCGTGAAGCTGGCCGCGCCCTACGCTCCGTTCCCGGCGGACATCCGGCGCGACACCGATATCCTGTCCATCACCCGAACCTGGATTTTCACCCGGTCGGATCAACTGGTCAGCGAATGAGCGACCGCACCCGATCGGCAATCCGCGATCCGCGCTTTTTCATCGAATGACCGATCTCTACGCCGTCGTCGGCAATCCCGTCGCCCACTCCCGGTCTCCGGCCATCCATGCCGAGTTCGCGCGCGCGACCGGGCAGGACCTGCGCTACGAGGCGCTGCTGGCCCCGTTCGACGGGCTTGCCCGGACTCTCGCCGATTTCCGCGGCCGGGGAGGCAAGGGGTGTAACGTGACCGTGCCCTTCAAGCTGGAGGCGTTCCGGCTCGCCGCGCAACTGAGCGCACGGGCGCAGGTGGCGGAAGCAGTGAACACCCTGAAGTTCGACGGGGACGCGGTATTCGGCGACAACACCGACGGGGTGGGACTGATACGCGACATCCGGCAGAACCTGGGCTGGCCCATCGAGGGCAAGCGGGTGTTGCTGATGGGCGCCGGCGGTGCCGCCCAGGGGGTGCTGGCGCCGCTGCTGGACGAGCATCCGGCGACACTGGTGATCGCCAACCGCACGCCCCGGAAGGCCGAGGAACTCGCCGGCCACATGCGGCGCATCGAGCGCTTCCGCTCGCGGCTGATCAACGCCGGGCCCTATCCGGAACTCAAGGGCAAGCAGTTCGATATCGTGATCAACGCCACCTCGGGGAGCCTGTCCGGGGAGCTGCCGCCGCTGCCGCGCGGCGTGTTCGCCGCCGAATCGCTGGCCTACGACATGATGTACGGTCAGGCGCTTACACCCTTTCTCGGCTTTGCCCAGGCGGAAGGCGCCGGGCGGCTCGCCGACGGCATCGGCATGCTGGTGGAGCAGGCCGCCGAGTCGTTCTTTCTCTGGCGCGGCGTGCGGCCGGACACGGCGCCGGTGATCACCCTGCTGAAAATGCAGCAGGAAACCGTGAACCACAAACAGTAAGCGGAGAAACTGCCGCCGATCCTGCGATTCGCTGGTCACAACTCACCGTTCATTCGCTCTCCCTGATGTTGCGCTTCCTTTGGCGCTGGACCTGGCGCCTTGTTCTCCTCGCCATCGGCCTGGTGCTCGCCTACCAGCTCTGGTTCTACGGCCACGTGGTGTTCTGGAAGTACTACAACCCGGCCGGCTCGAGCTTCATGGAGCAGCGCCTGGAGACACTCCACGAGAAGAAGCCGGATGCCAGGCTCAAGCACCAGTGGGTGCCCTACGGGAAGATCTCCAGCCACCTCAAGCGCGCCATCATCGCCGCCGAGGACGGCAAGTTCCTGGAGCATGAGGGCTTCGATTTCGATGCCATCCAGAAGGCCTACGAAAAGAATCTGAAGAAGGGCAAAGTGGTGGCCGGCGGCTCCACCATCAGCCAGCAGCTGGCGAAGAACCTGTTCCTGTCGGCGCAGCGCACCCCCTGGCGCAAGGCCCAGGAGGCGGTGATCACCCTGATGCTGGAATACACCTGGGACAAGCGCCGCATCCTGGAGGTCTACCTCAACATCATCGAGTGGGGCAACGGCGTGTTCGGCGCCGAGGCGGCCGCCCGCCACTACTTCGGCGCCTCCGCGGCGGGGTTGTCCGCAGAGCAGGCGGCGCGGCTCGCCGCCATGGTCCCCAATCCCCGCTATTACGACCGGCGGCGCGATTCCCCCTACCTCGCCCGACGCACCGAGCTCATCCTGGCCCGCATGAGCGCGGCTCAGGTGCCGTAGCCGGGAGCAGGCGGACCGGGTGGACCCGGGTGATATAAAATGGCCGTTCCACGTTTTCCAGGGAGGGGGCCATGACCGAATCCATCAAGTATCTGCTCGACGAGAGCCGGATCCCGAAGTCCTGGTACAACATCATGGCGGACCTGCCGGCGCCGCCGCCCCCGGTGCTGCATCCGGGCACCCTCAAGCCGGTGGGACCCGACGACCTGGCGCCGCTCTTCCCCATGTCGCTCATCGCCCAGGAGGTGACCACCGAGCGGGAAGTGGAGATCCCGGAGCCGGTGCGGGACATTTACCGGCAGTGGCGTCCGAGTCCGCTGTACCGGGCGCGCCGGCTGGAGCAGGTCCTTCAGACGCCGGCGAAAATCTACTACAAGTACGAGGGCGTCTCCCCCTCCGGGAGCCACAAGCCCAACACCGCGGTGGCCCAGGCCTTCTACAACCGGGAGGCGGGCATCCGGCGCATCAGCACCGAAACCGGCGCCGGTCAGTGGGGCTCTTCGCTCGCCTTCGCCGGGGCCCTGTTCGGCATCGAGGTGCAGGTGTTCATGGTGCGGGTATCCTACGACCAGAAGCCCTACCGCCGGGCCCTGATGGAAACCTACGGCGCCCGGTGCACGCCTTCACCCTCCGATGAGACCCAGTCCGGGCGGGCGATCCTCGCCAAGCGGCCGGATCATCCCGGCAGCCTCGGCATCGCCATTTCCGAGGCGGTGGAAGTGGCGGCCTCCCGCGACGACACCAAGTACGCCCTGGGCTCGGTGCTCAACCACGTGCTGCTGCACCAGACCGTGATCGGGCTGGAGGCCATGGCCCAGATGGAAATGGCGGGCGATGCGCCCGACATCGTGATCGGCTGCACCGGCGGCGGCTCCAATTTCGCGGGCATCGCCTTTCCCTACATCGGCGCCGCGCTGCGGGGCGGCAAGAAGGCCCGGTTCATCGCCGTGGAGCCGGCGGCCTGCCCGTCGCTCACCCGCGGCAAGTATGCCTACGACTTCGGCGACACCGCACATCTCACGCCGCTGGCGAAAATGCATACTCTGGGCTCCACCTTCACACCGCCGGGATTCCATGCCGGGGGCCTGCGTTACCACGGCATGGCGCCGCTGGTTTCCCACCTGAAGGAGCTGGGGCTGATCGATGCCGTGGCTTATCACCAGAAACCCTGCTTCGAGGCGGGCGTCACCTTCGCCCGGGCCGAGGGTATCGTTCCCGCGCCGGAGTCCAACCACGCGGTGCGGGCAGCGGTCGACGAGGCCCTGCGCTGCAAAGAGGAGGGCAAGTCCCGGGTGATCCTGTTCAACCTCTCGGGCCACGGCCACTTCGACATGCAGGCCTACACCGATTACTTCGCCGGCAAGCTCGTGGACCAGAGCTACGACGAGGCGGAACTCGCCATGGCGCTGGCAGGATTGCCTTCGGTCAAGGCGGCGTAGCCGGCGCGCAACTCGCGACGGGCGGCTGCGGCCGCCCGTTTTTTTTCGGATGGCCGGCGGATTCTCCCAAGATTCATGGACGTCAAAAAGCCGATTTGCCTACAATGCCCTAGCTGAGCGACCGCGCCCATGGCCGAGACCCAGGAAATCAGACCCCAGGACGACCTGCAGGAGCACCTGCTCAAGGTGCTGCACCTGCTCGAGAAGCAGAGGCTGGTCGAGCAGCTGGTGCACAAGCAGGCGATGCCCCGGCACGACCTGGTGGAATCGCTCGTCCACAAGCAGCACCTGGCGGAGCTGCAGAAGTTCCTCGACGAGCTGCATCCGGCCGACGTCGCCTACATCCTGGAGGCGCTGCCCCTGGAGGACCGCCTCCAGGTCTGGAATTTGGTCAAGGCCGAGCGCGACGGCGAGATCCTGCTGGAGGTCTCCGACGCGGTGCGCGAATCGCTTATTCGCGCCATGGACAGCCAGGAGCTGGTGGCGGCCGCGGAGCAGCTCGACACCGACGAGATCGCCGATCTGGCCCCCGACCTGCCCGAGGAGGTGGTGGCCGACGTGTTCAAGCGGCTCTCCGCCGAGGAGCGCGAGGAGCTGCGGGCGGCGCTCTCCTATCCCGAGGGCACGGTGGGGGCCCTGATGGATTTCGAAATGGTCACCATCCGCGAGGATGTGACGCTCGAAGTGGTGCTGCGCTACCTGCGCCTGCTCGACGAGCTGCCGGATCACACCGACACCCTGTTCGTGGTGGACCGCCAGGGTCGGCTGCGGGGCATCCTGCCCCTCAACAAAATCCTGGTGACCGACCCGGAGACCGAGGTGGGCCAGGTGATGGAAACCGAGGTGGTGAGCTTCAACCCGGAGGACAGGGGCCAGGAGGCGGCCCAGGCCTTCGAGCGCTACGACCTGATCACGGCGCCGGTGGTGGATGCCAACGGCAAGGTGATCGGCCGGCTCACGGTGGACGCGATGGTGGACTTCATTCGCGAGAAATCCGAGAGCGAAGTGCTGGGCCTGGCGGGCCTGAAGGAGCAGGAGGACATCTTCGCGCCCATCTGGGAGAGCCTCAAGAACCGCTGGACCTGGCTCGCCGTGAATCTGATCACGGCTTTCATCGCTTCGCGGGTGATCGGCGTGTTCGAGGAGTCGATCGAGAAGCTGGTGGCGCTGGCCGCCCTCATGCCCATCATCGCCGGCATCGGCGGCAATTCCGGCAACCAGACCATCACCATGATCGTGCGGGCCCTCGCCCTCGGCCAGATCAACGCCGCCAACGCCAAAAAGCTGTTTGCCAAGGAAATCGGCGTATCGGTGCTCAACGGCCTGGTGTGGGGCGGCGTGGTGGGGCTGTTCGCCTTCTTCATCTACCACAACGTATCCCTGGGGCTGGTGATGACCGGCGCCATGGTGCTGAACCTCCTGCTCGCGGCCCTGGCGGGGGTGGTGATCCCGCTCACCATGCACAAGCTGGGCCGCGATCCGGCGGTGGGCTCCAGCGTCATGATCACCGCGCTTACCGACAGCGGGGGGTTCTTCATTTTCCTCGGTCTGGCGACGGTGTTTCTGCTCTAAACGCAGAGACGCAAAGATCGCAAAGGGCGCCCAGGCCGGGAACAGGAATTCGCACGGATTGGAGGCCGATATCACCCTCGCGACGGTAACGTGTCATGCGTTTCGGGTTTGTTCTTTGCGTTCTTCGCGTCTTTGCGTTTCGAGGTTTTGATGCAGCAGTTCGATCTCATCGTCATCGGCTCCGGCCCCGGCGGCTACCGGGCCGCGGTGCTGGCTGCGCTGCGTGGGTTTTCGGTGGCGATCGTGGAGAAAGGCGAATGGGGCGGCTGCTGCCTGAACCGGGGCTGCGTGCCGAAGAAGGCCTGGCACCACACGGCGAAGCTGGTTGCAGCCGGCCGTGGATTTGCCGGGCGCGGCATCCGGGGTACGCTCACCCCCGACCTTGAGGCCGCGTGGCAGCACCAGAAGCGGGTGGTGTCCACGGTGCGCGCGAGCTACACCGATTACCTGAAGCGGTTGGGCGTCACGACGGTGAATGGCCGGGCGAGGTTCACCGATCCCCACACCCTCGCCATCGAAGGGGGTTCACCGCTCGAAGGCCACAACATCATCATCGCCACCGGGTCCCACCCCTACGTTCCGGCGAATCTGCCGCTCGTTCCGGGCCGGGTTCTCACCACCGACGATCTGTTCGATGCGCCGCCGCCTCCGGGCAGGCGGGTGGCGCTGATCGGCAGCGGAGTCGTGGGCACCGAGTTCGCCTTCATTCTCTCGATGCTGGGGCGGGAAGTGCTGTGGCTCACCCATGCCGAGCCGCTCTCCCGCACCCGGTTCTCCAAGCCGGCGCTCAAGACCCTGGGCGAGGGGCTCGGCAAGCTGGGGATTCGGGCGCGGACCCGGAGCCGCGCCGCCCGCGCCGGAGTGACCCCGGAGGGAGTGGTAGTGACGCTTCCCGACGGCTCGATGGAGACGGTGGACTGGCTGCTGCTCGGATCGGGACGGATTCCCCATACCGAAGGCCTGAACCTCGCTGCCGCCGGAGTCGGGACTAATGCCGCCGGCTTCATCGAGGTCAACGATTTCCTGGAAACCGCCGCGCCCCACATCTACGCCATCGGCGATGTGGCGAATCCGGCGATGACGTCCAACCACGCCCTCGCCGAGGCCGCGGTGGCGGTGGCCAATGTCGTCGCGACCCGAAGCCGCGCCCGGGACGGCGCTTCCGTGCCGGAGGTCGTGTACTCGGCCCTGGAACTGGCGCGGGTCGGACTTGGCGAGGACCAGGCGGAGGACGAGGGCCGGGAGCCCGCGGTGGGATTCGCCGCCTTCGAAGTGAATCCCGCGGCCCTGGGCCAGGACGAGGGAGCCGGCTTCGTCCGGCTGGTGGCCGACATGGACAATGGTGAGCTGCTCGGAGCGGAAGTGGTCGGGGCGGACGCCGGGGAGCTGATCCAGCAGATTGCCCGGGAATACGGCAACTCCGACGCGCTGGCCCGGATCGCCGGCACCCGCTACAACCATCCGACCCGGTCCGAGGAGCTGCTCAACGCCGCCGAAACCCTCGCCGCCAGGTGGGGCCTGAAGCAGCAGGTCTTCGGAACCTGAACATTTTCTGCGGGGATGGAATAATTCCGGCCCTGCGCCTGTTTGCTCCGGTGTAATTCCAACCTCTTGCCGGGAGTGAACCATGATTCAGATACCGCGCCCCCTTGCCGCCCCACTGCTTTCCGTTGCCCTGCTCGCCGGCTGCGCCGGCTACATGACCCAGGCCTCCAACGCTCCCGTGAAGACCGAGGGCGGGGCGCTGGTGAACATGTCCGGCATGACCCTCTACACCTTCGACAAGGACGCGGCCGGCAGCGGCAAGAGCATGTGCAACGGCCCCTGCGCCGACGACCTGGTGCAGGACACCCTGGAGCGGGCCTGGTCCCGATTCCGGCTATGGCGGCCGGGAAGCGATTTGCGGGCCTGGCTGTTCACCATCATGCATAACCTGGACGTGAACCAGCGCCGGCAGCGGGCGCGGGAACGGTCCCACCAGCCCATCGAGGAAGGTACCCTGGAGGTGCCGATCCGGGCCACCCAGGACGACGCGCTGGAGCTGCGGGACCTGGCCCAGGCCCTCGAGCGACTGCCGGCGGAGCAGCGGGAGGTGCTGCTGCTCGTGGGCCTCGAGCAATTGTCGTATCAGGAAGTGGCCAAGGTTCTCGGAGTGCCGCCGGGCACGGTCATGTCCCGGCTGTCCCGGGGCAGGGAGCGCCTGCGGGCGCTGCTTTCCGGCGCTGCGCCGGTGGCGTTGAGGGTGGTGAAATGAAAGCGATCACGGAAATCGACCTGCACGCCTACGTGGACGGCCAACTTGACTCCGCGCGCCGCGCCGAGGTGGAGACCTATCTCGCCGCCCATCCCAAGGAAGCGGAGCGGGTGCGGGCCTATCAGCAGCAGGCAGACGCGCTGCATGCGCTCTACGACCCGGTGCTCAACGAGCCGGTGCCGCTGGCCTTGCAGCAGCGCCGCCGCAGCTTTGCGCTGAAACCCCTCGGGGTGGCCGCGGCAGCGGCCTGGATGGCGTTGGGCGGCTTGATCGGCTGGAGTCTCAGGGATACGGAACCGGTGGTGGAGCGAGTGGCGTTCGCCCGGCAGGCGGCGCTGGCGCATGCGGTGTTCTCGCCCGAGGTGCGCCATCCGGTCGAGGTCGGGGTGGACCAGGAAGTCCACCTGGTGAGCTGGCTCTCCAAGCGGCTGGGCGCCGACCTCAAGGCACCCAGGCTCGCCGGGGAAGGCTACGAGCTCCTGGGGGGCCGCCTGCTGCCGGGAGGGGAAGGGCCGGTGGCCCAGTTCATGTACCAGAACGGCCGCGGCCAGCGGCTCACCCTGTACCTGCGCAAGGACGTGGCCGCAAACCGGGAGACGGCCTTCAGCTTCGCCCAGGAAGGCAAGGTGGCCGTGTTCTACTGGGTGGACGGCCCCTTCGGCTACGCCCTGTCGGGAGAAGTGGGCAAGGGGGAACTTCAACGGCTGGCCCACGCCGTTTACCGGCAGCTCAACGATTGATAAGTGCGGACGCCCGGGGGGCGCTGCCTTATCTCCGCGAATTGAAAACCGCCGAAAACCTGGCGGTTTGATTCGCGGACGGCCCGGTCAGCAGGCTCGCAGCGTGACAACTTCCTCTCCGTGACAAAGGTTACAGAAGCCTGGCGGTATCTCCGGTAGACTCGCTGCGCCATGAATCGGAAGCGTGACATGCAGACGTCCGTGCGGCAGGTGCCCGTGTGGGACCTGCCGCTGCGGCTGTTCCACTGGACGCTGGTGCTGCTGGTGGCGGTATCGGCGGCGACCGGACTCACCGGCGGCAACGCCATGCGCTATCACCTGCTTTCGGGCTACGCCATTTTCGCCCTGGTGGGGTTTCGCATCCTGTGGGGATTTGCGGGCAGCACCCACGCCCGGTTTTCGGATTTCCTGCGCGGGCTCCGCACCACCCTGCGCTCTGTTCGCCGGCTGTTTTCCCGCGAGCCGCTCCGCTACCCCGGGCATAACCCGCTGGGCGGCTGGATGGTGGTATTCATGCTCGCGGCGCTCGCGTTTCAGGCGGCCACGGGACTGTTCTCCAATGACGACATCGCCGTGGAGGGCCCGCTCTACCGCCTGGTCGCGCAGGAAACCAGCGACTGGATCACGGGAATCCACAAGCTGGGCAGCAAAGCGGTCTTCGCGCTGGTCGGGCTGCATGTGGCCGCGATCGCGTTCTACTTTGTCGCCAAGGGGGAGAACCTGGTGCGCCCCATGATCACGGGGCGCAAGCCCTGGCCCGCGGACGTGCCGGCCCCCGTTGCGCGCTTTTCCAGCCCGTGGAAGGCCCTCGCGCTGCTGCTTGCAGTTGCTGCAGGGATATACCTGCTTGTGTCGAAAACCTAGCTGAAAGGAGAAAGTGATGCATCGTTTGGCGAAAATCGGTCTGGCCGCGGCGCTGGTCGCGGGAGTGAGCTCCGTGGCCATGGCGCAGGCCAAGCCGGAGGAGGCGATCCGCGCGCGGCAGGCCATCATGCGGGTCGTCGCCCTCAACTTCGGGCCGATGGGAAAGATGGGGGCAGGGGAGATTCCCTTCAACAGGGACGCGTTCGCCGCCTACGCCACGCGGCTTGAGGCCGTGGTGACCATGAATCCCCAGAACTTTTTCGTCCCCGGGACCGACCAGCCCGTCGCCGGGGCGAAGATCGCCAACTTCACCGACGCCAGGCCGGAGATCTGGCAGAGCCCCGAAAAGTTCAAGTCGGCCATGGAGAAAATGCAGCAGGAAGTGGGCAAGCTGGCCCGGGCGGCGAGGACGGGAGACGAAAAAACCATGAAGGTCCAGGCGGGGGAAGTGGGCAAGACCTGCAAGGGCTGCCACGACGACTACCGCTCCAAATAAGGATAAAGGCGGCATCCGGGAGATGCCGCTTTATCTCCGCGAATTGAAACCGGCCGGCAAGCCGGCGGTTTAATTCGCGGCGCGTACCAAAGGCCATGGAAACATCATGGCCTTTTTTTCGAACCGGCGCGACGCCTGCCCGGTCAAAATGGGGCCGACCGAACCGTAAGGCGGGCCGGTACTGACCGACCAAGGTTTACTGAAAAAGCTGATCAGGAGGCTTCGATGCTCATAAGGAAACCCGGCGACCTCCGGCCTTCGGAGATCACACCCAGGAACGTCTATCTGCGGCGCCGGGATTTCATGAAGGCGGCCTCGGCGCTGGCCGTGGCCGGCGGGATCGCCATTCCCGAAGTTCATGCCCAGGGCCGGGGGCCGAAACTGGCGGTGGCGCGCAACAGCCCGTTCTCCACGATTGAGGAACCCACGCCTTACAAGGACGTTACCACTTACAACAATTTCTACGAGTTCGGCACCGACAAGGCCGATCCGGCCAAGCACGCTCATCGGCTGAAGACACGTCCCTGGACCGTGGCCGTGGAAGGGGAGGTGAAGCGCCCGAAAGTCTACGACGTGGATGAGCTTCTCAAGCTGGCGGCCCTGGAGGAGCGCATCTACCGGCTGCGCTGCGTCGAGGGCTGGTCCATGGTGATTCCCTGGATCGGTTTTCCGCTTGCCGAGATCATCCGCCAGGTGGAGCCCACCTCCAGGGCGAAGTTCGTGGAATTCACGACGCTCTACGACCGGTCCCGGATGCCCTTCACCTTCATGCCGGTGCTGGACTGGCCCTACGTGGAGGGGCTGCGCATGGACGAGGCACTGCACCCGCTCGCGATCCTGTGCTTCGGGCTTTACGGGGAAGTGCTACCCAACCAGAACGGGGCGCCGGTGCGCATCGTGGTACCTTGGAAATACGGCTTCAAGAGCGCGAAATCCATCGTCAAGATCCGCTTCACGGAGCGCCAGCCGCGGACCAGCTGGGAGAAGGCGGCGCCCCAGGAGTACGGCTTCTACTCCAACGTGAACCCGGAGGTGGACCACCCGCGCTGGAGCCAGGCCCGGGAGCGGCGCATCGGCGAGTTCCTCAAGCGCCCGACCCTCCTGTTCAACGGCTACGCCGACCAAGTGGCCGGGCTTTACGGCGGAATGGACTTGAGGCGGTATTTCTGATGAGCCTCGCCAGGCTCGCAGAACAGCAGGTGACCCGCATCAAGGCGATCGCCTTCGTGCTCTGCCTGTATCCGCTGGCGCGGCTGGCGGTGCTCGGGGTGACCGGCGGACTGGGGGCCAACCCCATCGAATTCATTACCCGTTCCACCGGAAGGTGGACCCTGACCTTCCTGCTGATTGCCCTGGCCGCAACGCCCCTGCGGCGGTGGACCGGATGGCTGTGGATCATGCGGCTGCGGCGCCTGCTGGGCCTGTACGCCTTCTTCTACGCCGCGCTCCATTTTCTCACCTACATCTGGCTCGACCAGTTCTTCGACCCCATGGCCATCGCCAGGGACGTGCTGAAGCGGCCCTTCATCACCTTGGGGTTCACTTGCTTTCTGCTGCTGATCCCGCTTGCCGCCACCTCCACCGACCGGATGATGCGGCGCCTCGGCGGCGCCCGCTGGCAGCTGCTGCACCGCTTCGTCTATTTCATCGCCATCGGCGGGGTGGTCCATTACTGGTGGCTGGTGAAGAAGGACATCACCCTGCCCCTCGCCTACGGGGCGGTACTGGCGCTGCTGCTGGGTGCGCGCCTGGCGTGGTACCGGCGCCGGAACAGCCTCCCCGCGATGGCCCGCCAGATGGGGCGCCTCGGCTGACGGGCAACGGCGTAGGCGTAGGTTGGGCTTCGCTCGGCGAAGCCCAACTCTTGGAGCAGGCGCGCTTTGAGGTGTTGGGCTCCGGCCCGGTGGCCGGAGCCCAACCTACGGCTAATCCGTGGTGACGTAGACGACTCCGGGCTCCAGGAACAGCTCCTTGGCGCCGATGAAATTCCGGTAGGAGGCAGGGACGATGCGGTCGTAGCTGTAGCGCATGCCTTTGAAGATGACGTAGCGGTAGATCTCCACCCCCCCGTAACGGCCGATGACGTCGGCCACCGCGTCCAGGCAATCCAGCTTCTTGATGATGACCCCGACCTCCTTCAGGTAAAGGGGGTCGCCGCGCTTGCGGATTTCCAGGCGCGCCACGAAGTAGGCGGGGGCGATCACGGCGAGCAAGGCCAGCGTCGGCAATGTGAAAAATTTCACACCTTCCAGCACGATCTGCCCGAAATCCATGGCGTCTCTCCTTCCGGCCGCTGAAAAAAATTGCGGCCCACAATTTTTTTGTAGCAAATGCCTGAAAAAAATCCATCGGGTCGGAGGGAGGCAGGAGAAATGAGGGTCGGGAAACCGCTGCCGGCAGCGCCCCGGATTACGCCGCTGACCGGTGGATGAGCATCCGGAACCGCTGCCGCCCGGTTTCCACCAGGGAATAGATGGCCGGGACCACCACCAGGGTGAGGAGCGTAGAGGAAATCATTCCGCCGATCACCGCCACCGCCAGGGGGCCGTTGGCCTCGGAGCCGGCGCCAAGCCCCAGGGCAGCGGGGGTCAGGGCCAGGATGATGGTGGCGGAGGTCATGAGCACCGGACGCATCCGGACCGGGCAGGCCTCCCGCAAGGCTTCCTCGACCCCCATGCCCTGGGCCCGGCGCTGGTTGGTGAGATCCACCAGCAGGATCGAGTTCTTGGCTACCAGCCCGATCAGCAGCGTCAGCCCGATCATGGAATAGATGTTGAGCGTGTGGCCGGCCAGCCAGAGCGCCACGATGCCGCCGATGATGGCGAGCGGCTGGGCCACCATGATGATGAGGGGCTGCAGGAAGGAATTGAACTGGCTCGCCAGCACCATGTAGAGCAGCATCAGGGCGATCGAGAACGTGAAGGCGATGTAGCGCTCGGTCTTGCGGAACTCCTCCGCCTGCCCCAGGAACTTCACGCCGTAGCCCAGGGGCAGCAGTTCCCGGGCCGCCGCCTGCACCTTGTCCACCGCATCGCCCAGCGGGATCGAGGGCGTGGCGTAGAAGGTGGCGGCGTATTGCAGGTCGAGGCGCCCGATGACCGCGGGGCCCAGCACTTCGCTGAAGCCCGCCACGCTGTCGAGCCGGAGCAACTGCCCGCTGTTCGCCCGCAGGTAGACTTTGGTGAGGTCCGCCTGCTGCATGAACTCCCCCTCCCCGGCCTTGACCCGGATGTCGTAGCGTTCCCCGTCCCCCGGCTCGTCGTTGTACTTGGCGATGTCCACGCCCCCGGTCAGCATGCTGAGGGCCAGCGCCACGTCCTGGGACGCCAGGCCGGCGGCGGCGGCGCGGGTGCGGTCGGGCTTGAGCACGATCTGGGGAAGATTCAGCTGCAGGTCCAGGTCCATTCGCCCGAGGCCCGGCTCCTGGACCAGCCGCTGCTGGAGGGCTTCCGCGTGGCGGCCCATTTCCTGGAGGTTGGGCCCGCTCACCACGAACTGCAGCGGCTCGCCGCGCTGGCCGCCGACGATGGGGAAGGGCGCCGGAAACGCCCGCGCGCCGGCGATCTGGTTGAGTTCCTGGCGCAGCCTGGGCAGCAGAAGCTGCTGGGAGATGCTGCGCTCGCGTTTGGGCACCATGCGCGCCACCACCAGACCCTGGTTGACCTGTCCCACCGTGCCGAGGCCGATCACCGCGAACTCGGTGACGATTTCCTTGTGTGCGAACAGGATCTCCTCTACCTCCTTGAGCTTGGAGTCGGTGTAATGGATGCTGGAACCCAGCGGCGTGCGGATACGCACGAAGAACCGCCCCTCGTCCTGCTCCGGGGCCAGCTCCTTGCCGAGCTGTTGGAAGAACCAGCCGCTGGAGGCCACTGCCAGAACCGTGAGCGCCACCGCCTTCCAGCGGTGTGAAAGCGCCAGGTCCAGGAGCCGCCGGTACACCCGCTCTACCCCATTCAGCACCCCGTCGAGCATGTGGTAGACGCGCCCGTGCCGCTTCTGCACTTTGAGGTAACGGGAGCACAGCATGGGCGTGAGGGTGAGGGAAACGAACAGGGAGACCAGCACCCCGAAGGTGACCACCACCGCGAAGGAGCGGAAGAATTGCCCGAGGATGCCGGAAATGAAGATCACCGGCGCGAAGATGCATACCAGGGACAGAGTCGAGGCGATCACTGCGAACACCACCTCCCGGCTGCCGTTGACCGCCGCCGACAGAGGGTCCGGGTCCAGCTGCTCCCGGTGCCGGAAGATGTTTTCCAGCACCACGATGGCGTCGTCCACCACCACCCCGATCAGGAGCAGCAGCGCCAGCATGGTGATGGAGTTGAAGGTATAGCCGGCGAAGTGCATCACGGCCACCGCGCCCAGCAGCGACACCGGGATCGCGGTGGCAATGATCAGGGTCGAGCGCACCGAGCGCAGGAAGAACCACACCACCAGCGAAGCCAGGATGGTGCCTTCGATGAGGTGCTCCTTGAGGGAATCCACGATCTCCTGGATGAACAGCGCATCGTTGGACACAATGCTGATTTTCATCCCCGGCGGCAGCTGCGGGAGGATCTCGGTATCGAGGCGCCGCTTTACCTCGTCGATGATGGCGACCGTGTTGGTGTTGGGCACCTTCACCACGCCGATGCCGATGGTGGGCTTGCCGTTGAAGCGGGCGAGCTGGCGGAAATCCGAAAGCCCGTCCTCGATCTCCGCGATGTCCCGGAGCCGCACCGGCGCGCCGTCGCGGTAGGCCACGATCATCTTTTCCAGGTCGTCGAGGCGGTGGAACTCCAGGTCGAGCTTCACCAGGTGCTCGGTCTGGGTGGCGGTGAGGAAGCCTCCCGCCAGCTGCAGATGCTCCTTGGCGAAGGCCTGCGCGATGTCCTGGGCGGCAATGCCGAAGGCGGCCATTTTTCCCGGCGTGAGGTTCACCCGGATGGTGCGGTCGCGCCGTCCCCCGAGCCGCACCTCGCCTACGCCGTCGATGGTCTCCAGCCGTTTCTTGACCACCTTGAGGGCGTACTGGTTGAGCTGCTGCTGGGTGCGGTCGCCCTGCAATGCCAGCCACAGGATGGGGTTGGTGTTGGTTTCCAGCTTGGCCACCACCGGGGGATCGGCGTCGTCGGGCAGGCGCCGCAGCACCTGGTTCACCTTGGCCTGGACCTCGTTGAAGGCGACGTCGATGCGCTTGTCCAGGCTGAAAATGATGTTGACGACCGAAGCGCCGGGCGAGGACGCGGACTGGATGTGCTCGATGCCGGGGACCGAGTTGACCGAGGTCTCGATCAGGTTGGTGATGGCGGCGTCCACGATGTCGGGGTTGGCCCCCTTCATGGTGGTGGTGACCGAGACCACCGGGAATTCGATATAGGGGAAGCGGTCGATGCCGATGCGCAGATAGCTGATGACGCCGAACAGCACCAGCACCCCGCTCAGCATGAAGGCGAGAACGTGGCGCCGGATGGAGAGTTCGGGAAGATTCACGGCTTGTTGGCCGGGGCCGGGGCGGCGGCGGCCTTTGCGGGTTCCCCTTTGATCGTCACCGCGGCCTGGTCGGTGAGGAAGCCGGCTCCGTCCAGCGCCACCGTCTCGCCGGGGCGGAGACCCTTGACGATTTCCACCAGGCCGGCTTGGCGCACGCCGGTTTCCACCACCCGGGCGAGCGCCTTGTTGTCCTTGATCACGTACACCACCTTGCCCGCGGGACGCAGTACCACGCTCTGCTCCGGCACCACCACGGTACCCGGCTTTTCTTCGATGATGACCTGACCATTGACCGAGGCCCCGGGTTTCCATCCCGCCTGGTTCTCGAGCCGCACCAGCGTGTCCACCGCGCGACTGGCGCTTCCCACCATGGGCTTGATGTCCTCGATCTTTCCGGTCACCACCTGGCCGGGCATGGTGGGCGTGGTGAGCCGCACCGTCTGCCCGACCTTGAGGCGGGGCGCGATGCCCTCGGGGAACGGCAGATGGGCCCGCAGGCGGCTCACCGATACCAGGTGAAACAGGGGATCGCCCACCTTCACGTAGTCGCCCACCGCCACGATCTGGGTCTCGATGCGCCCGTCAATCGGGGCCACAACGCGGGTCTTGTCGAGACTGCGCTCGCTGGCGGCGAGCTGGGCCCGGGCCGCCGCGAGCTGCTGCTCCAGCGCCTTCTGCTGGGCGAGCGCATCGTCCACTGCGTTCTGGGAAACGAAGTTGGATTGCACCAGGCGCTGGTTGCGCTCCACGATGCGCCGCTGGTTGGCGAGCAGGGCCTCGATGCGGCTCGCTTCGGCCAGGCTGGCCTGGCGCTGAATGGACACATCCCGGGCGTCCAGCAGGGCGAGGGTCTGCCCTGCCTTCACCGCCTGGCCGGCGCCGGCCATGACCTTGACCACCCGGCCCGCGACTTCGGCCGAGATCCTGGGATCGATCAGGCTTTCCAGTCTGCCCACCGTTTCTTCCAGAACCTCCAGGTTTTTCTGCCCGGATTGGGTGACTGTGATGAGGGCAGCCTGGGGACCGGCCTTCTTGGTTTCGGCCCTGTTGTCGCAACCGGCGGCGACAAGGACGCCTGCCAGGAGTGCGATGAATAGGGAAATCCGGATCACGGGCGGTTGGATTTGGACGGGGCGGTGCCGGGCCTGCCGGTGCCGGAGTACTTTAACACGCTGGAGCCGCAGCCTGGCCTATGCAGGAAGACCGGCAACGCTCCCGGAAAGTTCTGCTGGATGCAAGGGCTCCCGGGGAGAACCGACTGAAACGGGCGCGCCGGAGGCAAGAAGGGCGGCTTGGTAAAACCAAAGCCGCCCCGGATTGGCGGAATTACCGCTGAAGGCGTGCGTTACGCCCCGAGGATGCCTTTGGCTACGACCGGTTCGGCCATAGCCGGCCTGGGGGCCGCCTTCCTCGCTGGCTTCTTTTTCTTCTTGGCCTTCTTTGCAGGCTTTTTCTTCGATGCCTTCTTTTTCTTGGCAGGCTTCTTCTTTGCCGTCTTCTTCTTCGCGGCTTTGCGCTTGGCCGGGGCCTTCTTCTTCGCGGCTTTGCGTTTGGCCGGGGCCTTCTTCTTCGCGGCAGGCTTCTTCGCTGCGGATTTCTTCTTGGTTGCCATGTCAGACTCCTTTCTCGAAGTTATACACGCTATTCTGCGTGCAGCTTTTCCTGCACTCCCGTTGCGCCGGCTCGGGTTCACGTCCGCGCGTTGCGCTTCGATCAATCCGAGGAGTTCTGGCGCCCGGTGCGCACATTCTATGTGCTTTGAAAAAAATCCACAACAGATTTCAAAAAAAATTGCAACTTTTTTTTCGTATTGACGGTTTCGGTGACGTTTGACCTATTGGAGTCCGAACGCGCGCGGCGCGAGACTCGCTGCACGCACCGTGCGCATGAGCGGCACGCGCGGTGCGCGGCGCGCTACGGCAGCAGTCGCTCGAGGGCGTAGAGCGCCTCGACGCTTTCGCGCTCGCGGATAAGGTGCGCGGCGCCGCCGTCAACCATGACTTCCGCAGCGCGCGGACGGCTGTTGTAGTTGGAGCTCATGCTCATGCCGTAGGCTCCGGCCGAGCACACCGCGAGCAGATCGCCGGGCCGCAGGGCGAGCGCCCGGTCATGACCCAGGAAGTCGCCGGTTTCGCACACCGGGCCCACCACCTGGTAGCTCGCGGCGGGTCCCTCGCGGCGCATCACCGGCAGGATCTCGTGGTAGGCCTGGTACAAGGCGGGGCGCATGAGATCGTTCATGGCCGCGTCCACCACCGCAAAATTCTTCTCCTCGCCGTGCTTCAGGTACTCCACCCGGATGAGCAGCACCCCGGCGTTGCCGGCCATCGCCCGGCCGGGCTCCACGATGAGCTTCTGGCGGCGGCCACCGAGTTCCGCCATGACCGCCTTCGCGTATTCGCCGATCCCCGGCGGCGTCTCGTCCCGGTAGCGGATGCCCAGGCCTCCGCCCAGGTCCAGGTGCGATACCGGAATGCCCGCGGCTTCCAGCCGGTCGAGGAGCGCCACGATGCGCTCCCTGGCCTCGATGATGGGCGAGAGCTCCGTGAGCTGGGAGCCGATGTGACAGTCGATTCCGGTCACCTTCAGGTGCGGAAGGGTGCTTGCTTCGCGATACAGTTCGAAGGCTTCGGCGTAGGGCACGCCGAACTTGTTTTCCCGCAGGCCGGTGGAGATGTAGGGATGGGTGCCGGCGTCGACGTCGGGGTTGACCCGCAGGCTCACCGGCGCGGTCCTGCCCATGGCTGCCGCCACCTGCTCGAGGCGCCGCAGCTCCGCCTCCGACTCAACGTTGAAGCAAAGGATGCCGGTTTCCAGCGCGAGCCGCATTTCCGCTTCCGACTTGCCCACCCCGGAGAATACGATCTTGCGCGGATCGCCGCCGGCCGCGAGCACCCGCTTCAGCTCGCCGCCGGAGACGATGTCGAAGCCGCTGCCCAGGCGCGCCAGCAGGTTGAGGATGGCAAGGCTGGAGTTGGCCTTGACCGCGTAGCAGATCAGGTGATCGCGGGTGGCGAATGCCTGGTCGAAGGCCCGGTAGGCCTCCACCAGCGCGGCCCGGGAATAAACATAGCAGGGCGTGCCGAATCGCTCGGCGACGATAGTGAGGGGCACGCCTTCGGCGTGAAGGCCGCCCTCCCGGTATTCGAACGGGTTCATTTACTCTGGATCGTCCCCGCGGCGGCGGGCTTGCTCTGGGAGCCGGCCTCGGCCGGTTTCGCCGGCTGTTGCCGGGGCGGCGGATTTTGCGGAAGATAGAGCGGACCCTTGAGGCCGCAGCCTTCGAGCAGCAGCGCAACAAGGGTCAGGACAAGCGCAGTTCGCATGACGAATCCAATGAGTCCGACAGGCTGCTAGATACTAGCACAACGAATTCCCATGACCGAAGCCGAATTCAATGAACGGGCCGACGCGGTTTTCGCGCGCATCGAGCGCGCCCTGGAAGCGTGCGAGGATGTGGAGTGGGAGCTCAACCAGGGAATCCTGGAGCTGGAGCTCGACAGCGGCAGCAAGATTGTCGTCAATCGCCATCTGCCCAACCGGGAGATCTGGGTGGCGGCGAAAAGCGGCGGCTTTCACTTCGGCTGGAAGGAGGGACGGTGGGTGAGCGCCCGGGAGGGCGCGGAGCTGTTTGCCACGCTGGTGCGGGTGATCCGGGAGCAGGGAGGCGTCGGCGTCGACTTCGCGGGCGAACGGTAAGCAGCGAACAACGAACAGCGGTGCGCGGGTTGTACCTTACGAAGGGCGAGGCGTTGGGTAGGGTGCGTCCCACGCACCGGTCAATCTCAGGAACGGTGCGCAGGGCGCACCCTACGAAAGGTTTTTGAGTTTCTCCCGCGCCTCCCGGTAATCCGGGATCAGGCTTTCCACCAGCGCCCAGAACCGGGCCGAGTGGTTCATTTCCTTCAGGTGGGCGAGCTCGTGGGCAACCACGTAATCCACCAGCTTCAGCGGTAGCTGTACCAGGCGCAGGTTGAGGGTGATGGTTCCGTTTTCGTTGCAGCTGCCCCAGCGGGTGCGGGCGGTGGACAGCCGGATGCGGGGCGGCGCGAGCTCCAGGCGCCGGGCATAGTGGGCGACGCGCTCGCGAAACAGCGCGAGCGCTTCCTCCCGATACCACCGGGTCATGAGCTTTTCCACCGCCGTCGTGTCCTCCGGGTCCGGCAGGGTGGCGAGCACATGACCATCGAGCCGCAGCACTCGGCCCCGGACATTGGCGCGGTTGAACGCCAGCACCAGCTCAGCGCCCAGATAGGGGAGCCGGGCACCCTCGTGCCAGGCGAGCCGCGGCGCCGCCCGCTCGCGCCACTCGCCGAGTGTCTTCAGCACCCAGCCGGCCTTGTCCCGGAGCACCTGCTCGACGGAGCGGGCGGAGGCGCCCCGCTTCGGCACCGTCACCAATAGCCCGCGCTCGTCCACCTGCAGCCCGATGCTCCATTTGCGCGACGTGCGCTTGACCCGGTAGGTGACCGGCTCTCCCTCCAGCGTGATCGCGCGGATATCCCCGGTCGGGCGGGTTTCCGGCTTCGAGGTCACGCCTGCGCGGTCCCGTTCAGGCGCTGCATCTCGGATTCGATCCAGGCTTCGATCCGGGCATTGAGCTCGCTGGCCTTGAGACCCGTCGGGTCGATGGCCTGGCCTATGCTCACGGTGACGGTCCCGGGACGCTTGAGGAAGGCATGGCGGCTCCACAGTTCGCCCGCGTTGTGGGCCACCGGCACCACCGGTGCCCCGGTATGGATCGCAAGCCAGGCGCCGCCCACCTGGTATTTGCCCTTCTTTCCCGGCGGGGTGCGGGTGCCCTCGGGAAAGATCACGATCCAGAATCCCCTCGCCAGACGTTCTTTGCCCTGGGCCAGCGTCTGCTTCAAGGCCTCCATGCCGGCAGAGCGGTCGATGGCGATGGGGCTGGTCATGGCCAGCCCCCAGCCGAAGAACGGGATCCGCAGCAACTCCCTCTTGAGCAGATAGACCTGGGGCGGAAATATTTCCTGGAATGCCATGGTCTCCCAGGCCGACTGGTGCTTGGAGAGCACGATGCCGGGATGGTCAGGAATGTTCTCCCGTCCCAGCACCCGGTAGCGGATGCCGCACAGCACCCGGGCCAGGAAAATCATGAGCCGCGCGTAGTGGACGATCACCCGGTAGCGGCCCAGCGGCGACAGCGGAAACGTGGCGAGGGCGACCAGGGAGTAAAGCGGGGTGATGAGAACCTGGGCCAGGGCGTAGAGGGCCGAGCGCAGGTAAATCATGACACGAGAGATTTGACCGCTTCCGCCAGGTCGGAAAAGACCTCGGTGTCCGCGGGAAGTCCGCCGGCATCGAAAGTGTGCTTGCCCTTGCCGGTGAGCACCAGCAGGGGCCGCGCGCCCACCGTTGCGCAGGCCTGCAGGTCCCGCAGGGAGTCGCCGATGCAGGGCACTCCCGCAAGATCCATGTTGAAGCGCCGCGCGATTTCCTGAAGCAGCCCGGGCTCGGGCTTGCGGCAGCCGCAGCCGGCCTCCGGTGCGTGGGGGCAATAGAATACGGCGTCGATACGGCCGCCTGCCTGGGCGAGCATGCGGTGCATCCGGTCATTGATGGCGTTGAGCATCGCCATGTCGAACAGCCCGCGCCCCACGCCGGACTGGTTGCTTGCGACCACCACCCGGAATCCGGCCTGGGTCAGCCGGGCGATCGCTTCCAGGCTGCCCGGCAGAGGCCGCCATTCGTCCGGGCTCTTGATGTACTGGTCGCTGTCGTAATTGATGACACCGTCCCGGTCCAGGATCACGAGCTTCATGGGGTGCGCAGGGCGAAGCGTGAAGGGTGAAGCATGGAAATTATTTTACACCTCGCGTCGATTTGCGGAAGCGATGGGTCGGGGATGAATCCCCTCCTACACGCCCTTGCGCACCCCCGTAGGAGCGAATTTATTCGCGACCTCCCACGTTGCAGGCCCTTGCGCACCCCCGTAGGAGCGAATTTATTCGCGACCTCCCGGTGAAACCTCTCCTACGAAGCGAGCTTGGAGATGTCGGCCACCTGGTTCATGAGGTCGCCGAGCTGCCGGAGCAGCGCCAGCCGGTTGTCCCGCACCAGCGGCATGTCGGTCATCACCATGACCTCGTCGAAGAAGGTGTCCACTTCCTTGCGCACCTGGGCCAGGGCGCACAGGGCGTCCGTGTAGTCGCCGCTCGCGAGCAGCGAGGACACCACGGGGTTCAGGTGCGCAGTGGCGGCGAACAGCGCCCGCTCCGCCGGCTCCTCCATCAGCGAAAGATCGGGTGCCGCTCCCGGCACCGTGGTCTTCTTGAGAATGTTCTGTATGCGCTTGTTGGCGGCGGCGAGGGCTTCCGCCTCCGGCAGTTTCCTGAAACTCTGCACCGCGGTGAGCCGCGGCGCCACCAGGTCGATGCGGGTCGGGTTCTGGCTCACCACCGCCTCGATCTCGTCGGGGCGGTAGCCCTTGTCCCGGAGGTAATTCTTGAGCCGTTCCAGCATGAAGCCGTGCAGGTCCACCGCCACGCTGTCGGCCAGGGCTTCGGACGGGTACTGGCTCCGGGCCAGCTGCAGCAGTTGCAGCAGCTCGAGCGGGAGCGCCTTTTCCGAGAGCAGGCGCAGCACGCCCAGTCCGTGGCGGCGCAGCCCGAACGGATCCTTTTCGCCCGTGGGCGCCAGCCCGATCCCGAAGATTCCCACCAGCGTGTCGAGCTTGTCGGCCAGCGCCACGGCCGCGCCGATGTTGTCACCGGGCAGGCTGTCGCCGGCAAAACGCGGCTGGTAATGGGCCTCGATGGCCCGGGCCACGGCATCAGGCTCGCCATCGTGCCGCGCATAGTACTGGCCCATGGTGCCCTGCAGCTCCGGAAATTCGCCCACCATGTCGGTGAGCAGGTCGGCCTTGCACAGGTGGGCGGCGCGCTCTGCATGGGACACGTCGGCGCCCAGCTTGCGGGCGATGGCGCCGGCGAGCTTCTGGATGCGCTGCACCCGCGCCAGCTGGCTCCCCAGCTTGTTGTGAAACACCACGCTGGCGAGCCGCGGCACCCGCGCCTGGAGGCGCTGCTTGCGGTCCTGGTCGAAGAAGAACTTGGCGTCCGCCAGTCGCGCCCGCAGCACCCTCTCATTGCCGTGAACGATTGAGGAGGGATCAGCGGTCTCCAGGTTGCTCACGATGAGAAACCGCGGCAGCAGCTTGCCTTCCCCGTCGGTGAGGGCGAAGTACTTCTGGTTCTGCTGCATGGTGAGGATCAGGCACTCCTGAGGCACAGCCAGGAAGGCGGGATCGAACTGGCCTTCGTAAACCACCGGCCACTCCACCAGCGCCGTCACCTCGTCCAGCAAGGCCTCGGGCAGGATGACCCGGGCGCCCCGGGCAGCGTCGATGAGCTGCCTGCGGATGCGTTCGCGACGGGATTCGAATCCCGCAACCACACGGCCTTTCTGCTCCAGCAGCGACGGGTAGTCATCGGCGCGGCCGATGCGGATCTCCCCGCAACCCAGGAAGCGGTGGCCGAAGGTCGTTCGGCCCGCCTCCAGGCTCAACGCCGAAACCGGAACGACCTCGTCTCCGTACACCGCTACCAGGCCGTGGGCGGGGCGCACGAACTGCACGTTTTTCCCTTCGGGAGTCTGGTAGCGCATCACCTTCGGGATCGGAAGGCGCGCGACGGTGTCTTCCAGCGCGGATTGCAGGCCCACGACGAGCCCGCTGCCGGAAGCGACGAAGTTGTAGAAAAAAGCCTCGGCTTTGCCGTCCGGTGCTTTTTCCAGGTCGCTCACCTTGAGATGCGACAGGTTGAGGGCGGCCAGCTTCTTTTCCAGAGCCTGCGTGGGCTTCCCGCTGGCGTCCACGCCCACGTTTACCGGGAGGATTTTCTGCCGGCTCGGGCGGTCGGGAGACTTGGGCAGCACACTGTCGACGAACACCGCGAGTCGCCGCGGGGTCGCAAAACCCTCAAAGCGACATTGCGCGGCAAGAAAACCCCGGGATTTCAGGCCATCGAAAATGCCGCGGCTGAAGGCGTCGCCGATGGTCTTCAGCGCCTTCGGCGGCAGCTCCTCGGTGAGCAGCTCGACCAGCAGCGGAGTCTTCGTCACGCCGCCTCCTTCTTCGCAAGCATCGGGAAGCCGAGCCGCTCACGCGACTCGTAATAGGCCTGGGCGATCGCTTTCGCCAGATTGCGGATGCGGCCGATGTAGCCGGCGCGCTCGGTCACCGAAATCGCGCCGCGGGCATCGAGCAGATTGAAAGTATGGGCCGCCTTGAGAATCATCTCGTAGGAAGGCAGCGGCAGGTTCGCCTCCATCAGCCGCTTCGCCTCCGACTCGTAGTGGTTGAACATCTCCAGCAGCAACGGCACGTTGGCCTGCTCGAAGTTGTAGGCGGACTGCTCCACCTCGTTCTGGTGGTACACGTCGCGGTAGCGGACGCCGGGCGCCCAGGTGAGGTCGAACACGTTCTCCACCCCCTGCAGATACATGGCGAGCCGCTCCAGCCCGTAGGTGATTTCGCCCATGACGGGATTGCAGTCGAGGCCGCCCACCTGCTGGAAATACGTGAACTGGGTCACTTCCATGCCGTTCAGCCACACTTCCCAGCCCAGGCCCCAGGCCCCGAGGGTCGGGTTCTCCCAGTCGACCTCCACGAAGCGGATGTCGTTCTGCTTCGGGTCGATGCCGATGGCCGTGAGCGAGCCCAGGTAGAGGTCGAGGATGTCTTTGGGGGAGGGTTTCAGCACGACCTGGTACTGGTAATAATGCTGGAGCCGGTTCGGGTTTTCCCCGTAGCGGCCGTCCTTGGGGCGGCGCGAGGGCTGCACGTAGGCCGCCTTCCAGGGCTCCGGCCCGATGGCCCGCAGAAACGTTGCCGTATGGGAGGTGCCGGCGCCCACTTCCATGTCGTAGGGCTGCAGCAGCACGCAGCCCTGCCGGTCCCAGTAGTCCTGGAGCTTGAGGATGATTTCCTGGAAGGTCGGCATGGACGGCGCGGGAAAATCGAAAAGGGGCTGATTTTACGCTAATTCGCCCGGCCGAAAAACCCACCCCGATCCACCGGTGCTCCGCGCCCCCTTTGAAGACGAAGTTTCAGTGCAGGCTAACGTTTGCCGCAGGCCAACGTTACGCCGGAACTACAGGGGGCAAAAAAACGGGAGCGTTTCCGCTCCCGTTCCGGGTCGACTTCCCGCCTGGAGCGACGTCGGCACCGAGGCCCGTCGCCCCGAGCCCGGATGCGATCAGCAGGTGGTGCAGCCCGCGGGCTTCCCGGCCTGGACCTGGCGCGCCTGGGCCAGCTCCTTCTCCAGGGTCTCGATGCGCTTCTGCATCGCGGCGATCCGGCCGTTGAGCAAGCCGACGTTGAAGTAGGTGACGTTCTCGGCCGGCGCCTCGAAGGTGTTGCCGTAGGCGAGCCACGAGGAGTCGTAGACCCTCACATTGCGGAATCCGATGTCGCGCAGCACCGTGGCGGTTTCCGAGGCGCGCACCCCGCTCTGGCAATAAACGATGGTTTCCTTGTTGGGATCGAGCCTGGCGTAGAGGGCTTTCAGCTGTTCAACGGATTTGAGCGCCAGGCCGTCCTTGGTGGCGACTTCCTTTCTCGCCAGCCTCGCCGGTGCTTCCGGGTCCACCCAGTTCTGCTCGTAGGGAATGTTGATGGCGCCCGGAATGTGGCCGCCGCGCAGGGCCCGGATGTCCTCGCCGGAGAACTCCTTTGGCGTGCGCACGTCGACGATCTGCACCGAAGCGTTGCGCAGCTTGGCGATCACTTCCCGGGTGGTGGCGAGCAGCGCCGGGCTGGGCTGAAGCGTGAGGGCTACCGGCGCCGGGGACGCCGGTTCGGTGGAGCTAGGCCGGCCCGCGGCGCGCCAGTCGTCGATGCCGCCGTGGTAGATATAGGCCTGTTTGGAGCCGAAGTACTGAAGGGTGACCAGGGCGAAATAGACAAAGGGGTTGCCCTTCGCGCCATACACCACGACCTCCTTCGCGGGATCGATCCCCGCGCTGCCGAGGAGCTTTTCGATGCGGTCGAGGGCGATGTAATCCTCGGTGTTGTCGTCGCGCAGGACCCTGCCCACATCGCCGATGGTGACCGATCCGGGGATGTGCCCCTGTTTGTACTCATCGATGCTCCGGGTGTCCCAGACAATGGCGCCGCGTTTCATCGCGTCCACTACGAAGGCGGTATCGACGACGCTGCCCGCGGCCTGCGCCTGGGGCAGGAAGGCGGCAAGAGCAGCGAACGCAAGAATCAGGCTTGTTACGATGGTCCGGGTGGGGAAAAGCATGGAACTCCTCCTATTATGGTTCGAACCGGCCACCTTTTATAGGTCAGTCCGGCGCCGATTGCAACGGTCTTGCCGCGCGGTTTCGAATGGAAACAAGCGCGAGCCCCAGGCTCTTCCCGGCAGGCGTGACTTTCAGCGCATACGCGTTCGCGTCCATGGGCGCTTGCCACGTTACCGGCGCGGTCAATGGCCGAGACGGTGAAGGGGTTCGCTCCGGGGGCAAGCGTCACCGGGAAGCGGAAGCTCAAGGTATCCGTGCTCCGGGTGGGATTCACCGCCGGGCCCACGCCTTCGAGGACGACGGTGGCCTCCCGGTCGTCCACCGTCCCGGCGATCTCGACCCCGGCCGCGTGGAAGGTGCTGCCCTCGGCCGGGGTGAGACTCAGGAATTGGGGCGCGATCGTGTCCACTGTGAAGCTGTTGGTGACCGAGTTGGACCGATGCCCCAAGGCGTCTTTCACCTGGGCGCGGAAGGCATTCGCCCCTTCCGGGAGCCGCACGGGGGGCGTGTAGGCGGCTTGGTGTGTGGCCGGGTCGAACACGAACTGGGTGCCGATCATCTGTCCGTTCAGGGTGGCGCTGAGCGCCAAGCCTGTCCAATAATTCGCCTCGAGGCGGCACGGGCTGCCGTTGCACGCGGCGCCGCAGCTTAAGGCGAAGCGGGGCTGGGGATCGTTGGTAAGCGCCTCGGGCGCCGGGGCGAGGAGTTCGAGGGTCGGACGCAGCTCCAAGCCCGCCACCCACAGCTCCCCGGTGTAGGGATTGAGCGCGAGGGCGGCGAGGGGCTCGGCGAGGGCGACGGTCAAGGCCACCCGGGGAGCGGGCGAGAGATCGACGCGGGTGAGCGCCTTCTCGCCGCCCACCCAGAGGCTGCCGCGCAGGCCGTCCACGGCCAGGCGCCTCGGTTCCGCGCTCACCGCGCCCTGCAGGCCGTAGCTCCCGAGCACTCCGGCCGGAGACTTCGCTTGCGTGAGCTGCTTGTTGCCGAGCGCCCACAGGGTCTCGTCCAGGGACAACGCCGCCTGGCGGGCGGGGCTCGAAAGGCTCAGGCGCTCCAGCACCGCACCCTGGGCCGAAAGATGCAGGAGCGGCTTGCCGTCGGAAACCCACAGGCTGACGTCATAGGGATTGAGCGTCAGCTGGGCGCCGGGGCCGAGCCGGGAATTGAGGCCCTTGAGGCTCACCTCGCGCGTGAGCGCGCCCGCCGCATCGAATTGCAGGAGCTCGCCCCCCGCGAGCGCCCAGGCCCCGCAGTCCGGGCCGCAACAGGGGGGGCAAATTTCAAATTCCGACTCGTATCCGTTGACTGGTTCCGCCAGCAGCGCCTGCTCCATATTCCCAGGGCGCCGGAGAAATCGAAATGTCGGAAAAGCGGAAAGTCGTATTGCAAGGCCTGACCCCGCCACCCGGGATTCCAGGACGGGCAACAAGAGCTCGCCGAGGCGATCAAGAAGAAGCTCTAAGCTCGCCCCATCAAGCAGCAACGCCCGCGCAAGGCGGGCAGTGGAGGGTGTTTCTGTTCTACAACAAACAGACATTCGGCAGGTTACGGCTGGCGCCTAACCCGCCCTACGGCTCTGAGCCTATAGCCCGCAAAATAACCCGGGTCGAGGGCGCAGGGGCGGCCGTTACACGCGGCGCCATAGGCGAGCGTCACGGCGCAAAACCGCTTATAGCCCAAATCGTAAAAGAGTAAATCGTTGAAGCGGTCGGCCAAAAAATTGCCGCGCAAATCACGGCCGTGGCAATTATCAGCTTCGCGTCTCGTTTCAATCGCGGAGCGAGCACGAAGATCCACACAATCCAGAGCCATGCGATGACTAGCCAGATTCGCGCATTAATCACCGGTGCGTCAAAAACAAAGGCCGCGAGCCAAGCGAGAAGAATTAACAGCGCATGAGTCGCCGCCAACGCGCAAAGAATCGAAGAAGCCCGCGAGAATGGCCAAGAAACGGTTCGAGTATTCATTTCGTTATCGACGTTGCATCAATCCTTGAACCACCATTTCGCCTTCTGGCAGAAGAAGTATGCCTCTGCTTCCGTTCCAGACTTCGGCGGTTGGGGCCAATTCTGCGGAGCTTTCCCTTTCAGCTTGTCCAAACAGTCCACAAGGGTTTCGTCACATTTTGCCTTCCCAGTCTTCTTCTCTTTATCGGGCATGCACTCGTTGTCACACTCGTACTTTGCGTAGCAGTAATCGTGATCCATACAGCACGCATCTAGACTGTCAATCGGTGCCGCTGGATTCTTAGGAATGAGGCGTCCGGCTTGGCCACCGCTCCATTTTTTGCCACACCAGTTGCCGTATCGAGTCGAAAAACCACCGCTTCCGGTCCCCGCCAATCCATAAGGATCAATAAAGCTCAGCGGACTACTGCCGACATAGGCATAGGGATTCAAGCCGCCCCGCAACCCAATCGGATCGCTCTGGCAATACCGTCCGGTCAGCGGATCGTAGCAATCTCGGAAGTAGTTGTAATGAAGGTTGGTTTCCGGGTCGAAGTACTGTCCGGGGAATCGTAGGTTGAACTCGAAGCGCTGCCCGTCTCCGTCCGGGTCCTCATCGGGAACATTTCCTCCGAACGGATCGGTGTGGTCCCACCGCCACACGACTCTCTGCTGCTGGTCCGTGATCACGCGCGGGGTGTTCAGATGATCGGCATGGATATAGTAGACCGCCGCTTGCGCGCTCGCAACGTTGACCGTCACCGGCGCTGACGCGGTCACCGCGCCCTTGTCATCGGTCGCTTGGGCGGTCAACGTGTAGCTCCCGGCGCCCACGTTCACCCAGTCGAAGGCGTACGGCGCCTGGGTGAGCGTGGCCAGCAGCGTCGCGCCCTGGAAGAACTCCACCTTGGCGATGGCGCCATCGGTGTCCGCGGCCGTCGCCGTGAGCGCGATGGTGGCGGGGGCGCGGTACGAGGCGTTGTGGGCGGGGCTCGTCAGGGCGACCGTGGGAGCGGTGTTCGCCGCCACCGTGATGTCCACCGCGGCCGAGGTGGTCGTGGCCCCCAGATTGTCGGTCGCCCGGGCAAAGAGCGTGTAGGCCCCCGAGGCCACATGGGTCCAGGCGAAGCTGTAGGGCGGCTGGGTCACGGCTGCGAGCAGGTTCGCCGCCTCGTAGAATTCGACCTTGGCGATGGTGCCGTCCGGGTCGGTGGCGCTGGCGGTGAGTTGAATCGCCGCCGGGGCGATGAGGGCGACCGCCGGGGCGGCGTTCACCGTCACCGTGACGGGACCGGACAGCGTGCTCCCGCCCCGGTCGTCGGTGGCTTTGGCCGTGAGCGCATAGGCGCCACTTGGCACGTTGGTCCAGTCAAAGCTGTAAGGTGCAGCGGTTACTGTGCCGATGAGTGTGGTCCCGCTGAAGAACTCGACCTTGGCGATGGTCCCGTCGGGGTCGGTAGCCGTGGCGGCGAGCGGGATCGTCGCAGGCGCCGGATAGACCGCGTTGTTCTGAGGGACGGTGAGCGTGACGGTCGGTAGCGCGTTCACGATGACGGTAACCGGCGCCGAGGTGCTCTGCGCGCCAAGGTTGTCGGTGGCGCGGGCGCTAAGCGTGTAGGCGCCGCTCGGCACATTGGCCCAGTCGACGCTGTAGGGCGCTGTGGTGGCGGTGCCGATGAGTGTGGCACCGCTGAAGAACTCCACTTTGGCGATGCTGCCGTCGGCGTCCGCCGCGGTGGCGGTGAGGGTGACCGTGGCCGGGGCGGTGAAGACCGGGTTGGCGGTGGGGCTCGTGAGACTCACCGTCGGTGCTGCATTCACCACGATTGATATGGCGACCGAGGTGCTGGCCGCGCCCCGGTCGTCGGTCGCCACCGCCGTAATGGTGTAGTTGCCTGCGGCGACGTTGGCCCAGGAGACCGTGTACGGGGCGGCGGTGGCGC
>JACPEG010000038.1 GCA_016183615.1 Betaproteobacteria bacterium
GATGCTGCCGATCGGCAAGAGCTTCGCCTGCTGCGCGATTTCGATGTCGCTCGGCACCGGGGCCGCCTGGGCGGCCGCGCCGGCAGCGGCGGTGGGGGTCTTGGCTTTCTCGGCGGTTCCTGCAATGGTGGCCATGGTGTCCTCGCATCCTGTTGAGTGTTTAAACCGCGGAGCGGTCGGCTCCGCACTCCTGCTTGATTATGGCGAAAATATAGGCCTGGGCCGCCCCGGGGGGCCTTGACCGCAGTCAAGATTGTCCATTATCCGCGCCCCCGTCGGGGGCTTGAAACTCCCCGGGGTCTTGGCACAATGGCCTATCGCTTTGCAGCAAACCAGGGAGGACGCGATGAATATCGGGAGCCTGCTTGCCCGCCACGCCCGGTGCCGGCCTGACCACACCGCCGTCATATTCGAGGACCAGCGCCTCACCTGGCGCGAGTTCAACAGCCGGGTCAATCGCACGGCGAATGCCCTGCTGAATCTGGGGGTCCGGAAGGGGGACAAGGTCGCCGTCATCCTCGGCAATTCCCTGGAACTGCTGGAAATCTACTGGGCGGTGGCCAAGATGGGCGCGGTAGTGGTGCCGCTGTCCCAGCTCACCCGCGGCGCGGGCCTCGCCTCCCTCATCAAGGCATCCGACGCGGTGCTCGTCATCACCGATTCCCATTTCACCGAACATGTGGAACCCTTGCGCAAGGAACTTTCGGTCGCTTCCGATCGCTACCTCCTCGCGGACGGGACGAGGGTCGCAGGCTACCGCAGCTACGCCGAGCTCACTGCGGCGGCAAGCGACGCGGAACCGGGAGTCGAGATTTCGGATACCGACCCCTACAACGTCATGTTCACCAGCGGAACCACGGGCGACCCCAAGGGCATTGTCCATACCCATTACATCCGCTCCATGTATTGCACGCTGATCGCCATGAGCTACCGCATCACGCCCGAAAGCGTGGTGGCCCATGCCGGATCGCTGGTGTTCAACGGCGCCTTCGTGACGCTCATGCCGGCAGTCTTCTGCGGCGCCACCTACGTGCTGGAGCGCTCCTTCAACGCCGGGCGGCTGATCGACGTGATCCGCAGGGAAAAGGTGACCCACATCCAGCTGGTGCCGTCCCAGATCATCGCCATGATGGCGACGGGGCGGTTCAACAGGGAGAATCTCGGCTCGCTGGAACTCTTGAGCTCCCTTGGCGCGCCACTGCACCTGGAGCACAAGGAGGAACTCATCCGCCAGCTCCCGGGCCGCTTCTACGAGCTGTACGGCCTCACCGAGGGATTCGTCACCATCCTCGACAAGCACGACGTCGCGCGCAAGCCCGGATCGGTGGGCGTTCCCCCGCCCTTCTTCGAGATGCGCATCGTGAAGGAGGACGGGGGCGATGCGGCGCCCGGGGAAACCGGCGAGATCGTGGGTCGCGGCCCCATCCTCATGCCCGGCTACTACCGGCGCCCCGATCTCACCGCCCAGGCCATTGACCAGAACGGATGGCTTCGCACTGGCGATATGGGTTACGTGGACGAGGACGGGTTCCTCTACCTCGTGGATCGCAAGAAAGACTTGATCATTTCCGGCGGGGTCAACGTGTTCCCCCGCGACATCGAGGAAATCGTGGTGCAGCACCCGGCGGTGCGGGAGGCGGCCGTGTTCGGCATTCCCCACGACAAGTGGGGCGAGACCCCCATCGCCTGCGTCATCCTGCGGGATCCGGGCGCCGCAAGCAGCGCGGAAATCAAGGACTGGGTCAACCAGCGGGTCGGCGCCCGCTACCAGCAGGTTTCGGAGGTGGTGATCATGGAGGACTTTCCCCGCAACACCGCGGGCAAGACCCTCAAGCGCCAGATGCGGGAACCGTACTGGGCGGGGAGGAAGACACTCATCTAGTCTGTGCTACAGTGATCATTGTTCACCAGTAGCGAATACCTCAAATGGGAACACCCGTCGAAATCAAACCCGGTCTCAAGGGCTCGGTGCAGGTCACCGTCGGCCCCCAGCACACGGCGCCCCACGTGGGCAGCGGCCGGGTGCGGGTGCTGGCGACGCCGGTCATGGTCAATCTCATGGAAGCCGCAGCGCTGAATGCGGTAGAGGGCTGGCTACCGGAGGGTCACCAGACCCTGGGCACCCACCTCGACGTGCGCCACTTCGCCGCGACGCCGGTGGGAATGCGCGTCACCGCCCACGCCGAACTCGTCAAGGTGGAAGGCCGCAACCTGACTTTCCGCGTGTACGCCGAGGACGAGAAGGAAAAAATCGGCGAGGGCACCCATGAGCGGGTGGTGGTCAACCTGGCGCGCTTCGACAGGCGCATGCAGGACAAGGCGCCGCCGGGAACCGCCGCGTAGCGGACGGAAGCACGCCCGATAAGGCGGCCCGTACGAAACAAAAGGCCGGGAGCTTGCAGGCTCCCGGCCTTTTTTCGTGACGCCGATCTATGCACCGGCGCTTGCGAGCGCCTTGCCGCCGCCGTAGCTCGAGAGCGGCGTGAGGTTGCCGCCCTTGATGATTTTCACCGCGCAGTACTTGAACTCGGGGATCTTGCCGAAGGGGTCCAGCACCGGGTTGGTGAGCAGGTTGGCCGCCGCCTCGTAGTAGCAGAACGGCACGAACACCGCGCCCCGGGGCGTGCCCTCGTCGGCGCGCGCGTAGAGGCTGATCTCGCCGCGCCGCGAGGCGACGGTGACGACATCGCCCGGCTTGGCGCCGAACCCCTCCAGATCGAGGGGATGGAACGAGGCCACGGCGAAGGGCTCCAGCGCATCGAGCACTCCCGCCCTGCGGGTCATGGAGCCGGTGTGCCAGTGCTCCAGCTGGCGTCCCGTGATGAGCACGAAGGGATACTGGCGGTCGGGGCGCTCGGCCGCAGGAATCAGGTCCGCAGGCACAAACTTCGCCCGGCCCGTGGGCGTGGGGAATTTGTCCACGAACACCACCGGCTGGCCCGGGTCGCCTTCCCTGGTGCAGGGATAGGTCACGGAATTCTCCTGCTCCAGTCGCCCCCAGGTAATGCCGCCGATGGAATTCATGGCGCGTCGCATCTCATCGAAGACCTCGGCCACGCCGGATTCCGGGCCCCGGTAGTTCCAGTCGAGCCCGAGGCGCTTCGCCATTTCCTGGATGATCCACAGGTCCTGCCGGGCGTCGCCCGGGACATCGAGGGCGCGCCGCCCCAGCTGCACCATGCGGTCGGTGTTGGTCACGGTGCCGGTCTTTTCCGGCCAGGCGGAGGCGGGCAGCACCACGTCGGCGAGGTAGGCCGTCTCGGTGAGGAAGATGTCCTGCACCACCAGCCAGTCGAGCTTGGCCAGCGCCGCCCGGGCATGCTCCAGGTCGGGATCCGACATGGCCGGGTTCTCGCCCATGATGTACATGCCGCCGATCTTGCAGGCGAGGACCGCGTCCATGATCTCCACCACGGTCAGGCCCGGCTTCGGGTCAAGCGCCGTTCCCCACAGCTTTTCGAATTTCGCGCGGGCCTCGGCGTTGTCCACCCGCTGGTAGTCGGGGAACACCATGGGGATGAGCCCCGAGTCGGAGGCGCCCTGCACGTTGTTCTGGCCTCTCAGGGGATGCAGGCCCGTCCCCGGCCGGCCGACCTGCCCGGTCATGAGGGTGAGCGCAATCAGGCAGCGGGCGTTGTCGGTGCCGTGCACGTGCTGGGAAATCCCCATGCCCCACAGGATCATGGAGCCTTTGGATGTGGCATACAGGCGCGCCACCTCGCGGATGGTCTTCGCGGGAATCCCGCAAACCTTTTCCATGGCCTCGGGGCTGTAGCCCGCGACGTTCTTCCGGAGTTCGTCGTAGCCCAGGGTGCGGTCGCGGATGAAGGCCTCGTTGACCAGCCCCTCTTCCACGATGGTGTACATCATGGCGTTGAGCAGCGCGACATCGGTGTCGGGCTTGAACTGCAGGACGTACGAGGCATGCCGCGCCAGCTCGGTGCGGCGCGGGTCGGCCACGATCAGCTTCACCCCACGGCGCACGGCGTTCTTGATCCAGGTGGCGGCAACCGGGTGGTTCACCGTGGGGTTGGATCCGATCACGATCACGACTTCCGCGTTCATCACGTCGGAGACCTGATTGGAGACCGCGCCGGAACCAATGCCCTCCAGCAATGCCACCACCGACGAGGCATGGCACAGCCGTGTGCAGTGGTCCACGTTGTTCGAGCCGAAGCCGGTGCGCACCAGCTTCTGGAACAGGTACGCCTCCTCGTTCGAGCCCTTGGCGCTGCCGAAACCGGCGAGGGCCTGCTTGCCCCGGGTGTCGCGGATCTCCTTCAGCTTCCCGGCGGCGAGATCGAGGGCCTCCTCCCAGGTCGCTTCCCGGAACACCGAGGACCAGTCGTTGGGATCGATCACGAAGTCCGCGTGCTTGGGCACGCCGCGCTTGCGGATGAGGGGCTTGGTGAGTCGCTGGCGGTGATGCACGTAGTCGAAGCCATAGCGGCCCTTCACGCACAGCCGGCCGTGGTTCGCCGGCCCGTCGCGACCGGTGACCTGGAGAATCTTGTTGTCCTTCACGTGATAGGTGAGCAGGCATCCCACGCCGCAATAGGGGCAGACCGAGTCCACGGTCTTGTCGGCGACCTGCAGGCCCACGTCCCGGGCCGGCATGAGAGCGCCGGTCGGGCAGGCCTGCACGCATTCGCCGCAGGCGACGCAGGACGAGTCACCCATGGGATCACCGATGTCGAACACGATTTTCGCGTGCTCGCCGCGGAAGGCGTAGCCGATGACGTCGTTGGCCTGCTCCTCGCGGCAGGCCCGCAGGCAGCGGGTGCACTGGATGCAGGCGTCGAGCCGCACCCAGATCGCCGGGTGGGAAAGATCGGGCGCCGGCTGGTGGCGGGCGGGAAAGCGCGGCTTGCCCACCTGAAGCTTCTGCGCCCATTCATCGAGCTCGGAGTGAAGCGTGTATTCCCGCTCCGGCATGTCGGAAAGCAGCAGCTCCAGCACCAGCTTCTGGGAGGCTTTCGCCCGGGCGCTCTCGGAACTGACTTCCATGCCGGCCGCGGGCTTGCGGCAGCAGGAGGGCGCGAGCACCCGCTCGCCCTTCACTTCCACCACGCAGGCGCGGCAGTTGCCGTCGGGCCGCAGCCCGTCCTTGTAGCAGAGGTGCGGAATCTCCACGCCGTGGCGCTGCGCCGCCTGGAGAATGGTCTCCTCGCCTTGGGCGGCTATGCTGCGGCCGTTCAGCGTGAATTCCGTGGTCTGAGCGTTGATGGAATGTTCGACAGGGGCGTTCATTAAATCCTCCGGCACCGGCGAGTTGAAGGGCGGGGCACTACTTCGTCCCTTCCAGCTCGTTGGGGAAATACTTCATCACGCATTTGACGGGATTGGGCGCCGCCTGGCCGAGGCCGCAGATGGAAGCGTCCATCATCACCGCCGAGAGTTCCTCCAGCAGCGGCCGGTTCCAGCGCGGCGCCGCCATGAGCTTCAGCGCCTTGGCGGTGCCCACCCGGCAGGGGGTGCACTGGCCACAGGATTCCTCGGAGAAGAATTTCATGACGTTCCTCGCCGCGTCCTTCGCCTTGTCCTGGTCCGAGAGGACGATGATCGCGGCGCTCCCGATGAAGCAGCCGTGGGCGTTCAGGGTGTCGAAATCGAGCGGGATGTTGCCCATGGATGCGGGGAGTATCCCGCCCGAGGCGCCGCCCGGAAGATAGGCATAGAACTCATGGCCCGGCAGCATGCCGCCGCAATACTCGGCGATGAGTTCCTTCACCGTGATGCCGGCCGGCGCCAGATGCACTCCGGGCTTGTTGACCCGGCCCGAAACCGAAAACGAGCGCAGGCCCTTGCGGCCGTGGCGCCCGTGGGAGGCAAACCACTCGGCTCCCTTCTCCAGGATGTCGCGCACCCAGAACAGGGTCTCCATGTTGTGCTCCAGCGTCGGGCGCCCGAACAGCCCGACCTGGGCCACGTAGGGGGGGCGCAGCCGCGGCATGCCGCGCTTGCCCTCGATGGACTCGATCATGGCGGACTCTTCGCCGCAGATGTAGGCCCCGGCGCCGCGCCGCAGATGGATGGGCGGAATGGGACAGGGTGGGTCCTTCTGCAGGGCCGCGATTTCGCGGGTCAGGATTTCCCGGCAGCCGGCGTATTCGTCCCGCAGATAGATGTAGACCTCGGCGATCTGGCAGACCCAGGCCGCAACGATCACTCCTTCGAGGAAGCGGTGGGGGTCGCGCTCCAGGTAGTAGCGGTCCTTGAAGGTGCCAGGCTCGCCCTCGTCGATGTTGACGGCGAGCAGCCGCGGCGCCGGCTCAGCCCGCACGATGCGCCATTTGCGTCCGGCGGGGAAGCCCGCGCCCCCCAGGCCTCTCAGCCCGGAATTTTCCATGGCCTTCACCAGCGCTTCGGGATCGTGGTCTCCCGCGAGACAGGCAGCCGCCAGCCGGTAGCCGCCGTCCTTGCGGTAGGCCCGGTAGCCGCCGTACTGGGGCACGGCCGATTTCACCGCCTTGGCTTTCACCACTCTCGCCACTGCCTCGGCCGTCGCAGACCCGATCGGGTTCTGCCCCACGACCGCGACCGGTGCCTGCTCGCAGCGGCCCACGCAGGGCGCGGCGACCACCCGCACGTTCTTGCCCAGGATCGCGGGCAGCCGCTCCAGCAGGGCCTGGGCTCCGGCCATTTCACAGGATAACGAATCGCACACCCGCACCGTAATCTCTGCAGGCGCGTCTCCGCCCTCCTTCACTACGTCGAAGTGGTGATAGAAGCTCGCCACCTCGAATACCTCGGCGGTGGCAAGGCCCATCTCGGCGGCCAACGCCGTGAGGTGCGCCGCCGTGAGGTGCCCGTAATGGTCCTGGATCTTGTGGAGGTGCTCGATCAGAAGGTCGCGGCGCCGGGGTTCATCCCTGAGCAGCGCGCGCACCTCGGCCAGCGCCTTGGGATCGGCCTGGCGACCCTTGAGGGCCGGCCGCAGCCGGGGCTGGACCCGGACGATGGAACTAACAGCTCGGTCGTTCATCACAAATGCCTTTCTCGACCATCTACAACTTCAAGATAGTTCGGACATTCGTGATCTGCCTAGCTGCAAGTCACTTGACAGCGCGGGGGCGTGGTTAGCTTCACCCCGCCCGCGCCGGATTTCTCTCTCCCCGATGGGAATATTACAACACCCCTCCCGGTCGGGGGAGGGGGAATCCCGTATTACTTCAGCACCGACTTCAGCAGCTTGCCCATCTCGGAGGGATTCTTGGTAACCCTGATGCCGCAGGCCTCCATGACCGCGAGCTTCTCCTGGGCCGTGCCCTTGCCCCCGGAGATGATGGCGCCGGCGTGGCCCATGCGCTTTCCGGGAGGCGCCGTGACCCCGGCGATGAACCCGACCACCGGCTTCCTGGCGTTCGCCTGGTACCACTGGGCCGCGGTTTCCTCATCGGAGCCGCCGATTTCGCCGATCATGATCACCGCATCGGTTTCCGGGTCGTTCATGAACAGCTCCAGCACCTCCTTGTGCTTGAGCCCGTTCACCGGGTCGCCGCCGATGCCCACCGCCGAGGACTGGCCCAGGCCCAGCTCGGAGAGCTGTCCGACCGCCTCGTAGGTGAGCGTGCCGGAGCGCGACACCACGCCGATGCGGCCCTTCTTGTGGATGTGGCCCGGCATGATGCCGATCTTGATCTCGTCCGGAGTGATGACGCCCGGGCAGTTGGGGCCGACCAGGATGGTCTTCCGGTTCTGCTTGCGCATGCGGTCCCGCACCTCGATCAGGTCGCGCACCGGGATACCCTCGGTGATGCAGATCACCAGGTCGAGATCGGCCTCCACCGCCTCCCAGATGGCCGCGGCGGCCCCGGGGGGCGGGACGTAGATCACCGAAGTGTTGACGCCGGTCTTTTCCCTGGCCTCCTTGACGCTGGCGAAAATGGGAATGCCTTCGAACTTCTCGCCCGCCTTCTTCGGGTTGACGCCGGCGACGAAGCAATTTCTGCCGTTGGCGTACTCCTGGCACATCTTGGTGTGGAACTGGCCGGTCTTGCCGGTAATACCCTGGGTGACCACCCGGGTATTCTTGTTGATCAGAATCGACATGGTGCTCTCCTCGCTACGCCTGAACCGCGGCAACCTTGCCCTGGACCGCCGCGACAATCCGTTCCGCGGCTTCCGCCATGGTGTTCGCCGAAATGATCGGCAGGCCGGATTCGGCCAGGATCTTCTTGCCGATGTCCTCGTTGGTGCCCTTCATGCGCACCACCAGCGGCACGCTGAGGTGCACTTCCCGGGCCGCCGCGACCACGCCCTCGGCAATGGTGTCGCAGCGCATGATGCCGCCGAAAATGTTGACCAGGATGCCCTTCACGTTGGAGTTGCGGAGCATCAGCTTGAAGGCCTCGGTCACCTTCTCGGTGGTGGCGCCGCCGCCCACGTCGAGAAAGTTGGCCGGCTCCGCCCCGTAGAGCTTGATGGTGTCCATGGTGGCCATGGCCAGCCCCGCGCCGTTCACCAGGCAGCCGATGTTGCCGTCGAGGGAAATGTAGGAGAGATCGAACCGGGAGGCCTCGATCTCGGCGGGATCCTCCTCGTCCAGGTCGCGCATGGCGACGACGTCTTCGTGACGGTAGAGCGCATTGGAATCGAAGTTCAGTTTGGCGTCCAGCGCCACCACCCGCCCGTCTCCGGTCAGGATCAGGGGGTTGATCTCGGCCAGCGACGCGTCGGTGTCCCAGAATGCCTGGTACAGGCCCTGCAGCACCGCCCGTCCCTGGGCCACGCTCGCTTCGGGAATGCCGATCTTGCGCGCCACGTCATCGGCGTCGGCGTCCTTCAGGCCGGTGACGGGATCAACGAATACCTTGTGGATCTTCTCGGGGGTGTGGGCGGCCACTTCCTCGATGTCCATGCCGCCTTCGGAACTCGCCATCAGGCACACCTTCTGGGTCACCCGGTCCACCACCATGCCGACGTAGAGTTCCTTCCGGATGTCGGCGCCCTCCTCGATCAGCAGCCGCCGCACCTTCTGGCCCTCGGGGCCGGTCTGGTGGGTTTTCAACTGCATGCCGAGGATCTGGCCGGCGTACTGCCCGACCTGGTCCGGAGACTTGGCCACCTTCACGCCACCGCCCTTGCCGCGGCCGCCGGCGTGGATCTGGGCCTTGACCACCCACACGCTGCCGCCCAGCGTCTGCGCGGCTTTCACCGCCTCGTCCACGCTGAAGCAGGCGATCCCGCGCGGCGTCGCCACTCCGTATTTGCGCAGGATCTCTTTTCCCTGGTATTCGTGAATTTTCATGATCACCCCTTGCTAATTGGGAACTATGCGACTCGTGGCCGCTCGCCCGGTTGCGGACAAATCTAATCCAGAAGCCGTTGCTTACCCATTGACCGCGGTCAATGTTGCGGAAGCATGCCGGTAAATCGTCCTTGTTTCGCCGAAACCCAGGAATCGGCGGTACCGGCAGAAAAGCAGAAATTATACCGAAACCAGGATTTCTTGGCAGGCGATAAGTTGCACTGACGGCCGCCTGCGCATTGTGAAATGCCGTTGCAATCGACGCTAGAGAACTTCCGGCATGTCCTCCCGGTACCAGCGGGGATAGTATTTCTTCACAAGAGGTCCCGAGGTGTCCCACGCGTGGCAGCCATCCAGTTGAAACGGTTTCTGGTTGGGGTCCCAGCGGGCCAGGCGGTGGGGGGCGAGCGTCTGGACCGCGGCGGTCGCCACCATCCACAGCAGGTCGGTGACATGGGTGCAGCCCCTGAGGCCGCCCAGGGCATCGGTCGCCGCCTTGCGAAAGCCGGCGCCGATGGTAAGGCCCGCGAGCGTCCCATAGTCCGGGGCCGCGCGCTCGCAGTGTCCGCGATAAGGCACCGCGTCCATGCCGGCTTCGACGCCGTGGATCGCCAGATGCTCATCCACGGTGATCCGGAGCCACATGTCGTGGATCGGCTTGCCGGCCGGCATCTCGCCCACCACGTTGCGGAAATCGTGATCTTTCACGTCGGAAAGCCGGCCCTCGATGTCCCACAGGCCGTCCGAGCGCTGGAAGCCCTCGATGCGGATTTCGCGGGTGTGGAGGCGGGTGCGGGTGACGGGAGCAGAAGTCGGGTTCATAAGCCTACCGAGGCAAGACGACGGAATTGGTCGGGTGATGACAGGCCGCCCTGGGCGGCTTCGCGATTTCGGAGCCGGTTGGATTGGTGCCGGATAGAGGACTTGAACCCCCGACCAACTGATTACAAATCAGCTGCTCTACCAACTGAGCTAATCCGGCACGCGGTGAAATGATAGGGCGTCGGCCCCACGGGGGCAACGCAGGCAGGCCGGCTACTTGATGACCTGCAGCTTGGGCTTGCCGCCGCCGGGTGTGGAGGGAGGCGTCTCGCCGGAATCGGCTGCCGGGACGGCGGCTTGCGCCTCGCCCGCGGCCTCGGTCTCCTCCTGGGGGAAAAACAGCCCCTGCCCGTTCTCCTTGGCAAAAATCGCGGCGACGGCGCTCACGGGAACGGAAAGCTCCCGCGACACCCCGCCGAAGCGGGCCGAGAACTGGATCAGATCGTTGCCCAGGGTCAGGTTACGGGTGGCGTCCGCGCTCACGTTGAGCACGATCTCGCCGCCCTTCACGAATTCCATGGGCACCCTGGTCCTTTGGTCCACCCGAACCGAGATGAAGGGCGTCATGCCGCTGTCCACGCACCACTCGTAGATGGCGCGGATCAGATAGGGCCGGGTGGAGCGTTCCTTCACTTGCGCATCACCTTCTCGGAGGGCGTCAGGGCCTCGATGAAGGCCTGGCGCGAGAACAGCCGCTCCGCGTATTTCATGAGCGGGACCGTCTGCTTGGGCATCTGGACGTCGTAGTAGTCAAGCCGCCACAGCAGCGGCGCAATCGCCACGTCCAGCATGGAAAACTCGTCGCCCAGCATGAACTTCTGGCGCCCGAACACGGGGGCGATGGTGCTCAGGTTATCACGAATGATGACGCGGGCCTTGTCGGCGTTCTTCTGGCTGCCGCGCTCGATCGCCTCGACGTGGGCGTAGAGCTCCTGCTCGAAGCGGTGCAGGAACAGCCGGGCCCGGGCCCGCATCACCGGGTCGGCCGGCATCAGCTGGGGGTGCGGGAAGCGGTCGTCGATGTACTCGTTGATGATGTTGGCCTCATACAGGATGAGGTCGCGCTCCACCAGCACCGGCACCCGGTTGTAGGGGTTCATCACCGCCAGGTCTTCCGGCTTGTTGTACATGTCCACATCGACGATCTGGAAGTCCATTCCCTTCTCGAAGAGCACGATGCGGCAGCGGTGGCTGAACGGGCAGGTGGTGCCCGAGTACAGGGTCATCATGATTGTTTTACTCCCTGCGGTGTGACGGCAGCGGGGCCGGAGGACCTAGTGGACATCCTTCCAGTATTCCTTCTTGAGCAGGTAGGCCGGCACGAACAGGCCGGCCAGCGCCAGCAGCACGATCACGCCCAGGCGCCGGCGCTCGGCCTTGGCCGGCTCGCCCATATACACCAGGTAGTTGACCAGGTCGCCCACCATGCGGTCGTAGTCGGTCCGGGACATCTACCCCGGCTTGCCGGGCACCAGCTTTTTCTCCACGTGCTCCTGGCCCGCCTCGCCCTTCTTTTCCTCCTGCAGCGCCTGCACC
>JACPEG010000042.1 GCA_016183615.1 Betaproteobacteria bacterium
CCGCATCCACGGGCACCGCGACCTGTGGGTCCTGGCCGCCGCTCTCGGGAGAAGCACGCAACGCGTTGACTCGAAGGAGAAGGTCGCTTAGTTTATGCACCGACCGCCGTCCCAACCTTCAACTGAAAACGGGACACCGCCACAGGGGCAGCGGCTCGCTGGACTGGCCAACGCCGGGGAGCAGTGCGACGACGAGGGCGCAGAAAACGATGGTTTTGCGCATCGCTTGACTATAGCACGCGGAGTCCCCCAGGTTGCCCCAAGCAAACTAACAACACCCTAACAATCAAAGATTTAGCTCATGCCTCCTGGGATTTTATTGCGATGCATGGCGGCATCCTAGAAATCTGTTGACATTCATTGAAATTCCTATAGAATTTTAATTGTTGCGGTGCAGCAAACCGCACCCGAATCCGGATTTAACCCTTTGACAGGAGACGTGAACATGGTCACCACCCCCGAGCAAGTCGTGGCCTTCAACAAGGCCAATCTGGACACCGCCGTCGGTGTCGCAAGCGTCGCCCTCACCGGCGCCGAGCTGTTTCTGGACCTCCAGCTGAACACCACCAAGGACGTCCTCGCCGAGGCCGGCAAGGCCACCGAGAAGTTTCTCGCGGTGAAGGACGTGAAGGATCTGCAGGGCTTCCAGCCCGCGCTCGATCCTTCCTGGCAAAAGGCAGTCGCCTACTCCCGCAGCGTGTACGAGCTCGCGGCCCAGACCCAGTCGAAGATCGCGAAGCTGGTGGAAGCCCGCGTCGCCGAGCTGAATGGCGAATTCGTAGCCGCCGTGGAGAAGGCCGCCAAGTCTGCGCCCGCCGGCTCCGACGTGGCCGTGGCCGCGGTGAAGTCCGCCGTGACCGCCGCCAACACCGCCTACGACAACTTCAGCCGCGTGGCGAAGCAGGTGGCCGAACTGGCGGAAGCCAACGTCGCCGCGGCAACCGAGGTCGCCAAAGGCCCGTCCAAAAAGAAGGCTGCCTAGTCCTCGACTGGGCCGGAAAGATGAAGCCCCTTGTGGGAAACCACGAGGGGCTTTTCCTTTTGGTGTGCCCGATTCATTCAGGCGCAGATCACGCGCGAAGGAACGGGCTTCAGGGCGGGGATTCCTGCGCCGAAAACCCGAGTTCGCTCACGCCGCGCCGAATACGCTCCATTGCCGCGGTCACCTGCTCCGGGTCTCCGCGCACGCCCAGCTCGATCCGGCGCCCGGTTCCGATAGTGGGCAGGCTGAACAGCTTCAGTTTAGGAAACTCGCGCACCACGTCGTTCATGAGATCCAGCAACTGGCTCTCCATCGCCCCCATCACGACGATTGCCTGTTCCGCCCTGGGCTCGAGATGGTGCAGGTGCGCATAGCGGTGATCCAGCACCCACTCCATCATGGGCCAGGCCATCTGCGGGAAACCCGGCAGGAAATAATGGCGCCCGAGGCTGAATCCGGGAATGCGGTTGAAGGGGTTCGGAACGATCTCCGCGCCCTTCGGAAAATCGGCCATCAGCACACGCTTGGGATAGGCCGCGTCGCCGAACTTCTCCACGATGAGAGCCAGCGCCTCGGGATGACGCTCCAGCGCAACGCCAGCCGCGTCGGCGGCGCATTGTCGGGTGAGATCGTCGGGCGTGGCGCCAATGCCGCCGAAGCTGAACACGATGTCGCCGCCCGCCAGCGTACGCTGCAGGGTCGAGGTGATGAGGGACGTATCGTCGCCCAGGTACTGACACCAGGCGAGATCGAGGCCGCGGGCGGTCAGCAGCTCAATCGCCTTCGCCATGTGCCGGTCCTGGCGCCGGCCTGAAATGATTTCATCGCCGATGATGATGACCCCGAAACCCATCCTCTTCCCTTTCCCGAAATCCTGTGGTATGTTATGGTGCAATGCAACATCATTTTACGGTTCAGAATTGCGACAGATTTATTACGTTTGTTTTTTAACGTTTTTTATGTTGCCTAAACCCAGTTTCACGGTTATTGCAATGCATTAATCCTGGACTGGAACGGCATTTTTCGGAGGCTGACATGCTCGACGCCATTATCACCCTGGTTCAAATCGCCTGCATCGCCGGGCTCGCCTATGGCGCCTGGCTGAGCACCTTCGGAGGCGCGACTCTGTCGCAGCGCCGTCCGAAGCGGTTCTCGGGCTACCGGACCCATCGTACCTCAGCGACCGTCTCCAGCGCCGCCTGAGGCCTGGCAGGTCGCTAGCGCAGATCATCCGGCAACGGATCGCCGGGTTAGCGCTTTCTGAACTCGCCGAGGCTCTCACCTCAGCGAGCATTCCCGCGCGCCGGGGGCGATCCGGATCGCCGTGTAAACGGTTCCCGAAGGAGTTGAGCCACCCCCTGAAGCGCTACCAGCGCAATGCGATGCCGGCGAGAAACGCCCCGTCGTCGGCGGCCGGGTTGAGACCGAATTTGAGCCCCAGATCCAGATCCAGGTTCTTGTTCGGGGAATGGATCAGGCCCAGGATGAGATAGGCCGGCATGGATCCGGAATTCGGATCCGGGTTGGTATCCACTCCGATGTCCGCGACCCAGCGCATCTGTTCATTCGACTGCCAGGTGGCGGCCGCCGACCCGTGCCAGAGGTTATGCCGCTCGCCCAGATCGTTCCGGTTGCGGCGGTAGCCTCCGTGCAGGTGGTATGCGAAGGGCGCATGGTCGATGCTCGCCACGAATTGGGCGCCGTAAGTGGACCGCCCCGTTCCGAGGCCCTTGGCCGAGTCTCCGGCGGGCCGCGTCATGCCCGGCTTGAGCAGCAGGCTCACGCGGCCCTGCTCGTAGAATCGCCACTTGATGTCAAGAGCTACATCCCCTTTCCCGCTCTGATGGGCGACGGTGCCGTTGTCGCGGCCCTCCACTTCCAGGTAGGGAAACCCGATCATCAGGTCGACGGTTTCCGCCAAGCCGTAGCTGAGCACCGCATTGAACTGATGGGCAAGGGTTTCGACGCCCTCCGCTACATCCCTGGGGCGCTCGTAGGTCAGCTCGAGCTGAAAGTTGCCGGCGCCCTGGGTGCCGGTGTCTTCCGTGATCAGGGGATGCGCCGCGAACGCCCGATCGGGCGCCAGGACCGGTGCCACGGCCGCCGCCACAAATACGGCGGCGGTGATGAACTTCATGAACCACTCCCTAGATAGGAATTATTCTCATTATTGCGTTTTTCTGGCAAGCCGCGGGTCCGGGCGGCTATAACGAAATGGAGGTCGTTGCCGGACGGGAATCAAGCATACCCGAAACGCGCGAGGCTCGACGGGAATGCTCCTCTCCGGTGCAAAGAACCGCGGGTCCGGTTTGATTTGGTGCACGCCTTTCCCGCGGTCTGCCCGGCGGCTCGTTCACGGCCCGGAATTTGCGGGAAAGAACGCGATTCCCCACTGCTGGCACATGGTTTGCTCATGTTTCGAAACCGACCATGCCACTCCCCCTGAGCACCGCCGTGACTGACGCGGAAACCCGGCACCCTCCGCCGGCCTTCGACGAAATGTATCGCGCCGATGGCGCGCCTTTTCCTCATTGCGCCGATCTGGCGGGCTGGCTCAAGGCGAAGCCCCTGGAATTTTTCCAGCGCAAGCAACGGGAGGCGGAACTCCTGTTCCGGCGCGTGGGCATCACGTTCGCGGTCTATGGGGAGGACACCGGCGCCGAGCGCCTGATCCCCTTCGACATCATCCCGCGCGTCATCGGCGCCGCCGAATGGAAGCGCCTGGCCCGGGGCCTGCGCCAGCGGGTCGTCGCCCTCAACGCGTTCCTGCACGACATCTATCACGGCCAGGACATCCTGAAGGCGGGGAAAATTCCTGCGCAGCAGGTTCTCTCCAATGCCGTCTACCGGGAGGAGATGCGCGGGGTCGCGGTGCCCAACGGAATTTACGCCCATATCGCCGGAATCGACCTGGTGCGGGTGGCCGAGAACGAGTTCTACGTCCTCGAAGACAACCTGCGCACGCCTTCCGGCGTCTCCTACATGCTGCAGAACCGCCGCACCATGATGCGGCTGTTTCCCGACCTGTTCGCCGCCCATCCGGTCGCGCCGGTCGCCCACTATCCCCAGATGCTGCTCAACACCCTGCGCCAGGTGGCGCCCGCCGGCGTGGACGATCCCACCATAGTGGTGCTCACGCCGGGCGCCTACAACAGCGCCTATTTCGAGCACGCCTTCCTCGCCCAGCAGATGGGCGTGGAGCTGGTGGAGGGCCAGGACCTGATGGTGCGCGATAACGGGGTGTGGATGCACACCACCGAGGGCCCGCAGCGGGTGGACGTCATCTACCGCCGCATCGACGACGATTTCCTGGACCCGCTGGCATTCCGCCGTGATTCCATGCTGGGCGTCCCGGGCCTGTTTGCGAGCTACCGGGCGGGCCGGGTGACGCTCGCCAACGCCATCGGCACCGGGGTCGCCGACGACAAGTCCACCTACACCTACGTCCCGGAGATGATCCGCTTCTACCTGGGCGAGGAGCCGATCCTCTCGAACGTGCCCACCTACCGGCTGGGCAATCCCGATGATCTCTCCTACACGCTTGCCCATCTGCCGGAGTTGGTGGTGAAGGAGGTCCAGGGCTCGGGCGGCTACGGCATGCTGGTGGGCCCGGCCAGCACCGCGGAGCAGCGCGAGGCCTACCGGCGGCGCATCCTCGCCGAGCCCGCCAATTTCATTGCCCAGCCCACGCTGGCGCTGTCCACCTGCCCCACCTTCGTCGAAAGCGGCATCGCGCCGCGCCACGTGGACCTGCGGCCGTTCGTGCTCTCCGGCAAGGACATCATGCTGGTGCCCGGGGGGCTCACGCGGGTGGCGCTGAGCCAGGGATCGCTGGTGGTCAATTCCTCCCAGGGCGGCGGCACCAAGGACACCTGGGTGCTGGAGAAGTGACGTGCTGAGCCGCACCGCCGACCACCTCTACTGGATGGCGCGCTACATGGAGCGCGCCGAGAACACGGCGCGCATGCTGGATGTTGCGCACCAGACCGCCCTGCTGCCGGGGCCCCATCCGGAGCACCAGGAATGGTATGCCCCGCTCAACATCACGGGCGCCCTTTCGGCCTATTCCTCCCGCTACGGCGAAGTGCGTCCGGACCGGGTGATCCGCTTCATGGCCCTCGACCCGGAAAATCCCTCCTCCATTTTCGCCTGCATCTACAGCGCCAGGGAAAATGCCCGGGCGGTGCGCGGCAGCATCTCCTCGGAAATGTGGGAGAGTCTCAACGCCACCTGGCTCGAGCTGCGGAACGCCACCTTCGAGCAGATTCACGCCGACGGCCTGAGCCCGTTCTTCGACTGGGTGAAGGAGCGCTCCCACCTGTTCCGCGGCGTGACCTTCGGCACCATGCTGCACGACGAGGGATTCCGCTTTATCCGCCTGGGCACGTTCCTCGAGCGGGCCGACAACACGGCGCGCTTCCTCGACGTCAAATACCACATCCTGCTGCCAAGCCTGAAGGACGTGGGCGGCGCCGTGGACTACTACCAGTGGAGCGCCCTGCTCAGGTCGTTGAGCGCGCTGGAGGCCTACCAGCGCACCTATCGCGACGCCATCACGCCGCTGCGGGTGGCGGAGCTGCTGATCCTGCGCGACGACATGCCGCGCTCGTTGCATGCCTGCCTCAACGAGGTGTTCGACATCCTGCAGAAGATCAACGGCCCCTCGGGCGCCGAAGTGCGCCGGCGCGCGGGCGAGCTGCACGCCAGCCTGCACTTCGGGCGCATCTCCGACATTTTCCAGCAGGGCCTGCACGAGTACCTCACGGAATTCCTGCGGCGCATCGGCGCGCTGGGCGAGGAAATCCGCAGAAGCTTCCTGCTGCGTCCGCAGCAACCCGAGGCGCGGCCCGCCGTGGCCCTGGCGCAGCATCAGTGAGCTTGCGCGGCACCGCGACTACTTGCCGTTCGCGGCGGAATACGACACTATTTCTCCTCGGTTGACCTTAACCGTGGAAATCATGACGTATTGCGCCGCCCTCAAGCTCGATGCCGGCCTGGTGTTCGCCTCGGACACCCGCACCAGCGCCGGCGTGGACAACGCCTCCCAGTTCTGCAAGATGAAGATTTTCGAGCGGCCGGGTGACCGGGTGCTGGTGCTGCTTTCGGCCGGCAACCTGGCCATTACCCAGACCACCATCAATCTGCTGGAGAAGCACGGGCGCACCGACGACGGGCATCCCACGGTGTGGAGCGTGTCGTCGCTGTTCGACGTGGCGGGCTTGGTGGGCGATGCCATGCGCGAGGTCAAGGCGCGCGACGGCGCCTACCTCGCCCAGAACAACCTGGAGTTCAATGTCTCCTTCCTGCTGGGAGGCCAGATCGCCGGCGAGGAGCCGCGGCTGTTCAACCTCTACTCCGAAGGCAATTTCATCGAGGCGACCAGCGAGACGCCGTTTTTCCAGATCGGGGAAACCAAGTACGGCAGGCCCATCCTGGATCGCATCATCCGGCCCCAGACCAGCCTCGCCGACGCCGCCAAGTGCCTGCTGGTGTCGTTCGACTCCACCATGCGCAGCAACATCTCGGTGGGGCCGCCCATCGATATCCTGCGCTACGAACGCGACAGCCTGAGCGCCGGCCACAAATGGCGCTTCCACAAAGACGATCCCTACCTGGTGCAGATCCACCGCTTGTGGGGAGAAGGCCTGAAAAAGGCGTTCGCCGATCTTCCCGAGCCGCCCACGCTTTGAGCGATTGCGCCGGCCGGACCGCTAGCCGGGCATCGACTGCCACAGCTTTTGCAGCCGCTTCACCGACACCGGATAAGGTGTCTTCAGTTCCTGGGCAAACAGCGACACCCGCAATTCCTCGAGCTGCCAGCGGAACTCTTCCAGCCTTGGATCGCGCCGTCCGGCCTTGCGGTGCCTGTCGAGGCGCTGCTCGTACTGTTTCCACAGCGCGTTGATTTCCGCGGTGTGGCGCTGGTCCCGCTCGACGGCGCCGGGCAGCTTTTCCAGCCGCCGCTGCATCGCTTTGAGGTAGCGCGGAGTGTGCTGAAGGCGGACATAGGGCACCCGGGTGATGAAGCCCCGAAACACCAGGTTCTCCAGCTGGCGGCGCATGTCGGACTCGGCATGTCTGAAGGCCCGTCCCGCGGGACCGTCCAGGGATTTTTTCACCGCCTGGGCGAGGGTCAGGATTTCGCCTACGACCCGCGCCAGCTCCTGGGCCACCACCGGCAGCCGAACCTTCGCCTGCCGGCCTCGCGCCTGGTAGGCGTTGGCGTCGCGAATCTCGCCGCCCTCGGCCCACACTGCCCGATCTACGGTGGCCGCCAGCAACTCTTCGCGCAACTCATCGGCATTTCCGAGAGGCGCATACGCGAGCGCCATCTGCTGGAAGCCGGGCAGATTGCGCTCGATGAATTTCATCTGCTCCTTCATCTCCAGCCGGTACAGCCGGACGATGCCGCGCTGCGTCGCCTCCTGCGCCTTGTCCGCAGTGTCGAGCAGTGTCAGTCTGACGCCGGCGCCGTCGTCGACGAGGGCCGGATAGCCGGTGAGGCGCCGGCCCCCGCGCTCGAACTCCACCGATTGGGGCAGCGCTCCGAAGTCCCAGCGGGTGATCCCGCTGCGGTCCCAATCAGCCTGGGGCGCGAAGCTTTTCTCGGCCGCGCCGCCCAGCTCGTCCTTGAGCTTTTGCAGGTCCCGCCCGGCGGCAAGCTCCTTCCCCTCATCATCGGTCACCCGGTAGTTCATGTGCAGATGCGCCGGCAGTCCTGCCGTGTCCCAGGCTTCCGGCGGCACTTCCACCTGACGCAGGCGCTTCAGCGCCAGGCTAAGCGCCTCGGTCAGGAGCCGTTCCCGCGCGGCTCCCATGCGGTCCAGCTCCATCAGGCAGTCGGTCACGCACTCGGGTAGCGGCACGAAGGCGCGCCGCAGCTGCTTGGGAAGGGAGCGGATCAGCGCATTGACCTTTTCCCGCAGCAGCCCCGGCACCAGCCAGTCGAAGGGCGTTGCCTCCAGCTGGTTGAGCAGCGCCAGCGGCACCGTCACCGTCACCCCGTCCAGCGGGTGTCCCGGCTCGAAGCGATAGGACAGCTCCAGGGTCGCGCCCGCCACTTCCATCGTTTCCGGGAACTGGGCCTCGGTCACGCCGCCCGCACCGTGGCGCATCAGATCCTCGCGGGACATATACAGGAGCTTCGGGTTCTGCTTCTCCGCCTCGCGCCGCCATTTCTCGAAACCGGCCCCGTTGCACACGCCCCCGGGGATGCGGGCATCGTAGAACCGGTACAGGTCCTCGTCGGTCACCAGCACGTCGGTGCGCCGCGACTTGTGCTCCAGTTCCGCCACCTCCGCCATGAGCTGCCGGTTGTGCTGGAAGAAGGGCGCCCTGGTTTCGAACTCCCCCGCCACCAGGGCGCCGCGGATGAAGAGTTCCCGCGAGACCCCGGGATCGATGGCGCCGTAGTGCACCCGGCGCCGCGGCACGATCACCAGCCCGTAAAGAGTGAGGCGCTCGTAGGCCACCACCTGGGCGCCGCTCTTTTCCCAGTGAGGATCAAGATAGGTTCTTTTGCAAAGATGTCCCCCCGCCCGCTCCAGCCACTCGGGCTCGATGGCGGCGACGCAGCGGGCGTAGAGCCGGGCGGTTTCCATGAGTTCCGCCGCTACCACCCACCTGGGCTGCTTCCTGCGCAGCGCCGAGCCCGGGAATATCGCGAAGCGGATGCCCCGCGCTCCCAGGTAGCCCTCGCCGTCGTCCGCCCTGCTGCCGATGTTGCCCAGCAGTCCCGGGAGCAGCGCCCGGTGGATTTCCTCGTATTTCGCCGGCGTCTCATTGGCGCGCATTCCCATCTCCGTCACCAGCGCGTAGAGCTGGGTGTGAATGTCCCGCCACTCGCGCAGGCGCAGGTAGGACAGGAAATGGGCGTGGCACTGCTCGGCGAGCTTGCGGTTGGATTTCTTGTGCCTGAGCGCCTCCTCGAAGAATGCCCACAGCTTGAGATAGCTCATGAAATCCGAGCGCTCGTCCTGGAAAATGCGCTGGGCCTGGTCGGCCGCGTCCTGCTTTTCCAGGGGCCGCTCGCGAGGGTCCTGCACCGACAGGGCGGAGGCGATGATGAGCGCTTCTGTGAGGCAGCGCTCCCGATCCGCGGCCACGATCATGCGGGCGATGCGCGGATCGATGGGGAACTTCGCCAGCTGGGCGCCCAGCGGAGTCAAGCGCCGCTCCTCGTCCACCGCGCCCAGCTCCATGAGCAGCTGGTAGCCGTCGGACACGGCCTTCGGCGCCGGCGGATCGACGTAGGGAAAATCCTCCACGTCGCCCAGCCTGAGCGCCTTCATGCGCAGGATCACCGAGGCCAGCGACGAGCGCAGGATTTCGGGGTCGGCGAATTCCGGCCGCGAGGCGAATTCCTCCTCCGAATACAGGCGGAAGCACACGCCGCTCATGACGCGCCCGCAGCGCCCCGCCCGCTGGTTGGCCGAGGCGCGGGAGATCTTCTCCACCAGGAGTTGCTCCACCTTGTTGCGGTAGCTGTAGCGGTTGACGCGGGCGAGCCCCGTGTCCACCACGAACCGGATGTTAGGCACCGTAAGCGAGGTCTCGGCCACGTTGGTGGCGAGCACCACCCGCCGTTCCCCCGTCGGCCGGAACACCTTCTCCTGTTCGGCGAAGGAGAGCCGGGCGAACAGCGGCAGAATCTCGATCCCGCGCGCTCCGGGCCGGGCGCTGCGAAAGGCATGCTTGCGCAGCTCCTCCGCCGTGTCGCGGATCTCCCGCTCCCCAGGGAGGAACACCAGCGCGTCGCCACCCTGCCCCGAGAGGAACGCTTCATCCACTGCGTCCACGATGGCCTGCTCCATGTCGCGCTCCTGCTCGTCCTCGTCCTCGCTCCTCACCGGCCGGTAGCGCACCTCCACCGGGTAGAGCCGGCCCGACACCTCGATCACCGGGGCGTTGCCGAAGTGGCGGGAGAACTTTTCGGCGTCGATGGTGGCGGAGGTGATGATGAGCTTCAGATCGGGTCGTTTCGGAAGCAGCTGCTTCACGAAGCCCAGCAGGAAGTCGATGTTGAGGCTCCTCTCGTGGGCCTCGTCGATGATCAGGGTGTCGTAGGCGGTGAGGAAGCGGTCGCCCTGGGTTTCCGCCAGCAGGATGCCGTCGGTCATGAGTTTGACGCAGGTGTCCGGAGAAACCTTGTCGGAAAAACGCACCTTGTAGCCCACGGCATGGCCGAGGGTCGAGTCCAGCTCCGAGGCGATGCGGGCGGCCACGGTGCGGGCGGCGATGCGCCGCGGCTGGGTGTGCCCGATCATCCCCGCGGCCCCGCGCTTCAGCTCCAGGCAGACCTTCGGCAGCTGGGTGGTCTTGCCGGAGCCGGTTTCGCCGCAGACGATCACCACCTGGTTTTGCGAAATGGCCTCCGCGATCTCCGCGCGCTTCTCGACGACCGGCAGGTCCTCAGGGTATTTCGGCAGCGGTAACCGCGCGAGGCGGGTCTGGCGCGCAGCCACCGACTCGGCAATTTCGGCCCTCAATCCGGCGAGCTCCTCGCTCCCGATGCGGTCCGCTTCGGCGAGCCTGCGCAACTGGCGCCGGAAACGGTATTGGTCCCGCGCCATGCACCCGGCGATTTCTGCCTCGAGGACGGCGAGCGCTTGCGGGACGGAACGGACGGGGGCGGTTTTCACTGGGGCGGAGTCGGCAACGGGCGTTTATTCTACAATAGCGGCAGTTACTTCCCGAGAACGAGCCGAATCCCATGAACAATCTCTTCACCGAATTCGGTCCGGACCTGTCGAGCGCTGCCCTGAGCGTGCTCCTGATCACGGGCTATCACCTGTTTCTTCGCCTCAAGCTCAGACGGGACCCGGTCTATACCATCCAGGCGGTTAATGCGGTCGCCCGCAGCGCCTGGGTGGAAAACATCATGACCACCGGCGGGAAGGACATCCTGGCGGTGCAGACCCTGCGCAACGCCATCATGGGCCCCACGTTTCTCGCCTCCACGGCGGTGCTGCTCATCATCGGCACGCTAACCCTGAGCGGGCAGGGCGAGAGACTCTCCGCCACCTGGCACGTGCTGAACCTGTTCGGGGCACGCCATCCGGAGCTGTGGCTCACCAAGGTCATCCTGCTGATCGTGGACTTTTTTGTCGCCTTCTTCAGCTTCACCCTGGCGATCCGGCTGTTCATCCACGTGGGCTTCATGATCAACGTGCCGCTCGCCATGAACCACAAGGCCATTTCCCCTGAGCACGTGGCGATGCACCTCAACCGCGCCGGCACGTACCACAGCATCGGCATGCGGGCCTACTACCTGTCGGTGCCGCTGGTGTTCTGGCTATTCGGGCCCCATTTCCTCCTGATCTCCACTGCGGTGCTGGTCGCGGTCCTTTATCACGTGGACCGCGCGCCCAGGGTGCTCGCCGACGACTACCGCTGAGCCGCATCGCTACCGTGACCCCGGCCCTCCCCGCCGCCCTCGCCGGTCTGCTGCGCTCGGCAAAACGGGTTGCGGCACTCACCGGCGCGGGAATCTCCGCCGAGTCGGGGGTGCCCACCTTCCGCGACGCCCAGACCGGGCTCTGGGCCAGGTACCGCCCCGAGGAGCTGGCGACCCCGGAGGCCTTCCTGCGGGACCCGAAACTGGTGTGGGAATGGTACGAGTGGCGGCGCGGCATCGTCGGCAAAGCCAGGCCCAACCCGGGGCACGTAGCCCTGGCGGAAATGGAGCGGCATATCCCCCATTTCACGCTGATTACCCAGAACGTCGACGGCCTGCACCGGGAGGCCGGCAGCCGCCGGGTGCTGGAGCTGCACGGCAATATCCGCCGCACCAAATGCTTCGACGAGAACCTGGTGGTGGAGTCGTGGCCCGACACCGGGGAGGTGCCGCCGCGCTGCCCCCGCTGCGGCGGGCTGCTGCGGCCCGATGTGGTTTGGTTCGGGGAAATGCTCCCCGAGGCGGACCTCACAGCCGCTGTGGAGGCGGCGGAAAATTGCGAGGTGTTTCTATGCGTCGGCACCTCCGCCGTGGTGGAGCCCGCCGCTTCGCTGCCGTTTTATGCGCTGCGGGCCGGGGCCACGGTGGTGGAGGTGAATCCCGGGAAAACCCCGCTCACCGGCCGCGCCAGCTATAGCCTGCGCGGCGCCGCGGGAGAGCTACTGCCGGCGCTGGTCGCCGCGGCCTGGAAACACTAACCGGGCACGCCTTCACCCGCCAGCGATTGGCGCCTGAAAACCGCCGCGCCCGTCATCAGAACAGCCCGACCACCTTGCCCTCGTCGGTGAGGTCGATCTTCTCGGCCGAGGGCACCCGGGGCAGGCCCGGCATGGTCATGATGTCGCCGCAGATCATGACGATGAATTCCGCCCCGGCGGCGAGCCG
>JACPEG010000039.1 GCA_016183615.1 Betaproteobacteria bacterium
CGATCTCGGACAACGCGCGCGGGGCGAGCTGTTCAAGCTGATGAACGCCCAGGCCGTGGAATGGCGGCGCAATCTGAAAGTCGCCTTCGAGGTTTCGGCGCGGGCGATGCCGCCCGAAGCCGCTCCCGCGTTTGCGGCGGCGCGCCAGGCGGTGGAGAGCGTATTTTCCGGAACCTTCCCGGCCTGGGAGGCGGACGCCGGGGCCGGGTCATCCGGCCCGCTCGACGCCGAAGCCAGGGCGCCGAGAACCGGCAGGAAAGCGGCGCCTCGCGGCAGGCCGGCCTGAGCGCAGGAAGCCGGAGCCAGTCCGGCGGCAGGACGCGGGCTCAGGGCTGCAGCGGCTGCCGTCTGGAGTAGGCCACGAACCGGGACGCCAGCGAGTCCTGGAGTGCGCGACGGATCAGCGCCCGGCCTTTCCCGGTCCCGTCGGATTCGAGCAGCGAGCGGTAGAATTCCGTGTAAAACGCATCCGGCTCCACCCGGATCTCGAACGCGAGATGGGCGGCGCGAGGATGCAGCGCCTTGCGGTAGCCCACCACCCGTTCTTCATCCGGGGCGAGCCGGGTATCGGACAGCTCCCGGCTGAGATCCAGGGCCACGGTGCGGCCGATGACATATTCCTGGGTTGTGGTCTCGAGGACCTTGCCATCCGCCGACTCCTGCCGGGTGCTGACGATCACCCGCGGCGTCACGTAAGTGGGAAAATAGTGGCCGGTGCCGGTATTGCCGATCCGCAGTTCCGCGGCGACCTGCCCGGACTCGATCGTGACCGGCCCCGCAGTGACCGTGATTCCGCTATTCGTCATTTGCGGATCGTGGATGCCGCGCCAGAGGTGCCGGCGCTCCGGCATGTGGCAGGACTGGCAGGCTCGTCCCTCGCGGGCGTGGCGGCTCGCCTTCCATTCTTCGTAGGTGTTCTCCAGAAGCTTGCCGTTAAGCGCGTACTCGCCCTGCTCGAACTGATGGCAGGCCGCGCAGAAGCGCGAGTCCTCGAACGCGCCGCTCGCGCTCCACCCGCCGTGGGGAAAGCCGGCGGCGGATTGTGGCGCGCTGCCGTCCCGGCGCGGGGGACCGTAAACCCGGTAGCCGCGAAGGTGGCAGGACGCGCAGGCGAGACCGTGCGCATGAAGCGGCGGGACGGCGGTTTTCTGCGCCTGAGCCTCCATTTTCCGGGGAAGTGCCGCGAGGGCCGCGGCGAGACTCTCCGCCTGTTCCTTGAGCGGAGCGTGACAGCGCAGGCAGTCCTGGTGCTGATCGAGGGCATCGGCCGGCATGTCCATGAGCTGGCCGAGCACGCCCGGCCCCATGGCGCGACTGTGCTGGCTGCTGCTCCAGTCGTCGTGCTGGGTGCGGTGACAGGCGCCGCAGTCCGCCGGGTTCAGCGATGCCTCGGAAGGGGCGTAACCGGCAGGCGGCGATCCCTGCGCCTGCAGGGGCCGCGACCAGTGGACCGCGAGAAACCGTTCCGCCGGCTCGCCCGCCAATGTGGCGGCGGGCGCCGGCGGATCGACGGACGGCTTGCAGCCTGCCGTCAGCGCGGCGAGCGAAGCGAAGGCAAGGATCCGGAGCAGGGACACAAACGGAAGGCCGATTCCATTCATGCCCCGATTTTATCCTATGCCTTGCCCTTCCCCGAGGTCAGCGCTTCGGAGCGCAGGGGTTCTTCGCAGCGCACGGGTTCTTCGCAGCGCACGGATTCTTTGCAGCGCAGGGGTTCTTCGCAGCGCACGGATTCTTCCCCGAGGCCATGCTCACCTTGAAGCCCTTCTGCACGTCCGCCGTGTAGGCCGTCAGCGCCGCGAGCTCCCGCGATTCCCACCCGAGTGGCTTCGCGGCCATCGGCATCACCATGCAGGCCTGCACCATTTCGTCCAGGTGGATCTTCTTCAGGCCCGCCTGTTCCTTGGCCATGACCACCGCGTGGGGGTAAGGCTTGGCAAAGGTGGCAGAGAACGCGGCGCCGCCCTGGTGGCAGGTGTTGCAGGACATGCCATTGGTGGAGAGCTTGGTGTCGTTCCACAGCTTTTCGCCTTCCTTGGCGAGCTGCTTGTGGTCGCCCTTCATGAGCTTGGTCCCGCCAGGGCGGGTAATGAGCTTGGGATCGATCTTGCCGCCCGCCGCGCACGGATTTTTGGCAGCGCAGGGATTTTTGGCAGCGCAGGGGTTCTTTGCCGCGCACGGGTTCTTGGCCTTGGCGGCGCAAGGATTGCAGGGATTCTTCTTGGCGCTCTTGGGCGTGCAAGGATTACACGGATTGGCGGCCTGGGCCGCCGGCAGACCCACGGCCATGGCGAGCAGCCCGGCGAGAAGCGGGGCGACGGTTCGGGTCAGTTGCGGTTTCATGGTTGTCTCCTTTGCTATTTCTTCGGGGCGCACGGGTTCTTCGCCGCGCACGGGTTCTTCGCCGCGCACGGGTTCTTCGCCGCGCACGGGTTCTTCGCCGCGCACGGATTCTTGGCAGCGCACGGATTTTTTGCGGCGCAGGGGTTCTTCGCCGCGCAGGGGTTGCAGGGGTTCGCTTTCTTCTTGGCTTTCGCGCCCTTGGCCGCGCAGGGGTTGCAGGGGTTCTTCGCGGCGCTCTTGGGCGCGCAGGGATTACACGGATTGGCCGCGTGCGCGGGCAGCGCGCTGAGAGTCAGACCCAGTGCGGCGGCGAGCGCGGCAGCGGCGGCTCGGTTGGTTTGCAGTTTCATGGTGCCTCCTTGGAAAGATTTCGAGAGATGAACACGCCTTGGACTATTGTTGCGTCTTCCGGCAGCTTGTTACGGCGGATGCCGCCTTGGGCAACGCAGCGTTGCGCGACGCATCGCTGCACCGTTAGTCGCGGAAATCCGCTTGCCCTTACACACTGGCGGTGCCCGTTTTCGCAACCGGGCGGATCCGGGACCCGGACAACGGCGCCCCGGTCATCAGGGCCGGAAAGTCGTGGGCGGGAACCGGCCGGCTGATGACATAGCCCTGGATCTCGTCACATCCCGCCGCGGCCAGGAAATCCGACTGCTCCCAGGTTTCAACCCCCTCGGCGATTACCCTGAGCCCCAGCCCGTGCCCGAGGGTGATCACCGCGCGCGCAATCGCCGCATCGTTGGGATCGTGGGGAAGGTTGCGGACGAAGGAGCCGTCGAGCTTGAGCTTGTGGATCGGGAGGCGCTGCAAATAGCTCATGGAGGAATACCCGGTGCCGAAATCGTCGATCGCAAGCCGCACCCCCATCCGCTTGAGCTCGGCGAGTACCGCGATGGTGCGCTCCACGTCCTGCATGGCCACCGATTCCGTGATTTCGAGTTCCAGGCATTGCGGCTTGAGACCGGACTCGCGCAATACCCGGGTTACGGTCCCCGGGAGCGTTGCGGCCGTGAGCTGGTGTGCCGAAACATTCACCGCCACCACCAGTTCCTCCGGGCGCGAATCCATCCATTTCCTGGCCTGGCGGCAGGCGGCGTCGAGCACGTGCTCGCCGATTTCCAGGATCAGTCCGCTTTCTTCCGCCACCGGAATGAACTCGGCGGGGCTGACGAGACCACGGACGGGATGGCGCCACCGTACCAGCGCTTCCGCGCCCACGACCCGGCCCGTTCTCAGGTCCATCTGGGGTTGATAGTGCACCTCGAATTCCTCCCGTTCCAGGGCGTGACGGAGCGCTCCCTCCGTTTCCAGACGCCTGACCGCGCGCTCGGCCATTTCCGCCGCGTACGGGTGATAGCCGTTGCCCCCGGTGCGGCTTACCGCGTGCATGGCGCTATCCGCGTTCCGGACCAGGGTGAAGGGATCCTGTGCGTCTGCCGGGAACAGGCTGCTGCCGATGCTGTAGGTCAGGAAATACTCCCGACCGTCCACCCGAACCGGCCGGCGCGACGCCTCCAGCACCGCCTCCGCCAGGCGGACCGGGGAAGAAGGCCGGTCGGCAAGGGACGTCAGGATCGCGAATTGCTCCCCATCAAACCGGTACAGTGCGCCCTGCGAGGCGAGGAGGGGGCTGTCCGCAATCAGCGCCGCCAGGGATTCCGCCGCGGCCTGCAGAACGCGATCCGCCACCCCGCGCCCGAGACTGTCGATGATGAGGTAGAACCGGTCGATGGTCAGCAGAAGAACCGCTCCGCCCGCCGCCGAAGCGCCGTTCGCGAGGAGTTCCCTCACCTGTTCCTGGAACTTGTGCCGGTTGGGCAAGCCCGTGAGGGCGTCGTGATAGGCGTGATGGATGAGTCTGGCCTCGGCCCGTTTGCGGTCGGTGATGTCCGACAGGTAGGTATGAAAAACCTCGAAATCGGGCAGAAAATGGATGCCGCAGCCGAAGCTGCGATCGGCGAGCGAATACTCCCAGTGTTCATAGCCGCCGCCCGCCTGCCGCAGGCGCTCGAGGCGCTGCTCCAGGTTCTCGGGCAGCAGGTCCCGGGCCGAGAGCGATGTGAGGCCCATCTGGCGCACCATTTCCCGGGCTCCCGGATTGGCGTAGGCGACGATGCCGTCGGGCCCGAGGCTCAGCACCGGGTTGGGATTGCGCTCGGGGAACATGGCGAGCCGCCGCCGCGCGGCGACTTCGTCCAGGTAGGCATTGAAGTAGTGGCCTGCCACCAGCACCACCAGGAACAGCGCGCCGCTGAAGGAGGCCACCACCACCACGATGCGGATCACCTGGCTGCGGGACTGCTGGCCCTGGGTTCTGACCCGCTTCTGCATGCCGTCCACCAGGTCGTCCAGCTCCTGGTTGATGCTGGCGCAGGCGTTGCTGATCTGCCGGATGAGCTGCTCCGCCTTCGAACCGTCCACGGGGCGGCTCGCGAGCGTCAGGTCGAGCTCCCGCGCCAGCGCCTTGATCTGGGCGTGGCGCGCGCTGATGTCGGCGAAGGATCGTCCCCCGGGGAAAGCCGTTTGCACGACCTCGAAACCCTCCTCGATTCTGCCGTTGACCGATTCCATGCGCGCCAGGTAGCGCTGGCGATTTCCGGACACGTAGTATTCGTAGAGAATCGGCTCCAGCTCGATCACGTCCGCCTTGAGGCCGGAGATCGTCTTCAGCGCGGGAAGATCTTCGTTCACCAGCCGATCGGTGGCGTCCATGACACGGCCGCCGAAGAAATAGGTCAGCCCGGAAAGCAGCAGCCCCACGCCCAAAACCAGCGCGTGGAGCGCGACGATGCGCGTTCTTGCGAGCAGGTTCATGGTCCACGTTCGGAGGGCATCGCGTGCCGCCGTTCGATTACAGGGCCTGACGGAGGAGCAGCCGTTCGATATTGTTCGCCGCGCTCCTGCTGGAAGCGATGACCGCGATGCTGCCTTGTCCCGCCGGGGCGGCCACCGCGCTCAGTCCGCGCGTCGAGGTGACCATCCGCGACGCGAGCGGGTTTCCCGGCATGAGCAGCAACGTGGCCTTGCCATAGGCCGTATCGACAACCAGGTGGTAGGCGGTGCCGCCGCTGAACGGGCAGGCGCCTTCATAACGAACCTGGCCGAGACTTCCCGGCAGGGCGATTCCCAGCCGGCCGAGAACCCGCGTCCGCAGGGCCAGGTCAGTCGGCTTTGCGGTCGCGAATTCGTGGTCTTCGTCGTCGAGGACATGGGCGATCGCCGCGCGCGCCAGGTCGTCCGACCCGACCAGGGAGGGCGCCAGAAACGCGATTCCGACCGCCAGCACCAGGCTCGCCGCAAGCGCCAGCCAGGTACGGCGGGCCGGCCGCCCCAGGCGGTGGCTCAGCAGGATCCGGTCGGCCAGGCCGTCCGGGACCGGCACCCGCGCCGCCGCGTCCAGTTCGCGCTCCATTTCGGCGATCCTGGCGGCAAACTCCGCACACCCGGGGCATTCCGCCCGGTGACCGGCCGCGTCGGGACTCGGCCGATGGGGATCCGCCAGCAACTGGCGGCGAAATTCCAGACAGTTCATCGTACCCGCTCCATCGAACGTTTTTCCGGCTCCATCAGCTTGCGCATCGCGTTGCGTGCGCGGCTGACCCGCTTCATGATCACCTGCTCGCTCAACTCCAGCATCTGGCCGATCTCGGCGCAGCTGAAACCGCCCACCACCTGCAGCAGCAATGGCTCCCGGTAACCTTCGGGAAGCGACTGCAGCGCCTCGCGCATTTCGAGCGAGAACTGCACGCTGCTTTCCACGGCGATCGGCAGATCCTCCAGGTCCACGTCCTCGATCTCGACGCGCTTGCGCTCGTACAGCCGGGCATGCTCGTTGCGCAGGATCGAGAACAGCCAGTGCTTGATTGCCTTTTCGTCGCGCAGGGACTGCCAGCTCTTCCATGCCCGGGAATAGGTTTCCTGCACCAGGTCCTCGGCCACGAAGCGGTCCCGGCAAAGCCAGTAGGCGAAACGATAAAGGTCGCCGGAATGGGCCCGCACCATGGTCTCGAACTGCGACCGGTTGCCCTCCAATAGCCGGGTAATACCCATATCCCCTCTCCGTTTAGGTATTTCGAACCGCGGCTTGCAGCGGACCGCAGCGCGGGCGCTAAACCGAAACCTGCCCGTTGCCTATTAGACCGGGCCGGGGGCCGAAACCTGACATCGAGTTGGGGAGAACTCGGGCCGCTCAGAATTAACAAATCTAAATCAGATTGTTACGTTAATTCCGGTCGGCCGGAACGGCAGACGGGCGGGGGGCCGTCGATCAGGCGGATTCCGCAACTTTCGGGTCTGCACGGGGGAGGTCTCCCCACTTCAGGAACCGGTAGTCGAACCCGTCTTCGATCGTGGGCTTGACCACCCGGAAGTAGGGAGAAATGTCGAAATCCCGGGGCGCGAACAGGCTGTGGTGGCGGATCTGGAGAATTTCCTCGTAACAGGGGTCGCATTCGGAGTCCGGGCCACCCGGAACGGTCTGAACGCTGACCTGCGGCAGGATGGGGTACCGGATCGACTGGAAAGCCTGCGCGATGAGGGTCGAGCACACGGCCCGGGTGGGTTCACCGCTTCCCAAAGCCAGCAGGCGCCGCCGCCAGCGGGTGGGCACCGGCGGCGTGGGGAGAAGGTAGCGGGCCAGGTCCACCACGTTTTTCAGGTCGTAGGTGTAACCGAGCCGGGAAACCGCGAACCGGACCACCTGTTCGATGTCGCGGCTGCTGAGTCCAACGGGCCGGCAGATGCGGGTGTGCATCGAGGCGTACCGGCTCAAGGGCACCGCCCAGACCCCGTGCACGATGTCCGCCTCGATGAGCACCGGCGGGTCGGGCTCCCCTTCCTTCCCGAGGACGTTCCCCACGCACAACGCGGCATGGGACCAGGTCGACTGGGTGAGGTACTTGATCGCCGTGCTGATGCGGGTGTTGCCTTCCACCAGCAATACATCCCCGGGGCGGATCGTCGCCGTGAGTTTCTCGGGATCGCTGGTCGCTGCCGGGACATAGTGGCTGACCGGCGCGCTGAGGTAGCGTGCGAGCCAGCGTCCGAGGAAAGCGAGCACCGGGCCTGCGGCGTTCATTCCGACGTTCTCCCTTCAATGACATCCCCGGCGCGGCGCGCCGGGGGCGTACCCCCGGCCGCGCGATCCGAGGCTGCGACCTGCCTCAGCCGGCGCGGTGGGCGGTGTCACGGAAACCACTCGCCTGGGTGGTCGCCGGTCCTTTTTCATTCCCATTATTGAGCGCGGTTCCGGAGCTGGGCAAGGACCCGGTGGCCGAGGCGACCTGCCGGGTGGCCCGGGACACCGAATCGCGGTGCTCGTGGACCAACGTGCGTTTTGTATCCTGCTCCATGGGAGGGCTCCTTGCCGAAGTGGGTGGCGGAATCGCCACATGACTTCACCGAGCCGGCCGGTACCCCAGCCCGAGGCGGGCGCGCCGCGTTCCGGCAGTGCCAAAACCTCTCTGCGGGCACGGCACGGATGCGTCGGGCGTCGCGACGGGCTGCGGCGGCCCGGACGCGGGGTTACGGCGTCCGAATGGTCAGCCCATCGCTGCCGTTGGTCTGCTTGGCGGCAGTCCGAATGGATTCGGCTTTGCGGCCGGCGAGGCCTTGTTTATCGCTGTCCCGGTCCCCCTGCATCACGCAGTTGATCGGTTCTCCGTTGACGAGCTTGCTCGCGAAATGCGGATCGTCGTGGCACGCCTGGGCGGCGTGCAGCGGAGTTGTCACGGCGAACAGCGCGGCGGCGACTCCGATCAGCGCGGGTACCTGAAGCATTCGAGCGTTCATGACATGTCTCCTCGGTTAGGTTGATCGATATCGATGGTTGCCCATCTGCCGAACTAGACCGGAACCGCGGTGCGAACCTGACGCATTACGCGGAATTTCGCGTCGGCGCCCCGGGAAAGCCACGGGGCAGGGCGGCCGGCGGATGGGGTAGAATCACCAATTTTTGTCGCCATGGGACCAACCGAGGCGCCCCGCAGCCTTGCGGGGTCGGGCGGAGCGTGGATCGGGACGCCTTGCCGGACAGGGGAGCCCCGGCGTGGATTTTGCTTTTTCTCGACAGGTCAATGGAACCCGCTTCGTCATCCACAATGAACGCCGCAAGACATCATCGGATTGGTTACCTATCTGGCTGTTTCCTTGCGGTTTTCATTTTTATCGCCGGACCGGCTGATGCCGCCGACTTTCCTGCTCGCGAGAATGGCGCGTGTCCAAAACGGGGCGCAGTCACGATTCTGGGGGGTGATTGGGGCGGGGCCCGCACCACCCAGGTGCAAGCGGTGCTGTGCGAGGTTTTCTCCGAAATTGCGCCTTTTTTTCCGCAACGGGCCTGGCGGCCGATTCTGGTGCGCTCCGTCGACGACCAGCCCATGTTCCTCTTCAGCAAGGGGCCTCGCGGCGAATACCAGATCGCGCTGACCGCCCGCGGCGACAACGGGCCGGGACTCGCCTATGAATTCGCCCACGAGCTTGGGCACGCGCTTGCCGACGGCGCCCGGCATGGAGCCGGATCGCCGGGCGCCCATCAGTGGTTCGAGGAAGCTCTCTGCGAAGCGCTTTCCCTGTTCGTATTGCGCAGGATGGGAGACAGGCAGGACGGATTGCTCCGGACCTCGGCGGAGAACGCCGCCGCATTCCGTGCCTACGCCGACGGGCTCTTCAACGAGTCTCACCGCCGGCTTTCCGGCACCCAGACGTTGCAGCGATGGCTGGTCGAGAACGAGCCCCGGTTGCAGCGCGACCCCTATCTGCGCCACAAGAACGAGGTGGTGGCAAATCTCGTCTTGCCCATTTTCGAGGCCGATCCCGCCCACTGGCGCGCCCTCGCGTATCTCCATTCGGCGGGCTCCGACACCTCCGCCGATTTCCGCGAATACCTGGACCGGTGGTTGAATTCATCCCCGGAACAATATCGGGGAGCCATCTCGGCAATCATCCGGCTGTTTGAGTCTCCGGAAGAACCGTTGATGCGGGCCGGTTTATGACTGAACGCTCGCGGCGTCTGCGCCGGCGCATCGCCAGGACCCGGATCGGGGCGCCGGGTAGGGCGTGACGCTCGCCCGCGCCAGGCTTGAGTAACGCCGCACCTTTGAGCGGCGGACCTGCGAAGGTCCTTCACCGCACCGCAGGACGGTAAATCTCGCTCTGCGGATTGAACGCGAGCCAGGCGAATGCAAAGTGCACGCCGCTGTCCGCCGGAACCAGGCGCTGGCCCTTGAGGCTTCCTTCCAGCGCCTGGCCGAACAGGTTCCAGGTGGAGCCCGTTTCCCGGTCGCGGATCGTTCCGTCGCGCAGTTCGAAGCTCAGGCTGCGGCCGGCCACGCGCCGATCGAACGCGGTGGCCGAAGGAACGGTGCGGGAGGCGCGAATGGTCTCTTCATCGAGGACCGACAGCGTGCCCGCCTTGCTGAAGATCGCCACCGGCCGGCCCGCCACCTCATCGTTGATCACCGGCGTCTTCTCCAGCACCGAGAACGGATAGATGTGCATCGTGGCCCCCACCGCCACGCCGATCACGCGCTCCATGGGCGGCAGCCGCGGGTCGGCGGGGTCGCGAAACAGGAACGGCTGGTCCCCCACCCGGTCGTAGCCCCGGTAAGGATTACGCCCGTAGGGCCGGCCGTGACCGGTCTCCCGGGACAGCACCTGCCCCCGGGGATACGCGGCCTTGAAATCGGCGTAGGCGACGATGCTCGAGGGAAGCTGGGTGAGGCGGGTCCCCGCGTAATTTCCCACGATGCCCTGGCCGGTGAACTGCTGCCACCAGCTCTCGGTCTGCCGGTCGTACATCACCAGGTCGCTTTTCCTGAGCCTCCCGGTGGTGCCGAAGTCCAGCAGCCGGCCCGCCACCCGGCGGTCGAACACGATGGAGGCATTGCACAGGGGACAGAAGGTGACCGCGACCGGCGTGCCGCCGACGGTGTCGTTCACGATCTCGTGGAAGATCAGGATCGAGAGCGGATAGGCGCGGGCCTCGCCGCGGATCTCCAGGGCGATCACCGGCTCGCGCGCATCGAGCCAGCGGTCGGCTTCCGCGGGCGAGACGAACCGGGGCCGGTCGATGGCGGGGATGCCGTCCTTGGAAGGGCCGCCCGATTCGATTTCCCGCGGGTCTACGAGCGTTTTCGAGAAATCGGTCTTGGGCCATTCCTTGGTGAGGCCCAGGTCCCAGGTCCACTGGGGATTGGCGGCCCTGAGGACGCCCCAGCCCAGGAGCGAAAGCAAGACGATCCGCAGGAGGCTCAGGTGCCAAGCCCGGCCGTGGATCAGGGACGTCAGCAGCGATTTCATGGACGAATCTCCACCCGGTTGGACAGCCGGGGGATGCCGCAGATTCGGCCGCAGCGGTCAGCCCTGGTCGGAATCGAAGGGCGCCTTGCCTTCCGCAAGCCGCCGGCAGGCCTGGCGCAGGAACGTCATCTGGCGCCGGAAATTGCGGCAATAGGCGCAGATCCGGAAATGCAGCTGCATGCGGAACCGCTCCGAGATGCTCAGCTTGCGGTCCAGGGACTCGGAAACCAGATGGGTCACTTCCTTGCAGCTCAACACGCCTATTTCCCCTTGCTCCCTTCGCCGAACCAGCGCTTCTCCAGGCACATGCGCAAACTCATGCGGGCCCGGTACAGCATCACCCAGCAGTTGGTCGGGGTGATGCTCAGATCCTTACAGATTTCCTCGGTGCTGAGCCCAAGGACCTCCCGCATCATGAAAACCCGGGCTACCTGGGCCGACATGAGCTTCGAACACATCTCGAACGTTTCCCAGAAGCGCTTGTTCTCCAGGGTTCGCTCCGGGTCGCCCCAGTCGGAAGGCCGGTCGTCGCCCCAATGGTCCCGCCCGTTGAACAGGGCGTCGAAGACCGCCACGTCGTCGTCTTCGCCGTCACCCTCCGCGACCAGTCCGGAGATGGCCGTCTCCCGCGACTGGGCGCGGAGCTGGTCGACGATCTTGTGCTTGAGAATGCCGGTAAGCCACGTGCGCACCTGGGATTTTCCAGCGAACCGGGCCTGGTTTTCGAGCGCGGCGAGCAGCGTCTCCTGCACCGCGTCCTCGGCCTTCACCGGATCCCGCAGCTGGAGCATGGCATAGCGCACCAGGTAGGAGCGGTGCGCCTCCAGCGCGGCCAGGGCGTCGGCGGCTCCAGGACTTGCAGTATTGGCGGGGTGGCTCATGGGGGATATGCGGTTCGAGAAACTGGGAGCCTGTCGGACTTAGAGTCGCACATGCGTTGCTGGCCAAAAAGCCCGATGGCAAGGCGCGAGGCGCAGCCCATATCGGCATTATGGGCCAGCCGAGCAACACCGCCAGCGCGCTTTTTGGCCAGCAACCCGGAGGGACCGGGCGATTTTATCGCATTTCTTCGCCGCAAGCCGCCTCGTGGACACCCGGTACACGTCGGCGTCTTGCGTCTCGAACTGCAATAAAACCGCCACGGTCGCATGCGCGATCCCAAGCCCGACAGGCTCCTGGCCTGCGGCGAGGGGTTTTGTAAAGTCCGGATGCAAAAAAATCCCGGCCCGGTCCGGCGCGGATGGGCCCCTTGAAATCCCATCCCCGGTTCCCAGGCCAGGTGCAGCAACGGCGTCCTGGAACCGACGCTACCCAAGAAGGCGGCCACCGGCGGCAAGCGCCTCACTATCGAATGGGGCGTTCCGGCGGATTCCGGAAAAGGCGGCTCCGGCCGCCTTTGTTGTTGGTGGAGCGGGGCTTCGCGGTGGGCACCGGCGGGGTCAAATGTTATAGTTGCCATGAGCTTGCTGCCCAGGCGGTCCGGCCCTGACGGATCCGCGGGCAGCGCCCCACCGGCAACGACGGTCGGCACCCAGGCACCCGTGCAGAACCTCATCTCCCAACCCGCGTTCCTCACCGGAATTCTCGACATCGCCGAGGACGCGGTCATCTCCGTCGACGACGCCCAGACCATCCGGCTGTTCAACAAGGGGGCGGAGCGCGCCTTCGGCTACAGCGCCGAGGAGGTCATCGGCAAGCCCCTCGACATGCTGCTTCCGGGCTACGCCCGGGCGGGACACCGCGAGCACGTCGAGCGCTTCGGCGCCGGGGAGGCGCCGTCGCGGCGCATGGGCGAGCGCGCCGAAATCTTCGGCCTGAGGAAGGACGGCACCCAGTTTCCCGCCGAGGCCTCCATTTCGCGGCTCGACGTCAACGGCGAGCGCTATTTCACGGCCATCCTGCGCGACGTCACCGAGCGCAAGCGCGCCGAGCAGGCGCTGCGGGACTACCACAACAACATCGTCAATATCCTGGAGAGCATCACCGACGCCTTCATGGCGCTCGACACCCGGTGGCGCTTCACCTACATCAACCGCGAGGCGGCGCGTCTGCTGCGACGCCAGGCCGGGCTCATTCTCGGCAGGAGCATCTGGGACGAATTTCCCGAGCTCAGGCGCAATGCCCTCTATGGCCAGTTCAGCAAGGCGCTGGCCCAGCAGATGACGGTGAGCTTCGAGGATTTCTACCAGCCCCTGAAGATCTGGCTGGAGTTCCACGTCTACCCCTCGAAGGACGGGCTGTCGGTATTTTTCCGCGACATCACCGACCGCAAGCAGCAGGCAGAGCTCCTGCGCCGGGCGAAGGAGGCGGCGGAGGCTGCGACCCAGGCCAAGAGCATGTTCCTCGCCAACATGAGCCATGAGATCAGGACGCCCCTCAACGCGGTCATCGGCATGACGAGCCTGCTGCTCGATACGCCGATGACCGATGAGCAGAAGGACTTCGCCCAGACCATCCGCGCCAGCTCGGACGCGCTGCTCGCCATCATCAACGATATCCTCGACTACTCGAAGATCGAGCTCGGCAAGCTCGACCTGGATCTGCATCCGTTCGATCTCCGGCGCTGCGTGGAGGAGGCCCTCGACCTGCTGGCGCCCCAGGCGGCGGAGCAGAACCTCAACCTTGCCTACCTGATCGACGAGGCGACCCCGGCGACGCTGGTCTCGGACGTGACCCGCATCCGCCAGGTGCTGGTGAACCTGCTGTCCAACGCCGTGAAATTCACGCACCAGGGCGAGATCTTCGTTTCGATCGCCGCCACGCCCGGGGCGGACGGCGCCTACGAGATCAAATTCTCGGTGAAGGACACCGGCATCGGCATTCCCGCCGACCGCGTCGGCCAGCTGTTCCAGTCGTTCCACCAGGTGGATGCCTCCACCACGCGCAAATACGGGGGTACCGGGCTGGGGCTCGCCATCAGCAGGCGCCTGGCGGAGCTGATGGGCGGCACCATGTGGGTCGAGAGCGAGTTCGGCAGGGGCTCCACCTTCCATTTCACCATCCAGGCGCGGCCCGGTCCGAGCCCCTCCCACGGGTATCTTCAGGCGAGCCCCCCGATGCTCACGGGCAAGCGCATCCTGATCGTGGATGACAACACCACCAACCGCCGCATCCTGGTGAAGCAGGCCCTGCTGTGGGGCATGCTGCCGAGCGCGGTGGCGTCCCAGGCCGAGGCCCTCGACCTCATCCGCCACGGCCACGCCTTCGATCTGGGCATCCTCGACATGGCGATGCCCGGGATGACCGGGGTGGAGCTGGCCTGCGAAATCCGCCGCCACCGGGATTCCCGGTCGCTGCCCCTCATCCTGCTCACCTCCATGGGCCAGCGCCAGAAGAGCGCGGCGGTGGAGAAGGCCAGCTTCGCCGCCTACCTCAGCAAGCCCATCAAGCCGGCCCAGCTGTTCGAGGCGCTGGTCACGACCCTCGGCATGCAGCTGGAAGCGATGCCCGACGCCATGCCCCAGGTGGACCAGCGGCTCGCCGAGCGGATGCCCCTGAGAATCCTGGTGGCGGAGGACAACCTGGTCAACCAGAAAGTGGCGATCAGGATGCTGGCGCGCATGGGCTACCGCGCCGACGTGGCCGCCAACGGCACGGAGGTGCTGGATGCGCTGGAGCGCCAGAACTACGACGTGATCCTGATGGACATCCAGATGCCCGAGATGGACGGCATCGAGGCCACGCGCCGCATTTTCCAGCGCCTGGAGCCGGGCCGTCGCCCGCGCATCATCGCCATGACCGCCAACGCCATGCAGACCGACCGCGAGGAGTGCCTGGCGGCGGGGATGGACGCCTATCTCACCAAGCCCATCGAGGTGCGGGATCTCCAGGCCGCGCTGGAGGGCACGGTCAGAATGCCGGCGGCGCCGGTTGCCGCGGTCGCCCCGGACGACGGTCCCATCGACTCCAAGCGGCTCGGCTACCTGCGGGAAATCCAGGACGAGGCGAATCCCAACGTGGTGGGCGAGCTGATCGATCTGTTCATCGACGACTCGCCGCGCCATCTTGCAAACCTATGGAAGGCGGTGAACGAGCAGAACGCCCAGGCGCTGAAGCAGGTGGCGCACCGCTTCCGCTCCAGCACCGAGAACCTGGGGGTGCGAAGGATGTCCGCAATCTGCGACCGCCTGGAGCGCATGGGCATGGCGGGATCGGTGGAAGGCGCCATGGAGTTGCTGGAGCAGTTGAACGACGAATTCGAGCGGGCGCGCCAGATCCTGGAGGCCGAGAAGGAGCGACCGTAGCCAGCACTCACTCCCGTTTCCTGCGGGCGATGTAAAATAGCGGCCTTCGGAGTCCCGCACGCAGCCCGTGGCGGGCGCTCCGCCGACAAAGGTCAGCCATGTCCCTCACTCCAGACAGCGCCAGCCAGAAGGCCCAGGTTCTCGCCGAGGCCCTTCCCTACATCCAGCGCTTCCACGGCCGGACCATCGTCATCAAGTACGGCGGCAATGCCATGACCGAGGAGCGGCTCAAGCAGAGCTTTGCCCGGGACGTGGTGCTGCTCAAGCTGGTGGGCATGAACCCGGTGGTGGTGCACGGCGGCGGGCCCCAGATCGACGACCTGCTCAAGCGCGTGGGCAAGCAGGGGGAATTCATCCAGGGCATGCGGGTGACCGACGCCGAAACCATGGACGTGGTGGAAATGGTGCTGGGGGGGCTGGTCAACAAGGAGATCGTCAACCTCATCAACCACCACGGCGGGCGCGCCGTGGGGCTCACCGGCAAGGACGGCTCCTTCATCCGCGCCAAGAAGATGCTGATCCCCGCCGAGGGCAATTCCGAAGAGCTGCTCGACATCGGCCAGGTGGGGGAGATCGTCTCCATCGACCCGTCGCTGATCGCGCTGCTGGACACCCGCGATTTCATCCCCGTGATCGCGCCCATCGGGGTGGGCAAGGACGGGGAGTCCTACAACATCAACGCCGACCTGGTGGCGGCGAAGATCGCTGAAATCCTCAAGGCCGAAAAGCTCATTGTGCTCACCAACACGCCCGGAGTGCTGGACAAGAACGGGAACCTGCTCACGGGGCTTACCGCAAAAAAGATTGACGCCCTGTTCGCCGACGGCACCATTCACGGCGGCATGCTGCCCAAGATCAGCTCGGCGCTGGACGCCGTGAAGAGCGGGGTGAAGGCCTGCCACATCATCGACGGCCGGGTGGAGCACGCGCTGCTGCTGGAAGTGCTGACCGACCAGGGCGTGGGCACCCTGATCAAGGCCAAATGAAATCCCGCGTCTGGGTGTTCGATCTGGACAACACGCTCCATGACGCCTCGCCCCACATCTTTCCCCACATGAACCGCAGCATGACCGCCTACCTGCAGAAGTATCTGGGCCTTGACCAGGAAGCGGCGGCGCGCCTGCGGATGCAGTACTGGCGGCGCTACGGGGCGACGCTGCTGGGCCTGATGCGCCATCACGACGTGGACCCCCGGCACTTTCTGTGGGAAACCCACCAGTTCCCGGAACTGGAGCGGATGGTGCGCCGGGAGCCGTGGCTGAAGCCGGTGCTGCGGCGGCTCCCTGGAAGAAAGTTCGTGTTCTCCAACTCGCCGCTGCACTACTCGCGGGCGGTGCTGCGGGTGCTCGGGATCGCGGAGCTTTTCGACGGCCTGTTTTCAATCGAACATACCCGCTATCGCCCCAAGCCCGACGCCTGCGGCTTCTGGCGGCTGCTGCGCCGCCACCGGCTGCATCCGGGAGACTGCGTGATGGTGGAGGACAGCCTGGAGAACCTCAGGACCGCCAAGCGCCTCGGCATGAAGACGGTATGGGTGACGCGCTCCGCCCGAAGCCCCGCGTTCGTGGACCTGAGCGTGGGCTCGCTCGCCGAGCTGCCGCGCCTGCTGCACCGCCTGTAGAGGCCGAAAGGGAGCGCCCAATGCCCGCCAAACCCGGTGAACGAAAGCTGCAGATCCTGCAGGTGCTGGCGCAGATGCTGGAAAATCCCAAGGGGGAGCGCGTCACGACCGCGGCGCTGGCGGCCCGGCTGCGGGTTTCGGAAGCGGCGCTGTACCGTCATTTCGCCAGCAAGGCCCAGATGTTCGAGGGGCTGATCGAGTTCATCGAGCAGACCCTGTTCGGACTGATCAACAAGATCACCGCGGAAGAGCCGAACGGCATCCGTCAGCTCGAGCAGATCCTGGCGCTGCTGCTGGGATTCGCCAAGAAGAATCCCGGGATGACCCGGGTGCTGATCGGCGACGCGCTGGTGAACGAGGACGAGCGGCTGCAGGCCCGCATCAACCAGCTTCATGATCGGCTGGAGGCGACACTGAAGCAGGCGCTGCGGGTCGCGGCGACGCAAGGCGAGCTTGCGGCGGAGGTCGACGCCGCGGCCCAGGCCAATGCGCTCACCAGCTTTGTCACCGGGCGCTGGCACCAGTACGCAAAAAGCGGGTTCCGGCGCGATCCGATGGAGTACTGGCAGGCCCAGTGGAAATTGCTGATCTGAGGAAAAAAAGCGCGTAGGGTGCGTCCCACGCACCATCTCCGGCCCGTGACCGGTGCGTGGGACGCACCCTACGCCTGAAATTCGCTCCCGCCGGCACGCCGGCGGGGGAGAGCGGCGTTTTGAAAAGACGGACGACCCAGCAAGAGAGGGAAATGCCATGATGAGGCAGGCAGCGAGGTTGTGGATCGCCGCTGGCGCGGCGCTGGCGATGGCGGGATGCCAGGGTGGATTTTTCGCCAGATCGGGAGACGCCGCATACGTGAAGGATTCCGACCAGATCGTGAAGGCCGCGGACTGGAGCAAGATGACCCCGGTCACGGTGGAGCTGTACGACTACGGCTACACGCCGCGGGACCTGAAGCTCAAGGCCAACCAGCCCTACAGGATCACGCTGAAGAACAACGGCAGCAAGGACCACTACTACACGGCGCCGGAGTTCTACAAGGCGGTCGCCACCCGCAAGGCCATGGTCAACAAATACGCCGAGATCAAGGCCCCCTACTTCAGCGCCATCGAGGTGCTGAAGAACGGCGGCAGCATCGACCTCTACGTGGTGCCGGTGGCGAAAGGCACCTACAAGGTGTGGTGCCAGATCGACGACCACGAAGAAAAGGGCTCTGTCGGCAGCATCACGGTGGAATAGGGGTGCATTGCGGATTTGCCGGGAGCCTTGCGGGGCTCGTTCTGCTGCTGACCCCAGCCTTGGCGGGGGCCCAGGGGCCCCAGGTGATCCCGGTGGCGCCGCTCGCCGGCGCCCCTTCGGTGGACGGCGACCTGCGGGAGTGGGGCGGCGGCTGGGCGAAGATTCCGCTCAAGCCTGCCGTGGAGAAAGGCGAGCGCCCGAAGCTCGGGCTTGACCCGGAGGACCGCAACCTCACCGGCAGCATCACGGTGGAGCTCAAGGCGGGCGTGGCGGGCGGACGCATCTACATCGCGGTGCGCTGGCCGGACGATGCGGCGGATGCGGAGTTCCGGCCCTGGGAGTGGAAGGGGACCCGCTACGCTGAGGCCAACAAGCGCGACGACATGTTCGCCCTGCGCTTTCCGCTGGAGGGGGAGTTCGACCGCTCCATGCTGTCGGGGAAGTCCTACCGGGTGGACGTCTGGCTGTGGTCGGCGGGACGCAGCAACGCCGCCGGGCTCGCCGAGGACATGGTGCACGACATCTCCACGCGAATGCTGGAGAACGCGGCTGAATACGAGGTCCAGGGCGTGGGCACCGTGTACATCAAGAAGCGCAGGGATGCCGGGCGCCCCATCTACCGCAACCTGCGCCCGCCCCAGGAGAAGGGCGCCGAGCGGATACCGTCCGTGGAGCTCACCGGCAGCGCCGCGGGCAGCCTCGCGGACGTGGCGGCGCGGGGAGTATGGAAGAACGGCTACTGGAACCTGGAGTTGTCGCGCAAGCTCGATACCGGCCATTCCGACGACGTGGTGTTGCGTGCCGGCCAGAAGATCAACGCCCAGATCGCGGTGTTCAACCGCGCCGCGGACGAGAACAAGAGCGTATCGGAAATCTTCGTGCTCGACCTGGCGGCGGTGAAGTAGGGCGCGCGGCGCGCCATCAATCTGCGGGATAGTGGGATGGGTGCAGCGCAGCGAAACCCATCGTTGCGCCCCGGGGCGATGGGTTGCGGCTCCGCCTCCACCTCCACCTCCACCTCCACCCATCCTGCGCGTACTACCTCACGCCTCCGCCACCCGCACCCGGTTGCGCCCCGAGTTCTTGGCCTGGTAGAGCGCGCCGTCGGCGGCCTGGATCAGGGCCTCGGGGGAATCCTGGCCTACATGGGGGAAGGTGCCGACGCCGATGCTCGCCGTGACCTTGAGGCCCTCGACCGCCAGCTCCTCGATGTCCTTGCGCAGGCGCTCCGCCACGGCATAGCCGCCGCTCTGGGTGGTGTTGGGGAGGATGGCCATGAACTCCTCGCCGCCGTAGCGGCAGGCGATGTCGTGGTTGCGCAGTGCGCCCTTCAGCGTGGTGGCGATCGCCTTCAGCACCCGGTCCCCGGTGTCATGGCCATGCTGGTCGTTGAAGCGCTTGAAATGATCCACGTCGAGCATGAGCACCGACAGGCTCAGGCTGTAGCGCCTGGCGCGGGCGTGCTCCGCGAGCAGGACCTCATCGAGATGGCGCCGGTTATACACCCCGGTGAGCGCGTCAGTGACCGACTGCCGGCGCAGCTCCTCCTCCAGCCGCCGCTGCTCCGTCACGTCCCGCAGCAGCGCGGCCGAGCCCACCGTGTGCCCGTCGGCGGCGCGGATGGTGGCGGCCGACACATCGAGAATCCGGTGGTTGTAGAGGTAGCTGCTGGGCGGTCCTTCGCCCTGCTCCGACAGCCACGAGCGCATGGCCTTCGGATCGTCCAGCAGGTTGAGGAACCCCTGCCGGCAGATGACCTCGGCGGACTTGCCGAGCAGCCGCTCGGCCGCCGGATTGACCAGCACCACCGCGCCGGCCGCGTCGGTGACCACGATGCCCTCGCCCGCGCTCTGGATAATGGTGGTGAGCTTGTCCTGCTCGAGCTTGAGGCCCGTGTAGGTCTTCTTGAGCTCGCTGGTCATCACGTTGAAGCTGTTTGCCATCTGGCCGAGCTCGTCGCCGCTCACCACCGGCACCTTGTGGTCGAGATCGCCCCCGGCGGCTTTCGCCATGGCGTCGGTCACGCGTTCGATGGGCGAAACCACCGAGCGTCCCATCATGTAACCGGTAAGCAGCACGATCACCATGATGGCGAGGGCGGCGGCGAGGGTGGTCTGCTGGCGGGTTTTCAGAATTTCATTCTCCACCGAATCGAGCCCGGTGGTGAGCTTGACGATGCCGCGCAGCGGATGGCTGCTTCCGTGGCACTTGTGGCAAACGTTCAGGTTGGGAATCGCATCGAGGAAGGTGAGGAAGCGCCGGCCGCTGGCGTCGGTTTCGTAGTAGGAGATGAGCCCCGCGCCGTTGGAGACCAGCACTCGCGCGAGGTTGGCGTCGCCCGGCAGCAGCACCTGGATCCGCTCTTCCGCTTCCCGCGGCACGAACAGCTCTTCGCCGCGGCGCCGGTTCACCGAGTGGATGGTGGCGTTGTCGCGGAACGCCTCGGTGCCGTCCACCCGCAGGATGCGGAAGTCGGCCACGTCCTTCACCTTCTTGAGGCGGTCGGCATAGGCCTGGGCGATGTCGGCGTAGCCCGCCAGCATCACGCTTTGAAGAGCCTGGATCACGCTCTCGGTGAGCTTGTGCACGGTGCGCTCGTTCTGCTCCAGGATGGAGCGCTCCTCGTGAACCGCGTTGTAATAGGCGATGCCGAGGATGACGATGGCCACCGAAATCCCGACCACCGACAGGATCTTGTACTTGATATGGCGGATGACCATGTGTCGCCACTGCGCCTGTCAGTGCGAACACACCTTGCATTGCGGATCGCGCGTGAGCCGGATGCTGCGCCACTCCATCGCCAGCGCGTCGAGCAGGAGCAGCCGCCCGTTCAGATTCTGCCCGAAACCGGCGAGCAGTTTCAGGACCTCCGCCGCCTGCACCGCGCCGATGATGCCCACCAGCGGCGCGAACACACCCATCACCGCGCAGCGCACGTCTTCCGACTGGGCGTCCTCGGGGAAAAGGCAGGCGTAGCAGGGGCTGTCCGGGCTGCGCAGATCGAATACCGTCACCTGACCGTCGAAGCGCACGCCCGCACCGGAAACCAGGGGCTTGCGGTGGGCGACGCAGGCGCGGTTCACCGCATGCCGGGTGGCGAAATTGTCGCTGGCGTCGATCACCACGTCGGTGTCGGCGACCAGGCTCGCCAGCCGCGCGCCGGCGACCCGCTCGGCGAGCGCCTCGACCCGGACCTCGGGATTGATGGTGGCCAGGGTTCTGCGGGCGGATTCCACTTTGGGGGTGCCGATGGCGTCGATGCGATGCACGATCTGGCGCTGCAGATTCGTCAGATCCACGGTGTCCGGGTCGCACAGGGTGATGCGGCCGATCCCCGCGGAGGCGAGGTAGAGCGCGACGGGGGAACCGAGTCCGCCCGCGCCGATGACCAGGACCCGGGACTGGAGAAACCGCTCCTGCCCCTCGACCCCGACTTGGGGCAGCAGGATGTGGCGGCTGTAGCGAAGGAGTTGTTCGTCATTCATTTCAAAAGCGGTGAACGGTGAACGGTAAACAGTAAACAGTGAACAGTGAACGGCAACACCGGGCCCGGTTTTCACCGTTTACCGGTCACCGTTCACCCTTATCGGTATTCCCGCCACTCTTCGGGCCGGTCGTCCTTTTCGCCGTGGGGGTGATGCGCGTAGGCCTGCACGTAGATTTCCCGGTTCCGGTCCTGCCGCTCGGGGGCCGCAAGATTCGCGCGCTGGACCTCCTCGCAGTAATAGATGAGCGCACGAATGATCCGGGAAAGCAGGGAATTGTCCAGGTGAAACCCTTGCGCCGTGAACGCGCTTTCCAAGCCCTCCAGCGTGTAGTCGGCCACGCTGTAGGTGACCCGGACGGCGTTCTCGTGCGCTCCGCGCTCCGCCTTCAGGTCATCGAGGCCGGTGAGCACGTTCAGCGCCTGGCCGGCCTGGCCCGGAGGCAGCTCGGAGAACAGGATTTCGCGGGTTTTTACGATGTCGTGCGGCCGGATCATCGGTTTGCCGCCAGAACTACAGGGCGGCTATAGGATAATCCGAATCCCCTGCGACATTCCAGACTATTTGGCCGACAGGATGCTCATGCCCTTCAGCAGATTGAGGGCCTGGCTGAGCTGGTGGTCGTTCTTGGAGCCGAATTCCACGGGCTCGGTTTTCTCGGTCTTCTCGTCCCCGTTTTTCTTGGGCGCCGGCTTGGCGGGCGCTGCCTTCTGTGTGTCGGGCTTGCTTTCCTTGTCGTTGGCGAGATGCCGTTCCAGGTCCGCCTCCTTCAGCCGCACCGACTCCTGGACCGCCTGCCCGGCGTCCTCGATCACGATATCCGGAGTAATGCCCTTGGCCTGGATCGAACGTCCGCCGGGCGTGTAATAGCGGGCGGTCGTGAGCTTGATCGCCGTGCTGTTTCCGAGCGGCAGGATGGTTTGCACCGAGCCCTTGCCGAAGGTCTGGGTGCCCATCACCACCGCGCGCTTGTGATCCTGCAGCGCCCCGGCCACGATTTCGGAGGCCGACGCGGAGCCGCCGTTCACCAGCACCACCATGGGCACCGTCTTCACGGCCGGCGGCAGGCTCTTCAGGTAGTCGGTCTTGAAATGCCCCCGCAGGTAGTGCTCGGGGCTGGCATTCAGCTTCATCCTCGCGTCCTCGGTCCGCCCGTCGGTGTACACCACCAGCACATTGGGCTGCAGGAACGCCGACGCCACCGCGACCGCGCCATTGAGCAGTCCGCCCGGATCGTTGCGCAGGTCGAGGACCAGGCCCTTCATGGGCAACTGGCTTTCCTTGAACAGTTTGTCCAGGTGCTTGGCAAGGTTCTCCCCCGTGTGCTCCTGGAACTGGGTGACGCGGAGATAGGCATAGCCCGGCTCGATCAGCTTGGACTTGACGCTCTGCACCTTGATCACCGCCCGGGTGAGGGTGATCACCATGGGCTTGGGCTCTCCCTTGCGCACCACCGTGAGGACGATCTGGGTGTTGGGTTTGCCGCGCATGCGCTTTACGGCATCGTTGAGGGTCATGCCCTTCACCGAGGTTTCATCCAGCTTGATGATGAGATCCCCGGGCCGGAGTCCCGCCCGGTGGGCCGGCGTATCCTCGATCGGGGCGATCACCTTGACGAAGCCGTCTTCCATGCCGACTTCGATCCCGAGGCCGCCGAACTCGCCCTGGGTGCCTACCTGCAGCTCCTTGAAGGCGTCGGCATCCAGGTATGCGGAATGGGGATCGAGCCCCGTCAGCATCCCGTTGATGGCTTCGGTGATGAGCTTCTTGTCCTCCACCGGCTCGACGTAGTCGCTCTTGATGCGGCCGAAAACCTCCGTGAACGCCCGAAGTTCCTCCACCGGCAGCGGCGTGGCGGCATCCTTGTTGGCGACCGCCGAGAAGTTCAGGCTGATCATTATCCCGGCCACGGCTCCGATCAGGACCAGGCCGATACTCTGCAACTTGTTGCGCATTGATTTGCTCATGCTCCCAATAAACTATTTCAGGGTTACCCAGCCCATGGGGTCGAGGGGTTTCCCCTGGTGCCGAAGCTCAAAGTATAAACCCGATTCCGGGTTGCCGCCGCTGGTGCCCACGGCCGCCACCGTATCCCCGCCGCGAACGATTTCCCCCACCTGCTTGTACAGGGTTTCGTTGTTGCCGTAGAGGCTCATGAAACCCTGCCCGTGGTCCAGGATGAGGAGATTTCCGAATCCGCGCAGCCAGTCGGCGAACACCACTCGCCCGGAGGCGACGGCTCTGACTTCCTGGCCTTCCTCGGAGCGGATGAAAAGCCCCTTCCAGGTGACGCCGCCATCTGAACGTGGACTGCCGAAGCGGTTGGCAAGTTCCCCTTTGACCGGCAATCGCAGCCGGCCTTTCAGGGCCTGGAACGGGTCGCCGTCGGCGCCGGCATCCGGAACCCGGGTGTTGGCGAGAGGCGGGCCCGAGGCGGGCGGCTTGCGGGCGAGCAGTCGGCCCAGCCGCTCGATCAGCCTGGTCAGGCGGTTCTCGTCGCGTTTGAGCTTGCCGATTTCCCGGCGCTGCTTGTCCACCTGCCGGGAAATGCGGGACAGCGTCTGCCTGCGCTGCCTCTTTTCGGTTTCCAGCCGCGCCTTCTGTGCGACCTGCTCGGCCTGAATGGCGGTCAGCTCGCCGCTTTTTTCCCGGGCGCGGGCGGTCAGTTCCGCGAGGGTCTTCAGGCTCGCCCGCAGGTCCTTGAGCAGGTCGGCCCGGGCCCGGGCAATGTAGGAAAAATAGTGGAGGTCCCGGGCGGCCTGGTTGGGATCCTGCCGGTTGAGCAGGAGCCGGAGGTACTCCTGCTGTCCCCCCAGGTACTGCTGTTGCAGGACGCGCCCGAGCAGGTTCTGCTGGGATGCGATGCCGGCCTCGGTGTCGCGGCTTTGAGCCTGGAGCCGCAGGAGCGCGGCGCTGACGTCCTTCTGCTGGGTGCCGAGCTCCTGGAGCCTGCGATTGGTGTCGGAGATGGCCCGCTCTGATTCCTTCAGTGCGTCGGCTGCGTCGCTGCGGGATTCCTCGGCGCCCTCGAGCTCCCTTTGCAGCGCGCCGATGCGGTTCCTGAGATCGGACAGCTGGTCCTGGGGGGCTGCAAGCGCAGGCGTCGCGCAGAGCACCCCGACGAGAGCGATGCCGAGCGAGCGGATTAAACCGGACGAAGGAGCGGGCACCCGCGGGAGGCTATCGCGCTTTGCCCTGGTTGGCCACTGCCTGCACCGCCTTCGCCACCTGCTCCTCGTCGCCCAGGTAATAGTGGCGCAGGGGCTTGAGCTGGGCATCGAGCTCGTAGACGAGCGGAATGCCGGTGGGGATATTTAGCCCCACGATGTCCTGGTCGCTCACCCCGTCCAGGTATTTCACCAGGGCCCGCAGGCTGTTGCCGTGGGCGGCGATGATGATGCGCCGGCCCGAGCGCACCACCGGCGCGATGGTCTGCTCCCAGTAAGGGACAAAACGGGCGACCGTGTCCTTGAGACATTCGGTCAGGGGCAGCTCGCTGTTTCCCAGACCCCGGTAGCGCGGGTCGTTTCCGGGAAATCTCGAGTCGGTCGTTTCCAGGCCGGGGGGCGGCACGTCGTAGCTGCGGCGCCACAGCAGCACCTGCTGTTCCCCGTATTTGGCCGCGGTTTCGGCCTTGTTGAGCCCCTGCAACGCCCCGTAATGGCGCTCGTTGAGGCGCCAGGAGTTCTGGACCGGGATCCACATCAGGTCCATTTCGTCGAGGGCGATCCACAGGGTGCGAATCGCCCTTTTCAAAACCGACGTGTAGGCGATATCGAAGGTAAGGCCGTTTTGTTTCAAGGTTTGTCCCGCCAACCGGGCCTCGTCCAGGCCCTTTGGGGACAAATCCACATCGGTCCATCCGGTGAACCGGTTTTCCTTGTTCCAGGTGCTTTCGCCGTGGCGCAGCAGGACGAGCTTGTGCATGAATGGGCCTATCCGGAGGAAATGGGGAGGGGAAAGACAAAAATTGTGAAAAAATGCGCTAACATTCTAATATATTCGGATAAGGCGTACATCAAACCGCGCCTGAAACTTGGAAATTCGATGGCATCCGCAATGGACTTCCCGCATCAACTGATCGACCAGGACGAGCATATCGAGCAGGCCGCCCGGGCCATGAAGGCCATGTCCCACCCCCTGCGGCTCAAGATCCTGTGCGTGCTGGGGGACCGGGAGATCAGCGTCCAGGAGATCGTCGATAGCGTCGGCACGTCCCAGAGCAACATCTCCCAGCACCTCGCCATTTTGCGGGACAAAGGGGTGCTGCGCACCCGCAAGGATGCCAACCGGGTCTATTACCGGGTCGGTGACACCCGCACCCTCAAGCTCATCGGCATGATGCGCGACGTGTTCTGCGGCTACAGCAAGTGACGGACAGCCTGCGGAACAAGGCTCGCCGGGCCATCGGCCTAAAAATAAAATCCCATTGATTCATTGTGTTGAATACGCGCGGCCTTGAAATCGCTGCGTGTATTAGCATATTCTTATGAACATTTTGGGAGGGCTTTGAGTGGAGTTTCGATTTCCAGTCCTTATGCTGGCGCTGCTTGCCGCGCCGGGCTCGCCGGCAGCCGAGCCGGTCGCCACCGTCCCCGCGGAGTACCGGGAGGTGGACCTGACCTACGGCGCCGACGCGGTGGTCGAGGCGGTTCGGCAGTCCACCGTATCGGCCCAGATTTCCGGCCGCGTCAGGGACATCCTGTTCGATGTGGGCGATACGGTGAAAAAGGGCCAGGTCATCCTCCGCATCGACGAATCCGAAGTGGCCCAAGGGCTGGCGGAGGCGACGGCCGTTCTGGCCCAGGCGGAGGCCGGCTTCGCCAACGCCAAGGCCCACTACGAGCGCACCGAGCAATTGTTTGCCCGGGGCTTCGTGAGTCAGGCGGCCCGCGACAAAGCGAAATCCGAATTCCAGGCGGCCCATTCCCAGGTCGCCGCACGGCGCGCTGCCGCCGGGATTGCATCTACCACCCGCGGCTACGCGACGGTGGTGGCCCCGTACAGTGGCGTGGTTCTCTCACGCCACGTGGAGCTGGGGGAAACCGTGGTTCCCGGGAAGCCCCTCATGACCGGCTTCGACCCGGGACAGCTGCGGGTGGTGGCCGACCTGCCCCAGCACAAGCTCAAGGAAATTCAGTCCAGGGCCGGAGTGACGGTCGAGTTTCCCGTCCTCAACAAATCCGTGACAGCGACGGAGGTTACCCTCCAACCCGCGGCGGACCTGCGTACCCACGCCACCCGGTTCCGGCTCGACCTTCCCGCCGGCCTGGAGGACGTCTACCCGGGGATGTTCGCCCGGGCCCGTTTCGTGGCGGGCCGGGGGAAAAAGCTCACCATCCCGGCTTCCGCGGTGCTGCAGCGAAGCGAAGTGGCCGCGGTGTACGTGGTGGATGCCCGAGGTGCCGTGCAGCTGCGGCAAGTGCGGCTCGGCGAGTCCGTGGGAAACGGCCAGGTGGAAGTGCTCGCCGGGCTGGCTGCGGGAGAGCAGGTGGCGCTCGACCCGGTGAAGGCGGGGATTCAACAGAAAGCGGTCAGCGGTCAGCCCTCCGCGGTCGGCCGGTGATGAGCCGGGCTGAACCTGATCGCTGAAGGCTGATCGCTTTCCATGGGCATCTCCGGCCGCATCGCCCGGTTTTTTCTCGGTTCCCAGCTCACGCCGCTGATCGCGTTGCTGGCGGTGCTGCTCGGCCTGTTCGCGGTGTGGGTGACCCCGCGAGAGGAAGAGCCCCAGATCAACGTCACCATGGCCGACGTGTTCATCCCGTTTCCGGGCGCTTCGGCCCGGGACGTGGAGAACCTGGTGGCGACCCCCGCCGAGCAGGTGCTGTCCCAGATCACCGGCATCGAGCACGTGTATTCGGTGTCCCGGCCGGGCATGGCCATCCTGACCGTGCAGTTCAAGGTGGGCCAGGATCGCATTCAGTCCCTGGTGCGGCTCTACGACACCATTCAGTCGAAGCGCGACTGGGTTTCCCCCAATCTGGGCGTGGGGGAACCCACCATCAAGCCGGTGGGCATCGATGACGTGCCCATCGTGTCGCTTACCCTGTGGACCGAAGATCCGGCCAAGGGGGCGTTCGATCTGCAGCAGGTCGCCCACGCGGCGGAGATCGAGCTCAAGCGCATTTCCGGTACCCGCGAGGTCTACACCCTGGGCGGCCCGCAGCACGTGGTGCGGGTGCTGATGGACCCGGACGCCTTGCGCGCCTACCACGTTTCCGCCCACGACATCCGCGACGCCCTGCAGCTCGCCAATGCCTCCCAGCCGACGGGAAAGCTCACCCGCGACAACCGGGAAATCCTGGTCCAGACCGGGATTTTCCTCGGCTCCAGCGCCGACGTGAAGGCGCTGGTGGTGGGCGTGGCCGGTGGCCGCCCGGTGTTCATGACCGATGTGGCCCGGGTGGTTGACGGACCGGATCAGCCGGCCCGCTATGTCTGGACCGGGACCGGGCCGTCCGCCGGCGACAAGGGCATCGGCGCCCGCGGCGAATTCCCGGCGGTGACCCTGGCGGTCTCGAAGAAGCCGGGCGAGAACGCGGTGGAAGTGGCGCAACGGCTCATTGAGCGGGTGGAGCAGATGAAGGGGGCGGTCATTCCGGAAGGCGTGAACGTCACCGTGACGCGCAACTACGGCGAGACCGCCAACGACAAGGCGATGAAGCTGATCCAGAAGCTCGTGTTCGCGACGCTTTCGGTGGTGGGCCTGGTGCTCGTCACCCTGGGCCGGCGCGAGGCGGTGATCGTGGGCGCGGCGGTGCTGCTCACTCTCGCGGCGACGTTGTTTGCCTCCTGGGCCTGGGGCTTCACCCTCAACCGGGTATCGCTTTTTGCCCTCATCTTTTCCATCGGCATCCTGGTGGACGACGCCATCGTCGTGGTCGAGAACATCCATCGGCGCCGCGCCCTCGAGCCGGGACGGCCCCTCTCCGAGGTGATCCCGGAAGCGGTGGACGAGGTGGGGGGGCCCACCATCCTCGCCACTTTCACGGTGATCGCGGCGCTGCTTCCCATGGCCTTCGTCACCGGCCTCATGGGGCCCTACATGAGCCCGATCCCGGTCAATGCCAGCTTCGGCATGCTGATTTCGCTCGCGATCGCCTTCATCGTGACGCCGTGGCTCGCGCTCCGGCTCAGCGGCAGGCACGCCGCCGCGGGGCACGGAACGGAAAACCCGTGGCTGCAGGGATTTTTCCGGCGCCGTCTCACGCCCTTTCTCAACCGGGAGCAAGGGCGGGCCAACCGTCGCAAGCTCTGGATCGCCGTGGCCGCCATGATCCTGGTCTCGGCGTCGCTCGCCGGGGTGAAATGGGTGGTGCTCAAGATGCTGCCCTTCGACAACAAGAGCGAGTTCCAGGTGGTGGTGGACATGCCGGTGGGCACGCCTCTCGAGCAGACCGCGCGGGCGCTGCGGGGCATCGGGGCCTACCTCGCGACGGTGCCCGAGGTGACCGACTACCAGGCCTACGCCGGCGCCGCCTCGCCCATCAACTTCAACGGGCTGGTGCGCCAGTACTACCTGAGAAGCGGGCCCGAGGTGGGGGACATCCAGGTCAACCTCCAGGACAAGCACCGGCGCGACCGCAACAGCCACGAGATCGCCGCCGCCGTGCGCGAGCCCATTGAAAGAATTGCCGCGCCCCTGGGGGCAAAGGTGAAGGTGGTGGAGGTGCCGCCGGGACCGCCGGTCATGTCCCCCATCGTAGCCGAGATCTATGGACCGGATTACGCCGGCCAGATGGCGGTGGCGAAGCGGGTGCGGGAGGCGTTCGGCCGGACCGCGGACATCGTGGGCATCGACGACAGCGTCGAGGACAACGCCCAGAAATTCACGCTCAGGGTGCTCCAGAGCAAGGCGGCGCTGAAGGGCGTGGCCCAGCGCCATATCGTGGAGGTCATGAAAATGGGGCTCTCGGGGGAGAACGTGACCCCCGTGCACAGTGGCCAGGCCAAGTACGAGATCCCGGTGCGGGTGGTGCTGCCGCCGGAGCGGCAGGGGAGCCTCGATGATCTGCTCAAGCTCACGGTGCGCGCCGGCGACGGCGCCCTGGTGCCGCTCTCGGAACTGGTGCAGGTCGTGCCCGCGGAGCGGGAGAAGGCCATCCATCACAAGGACCTGCTGCCGGTGGTGTACGTGGTGGGCGACATGGCGGGCCTGCTCGATTCGCCCCTCTACGGCATGTTCGACGTCCGGTCAAAGGTGAGCGGAATGCCCCTTTCCGAAGGGGGCGCGCTGGGGGAGTATTTCATCCGCCAGCCCGGCGATCCGTACCGGGGCTACGCCCTGAAGTGGGACGGGGAGTGGCAGGTGACTTACGAAACCTTCCGCGACATGGGCATTGCCTACGCCGTGGGGCTGGTTCTCATCTACCTCCTGGTGGTGGCCCAGTTCGGCTCCTACCTGGTGCCCCTCATCATCATGGCGCCGATCCCGCTGACCATCATCGGCGTGATGCCGGGCCACGCGGCTCTCGGCGCCCAGTTCACTGCCACCTCGATGATCGGGATGATCGCCCTGGCGGGAATCATCGTGCGCAATTCCATTCTGCTGGTGGACTTCATCAACCTGCAGCTGGAGGCCGGCGTGCCGTTCCAGCAGGCGGTGATCGGTTCGGCGGCGACCCGGGCCAAGCCGATTGCGCTTACCGGGGTCGCGGCGATGCTGGGGGCACTGTTCATCCTGGACGACCCGATCTTCAACGGCCTGGCGATTTCCCTCATTTTCGGGATCCTGGTGTCCACGGTGCTTACGCTGGTGGTGATTCCGGTGCTTTATTACGCCGCCATGCGGCGGCGAGTGGAAAGTCGAGCGCCGGGGGCGAAGGGTGCCTGACCGTCGCGCTGCACGCCCGACGCTTTACTCAACGCGGGAGCGCGGTCTTTGCTAAAATTGGCCCCTCGCCAATCCGAGGAGTCCGGCGTTGAAGTTCATTCTCGACAACATCCTGCTGGTGGCCGCTGCCGTGGTAAGCGGCGCAATGCTGATCTGGCCGCTGATTGCGCGCCGCTTCGGCGACGTGACCGAGGTGGACACCGTGGGGGCGGTCCAGCTCATCAACCGGCGCGATGCCGTGGTGCTCGACGTGCGGGAGCAGCACGAGTACGCGGCCGGCCACATTCCCGGGTCGAAGCATATTCCCCTGGGTGCGCTCCCCAACCGCCTGCGGGAAGTGGAAAAGCACAAGGATCGCCCGGTACTGGTGATCTGCCGCAGCGGCAACCGCTCGACCGGCGCCTGCGGACTGCTCAAGAAGCACGGCTTCGGCGAGGTGCGCGCCCTGAAGGGGGGGATCCAGGCCTGGGAGCAGGCGAACCTTCCGGTGGAGCGCAAGTGACGGCGACGGTGACGATGTATTGCACCGCCGTCTGCCCCTATTGCGTGCGGGCCGAGCGGCTGCTCGCCTCCAGGGGCGTCACCGCGATCGACAAGGTCCGGGTGGACCTGGACCCCGGACGGCGGGTAGAGATGATGCAGAAGACCGGCCGCCGCACCGTGCCCCAGATCTACATCGGCGAGCGCCACGTGGGGGGCTACGACGAACTCGCGGCGCTGGATCATGCGGGGGATCTCGACGCGCTGCTCGCCGGCGCGGGGTAGGCCGACCCGATCTGGGGTAGAATTCGCGTTTTCTGAAACCGGAACCGCCATGAGCGAAGCTGCCCAGCCTGTATTCCAGATCGAAAAGCTCTACGTCAAGGACCTGTCCCTCGAAATCCCGAACGCGCCCCGGATTTTCCTGGAGCGGGAAGCGCCCCAGGTGGACATCCAGATCCACACCCAGGGAAATCCCGTGGACGAAGGCATCTTTGAAGTGGTGCTGACCGTCACCGTGACCGCCAAGATCAAGGAAAAGACCATGTTCCTGGCGGAAGTGGGCCAAGCCGGCATTTTCCAGATCCGCAACGTGCCGCAGCAGGAGATCGAGCCCATCCTCGGGGTGGTCTGCCCCAACATCCTGTTTCCCTACGCGCGGGAAGCCGTTTCCGACGTGATTACCCGGGCCGGCTTCCCGCCCGTGATCCTGAGCCCGATGAACTTCGAGGCCCTGTATCAGCAGCAGCGCCAGCGGGCCCAGGCCGCGGAAGGCGCGAGCCACTGATCGGTTCCGCGTAAACCGGGATCGCATTCCATGCCGCCGCTACGGGGAATGGCCTTGATGATTCTGGCGCTGGCGCCGCTCGCGGCCGGGGCGGCGGAGTTCCGCTCCATCGCTGAAAACGGCGCGATTCTCTACGACGCTCCCTCCGTCAAGGCCAGGCCGCTGTATGTGGCGAGCCGCCATCTCCCGGTGGAGGTGGTGGTGAATCTCGAGGGCTGGGCCAAGGTGCGGGACAGCGCCGGGGACTTGGTGTGGGTCGAGAAGAAGGCCCTGAGCGACACCCGGTTCGTCATCGTGACCGCGCCGCTCGCCGAAATTCGCCAATCCCCGGACGCCAATGCTCCCCTCGCGTTCCAGGCCCAGAACCAGGTCGTGCTGGAACTCCTGGAAACGGTCGATGGCGGCTGGGCGCGGGTGAGGCACCGCGACGGCCAGACCGGGTTCGTGAGGAACGCCCAGGTCTGGGGGCTATGAGAGTCGCGATTCTGGGCGCAGGCGCCTGGGGCACCGCGCTTGCCATCAGCCTCGGGCGGCGCCACGAGGTGACGCTCTGGGTATGGGATCCCGACCAGTACCGCGAAATGGCGGATGCCCGGGCCAACCCGCGATTTCTCCCGGGTTTCGCGCTTCCTGATTCGACCAGCCTCCAATCCTCCCTCGACGCGGCGCTGCGGCATGCCGAGCTGGCCATCGTGGTGACGCCCACCGGCGCGCTGCGCCCGACGCTCAGGGGCGTCGCGGCATGTGGGCGGCCGGTGCCCGTGGTGTGGGGCTGCAAGGGCTTCGAGACCGAGACGGCGAAGCTGCCGCACCAGGTGGCGGAGGAGGAATTCGGCACCGTCGCGCCTTACGGAGTGATTTCCGGACCCAGCTTCGCCCAGGAAGTGGCGAAGGGCCTCCCCACCGCCCTGACCCTCGCTTCCACCGATGAATCCTTTGCCCGGGGGGTCGCCGCGCAGCTGCATGGGCCGCGGCTCCGGGTCTACTCCAGCAGCGACCTAGTGGGGGTCGAGGTGGGCGGCGCGGTGAAGAACGTGATGGCCATTGCGGCGGGCATCAGCGACGGCATGGGCTTCGGCCACAATGCGCGGGCGGCCCTGATCACCCGGGGTCTCGCCGAAATCGCCCGGCTGGGGCTTGGGCTGGGCGGCCGGATGGAAACCTTCATGGGGCTGGCGGGGGCCGGGGACCTTATTCTCACCTGCACCGGGGATCTGTCCCGCAACCGGCGCGTGGGGCTGATGCTGGCGCAGGGGCGCTCCCTCGACGCCATTCTCAGGGAACTCGGCCACGTGGCCGAAGGGGTCCACACCGCCGCCGCGGTGCTCAAGCTCGGGCAGCGGCTCGGCGTGGAGCTTCCCATCACCGTGGCCGTGTGCCGCGTGCTGTTTGAAGGACTCGCACCGAAGGCCGCGGTGGAGGATCTGCTGAACCGCGAGCCCCGGGCCGAGTCCGACTGAGTTTCAGCTTCCTCCCGCGAATCCATTCTGGCGCCAGGCTTCGTAGACCACGACCGCCACGGCGTTGGCCAGGTTGAGGCTGCGGTTGGCGGCTTTCATCGGCAGGCGGATTTGCCGCGCCTCCGGCACGGAATTCAGCACCTCAGCCGGCAGTCCCCGGGATTCCGCACCGAACACAAACGCGTCACCGGCGGCAAAGCGAGCTTCGTCGTAGCGGCGCCGCGCGCGGGTCGTGACCGCAAACAGCCGGCGCGGCCCCAGCGCTTCCAGGCAGTCGGACCAATCCCGGTGCACGGCGACTCGCGCGAGCTCGTGATAATCGAGGCCGGCCCGAAGCAATTGCCGGTTGCGGAGATTGAATCCGAGGGGACGCACCAGATGCAGAGAAGCTCCCGTGTTGGCGCACAGGCGGATAATGTTGCCGGTGTTCGGGGGAATTTCCGGCTCGAAGAGTACGATGTCGAACATGGCGCTTGTCAAGGGGAGAAAAAAAGTTTATTGTGCAGTTTCAACAAGATACATCAAATTTCTGGAAACAGGCTCAAGATGAGAGGATGAAGCGATGGGACGCCCTGAGAAGATTCGGCTGGGCGAGGTGCTGGTCCAGCAAAAGCTGATCTCCCAGGAGCAGCTCAAGCTGGCGCTCGATCAGCAGAAGCGTTCCGGCCGCAAGCTCGGGCGCGTTCTCGTGGAGAACGGCTATGTCTCCGAGGACCAGATTTCCGAGGCGCTCGCCAAGCAGCTTAACATCGCCTACGTCAACCTCAAGTACTTCAACGTCAATGCCGAGGTGGTGCGGAAACTTCCGGAAAGCCAGGCCCGGCGGTTCCGGGCCCTGGTTCTCGAGGAGCGCGCGAACATTTACGTGGTGGGCATGGCCGACCCCACCGACCTGTTCGCTTACGACGAGATTTCGCGCCTGCTCCGGCGCAACATCGAGCTGGTGGCGGTGAACGAGGGGCAGCTGCTCGAGACCATCGACCGGGTCTATCGCCGCACCGAGGAAATCTCCGGGCTCGCGAAGGAGCTCGAGCGCGACCTGGGCGACACCTACGTGGATTTCGGCGCCCTGGGCCAGGGGCTCGGGGCCGAGGATGCGCCGGTGGTGAAGCTGCTGCAGTCGGTGTTCGAGGATGCGGTGCAGGTACGCGCTTCCGACATCCACATCGAGCCCCAGCAGGGCCGGCTGCAGATTCGCGTGCGCATTGACGGAGTGCTGCATCCGCAGACCGAAGCCGACATCAAAATCTCGCCGGCGGTGGCGCTGCGACTGAAGCTCATGTCCGGCCTGGACATCGCAGAAAAACGCCTGCCCCAGGATGGGCGATTCAATGTCCGCGTGCACGACGAGACCGTGGACGTGCGGATTTCCACCATGCCGACCCAGTTCGGCGAAAACGTGGTGATGCGCCTGCTCAAGCAAAGCGGCGGGCTGCTCGGCCTCGATCACCTGGGGATGCAACCCTGGCTGCTGGATCGCTTCCGGTCCGTCATCCGCCGCACCAACGGCATGGTGCTCGTCGCCGGTCCCACCGGAAGCGGAAAAACCACCACCCTTTATGCCGCGCTCTCGGAACTCAATACCCGGGAAAAGAAGATCATCACCGTGGAAGACCCGGTGGAATATCGACTGCCCGGAATAAGCCAGGTGCAGGTCAATGAAAAAATCGATCTCAGCTTCTCCCGGGTGTTGCGTTCCGCCCTGCGCCAGGACCCGGACATCATCCTGGTCGGGGAAATGCGGGATCTGGAAACCGCCCAGATCGGCCTGCGGGCCGCGATCACCGGCCACCTGGTGCTCTCCACGCTCCATACCCGCGACGCGGCCAGCACACCGCTGCGGCTCATCGACATGGGGGCGCCGCGGTTCATGGTCGCAAGCTCGGTGCAGGCGGTGCTGGCGCAGCGGCTGGTAAGAGTAATTTGCGAGAGCTGCGCCGAGCCCTATGCGCCGGCGGCACAGGAGGAAGAGTGGCTCAAGCTCGAACTGGGTGACCGGGCCCTGGAGAATCCCGCCCTGCACGGCCGCGGTTGCTCCCACTGCAGCCTGACCGGCTACCAGGGACGCACCGGGGTCTACGAAATGCTGGAGATGACGCCGCCGCTGGCGGAGGCAGCGGCAAGGGAGGATCCGGCTCAGTTCATCCACGCCGCCCACGAGCAGATGAGGGGCAGGACGTTGCGTGACCACGCATTGGACCTGATCCGGCGGGGAAAAACCACGGTGGCCGAGGTCATGAGCATCACCAGCCAGCTCGAGGACTGATCCCACGTGCCGCTGTTTGTCTACAAGGGACGGAATGCCCGCGGCGAGCTGGTGACCGGGCGCCTGGAGAGCCCCGACAACAGCGCCGTGGCGACCCAGCTTGTCAACAGCGGAATCATCCCCATCGACATCAGCCAGGCGGGGGAGGGGGTCCAGGGCACCGTGGGCGACTGGCTGGCCCGGGTGTTTGCCGAGCGGATCACCCTGGTCGACCTCATTTTTTTCAGCCGGCAGATGCACACCCTCCTCAAGGCCGGAGTCCCGATCCTGCGGGCGCTCGCCGGCCTGCAGGACTCGGCGCGCAAGCGCGCCCTGGCGGAGCTGCTGCAGGACCTGCGCTACAGCCTGGACAGCGGCCGCGAGCTCAACGCCGCGCTGCGCCGGCATCTCAACATTTTTTCCCCGTTCTACGTGGCCATGGTCCGGGTCGGGGAGATGACGGGTCGGCTCGAGGAAACCTTTCTGAGCCTCTACAACCACCTGGAGTTCGAGCGCGACATGCGCGAGCGCGTGAAGTCTGCGCTGCGCTATCCCAGCTTCGTGGTGGCGGCGATGGCGGCAGCGGTGGTCATCATCAACCTGTTCGTCATTCCCGCGTTTGCCAAGGTGTACCAGGGCTTCAAGGCCGAGCTGCCCTTCATGACCAAGCTGCTGATCGGTTTCTCCGATTTCATGGTCCAGTCCTGGCCCGTGCTGTTGGCGATCGTGGTGGGGACGGCGACTGCGTTCCGCGTCTATATTTCCACCACGAACGGGCGCTACCGATGGGACCGGTTCAAGCTGCGCGTCCCGGTCGCCGGCAAGATCGTGCTGAAGGCCACGCTGGCCCGGTTTGCCCGGAGCTTCGCCATGGCCTTCAAGAGCGGGGTTCCGGTGGTGCAGGCGCTGACGGTGGTGGCCCAGGTGGTGGACAACGATTACGTCGCTCACCGGATCGAGCAGATGCGGGACGGGGTGGAGCGGGGCGAGAGTATCCTCAGAACCGCGGGAGCCACCGGCGCGTTCACGCCGGCGGTGCTGCAGATGATCGCCGTGGGCGAGGAGACCGGCGAGCTTGACGACATGATGATGGAAGTGGCCGAAATGTATGAGCGGGAGGTGGAATACGAGCTCAGAACGCTGAGCCAGCAGATCGAACCCATCCTGGTGATCGGCCTGGGGGTGCTGGTCCTGCTGCTTGCCCTTGGCGTGTTCCTCCCGTTGTGGGAGCTCGGGCGGGCGGCGCTCAAGTGATGGATCACGGATCGGCGGTGCTGCGGAAGGGATCCCGAAAGGGCCGACCGGCCTGCCTGCGCCGGAACCGGCCGGAGCACGGGTTCACGCTATTCGAGCTGATCCTGGTCATCATCATCGTCAGCGGGCTGGCGGTGGTGGCGTTCGACCGCCTTTTTGTGTACCAGGAAGCGGCGGAGAAGGCGGCGATGGAGCAGGTCGCGGGAAGCCTGCAGAGCGCTGCGAACCTGCAGTTTTCCCGGCTCGTCGTCAGAGCAAATCTGGAAGGCGTTGCCAGGCTGATGGAGGAGAATCCGGTCGACTGGCTGGTGCGAAAACCCGACAATTACGCTGGGGAATTTTACGATCCCGGGCCCGGGGAGGTTGCCCTGGGAAACTGGTACTACGACCGCAAGGACCGCACGCTGGTGTACCTGGTCCGACGGGGCGAGCATTTCACCGTCCCGGGCGACGATGCCAAGCGGGTGGGCTACCGCCTGAAGATCGTTTATAATCGCCGCGGCACCGACAGGGAGGCCTCGGCCTCCGGCGCCGGGGTTGCGGGCGTGGTGTTCGAGCCGGTGCATCCGTACTCCTGGTCTGTGCAGTAGAGATCGGGGTCGCGCGGGAGCGGAATGAACATTGGGGGAATGCCAGACGAAGGCATTGTTCGTTTTTGATCTGACAGCAAAGGAGCGCAGAATGAAAAGTCACATGCGGGGCTTCACACTGATCGAGCTGATCGTCGTCATCGTCATCCTGGCCATTCTGGCGGCGACCGCCCTGCCGAAGTTTGTGGACGTGGGCGGCGATGCCCGCAAGGCGGTGATCCAGAGCGTGGAAGGCAGCATGCGCTCGGCCAATTCGATCATCTATGCCAAGGCTGCAGCGGCCAACAAGCTTGGCGCCAGTGGTGCTATTAGCGTAAATGCCGCGACCGTGAACGTCGAGTTCGGGTTTGCAGCCACGGTGAGCCCCGACCTCGTCGCAGTCATGGATCTCTCGCCGGCCGCCGATTTCACTCAGGATGGCACCAGCATCCAGCACGCGAAGGCGACGACGGCGGCGAACTGCGAGGTCGAGTATGCCAAGGCCACCGCTGCCACGACGCCTCCCACCTACACGACCACACTCACCGGTTGCTAGAATGGATCGGACCGAAAGCTGCGGGTACGCCGGGTAGCCGGTCCGCCGTCTCAGACTTGCAACGGGGCGCCGAATCTTTCGGTGCCCCGTTTTCGTTTGCATGACCGCTGCGAGGAATCCGCCGCCGTCCGGCGCCACCCGGACCGGTCCCTGGCCCGCTCTATTGCTCGTTGCGGCCGCGGCGGCCTCCCTCTTTTTCAACGGAATCTGGGGCGAATGGTATGGCCTTGCCATGGTTGCCCTCGTAGCGTGGGCCACCATCGAGGCATCGCGGGGCTACGGGCGCGAACTCCGGCTTCCGCTCAGCGGGTTATCCATCGCGTTGGCTGCGTTCTGGGGCTGGCTGGGGATCACGCTACTCTGGCATCCCGTGCCTCAGATGGGCATCCTTCAGTTCTGGGTGCTGGGCGCCATGCCCCTTGCCTACGGCATAGCCCGGCTGGCGCCGGATCGGGAAGCCACATGGCGGTTATGCCGAAATGGCTTGTTCATTCTTGCCTTGCTGACTGCGGCCTTCGCCGCATTCCAGTTCTTTGCCCAGGCGAAAGCGCCCCGCTCCGTCTTTCTCGATATCAATTCCTACGCGGCCTTCGTCAATCTGATAGCCCTGCCTGCTGCGGGCATGACGCTGGCCGCCTGGAGCGATTCGCGCGGCGCCGGCCGGCTGAGGGTTGGTCTTGGGGCAGGGATCGTGTTTTTTCTGTTGTTCGCCGTGTTTCTCACCAAAGGCCGGGCGGCGAGCCTCGCCTTGGCGGGAGGCACGCTCCTGGTGATCGCCATGGCGGGCAGACAAGTACCGTCATCGGCCAGGGCTGGGATGGCGGCGCTCGCGGCCGGCGCATTCCTGCTGGCGAACTTGGCTTGGCAGGGGGAGCTGGCGGCCCGCGTCGAGAGCCTGTTCACTCCTGCCAGCGCCGGCGCCGACCGCTTCATCATCTGGCGCGAGGCGTGGCGGATGCTCCAGGAAAATCCCTGGAGCGGGGTGGGAATCGGGACTTTCTGGCTGGCGTGGCCCCGGTGGCGCCACCCGGACGACACGAGCGGCGGCTTTTTCGTCCATAACGATTATCTGCAAATCTGGATCGAGGCCGGGATCCCGGGCCTCGTCCTTCTGCTCGTGCTTCTCTCGGTCACGGCGCTGCGGGTGGTGAAAGCCCTGGGCCGTCCGCTGGACGTCCGCAAGCGCCTGGAAATCGCCGGCCTCGGCGCCGGTTTGGGAGCGGTCGCCTTCCATGCCTTTTTCAACTTCAATCTGTATATGCTGCCGATCCTGCTCGCTGCCGGCCTTGCCCTCGCCCGGCTCGAGGGGCTGACGGAACCGCCCCGCGGGAATCGGGCTTTGACCCTGCGTCCCGACCGCCGCTTCACTCCCTGGGGCTTTCGAAGCATCGTGGCGGCGGGGGCCCTGGTTCTGGTCGCGTATTTTTCGACCCAGGGCGCCTATTTCTATCTTTACCGGGCGGCGCTGGAGGAAATCAAACAGGGGCGATTCGCTCAGGCCGACGCAACGCTGCTGGCGGCGGCGCGCATGGCCCCCTTGGCGGACAATGTGCTGACGACCCATGCCGACCTGATGCGGCGGCTGATTCGGGGGCTTCCCGAGGCGGACCAGGAGAAGAAACAATTCCTCTACCGATCGGCGGAGGACACCCTCGACCGCGCCCGGAAGCTCAATCCGCTGCGAGCGTCCAATTACCTCGTGAGGGGCGAGCTTTATCACGACAACCCCCCTCTTGCCGGACCCGATTGGGCGGCCCGGGCGGATTTCCAGTACCGCGAGGCGCTGCGGCACGACCCGCGATCCTATCGGGCAAGGGAAGCCCTTGCCGCGCTGCTTCTGCAACAGGGCGCGCGATCCGAGGCCCGGCGCGTCCTGGAGGAGGGTTTGCGCTATTGGTATTATGAAACCGCTGATATCCTTCCCTACTACGAACTGGCGCGGCGGCTGCGGGAACAGGATGGCGACAGGGAGGGCGCAGCGCAATTGGCGGCGCGCATCAAGAATGTTCGAAAGGCCTATCGGGTCCCGGGGACCGAGCTTCTCGATCCGGCGCAGACCATGGAGCGGAATCAGCGTGGCGGCACCCGGCCCAAGTCCTGACAAACTGGTCCACGGCATGCGTGCGAAGGGCTTTACCCTCGTGGAGCTGATCACGGTAATCGTCATCCTGGCGATCCTCGCCGCGGTGGCGGTGCCGCGGATTTTCGGGGGATCGGCCTTCGAGTCCCTCGGGTTCACTGACGAGACCGTGGCCGCGCTGCGCTATGCCCAGAAATCGGCCATGGCCATGCAGCGCACCGTGTGCGTCAACTTCACCGCCACCAGCATCGAGCTGCGCTTTGACCCGACGGATCCCCCCGCCGTCGGAACGAATTGCCTGTCACCCGCCGGAGATCCCCTGTCCCCGCCGGCCGGGGGGACGGCACCCTACCAGGTCACGGCGCGGGGCAGCGCGGGCTTCTCCCCCACGCCAACGAGCTTCCGCTATGACCGCCTCGGCCGGCCGGTGGACGGGAGCGGCAATCCGCTGGCGTCGAACCAGACCATCGCCATCGCCGGCGCGCGCAGTATTACGGTCGAGGTCGAGACGGGCTATGTCCATTGACTGTTGTTTTCAGGTTGAAACGGGTAGGGCCGGCGCGGCCCGCCGTCCAATTGCGGGCGCCGGGTGCCGCCCGTCTTTCCCTGCCTGCATGCCGTGCCGCAGGCACGATGTTTCATCGGTCCGGGATCAGGCCGGGCTGTCGCTGCTGGAGCTGGTGATGGCCATCGTCGTGTTCGGCGTCGGCGTGGTGGGGCTGCTGGGGGTGTTGCGGCTCACCACCGAAAAAAGCGCCGATCCCATGATCCAGCAGCAGGCGCAGCTCGTCGCCGAGGCGTATCTGGAAGAGATTCTGCTCAAGAAATTCGTCGATCCCGAGGACGACAAGGTCTGTCCCGCCAAGGAGGCCACGCGCGACCTGTACGACAACGTGTGCGATTACCACGGCACCAGCGACGTCGGCGCGATAAACCAGTTGGGCAGCGCCGTCACCGGGCTGGAGGCCTACACGGTTGCGGTCACCGTGAGCCCCAACAGCACCGACACCACCGCTTCCGTGAACCTGGGAAGCCTCTCGAACGATTATGTGAACGGCTATATCCGGGTGCTGAGGGTGGACGTGACCGTCACCGGTCCGGCCAACACCAGCGTCACGCTGACGGGTTATCGCACCAACTATAACTGCAACGCCACCATCGCCGTGAACCAATGCCGGCCGCTGACATGATGCGAGTTCCGGTGGCGCGCCGCCCCGCCGCTGCTGGGGATCGGAGAGGGGATTTATCCGCGCGATCGGCCCGCGGATTCACGCTGACGGAGCTGGTGGTGGTCATCATCATCGCCGGCATCCTGGCGGCAATCGTCGCCCTGTTCGTGGTGCGGCCGATGCAGGGCTACCAGGATCTCAACCGCCGCGCCGCGCTGGTGGACGCCACGGAGAGCGCGCTGCGCCGCATGGCCCGCGACATCCGCATCGCCTTGCCCAACAGCCTGCGGATCACCAATGATCCGGGCGGGACACCCGGATACGCGCTGGAGCTGGTCCCGACTGCGGACGGGGGAAGATATTGCACCCCGGGCGATGCCTCCGGGGGAGTTGGCGATTGCACGTCCCGCAATACCCTGGACACCGGCGCTGCCGACACGGTCTTCGATGTGCTGGGATGCTTCAGGAATTCGACCTTCATCACCGCGGCGAGTGGGGGCACCACCGCCTATCGACTGGTGGTGAACAACCAGGGGGATGCCACGACAACGGGCGATGTCTATGCCTCGACCGGCGCGGCCGAGGAAGTCATCACGCCCTCCGGCACGACCCTGACCCTGAGCATCGATCCCGGGACCGGCGCCACGCCCACCGTCTGCGGCAGCGTGAGCGCGGCGCCCCCTCTGGTGAACGTGCACCGCATGACCCTCAGCGCCGGCTACAATTTTTCGGCGGACAGCGCCTTCCGCAGGCTGTTCGTGGTGGAAGTCGCTTCCCTGCCCGTCACCTATTTCTGCAATGCCACCGCGGGCACCTTGACCCGGTATGCGGGGTACGGATTGAGCGCCGCCCAGCCGGTCGATCCTTCGGCGCCGCCGCTGAGCACGGCGCCTAGCAGCGGGCGCGTCGCCGACAACGTCAGCGCCTGCAGCGTGACTACCACGACGGCCCAGGTCCAGCAGCGCGGACTGGCGACGCTCGACCTTTCCCTTGCCAGCGGGGGCGAAACGGTGCGGCTCATCCACCAGGTGCAGCTCGACAACAGCCAATGAATCCACGCCTGCCCGAAGCGGCCCGCGGCATCGCCCTGATCAACGCTTTGTTTATCCTGGTCGTGCTGGCGATGCTCGGCGCGTTCATGGCCAGCATGAGCACGGTGCAGCAGGCCACCCCCGGCCAGTCCGCCAGCGGCACACGCGTGTACCATGGAGCCAAGACGGGATTGGAATGGGGGATCCAGCGTGCGGTGGCACAGGGCTTGTGTGACGCATCCACTTCCTTCACCCTTGCGGAACAGGGATTGAATGGTGTGGCGCTTACCGTGACTTGTGCCTCAACCGCCCACGGCACCTCGAGCGTCTACTATCTCACTAGCAAGGCCACCGTCGGTGGCCTCGGGGGTCCAACCTATGCCGAGCGGCGGATGGAGGCCACCGTTTCGAACCTCCCGTAGCGCGTCCGAACTTCCCAAGCGGCGGGCCTGCTATGACTACGTGGGGTAAAGGGACTTGGTCCGGGCACCAGTCGAAAAGTCAGGGGCACGGGTGGCCCTCGGAGAGGCCGCCCTTATCCCCGATTGCCATGCGCTGGAGATCAGGGATGGGCGGTAGCTCCAGGGACCGACGGGCAAGGTGACAATTTGGCACCAGTCCGCTAAGATGGTGCCGGGTGGTTAAAGATACCCTCTGCTCAACCGACGCTCATTGACCTGCTGACCGATACCATGACGCTTACCACTACTCAGGAACGGGGCCGCATTACGGCCCGGGTGCCGCAGAACGTGCACGACACCCTCCAGCAGGCGGCGGATCTGCTGGGGGCAACGCTTAACCAATTCGTGGTGCAGGCTGCGTTGACGGAAGCGCAGCGCATCATCGAACGCGAGCGGGTGATTCACTTGTCCAGTAACGACGCGGCGTTTCTTCTGAACCTCCTGGAGAACCCGCCGGCGCCCAACGCGCGACTGCGCAAGGCGCTCCAGAACTACAAGAACAGGACGCTCAATGCTGACGGTTCAACCTTTGAGTGGGCACCACGATCGAAACCGGTTCGAGTGCGGAAACGCCGCACTTGACCTCTGGCTGCGCCAGACGGCGCAGCAGCACCGGAAGCGCGGCATTTCGAAAACCTTCGTTGCGGTCGCCGATCGTGCGCCCGAGCGAATCCTGGGGTATTACGCGCTGACCGCCTGCGAGGTGGTCGCCCAAGACCTGCCCGCGGACCTCGCTCGGAAGCTGCCGAACAAGGTGCCAGGCATCCGGCTGGGGCGGCTGGCTGTGGACCGGTCGTGCCAGGGGCAGGGACTGGGAGAACTCCTTCTGATGGACGCTATCCACCGGTCCCGCCTGGTCCTGGAGCATGTCGGGGTGCATGCATTGTTCGTGGACGCCAAGGACGAACGCGCGGCCGCCTTCTACCGGAAGTACGGTTTCCGAGCGTTCCCGGATCAGCCGCACCAGTTGGTTTGCGTGCTTGCAGGATTGGCGTAAGAGAGCCTCGTCGCCGGAGGCGCGGGCCGAGATGGCCCGCATCCGGCGGGAGCTGCATGGTCCGGCCTGAGGTGGCTGCGCGGGGCAGGGGATTGCAGCGACGCTACCGGGTAATCAGGAGCGGAGTTTGTACTGCCCGGGCCGGCTGGCCTATACTGTGACCACATTTTAGGAAAGAGGTCACACCCATGCAAACCAATATTCGCGACTTGAAGGCTCGCTTGAGCGAGGTGATACGCGGCGTCGAGCGGGGCGAGACGGTCACCGTCAGCGTTCATAACCATCCCGTGGCGCGCATCATCCCCGTCGGCCGCCGCCTTACCCTCAGGGACCTGGCGGAGGCGCCGGGAGTTCGCTGGAACGGCGGCAAGCCAAAGGGCCTCGCCAGGGCCGAGGCGATGCCCGCCGGCGTGCTGCTGTCCGACTGGGTCGCCGAGGACCGCCGGTGATCCTCTACCTCGATACTTCCGCGATGGTGAAGCTCTATGTCCGGGAGCGCGGATCTTCGGAAGTGAGGACGCTCATTCGCGAGTCCGCCGCGGTGGCGACTTCGGTTGTCGCATACGCCGAAACGCGCGCCGCCTTCGCGCGGCTGATGCGACAGGGGGCAACGGTCGAGAAGCGCCACCACGAGCGGTTGAAGCAGTTCAACGCGGATTGGGAGTCGCTCATGCGGGTCGAACTGGGCCACGTTCTGGCGCGCAGCGCCGGCGAGCTTGCCGAGGCCTACGCCCTGCGCGGATTCGACGCCATTCACCTGGCGACCGCCCTGTGGCTCAACGATACCGCGGGGGGCAAGCTGCGTTTTGCGGCGTTCGACGCCAAGCTGCACGCAGCGGCGCGGCGCGCGGGACTGCCGGTGGCGGTATGACGGCGCAGCGGTTCGGAGGGGAGCTCCATGGTCCGGCGTGAGTTCGCGCGCAGGAAGCTGCAGATGATCGGCGACGACCGCGCCTGCGCTGCGGGCACGAACTTCACCATCGCCGAACGGGCCCTGAACGGGGTGGCGGTCACCGTGACCTGCTCATCCACCGCCCACGGCGCCCCGGCCGTCTACTATCTCACGAGCAAGGCCACCATCGGCGGTCTTGGAAGCCCCGCCTATGCCGAGCGCCGGATGGAAGCCACGGTGTCCAATATTCCGTGATTGGCCCCATGCCAGTGAATGTAATGGTTCGTGACCGATGACGGCAATGGAGTGACCGAGGTGACATCGTTTCGCCGGAGTATCAGATGGGCACTCGCGATCGCGTGGGCCGCGGGCTTGTGGGTCGCGACCGGGGATGCCAGCGCCGCGATCTGCACCTCGGGGAGCGGCGGCACGTGGTTCGCGGCAGCGCGATGGAGTTGCGGACGGATACCCCTCAGTACCGACGACGTGGTTATTGGGGGCAACCACACAGTCAATGTGGACGCCGCCGGGGCGGTAGGCCAGTCCCTCGACATTAGCACGGGCAATGGCAATGGCGGCGTAGCCATTACGGTGGCGAGCGGTACGCTGACCATCGGCGGAAACGTCTCGGTGAACGCCGTAAACCTTGCCAACAACCGTGCGAAGACGCTGAACGTGGGGGCGGGAACGCTCAGCGTGGGAGGAAGCCTCACCCTAAGCGGATCGGTAGGAAACCGCGAGGCATCGCTTCTCATCAGCACTGGAACCGCGACGGTTACGGGAAGCGTGCTGATTGCAGGCACGAACTCCAATGCGAATATCACATTCTCGGGGGCTGGCACGTTAAATGTCGGCGGGAACCTGCAGAGCGGCGCGACGTTCACTGCGAGCACTGGGACCGTGAATTTCAACGGCGGGGCTGCACAGCAAATCGGCACTTACACCTACAACATCCTCAAGGTCAACAATGCGGCCGGTGCCACGCTCACGGGTGCAACCACGACCTCCGCCCTGACCATAGGGGATGTCACCGCCAGCAGCGTATTCGACGACGGCGGCTTCCAGCTTACATCTGCCGGAACCCTGAACCTCACCAGCGGCACCTTCCGGTTGGGATCGGCCACCACGGCGACGACGTTCCCCGGGTTTGGCACGCTCAACATTTCGGCTGGCACCACGGTGGAATACGCGGCGGGGGTCGCGCAGACAGTGTCCACTACTCCCGCCTACCAGAACCTCACTTTTTCCGGTGCCGGAACAAAAACTACCGCTGCAGGAACCCTGTCGGTCGCCGGCAACTGGTCGGTGGGTAGCACCACCGCGTTAAATACCAACAACACGGTGGTCAGCGTCACCGGCAATTTCGCCGGGACCGGGTCCGTCACCCAGGGCACCGGGCTCGTCACGCTGGGCGGAGACTGGACCAATACCGGGACCTTCACCGCCAGTTCTGCGGGTGTGACCCTGACCGGGTCGGGAAAGCAGATCACCGGTCCGGCGGGAGGCATCAGCTTCACCACCCTGACGGTGGACGGCACCTATACCAACAATAACGCCGGCACCATCACGGTATCCACGGCCCTGAGCGGCACCGGAACCTTGACCCAGGGAACGAACGCCACCCTTGCCATCGGCGGGACCTCCGGAATCGCCGGACTCACGGCAACCGCCAACCCCAACACCGTCGTTTACAACGGCAGCGCGGCCCAGACCGTCAAGGCCACCACCTATCACCACCTCACTATCAACAACGCGAGCGGGGTAAGCCTCGCCGCCGACACGACCGTGAATGGCACGCTCACCCTTCAGGCGGGGAATATTACCACCGGAGCGTCGACGGTGATTACGACGGCCACCTGTGCGAGCAGCGTGTCGCGGCCCGGTGGAACCCCGGGCCACGTGATCGGGCGATTGCAAAAGGCGATACCGACAGGCAACTCCAGCTGCACCTTCGAAGTTGGCGACGCCACCGGCTACACGCCGGTGGACACCGCTTTTACCGGCGTCACCGTGGCGGGGAATGTGCTCGGCACGACCGCCACTCCGGATCATCCCAATATTTCGACCTCGGGCATCAACTCCGCGAAGAGCGTGAACCGCTATTGGACGCTGACCACGCCGGCGACCGGAAGCCTTCCGACCGGCGGCTCCTACGACGCCACCTTCAACTTCCTGGCAGGCGACGTGGATGGCGGCGCGAGCACCGGTTCGTTCATCGTGAAGCGCTTCTCGGGGGGTACTTGGTCTTCCACCACAACAGGAACCCGCACGGCGACCAGCACCCAGGCGACAGGGCTCACCGGGTTCGGGGATTTCGCCGTCGGCGAGCCGGGAACGGCAAACTTTTCCCGCGAGAAGGAGTTTATCTACACGAGAGAGCTTTATTGATCGGTTCAGTATAGGTCAAGGAACCGAGTTTCTTGGAAAAAACATTTGACAACAAGATGTTATTGCTATAACTTCAAGTTAAACATCGATCGGAAAATATGCTGGGCATCTGGAGGAAGACAAAGCAGGAGCCGGGCTGGCTCGCTATTGGCGTATCGGCCAATGGCGTGACGCTGGCCCACGTCAGGATAAACTCCGGCGCAAAGCCGGTAGTCACGCAGTGTGCCTTCCGCCCCTTGGCGCCGGTAAATGCCGAGGGAATGGAGCGGCTGAGGAAGGAACTCCATCTCGGCAACTACGCCTGCACCACCTTGCTGAACGCGGGGGAGTACCAGATCCTGCTAGTGGACGCCATGAATGTGCCTCCCGACGAGCTCAAGGCGGCGATCCGCTGGCGCATCAAGGATCTCCTGACCTATCACGTGGATGACGCCACGGTTGACGTACTGCAGATCCCCGGGGACAAGGGGGTCGGCGTGCGGCCCCAGGGCATGTACGCCATCGCCGCCCCCAACGACACGATTCAGCAGCGGATTTCCCTTTTCGAGGCGGCGAAGATCCCGCTTTCGGTCATCGACATCCAGGAAACGGCCCAGCGCAATATTGCCGCCCTGTGCGAAGAGCCCGGGCGCGGGCTGGCGATGCTGTCTTTCAATTCCGACGGCGGGCTGCTGACGATCACCAAGGAAGGCGAGCTGTACCTGACGCGCCGCATCGACGTGGGCCTCGGCGACGTGCAGGACGCAGACGAGAACCTGCGGCGGGAGAATTTCGACCGGGTCACCCTGGAGCTTCAGCGCTCCCTCGACCATTTCGACCGGCAGTACCATTTCGTGACCCTCAGCAAGGTGCTGCTGGGGCCGATACCGGACCCGGAACCGCTGCGGGCTCACCTGGCCACCAACCTTTATCTGCCGGTCGAAACGCTGGACCTTTCCCGGGTGCTCGATCTGAGCGCGGTGCCCGATCTGACGGACGGAGAAACCCAGGCCGCCTGCCTGAAGGTGCTGGGGGCTGCGCTGCGCCATGAGGAGAAGGCCCTGTGAGCCAGCAGATCAACCTCTTCAGCCCCATCTTTCTGAAGAAGAAGAAGTATTTTTCGGCCGTGACCATGCTGCAGGCCCTCGGCCTGATCGTGCTCGGCTCGGCGGTGTTCTGGGGCTACGCCGTGTCCCAAGTGTCGAGCCTGGGCCGGCAGGCGGTGGAGACGGATAAACGGTTGAAGGTGGAGCGGCAGCGCTTTGCCCGCCTGAGCGCGGAGTATTCCCCCGAGAGGAAAAGCAAGGAGCTCGAAGCGGAGGTCAAGAAGGCCGAAGCCCAGGTGCGCTCCCGGCAACAGATCGTGGACGTCCTGAGAAGCGGGGTTCTGGGAAACACCGAGGGTTACTCGCAGTACTTTCGCGCGTTTGCGCGCCAATCGATCAACGGCCTTTGGCTCACCGATCTCAGCATCGTCGGCGCAGGCAGCGAAATCGGTGTGGGCGGGCGGGTCCTCAGCCCCGAACTGGTGCCGGCCTATGTGCAGCGGCTGCGGCAGGAGCCCGTGATGGAAGGCAAATCCTTCGGGTCGCTGCGCATCCAGCGGCCGAGACCGGCAGCGGCGCCGGGCGCGCCCAGTGTGGCTTACCTGGAATTCAGCCTGCAGTCGGCCGCGTCGGGGGCAGCGAAATGAACCTGGAAAAAGTCGTTAACCACGGGGAGCACGGGGAGAAACAAGGGGAAACAACCTGGTGGGGAAACGCGGGGTGCGACCTACTGGGTGGGGCCCAATGCATCGGCAACATGTTGAATTTCCCCGTGCCCCCCGTGTTCCCCGTGGCTGAAATGAGGTATTCGGAATGAAGGCCTGGCTCAACGCGCTTGCCGACCGGATCGACAATCTGGCCCTGCGGGAGCGGGCGCTGATCTTCGCCATGGCGGCCCTGATCGTCGTTACCCTCATCAATGTCGCGCTGCTCGATCCTCTGCTGTCCAAGCAGCGCGCCTCGTCGCAACAGGTGGTGCAGCAGCAGCGGGAGATTGCCGGGATCCAGGAGCGGATTCAGGTACTGGTGCAGGCGAAGCCGAGCGACGTGGATGCCGCGAACCGGGCACGACTGGAGCAGTTGCAACGTCAACTCGCAGACGCCGATGCGTTTCTGCGCGGAAAGCAGGATCACCTGGTTCCCCCCAAGAAAATGGCCGAGCTGCTGCAGCAGTTGCTGGCGCGGAACCGGGGCCTGCAGCTTGTCCAGCTGAAAACCCTGCCCGCCACCCCTCTCGCCGGAGGGGGTGCCGGCGTCGCCCAGATGTTCCAGCATGGGGTGGAGATCTCGGTGCGGGGCAGCTACCTGGACCTGCTGGACTACATGGCGCAATTGGAAAAGCTGCCGTGGCAAATGTACTGGGCCAGGGTCAGCCTCACCGTGGAAATCCATCCCACCGCGCAGCTGACGTTGACGCTTTACACCCTGGGGCTCGAAAAGACATGGCTCGCGGTCTAGCCGAAAGCAACCGTAGGGCGGGCTGTGCCCGCCGCTTACGGCCGGCGGCCGCAAAGCCTGCCCCGGACTCGATCCGGCGCCGCCTTACGCGGAGCCGGCCGTCGTGGCGCCTTGGGGGTATGCTCGCCGCCCTGGTTGTGGCATATTCCGCGCAGGCGGCCGAGGCGCTGCCCGATCCGACCCGGCCGCCCCCTGGAGTGGCTGTTCCCGGGCCGACCCCGGGGATCGGGGCAGCGCCGGCCGGGCCGGTACTCCAGTCCGTGTACCTCTCGGCTACCCGGCGCGCGGCGATCATCGACGGCCAGGTGGTGGAGCTCGGAGGCAAATTGGGGGACGCTCGGCTGATCAAGGTGAGCGAATCGGAGGCGGTGCTCAAGGGTCCCGAGGGGATGCAGACGCTGCGATTGTTCCCAAGCGTGGAAAAGCGGGCATTGACGCCGGAACCGGCCAAGGGCGCCAGGGCCGGGGTCAGGGAACGGCGGACGTCGAAGGGGGCGACGAAAGAAACCAAATGAAAAGAATACTCGCCATTGCGTTGGGCGCGATCGTTCTGGCCGGCTGCGCGGCCACTCCGGCGATGCGGAGCGGCGCGCCCGAAGCCGTGAGCGTCGAACTGGCCAAGGCGGCCCAGGAACGGCCCAAGGCGGCCCAGCCTGACACGGTGTCGGGCGCCCTGCTGCCCCCGCTCAAGGTGGAAATGCCCAAGGCAGGCGACCGGCCCCTCGATCCCAAGTTCGACCTTGTCGTGAACAATGCGCCGGCGGCCCAGGTCTTCATGGGCATTGTGTCCGGCACCCGCTACAGCATGCTGGTTCACCCCGACATCACGGGGACCATCTCGGTCAACCTCAAGGACGTCACCGTGCTCGAGGCCCTGGAGACCATCCGCGAGTTATACGGCTATGAATACAAGATGGACGGCCCCCGGATCTTCATCCAGCCGATTTCCCTACAGACACGGGTATTCCAGGTGAACTACCTGACGGGGCAACGGCAGGGGAAATCGGAAGTCCGGGTGAATGCCTCCACCGGCATCCCGGTCGGGGGAACGGCCGGGGCACCGGCACCCGCGGCGGCCGGAGGCACGGGCACCGTCCAGAGCAGCAATATCACCACCACGTCGAACACCGACTTCTGGAACGAGCTCAAGGCCTCGCTGGATGCGATAGTCGGGCAGGGCCAGGGGCGCAATGTGGTAGTGAGTCCGCAGACGGGGGTGATCGTGGTCCGCGCGATGCCCGAGGAATTGCGCAACGTTGCCGCCTATCTCAAGGCCTCCCAACTGGCGGTGGAGCGGCAGGTGATATTGGAGGCCAAGATCCTCGAGGTCGAGCTCAAGGACGGGTACCAGCAGGGAATCAACTGGGCGGCGTTCCGCACCGGCGGAAACAGCCGTTTGTCGATTGGCTTGGGAGACCAGGGTTCAGTCCTGCAAAACAGCGGCCCCCTGGCCTCCGGTGTCACCACGATCGATGCCACCACCCGCACATTCACCGCTCCCCAGCTGCTGTCGGACCCGGGTGCCAACCTGATTACTGCTGCCACGGCTGTGGGAGGACTGTTCGGGCTCGCTTTTCAGACAAGCAATTTTGCTGCGCTGCTTTCGTTCCTGGAAACCCAGGGGACGGTTCACGTGCTGTCCAGTCCCCGGATTGCGACTCTTAACAACCAGAAGGCTGTGCTGAAGGTAGGACAGGATGAGCTGTTTGTCACCAACGTTACCGGAGGAACCACAACTGTAGGCGCCGTGACCACCGGCACCACCCTTACGGCGCCCACGGTGACATTCCAGTCATTCTTCTCCGGCGTGGCACTCGACGTTACGCCGCGCATTGACGAGGCGGGCAACATCATTCTGCATATCCATCCGTCCATCAGTTCGGTGACTCAGGATGAACGGCAAATCGATACCGGCGCTTCGGGAACCTTCCGGATTCCGGTGCCGCGCAGCTCGGTGCAGGAAACGGACAGCATCGTGCGGGCACAGGATGGCCAGATCGTTGCGATCGGCGGGCTCATGAGCCAGCGGCAGAACACCGGCCGCTCCCAGGTGCCCGGGGCGGGCGACGTCCCCGTACTCGGCAATCTCTTCCGGCAACGCAGCGAGAGCGCGGAAAAGCGTGAGTTGGTTATCCTGCTCAAGCCCACCATCGTCCGGAGCGACCGGGAATGGGCGCAAAGCATCCAGGAGAGCCGCGACCGCGTCGAGAGGCTTAGCCCGAATATCCCCGGCGCCCTGCCGCCGCAGAACAAGTGAGGACGAGCCAATGGGGACGGCGCCTTTCAATTGCGACGAAGTAGGGGGAGACCGATATGTACCACGCCCACTTCGGACTACGTGAACCACCGTTCAGCCTGACGCCGGACACCAGCTTCTTTTTCGCCTGCTCCAGCTACCAGGAGGCTCTGAATACGCTGCTGGTGGCTGCCAAGAACGGTGAGGGCTTCATCAAGATCACCGGCGAGGTGGGCAACGGAAAGACGCTGCTCTGTCGCAAGTTCATCGCCACGTTGGGACCATCCTTCGTGGCGGCCTACCTTCCCAACCCCTACCTGGAGCCCAAGAGCCTGCTCTTGGCGCTGGCCGATGAATTCAACGTGGCGATCGACCGGGGCGCGGACCAGCACCTGGTGCTGAAGGCGATTACCCACGCGCTGCTCAATTTTGCCCGCGCCGGCAAGCGGGTAGTGGTGTGCCTCGACGAGGCCCAGGCGATGCCGCTCGAAAGCCTGGAGGTTTTGCGGCTGCTCACCAATCTGGAGACCGAGAAGCGCAAGCTCATGCAGGTGGTGCTGTTCGGGCAACCGGAACTGAACGAGCGGCTGAAGGAGCAGTCGGTGCGCCAGCTCCGCCAGCGCATCAGCTTCCAGCACCAGTTGGGCGGGCTGCGCAAGGATGAAGTGGACCTCTATCTCAGCCACCGGCTCAACGTGGCCGGCTACCAGGGCGGCCGGCTGTTCGGCAAGAGCGCGGTGAAGCTGCTGCATCGGTTCAGCGGCGGCACCCCCCGCCTCATCAACATTCTGGCCCACAAGGCGCTGATGCTGGTCTTCGGCGAGGGCGGCCAGCAGGTGCTGCCGCGCCACGTGCAGACGGCGGCGAACGATACGCCGGCAGTCCGCGGCCCGCTGCTGCTGCGCTGGGTGTGGGTGGGCCTCACCATGCTGATCGTATCGGGCGGGCTGGGCTGGGTGTTGATGCAGTGAGCGTCATCAATCAGGTACTGCAGGACCTGGAGAAACGGGGCGTTCCCCGCGGCCCCGCCGAATCCATGGGTAGCCAGGTGCGGGCGGTTTCCGGGCGCTCGCCTGGGCGCTGGCCGTTGGCCGCCGCGGTCGCCGCCGCGGTCGCAGCGGCGGCAGCGGTGTGGTTCCTCTCCAACAGGACGGGGCCTGCCCCCGTCGCGCTGGCGACCCGCGCTTCGGAGACGCCGAAATCCTCGGTCGCGGCGTCACCGCCAGTCGCCGAGGCGGCGCAGCCCGCGTCGCGCCTGAGTATGGAACTGAGCGCCGTCCCCGCGCCCCGGAGCGATGCGACGCAGACGGGGGCGTCCCAGCCGATGGACCAGCGTCCCGCCCCCGCGCCGAAGCCCGAGCCGCGATCCGAACCGGAGAAGCCGGCCGCCGCGAAGGCCGTTGCGAGAAACGCGTCGCCAAAGGAAACCCAGGCTCCGGCGGCAGGCCAGGACGCGCAGGCCGCGGCCCCGTTCATCGCCAAAGCGCCAGCCGGGACCGGAAATTCTTCCAGGTCCGAGGAGGCCTCCCGGCAGTTCAAGCAGGTATCGCCCCAGCAACGGGCCGAAAACGAGTTCCGCCGAGCCGTCGGTCTCATGCAGCAAGGCCGGGTGTCGGAGGCAGTGGAGGGCTACGGTCTGGCCCTGCAGATCGATCCGGGTCATGAGGCAGCGCGCCAGGTGCTGGTGGGCTTGCTCATCGAAAACAAGCGGGTCGGAGCGGCGGCGGGCCACCTGCAGGAGGGCCTCAGGATCAACCCCAAGCAGGTGGGCTTCGCCATGACCCTGGCGCGCATTCAGGTGGAGCGGGGGGAACTGGGGCCGGCGGTCGAGACCCTGGAGAAAGTCCGGGCGTATGGACAGAGCCAGCCGGATTACCGGGCCTTCCTGGCGGCGCTGCTGCAGCGCCAGTCGCGCCACAGGGAGGCCATCGAGCATTACCAGGCAGCAGTGCGCGCCGCTCCCTCGGCGGGGGTCTGGCTCATGGGTCTGGGCATTTCTCTTGAGGCAGAGCAGCGGATTGCCGAGGCGCGGGAAGCCTTTCAGCGCGCCCACGCGACCAACACCCTGAATCCGGAACTCGCCGCTTTCGTGGACCAGCGGTTGCGACAGATTCAACAGTCGAAGCAGTAACCCGGAATGAACTCTTCACCGCGGGGAACACGGGGACCAGGGGCGAAGCGAACCATTGCGTTAGTTGATCCTCGTGCTTGTTGGGTACGGGGTTGCGAGTGCCGAAGCCTTTGATTTTCCCCGTGCCCCCGTGGTTCAACTGTTTTGAGGTTCACGGTTTTCTTGGCGTCCTCGCCACCACCCAGGCGGTCACGTCCGCTGCACCCCGTTGCCGCAGCACTCTTGCCAGCTCGTCGAGGGTCGCGCCGGTGGTCATCACGTCATCCACGATCGCGACCCGTGTTCCCCTCAGGTCCGCGCCGCAGGCGAAAGCGCCGCGGACGTTTTTCGCCCGCTCCTTCCACGGCAGCTCCACCTGGGGCGGCCCGTGGCGCGTGCGGCTGCAGGCGTTTGGGTCGAGGGGAATGCCGGTGCGCGCCGCGAGCCGCCGCGCGATTTCGAGGGCCTGGTTGAATCCCCGGACCCGCAGTCGCTGCCTGGCCAGGGGGACCGGGATCAGCCGATCCGGCAGCGGATCGGGCGGCGCTTCCGCCATCAGTGCCGCAAGAGTGTCCGCCAGCGCCAGCCGGCTCCCGTACTTGAAGGCCTGGATCAGCCGGTCGGCGGGAAACCGGTAAGTGAGGAGTGCGCAGGTGCGCTGAAAGTTCGGCGGGTCGGCGAGGCAGCTGCCGCAGGTTTCGCCGGACGAGGTCGGAAGCGCGCACACCGGGCAGCGGCTTCGCGGCAGGCGCGGCAAGCCGGCGCGACAGGCGCGGCACAGATGATCCCCGGCCGCTGGCGCGCCGCAGAGCAAACAGGCCTCGCCGAGCAGGAACTGCGCAAGCGGAAGGCACCTGTAAAGCAATCGCCAGTCAATATTTGACAAGAACGCCCCCGATCCCGGATCATGCGGCGACCCCGCAATCCCGTTAACGATTCCCGGAGCAAAAAGATGACGACTCAACTCGCGCCGGCCGCCGGCCAAGTGGCCGCGCCCCGGCCCCAGCGCTGGAGCGTGGAGCAGGTGGAAGCCCTGTTCGCGCTTCCGTTCAACGACCTCCTGTACCAGGCCCAGCAGATCCACCGGACCCATTTCGATCCCAACTCGGTGCAGCTCTCCAGCCTGCTTTCGGTCAAGACCGGCGGCTGTTCCGAGGACTGCGGCTATTGTCCCCAGTCGGCCCACCACGACACCGGGGTCGAGGCCGAGGACCTGCTGCCGGTGGCGGAGGTCGTCGCGGCGGCCAGGGCGGCGAAGGCCAACGGCGCCACGCGCTTTTGCATGGGCGCGGCCTGGCGCGGCCCGCGGCAGCAGGAACTGGAACAGGTGGCCGAAATGGTGAAGGCGGTGCATGCGCTCGGGATCGAGACCTGCGCCACGCTCGGCATGCTCAAGGACGGCCAGGCCGAGCAGCTCAAGGCCGCGGGCCTCGATTACTACAACCACAATCTCGACACCTCCCCCGAATTCTACGGCGAGATCATTTCCACCCGCGTTTACCAGGACCGCCTGGACACGCTGGAGCGGGTGCGTCATGCGGGAATCCATGTCTGCTGTGGCGGCATCGTCGGCATGGGCGAGTCGCGCCGCGACCGGGCGGCGCTGATTGCGCAACTGGCGAACCTCGATCCCTGCCCGGAATCGGTGCCCATCAACAACCTGGTGCAGGTGCCGGGCACCCCGCTCGATGGAACCGCGTCCCTCGATCCCCTGGAGTTCGTGCGCACCATCGCGGTGGCGCGGATCACCATGCCGCGGGCCCGGGTGCGGCTTTCCGCCGGCCGGCGCGAGATGCCGGAAGCGCTGCAGGCGCTGTGTTTCCTCGCCGGCGCCAACTCGATTTTCTACGGCGACAAGCTGCTCACTACCGGCAACCCCGAGGTGGAACAGGACAAGGCCTTGCTCGCCCGGCTCGGAATGTCGCCGGCCGAGCCCGGGGCCTGAGATGTGAAGCGGGAAGCGCCGGGCGCGGGAGCGGGGTAGGTTGGGCATTCATGCCCAACACGACCACGGCAACGCGAAGGGGACTGTTGGGCTCCGCCGGGCGGAGCCCAACCTACGGGACTACACCGTGCTGCTTGTAGGGCCGAATTCATTCGGCCTGCCTGCAACGTTTCTTCGTGCGAATAAATCCGCATCTACATAGGTATCATCCATGCTGCTCCGGGACCTCAAGGACGATCTCGCCCGTTGCGGGGCCACCGGCCTGCGGCGCAGCCGCATCGTGATCGAAGGTGCCCAAGGGGCGAGAGTTCGCGTCGCAGGACGCGAATACCTGGCGTTTTGCAGCAACGATTACCTGGGGCTCGCAAATCATCCCGCCCTGGCGCAGGCGGCCTGCGATGCGGCGAGGGAATTCGGTGTCGGTGCCGGCGCCTCCCACCTGATCACCGGCCACAGCGTGGCGCACCAGCGTCTGGAGGAGCGGCTCGCCGCGTTCGTGGGTCTGCCCAGGGCACTGCTGTTTTCCACCGGCTACATGGCCAACCTGGGGGTGGTTGCCACCCTCGCCGGCCGCGGCGACACGGTGTTCAGCGACAAGCTCAACCACGCATCGCTCATCGATGCGGTGCGGCTGTCGCGGGCCGAAGCCACGCGCTATCCGCATCTGGACCTGGCGGCGCTCGAGAAGCGACTCGCCGCCTCCAGCGCCCGGCGCAAGCTCATCGTGACCGACGGCGTGTTCAGCATGGATGGCGACCTGGCGCCGCTGCCCGAGCTCATCGCGTTCTGCGAGCGCCATGATGCCTGGCTGCTGGTGGACGATGCCCACGGCTTCGGGGTCCTGGGCCGGGGTGGCCGCGGAATTCTGTCCCATTTCGGAGTGCGCTCGCCGCGGGCGATCTACCTGGGAACCCTCGGCAAGGCAGCGGGGGTGTTCGGCGCTTTCGTGGCGGGGGCGCCCGAAATCATCGAAACCCTGGTGCAGCGGGCGCGAACTTACATTTACACCACGGCCTTGCCACCGCTGCTCGCGGCCGCCGTCAGCGCGAGCCTGGAGTTGATTGAAAGCGAGGACTGGCGCCGCCAGCGCCTGGCGGAGTTGATCGCCAGGCTGAAGGCCGGGTTGAAGGACGGAGCCTGGAGGCTCCTGCCGTCGACGACCCCGATTCAGCCGCTGGTGGTGGGCGACAACCGTAGGGCCGTGGCGCTTGCCGCCGGGCTCCGAGAGCGCGGCATCCTGGTTCCCGCGATCCGCCCGCCCACGGTGCCGGAAGGCAGTGCGCGATTGCGCGTCTCCCTGTCGGCTGCCCACGCGCCCGAGGACGTGGACCGGCTTCTGGACGCCTTGCGTGACCTGGAGGGAACGCTACCACTGCATCCTCTGCGGTGACGGCTTTCGCATGAACCTGTACGTCGAAACCCTCGGACAGGGCCCCGATCTGGCGATGCTCCATGGCTGGGCATTCCACGGCGGGGTGTGGAGCGGGCTCAAGGCTCGGCTGGCCCGGCGATTCCGGTTGCATCTCGTTGACCTGCCGGGGCATGGGCAGAGCCCCGCCCGGGAGGGGATGGCCTTTGAGGATTGGGTAGGCGCGGTTGCCGGCGTGCTTCCCGAGCGGGTTTCCGTCTGCGGCTGGTCGCTGGGCGGCCAGATCGCCCTGGAGCTTGCGGCCCGCGAACCCCAAAGGTTCGAGAAGGTGGTGCTTGTTTCCGCCACACCCCGCTTCGTCAACGGCAACGGGTGGAGGGATGGAATCGAAGCATCCGTCCTCACCCGGTTTGCCCGCGATCTGGAGGTGGACTACGTCCCGACGTTGCAGCGCTTCCTCGCGCTCCAGGTGCGGGGTGCGGCGCGCGGGACGGAGACGCTGCGCTCGTTGCGCCAGACGCTGTTCGGCCCTGGCCGGCCTGCGCCCGCCGCCCTGGAGTCGGGCCTCCACATGCTGCTCGACAATGATCTCCGGAGCCGCGTCGGCCGGATAGCGCAGCCGGTGCTGACAATCCACGGCGGCCGCGACGCCCTCTGCCCGCCCGGGGCCGGCGAGTGGCTGGCGGCGCATCTTCCCGATGCAAGGCTCGCGCTCATGGGCCCTTGCGGGCATGCTCCGTTCATTTCGTGCCCGGAAGAATTCGCGCAGCACCTGGAGCGATTCCTCGATGGGCACTGAGAGCCTCATCGACAAGCGCCAGATGCGCCGCTCGTTCGAGCACGCCGCCGGGAACTACGACCGGGCGGCGGTGCTGCAGCGGGAAGTGTGCGATCGCATGGCCTCCCGGCTCGACTACATCAAGATTGCTCCGCGCGCCATACTCGATGCCGGAAGCGGCACCGGCTATGGCGGCCGTGCGCTGGCGGCGCGCTATCCCGATGCTGCGGTGGTGGAGCTGGACATCGCGCTGGGCATGCTGGCTCAGGGACGCTCCGCCCATCCCTGGTGGAAGCGCTTGCTTCCTATCCCGCGCGCGACGCCGCCCGCGATATGCGCCGACGTGGAGGCCCTGCCGGTCAAAGCCGCCAGCATCGACCTGGTGTGGTCCAATCTGACGCTTCAGTGGTGCAACGACCTGCCCCGGGTGTTTGCGGAAATGCACCGGGTGCTGAAGGTGGGCGGGCTGCTGATGTTCTCCACCTTCGGGCCCGACACGCTGAAGGAGCTGCGCCAGGCCTTCGACGGCGTGGACCGCTATACCCACGTCAACCGCTTCGTGGACATGCATGACATCGGCGACATGCTGGTGGCGGGCGGTCTTGCCGATCCGGTGATGGACATGGAATTCATCACCGTGACCTACCCGGACGTGAAGGCCCTGATGCACGACCTGAAGGCCATCGGCGCCCACAATATCACCGCCGGCCGGCGCCGCGGGCTCACCGGGAAATCAGCTTGGCGAAAGGCCCTTGCCCGCTACGAGATGCTGCGCCGTGAGGGAAGGCTCCCTGCCACATTCGAGGTGGTGTACGGCCACGCCTGGAAAGTCCAGCCGCGGAAAACCGCCGACGGGCGGGAAGTGGTGCGTTTTGCGCCGAGAAGGGCGTAAACGGTAAACCGTGAACGGTGAGGCGCAGGTTCTGAACGCGCGCCGTCCATTCGGGCGGCTGAACGAAGGGGTGCCGGCGCGAAGGTTGCGCGGCCGGCACGCCCGAGGAACGAGTCCGCTGTCTTCCCGTTCACCGTTTACTGTTCACCCTTCACCCTTCACCCTTCACCGTTTCCCATGAGCCACGGCTTCTTCATCACCGGCACCGACACCGGCGTGGGCAAGACCCTCGTCGCCTGCGGGCTGATGCATGGCTTGCGGCGCCAGGGACTTTCGGTCCTCGGGATGAAGCCGGTGGCGGCGGGGCGGGAGAACGGGCGCTGGGAAGACGTGGACGCGATGATGGCGGCGGCGAGCGTTCCGGCGCCTCGGGAATGGGTGTGTCCCTGTGCGCTGGAGGAGCCGATCGCTCCCCATATCGCGGCAATGCATGAAGGACGCCACATCGGGATCGACGCCATCCTCGCGGCGTATTCCCATCTGGCGCGCTTCGCGGACGCGGTAGTGGTGGAAGGCGTCGGGGGCTTCCTGGTGCCGCTCAACGAGCGGGAGACCGCCGCCGACCTGGCCGTGCGTCTCGCCCTTCCGGTGATCCTGGTGGTCGGACTGCGCCTGGGCTGCCTCAATCATGCGCTGCTCACGGCCGACGCGGTGCGTTCGAGACGACTGAGACTGGCCGGATGGGTCGCAAATCAGATCGCGCCGTCGTTTGATGCCCAGGAAGAGAACATCGACGCGCTGCTCCAGCGCCTGGATGCGCCGTTCCTGGGACGCATTCCCTTTCTCGATGCCCTGCGGCCCGAACTCATCGCGCCCATGCTTCGGATTCCGGACCCCTTCGAGTGGAATCCGGCGCCGTCGGCTAAACCATGATGGGCCAATGGGTGAGCAGTTGGCGATTTTCTGATAAAGCCGGAAATCTGCGGTTTTTTTGATTCAGATCAAAGAAAAGCGGCAATTTCATGTTCTTGCCACGGCTGGGACCCTGTGCTAAGGTAGCGGGCCACCACAGGAGATGCGGCCCTGGAATCTGTCAGGGCGGGCAGAACAAAACTAGAAGATGGAGTGCACCGGTCGGGGCCTTTCGGCGGACTTTTCCCTGACTGCGAAGCGGAACGATTCGCTTTCCGCGGCCGGACGGCACCTTGTTTTTTGCTTCATCCTAGCTGTTTCTTTCGCCATTTCCCTGGGATTCGCGCTGGCGGGCGCGTGGCCGATTCTGCCGTTTGCCGGGGCGGAAATGCTGGCCTTGTACCTGGCCTTTCAGTACGTGGCGCGTCACGCGGGGGATTATGAGCGCATCACGGTGGAGGATGAGCGCGTTGTGCTGGAATCGGTGGACGGAGCGCGAACGGTCCGCCATGAATTCAACCGGCGGTGGGCCCAGGTGGTGCTCGACTGGGCCCGCGGCGACGGACACTGCCGGCTGGCGCTGCGGTACTGCGGCAGGGAAGTGGAATTTGGACGCCACCTCACTGATGCAGAGCGCGAGGCGGTGGCGCAGCGGCTCAGGCAAACGATAAGGAATTATTAAACCTGCTGGGGGAAGCATGATTCGAAAAGTCGCAGAAACAATGGCGGGCATCGGAATGCTGTTCGGGGCGGCCGGTGCATCCTGGGCCCAGTCCCGGTACAACCTGCAGCCGCCCCAAAGCCCGATCGCGACCCAGATCTATGACCTGCACATGCTGGTGCTGGTGATCTGCGTCATCATCTTCGTCGGCGTGTTCAGCTTCATGTTCTACGCCATCGTCAAGCACCGCAAGTCGGTGGGCCACAAGGCCGCCCAGTTCCACGAGAACACCACGGTGGAGATCATCTGGACCGTGATCCCGTTCTTCATCCTGATCGGCATGGCATATCCCGCCACCAAGACGATCATCGCGATGAAGGACACTTCGACCCCGGACATGACCATCAAGGCCACGGCCTATCAGTGGAAATGGGGCTACGACTACCTGAATGGGGAGGGCGAGGGCATCAGCTTCTTCAGCAACCTTGCCACGCCCAAGGCCCAGATCGAGGGTTCCCGGCCCAAGGGCCAGAGCTACCTGCTGGAAGTGGACAATCCCGTGGTGGTGCCGGTGGGCAGGAAAGTGCGAATTCTTACCACCGCCAATGACGTGCTCCACGCCTGGATGGTGCCGGCCCTGGGCGTGAAGCAGGACGCCATCCCCGGCTTCATCCGCGACACCTGGTTCAAGGCCGAGAAGCCCGGCACTTACCGCGGCCAGTGCGCCGAGCTCTGCGGCAAGGATCACGGCTTCATGCCGATCGTGGTGGAGGCGGTGGAGCCCGAAAAATACGCCCAGTGGGTGGCCGAAGCCAAGAGCAAGCAGGGCGCCTCCGTCGTGGATCCCAACAAGCAGTTCACCCTGGCGGAACTGATGGCCCTGGGCGAGAAAGTTTTTGCCGGCAACTGTGCGGTCTGTCACCTCGCCAGCGGCAAGGGGATGCCGCCCGCCTTCCCGGCGCTGAACGGCTCGAAGGTGGCAACCGGTCCCAAGGATGCCCATGTCAAGCTGGTGCTGAGCGGCAAGGCCAACACCGCGATGGCATCGTTCAAGCAGCTGTCCGATGCGGATCTGGCGGCGGTGGTGACCTATGAGCGCAACAGCTGGGGCAACAAGGCAGGCGACCTGGTGCAGCCGGCCGAGGTCAAGGCCCTGAGGAAATAACACGGTGATTCGGGAATAGCGAGGAGAACTCCATGGAAGCAGTGCACGCCCACGAACACGGCCACGAGCACCATCCCAGCGGCATCATGCGCTGGGTGACCACCACCAACCACAAGGACATCGGAACCCTGTACCTGTGGTTCAGCTTCACGATGTTCATGGTGGGCGGGGTCATGGCGCTCATCATTCGCAGCGAGCTGTTCCAGCCCGGGCTGCAGGTGGTGAACCCGGACTTCTTCAACCAGATGACCACGCTGCACGGCCTGATCATGGTATTCGGCGCCATCATGCCGGCCTTCGTCGGCTTCGCCAACTGGCAGATCCCGATGATGAGCGGCGCCCCCGACATGGCGTTTCCGCGCATGAACAACTGGAGCTTCTGGCTGCTGCCGCCGGCGGCGCTGCTGCTCATCATTTCCCTGTTCGTGCCGGGCGGCGCGGCGGCCGCGGGCTGGACCCTGTATGCGCCGCTCACCGTGCAACTGGGGATGGGCATGGACCTCACCATCTTCGCGGTGCACATCCTGGGGATGTCCTCCATCATGGGCTCCATCAACATCATCACCACCATCCTCAACCTGCGGGCCCCCGGGATGAACATGATGAAGATGCCGCTGTTCGTGTGGACCTGGCTGATCACCGCCTACCTGCTGATCGCGGTGATGCCGGTGCTGGCGGGGGCCGTTACCATGACCCTCACCGACCGCCACTTCGGCACCCACTTCTTCAACGCCGCGGGCGGCGGCGACCCGGTGCTGTTCCAGCACATCTTCTGGTTCTTCGGCCATCCCGAGGTCTACATCATCGCCATTCCCGCGTTCGGCGTGGTGTCCCAGGTGATCCCGGCGTTCTCCCGCAAGCCCCTGTTCGGTTACACCTCCATGGTGTACGCCACCTCCTCCATCGCCATCCTGTCGTTCCTGGTGTGGGCGCACCACATGTACACGGTGGGGATGCCGGTGCAGGCCCAGCTCTTTTACATGTACGCCACCATGCTGATCGCGGTGCCCACGGGCGTGAAGGTGTTCAACTGGGTCGCCACCATGTGGAAGGGTTCGCTGACCTTCGAAACCCCGATGCTGTTCGCCATCGGATTCCTGTTCCTGTTCACCATGGGCGGGTTCTCGGGGCTGGTGCTCTCCATCACCCCGGTCGACATCCAGCTCCACGACACCTATTACGTGGTTGCCCACTTCCACTACGTGATGGTGGCGGGCGCCCTGTTCTCGGCCTTCGCCGGGGTGTACTTCTGGCTGCCCAAGTGGACCGGCAGGATGTACGACGAAACCCTGGGCAAGTGGCATTTCTGGCTCACCATGATTTTCTTCAACGTCACCTTCTTCGTGCAGCACTTCCTCGGGCTCGCCGGCATGCCGCGGCGCATTCCCGACTACGCGCTGCAGTTCGCCGATTTCAACATGATCTCCAGCATCGGCGCCTTCGGCTTCGGGCTGTCCCAGGTGTTTTTCCTGTACATTGTCCTGAAGGCGATCCGCAGCGGCGAGAAATCGCCGGAGCGGCCCTGGGAAGGGGCGGATACGCTGGAGTGGACCATGCTCCCGACCCCGGCGCCGTACCACAGCTTCGAGACGCCCCCGGTGATTAAGTGAAATACGAAATTCGAAGCCACAGAGGACACAGAGGACACAGAGAAAACGCAGAACAGTTTTTATCTCTGTGAACTCTGTGGGCTCCGTGGCTAAAGGTTTTTTTATGATGCAACAGCAACCCGCCAACCGGCGTCGGAATCTTAAAACCGCGCTGATTCTGGCGTCGATTGCCGCGGCGTTCGGGCTGGGATACATGTTGAGGCGCATGCTGGGATGAGCACCGCGGAAGCGAACCGGGCGCTGCTGAGGAAGCTGGTGCTGGCTGCCATCTGCATGTTCGGCTTCGGCTTCGCACTGGTGCCGTTCTACGACAAGATCTGCGAGGTAACCGGGCTCAACCAACTCCAGAAGCCGGATCGGGTGTCGAACACCCAGGTGGACACCACCCGCACGCTGACCGTGGAATTCGACTCGAATGTGCACGGGAACCTGCCCTGGAAGTTTGCCGCCCAGGAGCGGCGCATGAGCGTGCATCCCGGGCAGCTGGTGCAGGTGGTGTACGAGGTGCGCAACGACTCCAACACGGCGATGGCGGGCCAGGCGATTCCCAGCTACGGGCCGAAGGTGGCGGGCCAGTACTTCAGGAAGCTGGATTGCTTCTGCTTCGCCAAGCAGGAGTTGAAGCCCGGCGAGGTGAAGCGCATGCCGGTGGTGTTCGTGATCGACCCGGGCCTGCCGCAGGACGTGCACACCGTTACTTTGTCCTACACCTTCTTCGAGGTGGAGGGTACCCGGCGGGCGGAAACCGGCGCGGCGCCCAAAGAGGGATGAGCGGGGACGAGGGCAAGGCAAGGAAAATCGGCCCGTTGCGGGCGGCAAAGACGGTATTCTGGGCCTTTTTCGGGGTGCGCCGGGGGAAGGACCAGGAATCGGATGCCGCCAACCTGACACCGGTCCAGATCATCGTGGCCGGGATCATCGCCGCGGCGCTTTTCGTGACGACTTTGATACTGCTGGTTCGCTTCATCACCCAATGACGAGACTCTAAGGAGAGGAGCACACAACATGACCTCACAACCCGACCACTACTACCTCCCCGCGCCCTCCCACTGGCCGGTGACGGGCTCCACGGCGCTGTTCTGCATGGCGCTCGGCGCCGTTCTCGCCATGAACAACGCGCCGGGGGCGGGATGGACGCTGATCGGACTCGGGGCCGCGATCATGATCTACATGCTGTTCGGCTGGTTCGGCACCGTGATCCGGGAGAGCGAGAGCGGCAAGTTCAACAAGCAGGTGGACGTGTCCTTCCGCTGGGGCATGAGCTGGTTCATCTTCTCGGAGGTCATGTTCTTCGCGGCCTTCTTCGGGGCCCTGTTCTACATGCGGGTGCTGTCGGTGCCCTGGCTCGGAGAACTTGATCAGAAGCTGCTGTGGCCGGATTTCACTTCCACTTGGCCCGCGGCCGGCCCCGGCATCGAGGGGCAATTCACGCCCATGGGCGCCTGGGGCATTCCCGCCATCAACACGCTACTGCTGCTCTCCTCGGGGGCGACCGTCACCTGGGCCCATTGGGGATTGAAGCTCAACAACCGCGGCCAGCTGAAGCTGGGCCTGTTCCTCACCATCCTGCTGGGGGTCCTCTTTCTCGGGCTGCAGGCCTACGAGTACGGTCATGCCTATTCCGAGCTCAACCTCAAGCTTACGACGGGAGCCTATGGTGCCACCTTCTTCATGCTGACCGGCTTCCACGGCTTCCACGTGACCCTGGGCGCCATCATGCTGACGGTGATCTTCTTCCGTTCCCTGGCGGGACACTTCAAGCCCGAGAGTCACTTCGCCTTCGAGGCGGTGTCCTGGTACTGGCACTTCGTGGACGTGGTGTGGCTGCTGCTGTTCGTGCTGGTGTACTGGCTGTAGCAAAGGACAACGGAGGAGACAGCCCCTCGCGGGGCATGAACGCCGCATGGCGCCCGGCCATGCGGCAATTTTTTTGCGGTTCCTGACCCTGGTACGGTAGGGCGGAATGGCGCAGCCGGTTCCGCCACATCGGCGGGACCATCACCGGGGGGGCGGTGCAACCCGCTCCGCGGTTGCACCCTACAGCTTTTGCGAGGGAATCAGGCCGAAGTAGAATCCGGCCATCAGCAGCAGGAACAGGGCGATCGAGACCACAATGCGCACGGTAAGCGCTTTCACGGTGCGGGTGGATTCGCCCCGGTCCTTCACCAGGTAATACAGGGCGGAGCCGAGGCTGGCGAGGATCACCAGAACGAAAGCGATGACGATGATTTTCATGGTTGGCCGGTGAAGGCCCAGTGTAAACGAGATTGCATTCTCCCGCCACGACACCGATGCGATTCGGCACCTTCGAATTCAGGGCCGGCCTGTGGCCGAGCCTGGCCGCGCTCGCCACGATTGCGCTGCTGGTCTCCCTCGGCAACTGGCAGGTGAGCCGGGCGGCGGAAAAGCGCGCGCTGCAGGCGCGCTACGACGACATGGGCCGGCACGCGGCGATCGCGGTGCCGGCATCGCGGATGAATCCGGAGGACGTGCTGTTCCGCAGGGTCGAGGCCACCGGCGAATTCGTTCCGGAGCACATGATCTATCTCGACAACAAGATCCACCGCGGCGCGGTGGGCTACCAGGTGGTGATGCCGCTCCGAATCGGCAACGGGCCCATGCACGTGCTGGTGAACCGGGGCTGGGCGCCTGCCGGCGGCGACCGCAGCGTATTGCCGGCGGTGGCGACCCCCCGGGGTCCGGTGAAAGTGGAAGGAATGGCGACGGTGCCGACGCAGAAAATCCTGGAGCTCTCGCCCGAGACGGTGCAGGGCCGGGTGTGGGAGAACCTGGTGCTGGAGCGCTACGAGCAGCGGATGCCGATCCGCATCCAGCCCGTGGTCATCGAGCAGACCGGAGCGGCGGGCGACGGCCTAGTGCGCGAATGGGAGCGCCCCGACGCCGGCGTCGGCAAGCACCAGGTGCGGGCGCTGACCTGGTACCTGCTGGCGCTCACCGTGGCGATCATCTACGTGGTGGTGAATGTCCGAAGAATCGAAGCCCAGCCGTAGCCGCAGGCAGCTGCTTCTGCTGTTCGGCATTTTCGCGGTGCCGATGGTGGCCGCCTACGTGGCCTATTTTTTTCTTCTGCCCGGCGGGCGGATGAATTACGGCGAGCTGCTGGAGCCCAGGCCAGTCCCGGAGGCGGTGCTCGCCGGCTTCGACGGCAAGCCCGCGAGCCTCGCGGCCCTCAGGGGCAAATGGGTCCTGGTGCAGTGGGACGGAGGAGGCTGCGACGCCGCGTGCCGGGACAAGCTCTACAGCATGCGCCAGATCCGGCTGGCCCAGGGCAAGGACATGGAGCGCATCGAGCGCGCCTGGCTGGTCGACGACGGCGTGGCGCCCGCAGCGGAAACCGTGGCGGAGTATCTCGGGACCCGGGTGCTGAACGCGCGGGGCAGCGGCCTCGAGCGCAATTTCCCGGCGGCGCAGTCGGTGCGGGACCACGTGTACCTGGTGGACCCTCTGGGCAACCTGATGCTGCGCTTTCCGAAGAACGCCGATCCGCGGCGCATGGTGAAGGACCTGACGCGGCTGCTGAAGGTGTCGAGGATCGGCTGATGTACCGGAGCCTGGTGCTCACGACCCTGGCGGTCGCCTTCGTCATCAACCTGCTCTCGGCCTTCGTGCGCCTCACCGATGCCGGCGTCGGCTGCGCCGGATGGCCCGACTGCTACGGCCGGATCGCGGGCGAAGGCACCCGGGCGCCGGCGGCGCAAAGTGCTTCGCCGCTGGTGGACGAGGCGAAGGCTGCGGTCCGGCTGGTGCATCGGCTGTTTGCCACGCTGCTGGGCTTCATGATCCTGGGAATCGCCGTTCTTGCCTTCAGGGATCGCGGCGGGCCGGGGCAGGCGCCGGCGGTGACGGCGCTGCTCCTCGCGTTGATGGTGATGCTCGCCATGGTGGGCCGAGTCACGGTCCACCCGGTGATGCCCGCCATCGCCACCGTGAACGCGGCGGGCGGCATCGCTGTGGTGGCGTGTCTTGCGTGGCTGACGATGGCCGCTGCTTCGCCGGCGGCGCCGGCGAGAGAGGGGCGGGACCGCTCCCTCGGCGCCTGGGCCGCCGCCGGGCTCGGACTCGTCATTCTGCAGGTCGTCTCGGGAGTATGGGTAAGCACAAACTTCGCGGCCCTGGGCTGTGGGGAATTTCCCCTCTGCCGCGGCGCCTGGGTTCCGGCGATGGATTTCGGCGCGGCTCTGGACTGGGGTCGCCCGGCCGGGGCGCCGCTGGTGCCCGAGACCCTTGCTGCGATTCACTGGACCCACCGCCTGGCGGCGGCGATCACCCTGGCCTATCTCGCGGTCCTGGCGATCCGGGTGTGGCGGGTGCCCGGGCTCGCCGGCTACGGGGTAGCGATCGGCGGGCTCGGCCTGGCCGAGGCGGGCCTGGGGATCGCCAACGTAATGCTGGGACTGCCGCTGGCGGGAGCGCTCGCCCACAATGCCCTGGGCGCGCTGTTGCTGGTGGCGGTCACGATGTTAAACTTCACAACTCGCACGAGCAGGTCCTGATCATGGCTTCCAGCCTCATCCTTCGTTCTTCGCGGCTTCATCAGTTCTACCAGCTCACCAAGCCACGGGTGGTTTCCCTCATCGTGTTTACGGCGGTGATCGGCATGTTCCTCGCCACGCCGGGCTGGGTGCCGCTCGCGCCGCTGCTGGCGGGCACCTTCGGCATCGCGCTGGTGGCGGGGGCGGCCGCGGCCGTCAATTGCCTGGTGGAGCAGAAAATCGACGCGGTGATGGCCCGCACCCGGGCCCGCCCGCTGCCCCGCGGCACCATCACTTCGGCGGAGACGCTGGCATTTTCCGGCGTCGTCGGCGGCATCGGGCTGTTCGTGCTCTACACCTGGGTCAACGAGATCACCATGTGGCTCACGCTGGCCACCTTCGTCGGCTACGCCATCGTCTACACGGTGATCCTCAAGCCCATGACGCCCCAGAACATCGTGATCGGCGGCGCCTCCGGCGCCATGCCCCCGGTGCTGGGCTGGGCGGCGGTGACGGGGGAGGTGTCCCACGACGCGCTGCTGCTGTTCCTGATCATTTTCGCCTGGACCCCGCCGCACTTCTGGGCCCTTGCCCTCTACCGCAAGCTCGAGTACGCCAAGGCCGGCGTGCCCATGCTGCCCGTGACCCACGGCGACAAATTTACCCGCCTGCACGTGCTGCTCTACACGGTGATCCTGGTGGCCGTCACCCTGTTGCCCTTCGCCACGAAGATGAGTGGACTGATCTACCTGGCATCGGCCGTGGTGCTGGGCGCGGTGTTCCTGTACTACGCGATCGGCATCTACATCCATTACAGCGACCGGCTGGCCCAGCGCACCTTCCGCTACTCCATCGTGTATCTCACGGCGCTGTTCGCCGCGCTGCTGGTGGATCACTACCTCCGGTTCTAGGCCACCGATGGCGTGGCTGATGCGGATTGCTTTCGCCGCGGGCGCGGCGCTGGCGCTCGCGGGCTGCGGGCCCGCCAAGCTGCGTAGGTTGGGCTTCGCTTGGCGAAGCCCAACGCGTGCCATCGCATCCATCATTATTGGGCTCCGGCCCAAAACCTCCGGAGCCCAACCTACAAAACCACCGATGCGGCGCGCAATGCGGCTCGTTTGCGCCGCCTGCCTGGCGGTGGCGCTTGCGGGCTGCGGGCCCGGCAAGCCCGCGTTCAAGTCGACCGATGTCACCGGCGCCGAATTCGGGCGCGACTTCCAGCTCAACGACCACGCGGGCAAGCCGCGGCGGCTCGCCGATTTCCGCGGCAAGGTGGTGGTACTGTTCTTCGGCTACACCCACTGCCCGGATGTCTGTCCCACCACCCTGGCCGAGCTCGCCTCGGCCATGAAGCAGCTCGGCCCCGACGCCGAGCGCGTCCAGGTGCTGTTCGTCACGGTGGATCCGGAGCGGGACACGCCGCAGTTGCTGGCGAAGTACGTTCCGGCCTTTCATCCCGGCTTCCTGGGCCTCAGCGGCGACGCCGAGGCGCTGTCCCACACCGCGAAGGAATTCCGCATCATGTTCCAGAAGCAGCCGGGCAAGACGCCGGGGAGTTACACCGTGGACCACTCGGCGGGAACCTACGTCTTCGACTCCAACGGCAAGCTGCGGCTCTACATCTCCTACGGCCAGGGCGCCGAGGTGTTCGCCCACGACATCCGGGCGCTGCTCAAGGCCGCCGGCTGATCCTGCTGCGGACCCTTGCTCGGGAGATCGTAGCCGCGTAGGTTGGGCTTCGCTGGGCGAAGCCCAACGTCTGCCATCGCATCCGTCATTGTTGGGCTCCGGTCAAAAACTTCCGGAGCCCAACCTACGAAAGCTCGGGAATCGTACCCGGTTCCTTTTCCTGATTCGCGGGACGCTCCCGGCGGCCCCGGGGTAAACTCCCCGCTCATGCGCGATCGCATTCTCGATGTCCGCGGGGAGGAACGGGCCGCCGTAATCCTGGCGTTCTGCTATTTTTTCTGCCTGCTCTGCGGCTATTACATCCTGCGGCCGCTGCGGGACGAGATGGGCATCCAGGGCGGCGTCGCCAATCTGCCCTGGGTGTTCACCGGCACCCTGGCGGCGATGCTGGTGGCGGTGCCGCTCTATGGCTGGGCCGCGGCGCGCTTTCCGCGCCGGCGCATGCTTCCCGCGGTGTACGGGTTTTTTCTCCTCAACCTCCTGCTGTTCTACGGGCTGTTCCGCGCCGGCGTGGCGCCGGGATTTCTCGCCCGGGCCTTCTTCATCTGGGTGAGCGTCTACAACCTGTTCGTGGTGGCGGTGTTCTGGAGCTTCATGGTGGACCTGTTCGCCCCCGAGCAGGGAAAGCGTCTGTTCGGCTTCATCGCCGCCGGCGGCAGCGCCGGTGCACTTACCGGGCCGGCCATCACCGCGCTGCTCGCCGCGCCGCTCGGCACCGTGAACCTGCTTCTCGCGTCGGCGCTGTTCCTGCTGCTGGCCACGGGCTGCCTGCTGGCGCTGCTCACCTGGGCGAGGGCGCATCCGGCGGCCCACGCGCCGGGCCCGCAACCGGGGGAACACGGGCTTGGCGGAGGCGTGTGGGGCGGGCTCACCGAACTGGCGCGCTCGCCCTACCTGCTCGGCATCTGCGGCTACATGCTGCTCTACACCACCCTGTCCACCTTTCTCTATTTCCAGCAGGCCCGCATTGTGGCGGACTCGATCGCCGTGTCGGAGCAGCGCACCGCTCTGTTCGCCGCCATGGACCTGGCGGTGAACACCCTGAGCCTATTCGGGCAGGTGTTCGTGGCCAGCCGGGTGCTGCGACGGTTCGGCGTGGCCGCGGCGCTGAGCGTGGTGCCGGTGCTCTCCATGGCCGGGTTCGCCGCGCTGGGGGCATGGCCCCTGCTTGCGGTGGTCGTTACGTTCCAGGTGCTGCGCCGCGCCTCGGACTTCGCCATCGCCCGGCCGGCGCGCGAGGTCCTGTTCACGGTGCTGGATCGGGAGGCAAAATACAAGGCGAAGAGCGTGACCGACACGGTGGTCTATCGCGCCGGCGACGCCATCGGCGGCTGGATATTCACCGGATTGCGGACGCTGGGCGCGGGGATTGCGGGAACGGCATTCATCGCGATTCCGCTGGCCGCCCTGTGGCTGGCGCTCAGCGTAATGCTGGGCCGGCGCCAGGAAGCCCTGAGCCGCGAGCCCGTTGGCGGCGACTCTTCCCGGTGACGAAAGGCAATGCCCCATGGGAAACAGCATCCATGATCACCCCCCGAAACCCGGCCTGTCGCGGCGCGATTTGCTGCGGCTTGTCGTGGGCCTTGCGGCTGGAGCGCTGATGGCGAAGCGGGCGCGCGCGGCCGGCGAGCCGTTACTCAGCATTCGGGAAACGGCTGACAACCCATTTCCCGCACGAATCGCCCCTCTCCCCTCGCGGGAGAGGGGCGGGGGTGAGGGGGCCGAGCGCAAAGGGGTTTCCGAACGCTCGGTAGTCGAGCGCGCGATTCCGCGCACGGAGGAAAAGCTTCCCGCCGTCGGCCTCGGCACTTGGCAGACCTTCGACGTGGCGGGCGATGCGAGGGGACTGGCTGCGGCGCGGAGCGTATTGCAGCGGTTCGCGGAGCTGGGCGGACGCGTGGTGGACAGTTCCCCCATGTACGGCACGGCGGAGACGGTGGTCGGCGATCTCGCCGCGGAGCTGGGGCTGCAAAAAACGCTGTTCCTTGCCACCAAGATCTGGGTGACTGGGCGCGACGAGGGCGTGCGCCAGATGGAAACCTCTCTGCGGCGGATGCGGGCGGCGCGCCTGGATCTGATGCAGGTCCACAACCTGGTGGACGTGGCGACCCATCTCGCGACGCTGCGGGAATGGAAGCGGGCGGGAAAGATTCGCTACCTGGGCGTCACTCATTACCACTCGGGGGCCTACCCGGAGCTGGAACGCCTCCTCGTCCGCGAGAAGCTCGATTTCGTGCAGCTCAACTACTCGCTTGCCGAGCCGGAGGCGGAAAAGCGGCTGCTACCTGTTGCTGCCGAAACCGGAACCGCGGTGATCGTCAACCGCCCGTTCGCCGAGGGCGCGCTGTTTTCGCGGGTGAAGGGGAAGCCGCTTCCGGATTGGGCGGCGGAGATTGGCTGACGGAGCTGGAGCCAGTTCTTCCTGAAGTGGATACTCGGCCACCCGGCCGTGACCTGCGTGATTCCCGCCACCCGCAACCCGAAGCACCTGGAGGACAACATGGGGGCAGGGCGGGGCCCGCTTCCGGACGCCGCGGCTCGCAAGCGGATGGCGGAGCATTTCCGGCGAGCTTAGGTGGCCTCTGGTTCGGATGCACGTCGTGCTGCTGCGCAAGCTCCGCCAGGGTCTTGTCGCCTTTCAGCGCCGCGATCGCCACTTGGGCCTTGAACGCCGGTGAGTGGTTTCTTCTCTTCCTTCTTGCCAGGCTCTTGCTCCATTTCAGGGCCGCCGGGCGGCCGGTGGGTGGGCAAGGCTATCACTTATCCATCTGTCCGAATTTCCGGGACCGGCTCTTTCAGATTTTCTACCGGAGCCGGGGCGATTTATTGACAGGGGGTCATTGTGTGGCTATTAAGGAGTATGAGTGGGCTCGCACTCCGCGGCGCGGCCGGCCGTTGCGGCGGCGCCGCATAATTCCGTATTCCTTGCGGAAAAAGGGCGTTGTGAGGAACGGAAATTTTTTGGATTGATTGGGCTCGTTCTGAGATCTGAGCCCATGGCCGGCCCTTGAGCACCCATACCGCAGTTGGCTTCGTTGACACAGAAACTGGCAAAGAATTGACGGTGCGTCAATATGTTCATCAGCAACCCTTTCACTCTCCTCACGGAGTTTCTCCCCCCTCTTGTCATGCAGGTCTACGTTGTCCTGATGATATTCGCGGTTGCCGTTGGAACGTTATTCGATCTTTATCACAAGCGAAGCGCAGAATTCTTCGCCTTGCGGAGGGAGAAATCACAGGCCGCGGCACAGAGGCGGCTTGGCGCTGGGGAGATCGCTTCCCTGGCGATCAGAACCCTCGGTACTGAGGTTGCAACTTCCGGCGAGTTCTGCAAATGGGAGCGGCGGGTTTCTCATCTCCTGATGTCCTACGGCTTTGTCATCTATTTGATCACCACCATTGTGATGGTGTTTGTCTATCCGACAGCGGCGCATACACCGATCATCCTGACAGCCCTGTGGAACATAGGCGCGCTGATGGTTCTCATCGGTGGTTTTTGGTTTTTCTTCTTTCTCAGGGTAAACGTCGCCTATGAAGGTCACTCCCCTTTCCATCTGATGCATGCCGACCTGTTCATCGTCACCCTGCTGGCGAGCGTGGCATTCGGGCTGATATGGCATTTTGTGCAGACGGCGCATGGCGGCGCCGCCGCGACCCTGGTGCTGTTCGGCCTCTACCTCTTCTTCACGACGCTGCTTTTTGTTTCAGTGCCCTGGTCCAAGTTCGCCCATATGTTCTATAAGCCCGTGGCGGCCTTCCAGAAAAGGGTGGAGGAGGCAAACGGCTCCTCCGACCTGCCAAGGCCCGCTGAAGGCAGCTACATCAGGAGGTGATCGGCATGCCCACTTTCACTGACATGACGAAATGTGACGGCTGCGGAGAGTGCGTGGATATCTGTCCGTCTGACATCATGCACATCGACCCGATCTACCGGCGGTCTTACAACATCGAACCCAATTTCTGCTGGGAGTGCTATTCGTGCGTGAAGGCGTGCCCGCAGCATGCGATAGACGTCCGGGGATATGCGGACTTCGCGCCGCTGGGCCACAAGGTCCGGGTTCTCAGGGAAAAGGAGAAGGGATCCATCTCCTGGAAGATCAGGTACCGGGACGGGCGGGTGAAGGAGTTCACATTCCCGATCAGGACCACACCCTGGGGTTCCATAAGAGCGCCATCCGATTATGAGGCGCCCGACACAAACGGACTGAGCTCGCCGCTGCTCGCGCATGAGCCCGCGGCGCTCAAGGTGGAGGCGCTTCCTACGCTGCCCCCGTCCGGAAAGTAAGAAGCAACAAGTGTGATGCCATGGCGCTCTTTTCATCCAGAAAAACCATAGTCGTGGATTCCGACGTTCTCGTCATCGGCGGCGGCTTTGGCGGCTGCGGGGCCGCTTACGAAGCCAGATACTGGGGGCGGAACCTGAAGATCGTCGTCGTCGAAAAGGCCAACATCGAGAGGAGCGGTGCCGTTGCCCACGGCCTGTCGGCGATCAATTGCTATATGGGCATGCAGTGGGGCGAAAACCAGCCGGAAGACCACGTGCGCTACGCGCGAGGCGATCTGATGGGACTGGTGAGAGAGGACCTGATCTTCGACATCGCCCGGCATGTCGACTCCACGGTCCACAAATTCGAGGAGTGGGGCCTGCCGATCATGAAGGACCCGAAGACCGGCCGCTACCTGAGAGAAGGGAAATGGCAGATCATGATTCACGGCGAGAGCTACAAGCCGATCATTGCCGAGGCCGCCGCGAAGGCTGCCACCAAAGTGTACAACCGGATCATGGTGACTCATCTGCTGATGGACAAGGCGCGCCCCAATAGGGTCGCCGGCGCCGTCGGATTCAGCGTCCGGGATGGCAATTTTTACGTTTTCAGGGCGAAAGCGGTCATTGTGGCCGCCGGCGGCGCTTCACACATCTACCGGCCCCGGGCGATCGGCGAGGGCACGGGCAGGACCTGGTATGCGCCATGGAGCAGCTCATCGGCCTACGGTCTGCTGATACAGGCCGGCGCCAAAATGATCCAGATGGAGAACAGGATTGTTCTCGCCCGCTTCAAGGATGGTTACGGTCCGGTCGGTGCCTGGTTCCTGCTGCTCAAGTCGTACGCCACCAACGCCTACGGGGAGAAATACGAGGATTCCCGGTTCAACGAGATAAAGTCTCTCGTCGGGCAGTATGCGGACATCAAGCCGATGCCGACCTGCCTGCGAAATCACGCGATGATCGAGGAGATGAAGGCCGGCAAGGGCCCGATCTACATGCATACGCAGGAGTGTCTCGATACCAGGGAGAAGGAGGAGATCGGCTGGGAGGATTTTCTCGACATGACGATCGGTCAGGCGGTGGTCTGGGCGTCGCAGAACATAGACCCCAAGGAAAGGGCGTCCGAGTTGATCACCTCCGAGCCCTACGTCATGGGTTCTCACGCCACCTGTTCCGGTGCCTGGGCCAGCGGGCCCGAGGACTGCGCACCAAAGGACTACCAGTGGGGATACAACAGGATGACGACCATGGAAGGGCTCTTCGGGGCCGGCGACACGATGGGCGGCTCGGCGCACAAGTTCTCATCC
>JACPEG010000040.1 GCA_016183615.1 Betaproteobacteria bacterium
AGCCGCGCTGGCGTGGCTAAGCTCCGAAGCCCTGGTGGGCGTCGGCTACGGAGCGTTCCTGCTGGTTTTCACACTTCCCGCGAGCGCCCGGGCGGTGACGTTGCTGTGCGTGCTCACGCTGCTGGCGGGAATCGGGGTCACGCAGGTCCCAGCCCAGCCTGCCAGTCCGGCGGTCGCGCTGCGGCTATTCAACTGGCATTACGGGCAGCTGCTCAATTACACGGGGCTTGCGCGCTTCGTGGCCGAGCTCTGGCCCTTCCTCGCCCTGATTTACCTCTTTCTCCCGCCGCGCGCCCGCGCCGTCAGCGACGCCCGGTAAGGTGGGCATAGGGCGGCAGCGTGGCGAGCCGCGGGTCCTCCACCGCCCCGCCGGCAGTGAAGTGGTAGAGAGACTGGAACCCGCGCCCCTCGATCCCCAGCAGGCGATGCATCTCGTCGTCGAAGAAGCAGCCCATGCCGGTCCCGCGAATGCCGTGGGCCTCGGCTTCCAGGTAGAGCACCTGTCCCAGCCCTCCCGTTTCCCAGAACAGGCGCCGGTACGCCCATGGCGATTGCGCCAGGTTCGGCTCGAAGCGCGCGAGGAAACCGAGCGCGAAACAGGAATCAGCGGCAATCTCCTGGTGGCAGGAAACAAGCCTCGCTGCATCCCTGAGGTCGTAGCCGATCAGGAGGTAGAGGGGCAGATGGGCGGGGCCGCGCCTTTCCCACAGCCAGTCGGGGCGCAGCGCGGACTTCAATGCCGGCAAGTGATCGGAGTTGCGCACCAGCAGATAGAGTCCCGCATCGAGCCCGTCCACCCGGTGCACGAACAGCGCGGGATGGACCTGGGGCTCGAATGCGAACGCATCCCAGGGCGCGAGTCCCGGCCGGGGCAGCAGCGCATCCATCATGACAAAGAACGGGTCGGCCGGGATGGACCTGACCCCGTCGAAGTCCACTGCGCTGCGACGCTGGCGAATCAGGTCGGCCGCGCTGGAGCGGTTGGGCGCATCCGCCAATGCTGGCCGCGCCGGAAATGACGGGGGCGGGAGTGGCCCCGCGGCAGGTTTCACGGCCGCCGCTTCTACCCGGGCAATGTCCTGCCAGTCCCGATGCTCCGCGCTCAACCGGTTGGCGCGCCCGTGCCAGGGCGCGGTCCGGGCCGGCGCCAGGAGCGCCGCCACATCCACGCTCGCCGCTTCGGGCCCCACCCACAGCAGCAGGTCGGGCATTTCCGCCTCCGCGCCGTCGAAATCCTGCGCCCGATCCAGCCCGAGCAGCGCGGCCGTTTCGCGGTCGCCCCAGGCATCGAGCGGCGCCACGCCCCAGCCGAGCGCGGCGGCGGCGTAGGAAATCGCGGCAATGGCGTGGCCGCAGTCGTGCTGGCAGTAGCGGTAGGCACGCATCCCGTACTTCCAGGCCTCGCGCCAGACAATGCTGGCAAGCCCCAGGATCGCCCCCGGCCGCGGGAACGCCCGGTTCCACTCGGGGTCCGTCACCCGGGCCCGCTGCTCCAGCAGGTGATCGCGACTGAGGTAGTGGTAGACACCGGCGTCCAGCCCCGCCATATCGGGGCAGACCACGTAGCCTTCGGTGGGATGAAGATTCCCGCTGGAGGGATTGCAGCGCAGGGCCCAGCGCGTGCCGCGGAAGGCCTTCCACGCCGAGAGCCCCAGCGAAAGTTCCAGCAGCACAGCCACGCTTTCCCGATTGACCGCCGCGGGCCCCCGGCTGCGCGGACGATGAAGGGCGTTGAACGGCGTATCCAGGCCATCCGCCGCAAGCGCCAAGGCGATGGCCGGCGCGCCCTCGAAGCGGCGAAACGGATCGGGCTGGTTCGCCCAGTCCAGGTGTCCCGGCCCCGGCGCATAGCGGTCGGGGCGATGCTTGCTCGCCTCGTGATAGGCGAAAACCGCAGCCGCAGCGGATTCCGGATTCGACGAATCAGGACGGCTCATGATGAGACCTCGCCGCTCCATACTAACCTACCGCGCACGCAGCTGGACCAACATCGGAGAATCGACCGCGGCACGGGGGCTGGGAAGGGGCTTGGGGTATAATTTTCAGTTGAGCCAAGCCCCTTCCATCGTCATGAGCTATTACCGCTATCACGTGTTTTTCTGCGTCAACCAGCGCGAACCGGGAGCCGCCTGCTGCAACAGTCACCGGGCCCAGGACATGCGCGACTACTGCAAGGGTCGCATCAAGGCCCTCAAGCTCGACGGCAAGGGCAATATCCGCGTCAACTCCGCCGGCTGCCTGGACCGCTGCGACGAGGGCCCGGTGCTGGTGGTGTACCCCGAGGCGGTGTGGTACACCTACGTCGACAAGGAAGACATCGACGAGATCATCGAGGAGCACCTGAAGCACGGGCGCATCGTCGAGCGCCTGAAAATCTAGGCTCCCGCCTTGAAGCCGGCAACCCAGAAAAAATTCACGGTGGAGGGGCCCGCGGGCCGCATCGAAGGGGTCATCGCCGATCCCGGCGCGGGCCGGCGCGGCATTGCCGTGATCGCCCATCCCCATCCCCTGTTCGGCGGCACCATGGACAACAAGGTGGTGCAGACCCTGGCCCGAACCTTCACCGAGCTCGGCTACGTGGCGGTGCGCTTCAATTTCCGCGGCGTGGGCGAGAGCGAAGGCGTTCACGACGATGGCCGCGGGGAAACCGAGGACGTCATCGCGGTGGCGGAGTTCGCCCGCCAGGAGCACTGGGGCCTGCCGGTGCTGCTGGCGGGCTTCTCCTTCGGCGGCTTCGTCCAGGCGCGGGTCGCAAGCCGCATCGAGCCGGAGCGGCTGGTGCTCATCGCCCCCGCCGTCAAGCGCTTCGATGTGCCCCAGGTGCCGGCCAGCACCCTCGTGGTTCACGGCGAGCTCGACGACGTGGTGCCGCTCCAGGACGTCCTCGACTGGGCGCGGCCCCAGGAGCTTCCCGTCATCGTCATTCCCGGCGGCGAGCATTTCTTCCACGGCCGCCTGCATCTTCTGAAGCGCATCATCCACGAGCAATGCCGGTCCTAGAGGCCCGGGGCCTGCGCAAGTTCTACGGTGCGCTGGAGGTGGTGGCGGGGGTGGATCTCGCCGTTCCCCGCGGCGAATGCTTCGGGCTGCTGGGACCCAACGGCGCCGGCAAGACCACGACCCTGCGGCTGTGCCTGGGGCTCACCGACCCCGACGGCGGGGAAATATCGCTGCTGGGACTTCCGGTCCCGGCGGCAGCCCGCCGTGCACGCGCGAAAGTGGGCGTCGTTCCCCAAGTGGACAATCTGGACCCCGACTTCACCGTGCGGGAAAACCTCCTGGTCTACGGACGCTACTTCGACCTGCCGCAGCGGGATATCGCGGCCCGCATGCCGGAGCTGCTGGAATTCGCCGGGCTCACCGGGCGCGCCGGCGCCAAGATCAACACGCTTTCCGGCGGCATGAAGCGGCGCTTGACGCTCGCCCGCTCGCTCATCAACGATCCGGACGTGCTGTTTCTCGACGAGCCCACCACTGGCCTCGATCCCCAGGCGCGGCACATGATCTGGGAGCGGCTCAAGAGCCTCATGGGCCAGGGCAAGACCCTGGTGCTCACCACCCATTTCATGGACGAGGCCGAGCGCCTGTGCCACCGGCTGTCCATCATGGACCACGGGCGCATCATCGCCAGCGGCCCGCCGCGGGAATTGATTTCGCGGTACATCGAGCCCCAGGTGGTGGAGGTGTACGGCGAGGGCGTGCGGGAATGGGCGGGGAGCCAGGGCGCGGGGCTCGCCGAGCGCACGGAAATCGCGGGCGAGACCGCGTTCTGCTACGCCCGCGACGCCCAGGCGCTGATCGCGGGCCTGAACGGCCGGGCGGGGCTGCGGTACCTGCACCGGCCCGCCAACCTGGAAGACGTGTTCCTCAAGCTCACCGGGCGCGACATCCGGGACTGATCATGCTCTCCACCCTGCGATTTTTCCGCGCCCCCCGCCTCAGCCCGCGCTTCATGCCGGTGTGGCGGCGCAACTTCCTGGTGTGGCGCAAGCTCGCCATTCCCTCGATGCTGGGCAACCTCGCCGATCCCATGTTCTACATGCTGGCCCTGGGCTACGGCCTGGGCTCGCTGCTGCCCGATGTCGAGGGCATTCCCTACATCACCTTCCTCGCCGGCGGCACGGTGTGCTACAGCACCATGAACAGCGCCACCTTCGAGGCCCTGTACTCCGGGTTCTCGCGCATGCACGTGCAGCGGACCTGGGACGCGATTCTCAATGCGCCCATCAACCTCGACGACATCCTGCTAGCGGAACTCTTCTGGGCCGCCTCCAAGAGCTTTCTTTCCGGCATGGCGATCCTGCTCATCATCTGGGTGCTGGGGCTTTCCCACTCCTGGCTCGCGCTCGCCATCATCCCGCTGGTGATCCTGATCGGGCTGACATTCGCGGCGCTGGGGCTGACCATCACCGCCGTTTCGCCGAGCTACGATTTCTTCATGTACTACTTCACGCTCGCCATCACCCCCATGGTGCTGCTGTGCGGGGTGTTCTTCCCGGTGTCCCAGCTGCCCCCCTGGCTACAGGATATCTCGGCCTGGCTGCCGCTCACCCATGCCATCGAGCTGGTGCGGCCGCTGCTCCAGGGGCAGATTCCGCCCCGGGCCGCCCTCAACCTCGCGGTGCTGGCGGGCTACGCCGCCGCGGGATTCTACGCGGCGCTGGTGCTCACCCGCCGCCGGCTGCTGAAATAAGAAGAGGAGTGCGCGCCATGCTCTGGGTCAAGGCCTTCCACATCGTATTCATGGTGACCTGGTTCGCCGGGCTGTTCTACCTGCCGCGCCTTTTTGTCTACCACGCGCAAAGCTCCGACGCCGTGAGCATCGAGCGCTTCAAGGTGATGGAGCGCAAGCTCTACTACGGCATCATGGCGCCCGGCGCCATCCTCACCATCGTCTTCGGATTGTGGCTATGGCTAGGCTTCGGGATCAGCGGCGGCTGGCTGCACGCCAAGCTCGTGCTGGTCGGCGTGCTCGTCGCCTACCACCTCTATTGCGGCAAGCTGCTGGCGGATTTCAGGCAGGACCGGAACACCCGCAGCCACGTCTGGTTCCGCTGGTTCAACGAGCTGCCGGTCGTGATCCTGATCGCGGTGGTGCTGCTGGCGGTGCTGAAGCCGCTCTAGGCTTGGCCGCCCGCACAGTCAGCCTGTTTCCCGGAAACCGCGGCGGCAGTAATATCGGCGGACAGGTGCACCCTGCACCGGAAAGGAAAGCAATGAAGGCGGGCCGCAACGACCCCTGCCCCTGCGGCAGCGGGAAGAAATACAAGCAGTGTTGCCTGAAGGCGGAGTCCGCCGGCGACCCGGGCGACCTCCTGTGGCATCGGCTGCGCCGGGTCCTGGACGGCCTTACCGTTCAGCTCCTCAATTTTGCCGACGGGACCCTCGGCCGCCAGGGCATGGAGGAGGCCTGGGGCGATTTCCATCTCAGCGACGACGACGCCTTCGATCCGGAATCGCCCCACATCCCGGTGTTCATGCCCTGGTTTTTCTTCGACTGGACCCCGGATCAGGTCGAGAGCGCAATACCTGAGTCCGCCCTCGGCGGGCTCACCGTCGCCGGCGCCTACCTGAAAAAGAAGGGCCGGCACCTGGATCCGCTGCTGGTCCGCTACATCGAAGCCTGCGTCCGGTCCCATTTCAGTTTCCACGAGGTCGTGCAGTGCGCGCCGGGCAGCGGGTTCATCCTGCGCGACATCATGACCGGCGAGCGCCATGACGTCAGCGAACGCTCGGGCTCCGAGCACGCCCGGCCGGGGGACATCCTGTTCGCGAAGGTGGTCGCGGTGGACCAGGTGTGCATGCTGGAGGGCTGCACGCCGGTGCTTTTCCCGCCCATCGAAAAGGCACCCATCGTCGATCTTCGCGAGCACATCGGGAAATCCGGACGCCCCCTGACGGCGGAGCTGCTGAAGGACTATGACTTCGAAATGATCGACGTCTACCTCGACATCGCCGAGCGGCTCCTCAACCCGCAGATTCCAGCCCTCCAGAACACCGGTGGCGAGCCGCTGCTGTTCCACAGTCTCATCTACGACATCGATTCGCCGCGGGAGGCGTTCGACGCGCTGAAAAGCCTGTGCCTCACCGAAGGCGAAAAGGAGTTGCTGGCGCGGGCCGAGTTCGACGCCGGGGGCGGGCTGCGCAAAGTCGAGATTTCATGGCAGAAGCCGGGCAACGCCAAGAACAAGGAATGGGACAACACCGTTCTCGGGCAGATCGTGATCGATGGCCGCGCCCTCACCGCCCAGGTCAATTCCGAGAGCCGCGCCCGGAAATTCCAGGCGCTGATGGCGGAGCGCCTGCCCGGCGGCGCCCGCTACCGCACCACGGTGATCGAATCCCCGGAGGCCATGATGGCCGCCGCTGAAAAGGAGGGCGACACCGAGGAAGCCCGGGCGCGGCGCGCCGAGCACGAGGCGCTCAACGCCCTGCCGGAGGTGCGCGAGCAGATGACCCGGATGCTGCGGGCCCATTACGAGAGGTGGGTTCACGAAAAAATTCCGGCCCTGGGCGGCAAGACGCCCCTCCAGGCCGTGAAGACCCCGGAAGGGCGCGAGATGGTGGAAGCGCTGGTGCTCCAGATCGAGCGCGACAGCCAGAAGATGGCGCCGCCGCTCGAACCTTCGATCGTCAAGGAACTGCGGGCCCGCCTGGGGCTCGCGAAGCAGGACGAACTGCCCTTCTGACCCCCGCTCCCGGAGCGCGAGCCCGCGAAGACCCTCCGCCATGGACCGCTTCCAGCGCATCCTGCTCCTGCACCGGCTGCTGGCCTCCCACCGCCTTCCGGTGTCACACCGGACCATCGAGCAGGAACTCGAGTGCTCGCGGGCGACGGCCACCCGCATCATCGAGGAGATGCGGGATTACCTCGGCGCCCCGATCGCCTACGACCGACCGGCCAACGGCTACCGCTACACCCATGACGCGTTCGAACTGCCTGGACTCTGGTTCAACGCCTCCGAGCTTTACGCCCTGATCACGGTGCAGAAACTCCTCACCGAAGCGCAACCGGGTTTTCTGGACGGCATGCTGGGCCCCCTCAAGACCCGCATCGAGAACATTCTCCAGAGCGAACACCTGGGCAGCGGCGAGGTGGGGCGGCGGGTGCGCATCCTGCCGATGGCCGGTTGCTCCGCGGGCGGCGAGTATTTCCAGACGGGGGCGGGGGCGCTGCTCCAGCGCAAGCGCATCGAGATTCTCTATCACGGCCGCGAGCGCGATGAAGAAACCGACCGCGTGGTCTCGCCCCAGCGCCTGGTTCATTACCGGGACAACTGGTACCTCGACGCCTGGTGCCACAGCGTCGAGCGGCTGCGCAGCTTCGCGCTGGAGCGCATCCGCATCGCCCGGCCGCTCGACGACCCCGCGGTGGAAGTCGCCGACGAGGAACTGGACGCCCACTTCGCCCGGGGCTACGGCATTTTTGCCGGCGAACCCGTCGCCACCGCGGTGCTGCGCTTTACCCCGGAGCGGGCGCGCTGGGTCGCCGAGGAAACCTGGCATCCCGCTCAGAACGGCCGGTTCCTGGAAGACGGCAGATTCGAACTCCGGATTCCCTACTCGGACGATCCGGAACTGATCATGGACATCCTCAAGTACGGGCCGGGCGTGGATTGAAACCGAGCGCCACTAATTGTTCCGCTGACGGAGGGGCGTGGATTGAAACACTGCGGGCGGCTCAACTTCGAGGCGGACCTCAGGGTGATGGCGAACGCGCTTGGCGCCACCCCCGAGGAGATCCGAAACCTCAAGCCCCTGGAGTGGATCGAGCGCGACATGCAGACGGGGGAGCGGCGGACTGGCGTAATCCGGTTGGGAGAGGTAAAATCTGGTTAACCAGATTTGGAATCTCATGGAGGATGTTATGGCAACGATTGGGGTCTTCGAAGCAAAAGCACGCTTGTCCGAACTGATTGACCAGGCGTCCTCGGGCAAAAAGATCATCATCACCCGCCACGGGTTGCCGGTGGCTGAGCTGGTGCCAGTCGGCAGCGGCGCGCTGCGCTCCCGCGGGCAGGTCATGGAGCACATCCTGGAGCTGCGCGCCAAGTGCCGAACCGGCAAGGTGGACCTCCGGGCGCTGATCGAAGAGGGGAGGCCCTGATGCCGTTCGTGGTGGACTGCTCGGTGGCGGCCTGCTGGTTCCTGCCGGACCAGACGACCGCCTACACCGAACGGGCTTTCCGTAAGCTGAAAACCGATACAGCCCACGTGCCCGCCCTTTGGGTCTCTGAGCTGTGCAATGTCATGCTCAAGCTGGAGCGACAGGGAAAGCTTGCCAAGGGCCTGGCGGCTCAAATCATCGCCGACGCCGAGCTGCTCGGCTTGGCAGTGGAGCCACCGCCGCCCATGCGCCGCGTGTTTGAGTTGGCGCAGCGTCATCATTTGTCGGCCTACGATGCCACCTACTTGGAGCTGGCCATCCGCACCGGCTTCCCGCTGGCCGCCCTAGACGGCGCCCTAAAGTCCGCGGCCAGTAAACTCGGCCTTTACCTGTCCAAGTAAAAAATTTTTTTGCGTCCCCCGCCCCGAAAGCGTTCCCCACGCGCGTGGGGATGAACCGTGGTGCGAGATGCCGGGCTGCGGGGAGCGCAGGACCGGGGTCTTGACGGTCTAGCCCCGGACACTCATAATGCAACACACTGTGTTACAGAAGAGAGCCATGAAGTCCGTAACTACCAGCATTCGCCTGGAGGCGTCGCTGGCGGCCCGCTTGGAGCGGGCGGCCTCCAGGATTTCGCGCGGAAAGAACTGGATTGTCACCAGTGCCCTGAATGACTATCTGGAGCGATTGGATCGCAGCGACCTCGCGGCCGAGGCCCGCCGCCAGTCTCTGCTCGTCAGTCGTCGCCGGCAGCGCAAGGAAGACACGGCATGGGCCGATAGCACGGACACCACCGGATGGAAGTGAAGCGCGGCGATGTCGTGATTTGCGCCGCGCCCGGAGATTACGGGAAACCTCGGCCTGCTGTGGTGGTGCAATCCGATCTGTTCAATCCGACCCATGCCAGCATCACGCTCTGTCCCATCACCGGCGACCTGCAGGCCGCGCCGCTGTTTCGCCTCAACCTCTCCCCCTCCGCGGATAGCGGTCTCAAAAAGCCCAGTCAGATCATGATCGACAAGATCAACAGCCAGCCCTTGAAGCGCGTCGGCAGCGTGATCGGCCGTCTGTCGGTGGATCAGATGCGGGCGGTAGATGCCGCTTTGAGGCTCTGGTTGGGCCTCCAGTAAAAATTTACGGGACGGCCCAGTTTTCGCACTTGAGGCCGTGGACCCGGGGGAATTCCCTGGCGTTGTTGGTGACCATCACGGCCTCCAGGCTCAAGGCGTGAGCCGCGATCAGGGTATCGAGCGGCCCGATCTTCTTGCCCTTGGATTCGAGGTGCACTCGGACGGGACTGTAGGCCCGGGCGGCAGCCTGGTCGAAGGGCAGGATCACGAAGTCCACGAGAAACCGGTGCAGCGCCGCTTCGTTCTCCCGCTTGCGCTGGCTGTTGGCGACGCCGAACCGCAGTTCGGCGACCGTGATGATCGAAACCCCCACCTCCACGCCGACGCCGATCCGCGCCAGGCGGTCGAGGATGTGCTGCGCCGGGTCGCTGCCGTTGATGAGATAGATGCAGGTATTGGTGTCGAAAACGTAACCGACTACCACGGCCAGTCCCGCTTGTCCGCGGCCTTCGGCTGGCGGCGTGAGAGCTTGCCGCGGAACATCTTGAGACTCACGCGCAGGTTCGCCCACCGATCTTTGGCGGCCGGCAGCAGCAGCACGCCGTCTCCGGCGCGCTCGATCACCACCTCGGTGCCGTCGAACCGGAACTCTTTCGGCAGGCGCACGGCCTGGCTCTTGCCGTTCATGAACAGCTTGGCGGTCTTCATCGTGGGGCTCCTCGCAGGGAGACAAACTGCGACTACTCCACGCCGCGGGCATTGGTGTAGATGCGCTCGATCTGGTTCTTGTAGCGGGCGTAGACTTCAGCCCGCTTCACCTTCATGGTGGGCGTGAGCAGGCCGTTCTCGATGGTCCAGGGCTCCTTGTCGGTGACGATGCGGCGCACCCGCACCCACTTCGGAAAATCCTTCAGGCGGTCGTTGGCCCGCTTGACGAGCTTTTTCTCGTCCATCTCCTGGGTCACCGCCACCAGGCTGACAAAAGCCCGGCCCTCTCCCACCAGCATCACCTGCTCGAAAACCTTGTCGTCCAGAATCGCCGTCTCCACGGTGTCGGGGGGCAGCTTCTCGCCGTTGGAGAGCACCAGGATGTCCTTGCTGCGGCCCTTGATGTAATAGCGGCCACCCACCAGCTCCGCCTGGTCTCCGGTGTTGAGCCAGCCCCCGTTGTCCAGCACGGCGGCGGTCGCTTCCGGGTTGCGCCAGTAGCCCAGCATTACCGACGGCCCGCGCACCAGCAGCTCGTGACTGTCGTTGACGCGCACTTCCAGCCCGGGCAGCGGCGTCCCCACCGCGCTCGGATCCTTGTCGCCTTCCCGGTTGGCCGTGACCACCGGCGAGGCCTCCGTGAGCCCATAGCCCTGCATCATGTGCAGACCCAGTCCGATGAAGGTCTGGGCAATCCGGGCCTCCACCGCGGCCCCGCCTACCACCGTGAGCCGCATCCGCCCCCCGAGCTTCGCCATGATCTTGTCGGCGACGATTTTCCGGAGGCCGCCGTAGGCGAGGCGCTCCAGCGCGCCCGCCTCCCCGAGGTAGCAGCGCCAGCCGTACTTGACCGTGAGATCGAACAGCCGGCGCTTGACGGCCGAGTCCGCGAGGTTCTGCTCGATGCGGGCGAGAAAGCGCTCGAACACCCGCGGCACCGCTATCAGAATGGTGGGACGGACGGCCGCCAGGTCCTCTCCGAGCTGCTGGATGCCCCGGGCGTAGGCCACTGCCAGGCCCCGCTGGAGCGCCAAATAGTAGCCGCAGGTGCGCTCGAACATGTGGGACAGCGGCAGGATGGAAATCAGCAGGTCATCGTCGTGCAGCTCGACCATCTGGAGGGTCGCCTCCACGTTGCAGAGGATATTGTGGTGGGAAAGCTTCGCGCCCTTGGGGCGCCCGGTGGTGCCGGAGGTGTAGACGATGGTGGCCAGGTAGTCGGGCTCCAGCTCCGCCACTTCGAAGCCCCCCGATTCCCGGGGTAGCCAATCCTCCACCCGCGTTACCGCATCGGCCGGCTCGGCCTGGAGGCACAGGATGATGGGGTTCCCGGTCAGGCTGCGCCTGAGGGTCTCCAGCATGCGTGGGTTCTCCAGCACCAGCAGCCGCGACTCCGAGTGATCCACGCAATAGCCGATGTTCTGGGCATTGTCGTTGATGTAGAGGGGAACCACCGTGAGTCCCATGCCGAGGGCCGCCATGTCGATGGCGACCCACTGCACGCTGTTCTTGAGGCAGAGCGCCACCCGGTCGCCGCGCTCGAAGCCTTGGTTGCGGAATGCCTGCTGCCAGCGGGCGGCGAGCGCCGCCACCTCGGCCGCTGTAAAATCGCGCCACTGCTCGTCCACGTACTGGCGGTAGAGCACCCTGTCCGGGGTGGCGAGGTGCCGCTTCAGAAGTTCGGCGAGATTGTTCATTTGAGGCGGGTTTCGTCGCACTGCGTTGCGGGCCGGTTTGTCTGGTCTTTCCCGCGCCATCCACGAGGCGCGCCGGGGTGTCTCCTCGGTCGAGCCCCTTAAAAAAATTATAGCGCCGGCGTGCGCTTCGGGTTCGAATTGTTTACTGTACCATTGACGCCACGTTATGGTCCCGCACCAGTTCTTCGCCCCCTGTCCCCGAGGACTCGAATCCGTGCTCGCCGGGGAGCTTGCCGCCCTCGGTGCCGTGGACGCCCGCCCCACGGAAGGCGGGGTGCATTTCGAGGGAGACTGGGCGGCCGGGTACCGGGCCAACCTGGAAAGCCGCGTCGCCAGTCGCATCCTGTGGCAGGCGGGCCGGTCCCGTTATCGCAGCGAGAACGACGTCTACCGGGCGGCCCACGACCTGCCCTGGGACCACTGGTTTTCGGCGGAGCAGACCATCCGGGTCAATGTGGCCGCGCAGCATTGCCCCCTCCGGAGCCTGGATTTCGTGACCCTGCACATCAAGGATGCGGTATGCGACCGCTTCCGGGCCGTCGCGGGTCGGCGCCCCAGCGTCGATACCGTGGCGCCCGGCGTCCGCATTCACGCCTTTCTCGACGCGCAGGAAATCACTCTTTATTTGGACACCTCGGGCGAGCCCCTGTTCAAGCGGGGCTATCGCAAGGCAGGCGCCGAGGCGCCGCTGCGGGAGAATCTCGCTTCAGGCATTCTGCAGCTCGCCGGGTGGGCGCCGGGGATCCCCCTGCTCGATCCCCTGTGCGGCAGCGGCACGTTCCTGCTGGAAGCGGCCCAGATCGCCCTCGGTCTGGCGCCGGGTCGCGGCCGGTCATTCGCATTCGAGACCCTGAAGGTCTTCGACCGCTCCGCCTGGGACCGGGTGCGGCACGACGCCCGGACCAAGGAGCGCGAGATCGGCCCGCAGCAAATCTACGGCAGCGATCTCTACGGCGAGGCGCTCAAGGCGGCGCGCGCCAACCTGTCGGCGGCGGGGATCGAGGCCGCGGTACACCTGAAGCAGGCCAATGTCCTGGAGATTTCCCCGCCGGCGCCCGAGGGCTTGATCGTCACCAATCCTCCCTACGGCGTGCGGGTGGGGGAACAACAGGAACTCGCGGCGTTCTACCCCCGGCTCGGCGACGTGCTCAAGCAGCGTTTCGCCGGCTGGCGGGCCTGCATCTTCTCGGCCGATATGGCCCTGCCGAAGCTCATCGGCCTCAAGCCCTCGAAGCGCACCCCGCTCTACAACGGGGCGCTGGAGTGCCGGCTGTTCGAATACCGGATGGTGGCGGGAAGCATGAGGAGGCAGAAAGGCGTAAGCAGTGAACGGTGAACGGTGAACGGTAAATCGCAGGGCCAAAACAGAAAGGCGCCGGGGTTAGTCCCGGCGCCTTTCACTGTTGACCGTTCACCGCCTTTAAGTCAGCTTGAGGTGGTCGATGCCGGACATCACGTCCTTATCCTTCGCCTCCTTGCCCTGCAGCTTGATGGCGAGCCGCAGCTCATTCATGGAGTCGGCATTGCGCATCGCGTCCTCGTAGCTGATGTTGCCGGCCTCGTAGTGGTCGAACAGGGCCTGGTCGAAGGTCTGCATCCCGAGCTCCCGGGATTTTTTCATGATCTCCTTGATCTCGTGCACCTCGCCCTTGAAGATCAGGTCCGAAATCAGGGGGGAGTTCAGCAGAATCTCGATCGCCGCCACCCGCCCCTTGCCCTCTTTTTTCGGGATCAGCCGCTGGGAGATCAGCGCCCGCAGATTGAGCGAAAGGTCCATGAGCAGCTGGGCGCGGCGTTCTTCGGGGAAGAAGTTGATGATCCGGTCGAGCGCCTGGTTGGCGCTGTTGGCGTGCAGCGTGCCCATGCACAGGTGGCCGGTCTCGGCGAAGGCGATGGCGTGCTCCATGGTCTCCCGCTCGCGGATTTCGCCGATCAGGATCACGTCCGGCGCCTGCCGCAGGGTGTTCTTCAGGGCGTTCTCCCAGGAGTCGGTATCCACCCCCACCTCGCGCTGGGTCACGATGCAGTTCTTGTGCTCGTGAACGTATTCCACCGGGTCCTCGATGGTGATGATGTGGCCGTAGGAGTTCTCGTTGCGGTGGCCGATCATCGCGGCGAGCGACGTGGACTTGCCGGAACCGGTGCCGCCCACGAAGATCACCAGCCCGCGCTTGGCCATGGCCACTTCCTTCAGCACCGGCGGCAACCCCAGGTCGTCGAGCTTGGGGATGGCAGTGGTGATGGTCCGCAGCACCACGCCCACCCGCTGCTGCTGCACGAAGGCGTTGACCCGGAAACGCCCGATCCCCGGCGGGCTGACGGCGAAATTGCACTCCTTGCTGGACTCGAACTCCGCGGCCTGCTTGTCGTTCATGATGGCCCGGGCCAGCTCCTGGGTATGCTGGGCGCTGAGCGGCTGGTTCGACACCGGCGTCATCTTGCCGTCGAGCTTGAAGGCCGGCGGAAAGCCGGCGGTGAGGAACAGGTCGGAGGCCTTCTTGCTCACCATCAGCTTGAGCAGATCGTGAATGAATTTTGTCGCCTGGTCGCGTTCCATGAGGTTCTCCTTCCTGGGCCGGTTACTTGCTGCCGCCGAACAGCTCCTTGTTGGCGGCCTTGCCGCGCGCCTCTTCCTGGGACACGACGTTGCGCCGCACCAGGTCCTGCAGGTTCTGGTCCAGGGTCTGCATCCCGATGCCCTGGCCGGTCTGGATTGCCGAGTACATCTGGGCGATCTTGGCCTCCCGGATCAGGTTGCGGATGGCCGGGGTGCCGATCATGATTTCGTGGGCCGCGGCCCGCCCCGAACCGTCCTTGGTCTTGAGCAGGGTCTGGGAGATCACCGCCCGCAGCGACTCCGAGAGCATGGCCCGCACCATTTCCTTTTCCGCCGCGGGAAACACGTCGATGATCCGGTCCACGGTCTTGGCGGCGGAACTGGTGTGGAGCGTCCCGAACACCAGGTGTCCGGTTTCGGCAGCGGTCAGCGCCAGCCGGATGGTTTCCAGGTCCCGCATCTCGCCCACCAGGATGATGTCCGGGTCTTCCCGCAGGGCCGATTTCAGCGCGTTGGCGAAGGACAGGGTGTGGGGCCCCACCTCGCGCTGGTTGATGAGGCACTTCTTGCTTTCGTGCACGAACTCGATCGGGTCCTCGATGGTGAGGATGTGGCCATATTCGTTTTCGTTCACGTGGTTGACCATGGCGGCCAGCGTCGTGGATTTTCCCGAACCCGTGGGCCCGGTCACCAGCACCACGCCCCGGGGATACTCGGAAATGTCCTTGAAAATCCCCGGGCATTTCAGCTCCTCCAGCGTCAGAACTTTGGAAGGAATGGTCCGGAACACCGCGCCGGCGCCGCGGTGCTGGACGAAAGCGTTGACCCGGAAGCGCGCCAGATTGGGGATGGCAAACGAGAAATCCAGCTCCAGGTTCTCCTCGTAGTGCTTGCGCTGGCCGTCGTTCATGATGTCGTAGACCATGGCGTGCACGTCCTTGTGCTCCAGGGCCGGGAGGTTAATCCGCCGCACGTCCCCGTGCACCCGGATCATGGGCGGGAGTCCTGCCGAAAGGTGCAGGTCGGAAGCCTTGTTCTTGACAACGAATGCCAGCAGCTCGGAAATATCCATTATAATCCCCTGGTTATGGAGCGTTTTGAGTCAGCGCGCAAGCATGACGGCGCCCGCTGCCGGCGGGTTTAACCGATTCGGTATTTGCACCGCCGTCGTTCGCAATCCCGGCCATTTGGCCCAGCGCATCCTAATCCAGAACAGTCGGCGCAGCGTGAGAAGGGGCGGGCGAGGAGATGTGCGGCAAGGCGGCATGCAACGGACGGCCCGCCCTATGCTCCTTACGAAATTGCGGAAATTATGACCACAATCAGCGGCGCCTTGCAAGCCGTCAGGGACCGCATCGCGCGCGCCGCGGAGGCCGCCGGAAGAAATCCATCGGAGATCGTGCTGCTCGCGGTATCGAAGACCTTCCGGCCCGAGCAGATCCGGGAGGCCTATCTGGCGGGACAGCGGGCATTCGGCGAGAATTACCTGCAGGAGGCCCTCGGAAAAATGCCGGCCCTGGCCGAGCTCCCGCTGGAATGGCATTTCATCGGCCCGATCCAGAGCAACAAGACCCGGGCGATCGCGGAGCATTTCGCCTGGGTGCACGGCGTGGACCGGGAGAAGATCGCCGAGCGCCTGTCGCAGGCCCGTTCGCCGGACTTGCCGCCGCTCCATGTGTGCGTCCAGGTCAACGTCAGCGGGGAAGCGACGAAAAGCGGGGCGGCCCCGGAGCAGGTTCCGGAACTGGCGCGCCGGGTGGCCGAACTGCCGCATTTGAGGTTGCGGGGCCTGATGGCCATCCCGGAACCCTCGCCCGATGCGGGCCTGCAGCGCGCCCGCTTCCGCCGGCTGCGGGAGCTCAAGCAGCGGTTGTGCGCCGACGGCCTGCCGCTCGACACTCTGTCCATGGGTATGTCGGAGGATCTGGAGGCGGCAATTGCCGAGGGGGCCACTATCGTGCGGGTGGGTACGGCGATATTCGGCACACGGCGTAAACAGGAAACGGTAAACAGCGAACGGTGAAAAGCACGCATGGTCGCCCTTGAGTCAGTGAGTTTTCCTTTCACTGTTCACTGTTCACCGTTCACCATTTACCGTTCACGGTTATCCGTTCACGACCAAGTGGAATGGACATGAACATCAGTTTCATCGGCGGCGGCAACATGGCGAGCGCCCTGATCGGCGGGCTGCTGGAAAAAGGCTTCACGGCTTCCCAGTTACGGGTGGTGGAGGTTCTGCCGGACGCGCGCGAGCGGCTCGCACACCGGTTCGGCGTCCTCGCCACCGCTGACCCCGCGGAAGGCCTGCGAGACGCCGAGGCGATGGTGCTGGCGGTGAAGCCCCAGCAGCTTGCGGAAGTGGCAAGGCGGCTGGCGCCCCTGGTGGGCGGGCGGCTGGTGGTGTCCATCGCAGCAGGTATCCGCGCCGGCGATATCTCGCGCTGGCTCGGCGGGCACCGCAGGCTGGTGCGGGCCATGCCCAACACCCCCGCCCTGATCCAGGCCGGGATCACCGGCCTCTATGCTCTGCCGGGGGTGGATGCGGAGGACCGGCGCCGCGCTGAATCCGTTCTCGCGGCAGTAGGGGTGTGCCTGTGGCTCGACCGTGAAGAGCTCATGGATGGCGTCACCGCCGTTTCGGCCAGCGGCCCGGCCTACGTGTTCTATTTCATCGAGGCCCTGCACCAGGCGGCACTCGAACTCGGGTTCGACCGGGAGCAGGCACGCAAGCTGAGCCTCGAGACTTTCCTGGGGGCGGGGAAACTTGCATCCGGCAGCGAGGAAGACCCGGCGACGCTGCGGGCGCGGGTCACTTCCAAGGGGGGAACCACCGAGCGCGCCATCGCCACCATGGAAGCAGCGTCGGTGAAAGATCACATCGTGCGGGCCGTCAAGGCCGCGTCCGAGCGGGCCCGGGAACTCGGCGACGAATTCGGCAGGCAATGATCAGCCAGGCCCTGTCCTTTTTGCTGGAGACGCTGCTCGGGCTGTTCGCCCTGGCGCTGCTGCTGCGCTTCTATTTGCAGCTGTTCCGGGCCGCGTACCGCAATCCCCTCACCCAGTTCCTGTCGGCGCTCACCGACTTCGCCGTGCGCCCGGCGCGCAGGATCGTGCCGGGTCTGTGGGGCGTGGACCTCGCCACGCTGGTGCTCGCCTGGGTAACCCAGCTGGTCCTGCTCTACGCGCTGCTCTCCCTCAAGGGTTACGAACTCAAGGGCGTGCCGCTGATTGCCTTCGCCGGGCTCGCGGCGCTGGCGCTGGTGGAACTCGTCAAGCTCTCCGCGTGGATCTTCATGGTGGCGGTGATCGTGCAGGCGGTCCTCTCCTGGATCAATCCCTATAGCCCCATCGCGCCGGTCCTGAACAGTTTCACCCGGCCGTTCCTTCGGCCGTTTCAGAAACGGATTCCGCCCATCGGCAACGTGGACCTGTCGCCGCTGTTCGTCATCATCGCCCTGCAGCTCATTCTCATGCTGCCGGTGCGGTGGCTGGAGATGAGCATTGCCCGGCTGTTCTGACGGCGGATTCGCCGCGCTTCCCTTTCAACCGTGACGACAACCTGGCATCGATCCGACCCGGCGCGCAACCTGCTCCTTCTGACCCTGCATGTTCAACCCGGGGCGAAGCGCACCGAGGTGGCCGGCCTCCACGGCGATGCCCTGAAGATCCGGCTCGCGGTGCCGCCGGTCGAGGGCCGCGCCAACGCGGAATTGCTGCGATTCATCGCGGACGCGCTGGGGGTGCCGGCGAAGCAGGTTGCCCTGAAGCAGGGTGAGCGAAGCAGGCGCAAAGTGGTGGAGGTGCGGGGTGCCTCCCGCGGTCCCGCCGCCCTCTTTGACCCCGGCGCGGTGGAAGGCGCGGAATGAGCGCCTTCTGGATCGTGGGAATCGCGGTCAACGTCGGCCTCACCGGCCTGGCCCTGTGGTGGGTGTTCAGACAAATGAAGCCCCGGGAAACCCGGAAGGAAACGACCGCGGCGCAATCGGATTTAGCGAGCACCGAATCCGGTAAGGGCGCGGAGAGGTAGCGTAACGCGTGGGCGCGTAGGAGGGGATTCATCCCCGACAAACGTCGCGAATGAATTCCTACTGCGGGACCTACATCAGCACGACGTCGTACTGCTCCTGGGTGTAGATCGTCTCCACCTGCAGCGAGATGGGCTTGCCGATGAAGTCGCCGAGCTGGGCCAGGCTCTGGGACTCCTCGTCGAGGAACAGGTCGATCACCTGCTGGGAGGCGAGGATGCGGAACTCCCGGGCGTCGTACTGGCGCGCCTCGCGCACGATCTCCCGCAGGATCTCGTAGCACACGGTCTGGGCGGTCCTCACCTCGCCGCGGCCCTGGCAGGTGGGGCAGGGCTCGCACAGCACGTGGGCCAGGCTCTCCCTCGTGCGCTTGCGGGTCATCTCCACCAGCCCGAGGGCGGTGAAGCCGTTCACCGTCATGCGCGTGCGATCCCGCGCCAGGGCCTTGCGGAACTCGGTGAGCACGGCGTTGCGGTGCTCCTCGTTGTCCATGTCGATGAAGTCGATGATGATGATCCCGCCCAGGTTGCGGAGCCTCAACTGGCGCGCAATGACGTGAGCCGCCTCGAGGTTGGTCTTGTAGATGGTGTCGTCGAAGCTGCGCCCGCCCACGAACCCGCCGGTGTTCACGTCCACTGTGGTCAACGCCTCGGTCTGATCGATGATGAGATAGCCGCCGGATTTCAGGTCCACCCGGCGGGCAAGCGCCTTCTCGATCTCGTCCTCCACCCCGTACAGGTCGAACAGGGGCCGCTCCCCCATGTAGTGCTCGATCTTCCCCGTCACCGGGCTGATGTAGGTCTCGGCGAAGCCGCGCATCCGGGTGAAGGTTTCGCGGGAATCGACCAGCACCCGCAGAGTCTCGTCGGAAACGAAGTCCCGCAGCACCCGCAGGCTCAGGTTGAGGTCCTGGTAGAGCAGCGCCGGCGCAGCGGCGGTCGTGGAGTCAACCCGGATCCCGCTCCACAGCTTCTTCAGGTACTCGATGTCCGCCAGCAGCTCCCGGTCGGTGGCGGACTCCGCCATGGTGCGGATGATGAACCCGCCCTGCTCCCCGGGAGGCAGCAGCTGCTGGAGCTTGCCGCGCAGCAGCTCCCGCTCCTGCTCGTCCTCGATGCGCTGGGATATTCCGATGTGGGATTCCTGGGGCAGATAGACCAGCAGCCGTCCGGCGATGCTCACCTGGGTGGAAAGCCGCGCGCCCTTGGTGCCGATGGGGTCCTTGATCACCTGCACCAGCAGGCTCTGGCCCTCGTGCAGCAGCTTCTCGATGGGCTTTTCGGGCTCCCCGTTCTGGCGCAGCCCCCAGATGTCCGCCACGTGCAGGAACGCGGCGCGGTCGAGCCCGACGTCGATGAAGGCGGACTGCATCCCCGGCAGCACCCGGCTCACCTTGCCCAGGTAGATGTTGCCCACCAGGCCGCGGCTGGAGACGCGCTCCACATGGAGTTCGTGCACCACCCCCTGCTGGATCACCGCCACCCGGGTCTCCTGGGGCGTCACATTGATCAGGATCTCGTCGCTCATAGCGTGGAAAACCCGAATTGCCTGAGCAGCCGCGACGTCTCGTAGAGCGGCAGGCCCACCACGCCCGAGTAGCTGCCCTCGATGCGTTCCACGAACACCGCGGCGCGCCCCTGGATGGCGTAGGCACCGGCCTTGTCCAGGGGCTCGCTGGAGGACACGTAGTAGCGGATTTCCTCGCCGTCGAGTTCCCGGAATCGCACGGTGGTGACCGACAGCGCCGAAGCGATCTCGCTTCCGAGCGCGATGGCGACGGCGGTGTAGACCTTGTGCTCACGGCCCGAGAGCTGCTTCAGCATGGAGACCGCCTCGCCGCGGCTCCCGGGCTTGCCGAGAAAGACGTCGTCGATGGACACCACGGTATCGGCCGTGAGCAACGGCAGGTGGGGAAGCTTGCGCTGGAGCACCCGCGACCATCCCGTTTCCGCCTTGTCGCGGGCGATGCGAAGCGCGTATTCCTGGGGAAGCTCGTCGCCCGCCGCCTTTTCGTCCAGGTCGGCGCCCCGGGACGGATCTTCCCGGATCAGCAGCAGCTCGAAGTTGATTCCGATCTGCTTCAGCAGCTCGCGCCGCCGCGGGCTGCGCGAGGCGAGGTACAGGCGCTTTCCGCCCGGCGTCATGGGTCGTCGTTCCTCTTCGTTGCAGTCGCCCGATCCGGGATCGGGAATTTCATTCCCGGTGGTAAGGATGGCCGCGAAGTATGCTGGTGGCGCGGTAGAGCTGCTCCGCCAGCACCACCCGCGCCAGCCCGTGGGGCAGCGTCATGGCCGACAGGGCCAGCGTCAGCTGCGCGTCGCGCTTGAGCCCGGGATCCAGGCCGTCGGGGCCGCCGATCACAAAGGCCACGTCCCGGCCTTCCGCCAGCCAGCGCTCGAGTTGGCGCGCCAGTTCCGCCGTCGTGCACTGCCGGCCGTGCTCATCGAGGACCACCCGCAGGCTTCCGGCGGGGAGCGCCGCGACGATCCGGTCGCGTTCGGCCGCAAGCATCTGCTCCACGCTTTTTCCCGTCGCCCGGGATTCGGGCCTCACCTGCTTCAGCTCGATCCGCGCCTCCCGTGGCATTCTCTTGGCGTACTCGGCGAAGGCCGCGTCGACCCAGCCGGGCATCCGGTCGCCGACGGCGACCACCAGGAGCTTCATGGAGATTAAGAAACCGGGCGGCCTAGGCCGGGCGCCGGGACGCCGGGGCCGCGGCGGCGCGCCGGCTCCGGGTCTTCGGAGTCCCCGGGCGTGCCCCGCCCCAGAGCTCCTCGATGTTGTAATAGGTGCGCACGGCCGGCTGCATGATGTGGACCAGCACCGGACCCAGGTCCACCAGGACCCACTCGCCCGCCTGCTCTCCCTCCACCCCGTAGACCTTCGCGCCGAGGGCCTTAAGCTTTTCCTGCACGTTGCCGGAGAGGGCCTTGGTCTGCCGCGTGGAATCCGCGCTTGCCACGATCATGCGGTCGAACAGGGAAGTCATCCCGGTCACGTCCAGCACCACGACGTCTTTCGCCTTGATGTCCTCCAGCGCCCTCACCACCGCCTTGACCATCCGGTCGAGTCTCATCAATCTCCCGCGTATATCCTATTTGCCTGAATATAATCGAGAACCGCGCCGGGAAGCAAATAACGCACGCTCTCGCCCCGGGCCAGCAGCCGGCGAATGCGCGACGCGGAAATATCGAGCAGCGAAGTGGGCACGCAAAGAATGGCTCCCGCCGGAGAATCCCGCAGCGCCTCCGGCGCTCCGCGGACGCGGCTCCGCCATTCGTTGCCGAGCGCCTCGCCAAGCCCGATGCCCCCGTGGTCGAGTCCGTGGCCCGGCCGCGCCGCGATGACCACGTGGGCCAGCTCGAACAGGCGCTCCCAGCGATGCCAGCCGGCGAGACCGTGGAAGGCGTCGGCGCCGATGACGAGGTGCAGACGCGCCTGTTCGCCCAGTTCCTTGCGCAGTTCTTCCAGGGTTTCCACGGTGTAGCTCGGGCCGTGCCGCCGCAACTCCCGCTCATCCACCGAGAACCGCGGATTGCCTTCGATCGCGAGCCGGACCATGGCGAGCCGATGCCCGGGCGCCGCCACCGGCGGCTGCCGCAGCAGCGGGTTCGCGGCCGGAATGAAGCGCAGCTCCGCCAGCGCGAGATAATCGGCCACCTCCTCCGCAATGCGCAGATGGCCGAAGTGGATGGGATCGAAGGTGCCGCCGAAGAGGCCGATCGAGCGAGGATTATTCACCACAGCGGCACGGAGAGGCGCAGGAATTCAAAAGCATGAACGCAAAGGAAAAAGAAAGAACGCAAAGGGCGCAAAGACTTTCCGATGAGCGCCTGCCTGTCTTTGCGTCCTTTGCGCCTTTGCGTTGAGTGGGTTTCCCCTTCTATTTGTCTTCGAGTCTCCGTGGCCGATCACAGAAGAACCCGCCGGATGTCGGAAATGACGTTCACCAGATAGGCGGTGAACCGGGCGGCGGCGGCCCCATCGATCACCCGATGATCGTAGGAAAGGGAGAGCGGGACCATCAGCCTGGGAACGAAGGCGCCGTCCCTGTAGACGGGTTTCATCTGGGACTTGGACACGCCGAGAATCGCCACCTCCGGTGCGTTGATGATGGGGGTGAACCCCGTGCCGCCGATCCCGCCCAGGCTGGAGATGGTGAAGGTCGCGCCCTGCATGTCGGTGGGCTTGAGCTTGCCTTCCCGCGCCAGGGCCGAGAGCTCGCCCAGCTCCTTCCCGATCTGCAACACCCCTTTCTGATCCGCGTCCTTCAGCACCGGCACCACCAGCCCGTTTGGCGTGTCGGCGGCAAATCCGATGTGATAGTACTTCTTCAGCACCAGGTTCTCGCCGGAGGCGTCCAGGGAAGCGTTGAACTCGGGGTAGGTCTTGAGGGCCGAGACGCTGGCCTTGATGAGGAACGCCAGCAGCGTCACCTTGACGCCCTTCTTGGCCGCGGCTTCGTTGCTCTCCTTGCGGAAGGCCTCCAGCTCGGTGATGTCCGCCTCGTCGTTCTGGGTGACGTGGGGGATCATCACCCAGTTGCGGGCGAGGTTCGCCCCCGAGAGTTTCTTGATACGGGAAAGGGCCTTGGTCTCGATGGGGCCGAACTTGGCGAAGTCCACCTGGGGCCAGGGCAGCAGGTTGAGCCCGGCGCCGCCCGCCGCGGGGGCCGCGGCTGCCGGTGCCGCCAGCGCCTGCTTGACGAACGCCTGTACGTCTTCCTGCACGATGCGCCCCTTGGGTCCGGTGCCCTTCACCTTGCCCAGGTCCACCCCCAGTTCCCGGGCGAAGCGGCGCACCGAAGGGCTGGCGTGGGCGAGTCCGAAGACGGCCTCGTCCACTGGGGCCGAGATCGGTGCGGGGGCCGCCGGTGGCGCGGGCTGAGGCGCGGGGGCGGGCGCAGCAGCCGGTGCGGCAGGCGCGGCAGCGGGGGCCGGGGCAGGCGCGGGGGCTGCGGCGCGAGTTTCGGCGGCACCCGCCGCGCCATCCGATTCCAGCGTCAGGATGAGCGAGCCTTCCGACACCTTGTCGCCGACCTTGACCTCCAGGGTTTTCACCAGGCCGGCCTGGGGCGAGGGCACCTCCATGGTGGCCTTGTCGGATTCCAGGGTGACCAGGGAATCCTCGGCCTTGACCCGGTCGCCGGGCTTGACCATCACCTCGATGATCGGGATGTCCTTGAAGTCGCCGATGTCGGGTACCTTGACTTGAATGATCTGGTTCATTTTTCCACTTGGCTGTTGTCGGGAGTCAAGAGTCGAGAATCGAGAGTGAAGGCCTGCGCGGGAGCGTGGTTGTGCTCTCGACTCTCCACTCTCGGCTCTCAACCGCCTTTTGCTATACCCGCGCCGGGTTGGGCCTGTCGGGATCGATGCCAAACTTGTCGATGGCCTGAGCCACTTTTTCCACCGATGTTTTCCCGCCATCGGCCAGGGCCTTGAGCGCGGCCACCGTCACGAAGTGCCGGTCCACCTCGAAGAAGCTGCGCAGCTTCTCGCGGGTGTCGGAACGTCCGAAGCCGTCGGTCCCGAGGACGGTGTAGGGTTGCGGCACCCAGGCGCGGATCTGGTCGGCGTAGAGTTTCATGTAGTCGCTGGCCGCCACCACCGGACCCTGGCGGTCCTTCAGGCACTGCTCGACCCAGGACAGCCGCGGCTTCTCGGTGGGGTGCAGCATGTTCCAGCGGGCCACGTCCAGGGCGTCGCGCCGCAGCTCATTGAAACTGGTGACGCTCCAGATGTCCGCCGCCACGCCGAAGTCCTTCTCCAGGATCTCGGCCGCCGCGATCGCCTCCCGCAGAATGGTGCCCGAGCCCAGCAGCTGCACCCGCGGGCCCTTGGCCTTGCCCGCGTCCCGCAACAGGTACATGCCCTTGAGGATCCCCGGCTCCGCGCCCTTCGGCAACTCGGGATGGGGGTAGTTCTCGTTCATCACGGTGATGTAATAAAAGACGTCCTCCTGCTCCCGGTACATGCGGCGCAGGCCGTCCTGGACGATCACCGCGAGCTCATAGGAGAAGGTGGGATCGTAGGCGACGCAATTGGGAATGGTGGCCGCCAGAACGTGGCTGTGGCCGTCCTCGTGCTGCAGGCCTTCGCCGTTCAGCGTGGTGCGTCCGGCGGTGCCGCCCAGCAGGAACCCGCGGCAGCGCATGTCGCCGGAGGCCCAGGCCAGATCCCCGACCCGCTGGAATCCGAACATGGAATAGAAGATGTAGAACGGGATCATGGGCACGCCATGGGTCGAGTAGGACGTGGCGGCCGAGATCCACGAGGACATGGCCCCCGCCTCGTTGATGCCCTCCTGCAGGATCTGCCCGCTCTTGTCCTCCTTGTAGAACATGAGCTGGTCCGCGTCCTGGGGCGTATAGAGCTGCCCCACCGAGGACCAGATGCCGAGCTGCCGGAACATGCCCTCCATGCCGAAGGTTCTCGACTCGTCGGGGACGATGGGCACGATGCGCTTGCCGATCGCCTTGTCGCGCACCAGGATGTTGAGCAGGCGCACGAAGGCCATGGTAGTGGACATCTCGCGGCCCTCGCCGGTGGCCTTGAGCAGCGCCTCGAAGGCGGAAAGGGGCGGCACCTCCAGCGCCTCCGCCTGGCGCCGCCGCGCCGGCAGGAACCCCCCCAGCGCCTGGCGCCGCTCGCGCATGTAGTTGAGCTCCGAGGATCCCTCCTCGAGCTTGAGGTAGGGCACTTCATCGATCCTGTCGTCGGGAATCGGGATGCCGAAGCGGTCGCGGAACGCCTTGAGCGAGGTGGTGCCCATCTTCTTCTGCTGGTGGCTCACCATCTGGCCTTCGCCCGCCTCGCCCATGCCGTAACCCTTGATGGTCTTGGCCAGTATCACCGTCGGTTGGTCCTTATGCTTCACCGCCGCGGCATAGGCGGCGTAGATCTTGTGGGGATCGTGGCCGCCGCGGTTGAGCCGCCAGATGTCGTCATCGGTCATGCTGGCGACCATTTCCGCGAGCTCGGGATACTTGCCGAAAAAGTGCTTGCGCACATAGGCACCATCCTTCGACTTGAAGGTCTGGTATTCCCCGTCCACGCACTCCCCGAAGCGCTTGAGCAGCAGCCCCTTCGTATCCCTGGCGATCAGCGGATCCCAGTAGGAGCCCCAGATCACCTTGATCACGTTCCAGCCGGCGCCGCGGAAATCCGACTCCAGTTCCTGGATGATCTTGCCGTTGCCGCGCACCGGGCCGTCGAGCCGCTGCAGGTTGCAGTTCACCACGAAAATCAGGTTGTCGAGCCGTTCGCGGCCCGCCAGGGAAATGGCACCCAGGGATTCGGGTTCATCCATTTCGCCGTCGCCCATGAACGCCCACACCTTGCGCCCGTCGGTGTTGGCGAGTCCCCGGTCCTCCAGGTACTTCATGAACCGCGCCTGGTAGATCGCCATCAGCGGCCCCAGGCCCATGGACACGGTGGGGAACTGCCAGAAGTCCGGCATCAGCCACGGATGCGGATAGGAGGACAGCCCCTTGCCGTCGACTTCCTGCCGGAAATTGTCGAGCTGCTCCTCGGTAAGCCGCCCCAGCATGAAGGCCCGGGCATAGACTCCCGGGGCGGAATGTCCCTGGATGAAAACCAGGTCGCCGCCGTGCTTGTCGTTCGGCGCGTGCCAGAAGTGGTTGTAGCCCACGTCGTAGAGGGTCGCGGCCGACGCAAAGCTGGCGATGTGGCCGCCCACGTTAGTGTGCTTGTTGGCGCGCAGCACCATCGCCAGGGCGTTCCAGCGCACATAGGAGCGGATGCGGTGCTCGATCTCGTGGTCGCCGGGGGAACGCTCCTCCCGGCCCGGAACAATGGTGTTGATGTAGGCGGTGTTGGCGCTATGGGGGAGATAGGCGCCCCGGCGCCGCGCCCGCTCGATGAGCTGCTCCAGGATGTAATGGGCACGCTCGACGCCTTCGTATTTCAGGACGCCTTCCAGCGCGTCCAGCCATTCGTTGGTTTCCTGGGGATCGTAATCAGGGACTGCAGCCATGGCTCTCCACCTCGTGAGTGTTTCGGGAATCGCCGGGGGTATCCGGCCATTTGAGCGTCAAGTTCCGGCAGAGCCGGGTCGGGCCGCCGTCCCGGGTAGGTCCGGCGACCAGTCGACTCCGTAATTATAGAACAACGGCCTAACCGCGACATGCGGGTTTCCCCGCATCGATTCATGCCGTGATGGCGGGTGACCGGCGACAGCCGGTTTCGGCCGGGGGAGCGCAACGGGCGTCGCGCTCCGCGGCGTCGATGGTATTGACGAGCAGCATGGTGACGGTCATGGGGCCCACCCCTCCCGGAACCGGGGTTATATGGGAGGCCTTCCGGGCTACCGACTCATAGTCCACGTCCCCCACCAGCCGGCCATCGGGCAGCCGGTTGATGCCTACGTCGATCACGACCACGCCGTCCTTGACCATGTCGCCGGAAACCAGCTTCGGCCTGCCGGTGGCCACCACCAGGATATCGGCCCGGCCCGTGTGGTCCGCGAGGTCCCGGGTCTTGGAGGTGCAGATGGTCACCGTGGCACCGGCCTCGAGCAGCATGAGCGCCATGGGTTTGCCCACGATATTGCTGCGCCCCACCACGACCGCATGCTTCCCCTCGACGGCGATGCCCGCATGCTGGAGCAGGCGCATCACTCCGTAGGGCGTGCAGGGCGGAAAGACGGCGCTGCCGGCGACCAGAGCGCCGACATTGTACAGGTGGAAGCCATCCACGTCCTTTTCCGGGGAAATGGCTTCCAGGACCCGGCGGTTGTCGATGTGCCGCGGCAGCGGAAGCTGCACCAGGATGCCGTGGATCGTGCGGTTGGCGTTGAGCTGCCGGATGCGGAAGATTACCGCCTCCTCCGGGACACCGGCGGGAAACTCGTGCAGCTCGGAATGAATCCCCACCTCCCGGCAGGCGTTGACCTTGTTCCTGACATAGACCCGGGATGCGAGGTTGTCGCCCACCAGAATCACCGCCAGGCCGGGATAGATGCCCCGCGCCCTCAGGCACCCGGCGCGCGCCTTCCATTCAGCCCGCAGCTCGCGCGCCACCGCCTTGCCATCGATGATCTTGGCCGCCATGCTCCGTCCTGCACCTTCCCAGGGTCCCCCTAGCCTCCGGGCCCGACGCTGCCGATCTCGGTTACCACCCGATGCAGCCGCTCGTCCCCGGGCCCCATCGGGACGCCCTCGGTCACCTGGAGGGAGAACGCGCCGGCAATCCGGGGAATCCGGTTTCCCGTCCGCCGCAGCAACCGGTCGTAATAACCCTTGCCGTAGCCCAGCCGTTCCCCCTTCGGGCCGAAGGCCACGCCAGGAACCAGGATGAAATCGAGCGACGCGAGGTCCGCCAGGCGCCGGCAGCATTGGGGATCGGGCTCCGGGATGCCCCACACCCCGGGCTTCAGCTGCGAGCCAGGGTCGGCCACCTCATAGAGCTCGAGTTCGTCCGCTTCGCGCCCGATCCGCGGCAGCACCAGGCGCCGGCCGCTCTCGATCACGTTCCGGACCATTTCCCGCGTCTCAAGCTCGCTGCCGACGCTCATGTAGGCGGCGACGGCGCCGGCCTTGCGATAGGCCTCGAGCTCGAAGATGGCGGCGCAGATGCGCTTGCTGAACGAATGGCGGGTGTCCGGGTCCAGGGCATCGCGCAACGCGATTATACGTTGCCGCAGCGCCCGTTTCATCTCGCGGAGCCTGTCGGTCACTCGAATTTGCGGAGGTCGTCGATGACTTTGCCGTCATTGGGGAGCGAACCGGGCGCGACGAACGCCGTATCTCCCCTGAGCTTGATGACATCGCGGATGCTTGCGGTAATGGCCTCACCCAGGGAATCCAGGCCGCTGCCCGCCACCTCACAGCGCAGGGTCATGCGGTCGTTGTTTTTCTCGTCATGGTCGATGACGAGGCGGGCTTTCAGCACTTCCGCGTGGCGCCTCATCACCTCGGCCACCTGGGAGGGACGAATGAACATGCCGCGCACCTTGCAGGTCTGGTCGGCGCGCCCCATCCAGCCTTTGATGCGGGTGTTGGTGCGCCCGCAGGGGCTTGCCCCCCGCAGCACCGCCGACAGGTCACCGGTGGCAAAGCGCACCAGGGGATAATCCGGGTTGAAACTCGTCACCACCACCTCCCCGACTTCACCCTCCGGCAGGGGCTCTCCGGTGCCGGGGCGAACGATCTCCACCAACACGCCCTCGTCCACGATCCAGCCTTCCCCGGCCGGCGATTCGTAGGCGATCATCCCGAGGTCTGCGGTGGCGTAGAGCTGGACCGTCCGGATGCCGCGCCGCTCGACCTCCTGGCGCACGCTGGCGGGAAGCCCCTCGGCGCCCACCATGGCTTTCCCCAGCGAGGACAGGTCCGCCTTCATATCGTCTCCCTTCTCGAGCAGGATGCGCAAGAAAGAAGGCGTTCCCACGTAGCCCTGGGGACGCAGCGCGGCGATGGTCGCCACCTGGTGCTCGGTCTGCCCGACGCCTGCCGGAAACACCGGGCAGCCGAGCGCGCGGGCTCCCCCGTCCACCATGAACCCGGCGGGCGTGAAGGTGTAGGCGAAGGTGTTGTAGATCAGCTCCCCTTTGCGGAAGCCTGCCGCAAACAGGCCCCGGGCAAAGCGCCACCAGTCCGGCCCGCAGCCTTCCGGGTCGTAGATGGGGCCGGGCGAGGCGAAGATGCGGCCGATGGCTCCGGGCGCCGTGCTTGCCAGCCCTCCGAACGGCGGGTCCTGGCGCTGCAGCTCCTGCAGGTCGGACTTGCGGATCACCGGAAGCTGGGCCAGTGCCTGGCGGCTCGTGATGTCGCCGGGGTCGACTTTGGCGAGGAGGCGCCCGAAATAGGGCGCGTGCCGTATGGCGTGCTCCAGGTGCCGGGGCAGCGCGGCGAAGATTTCCCGCTCCCGGACTTCGGGATCGCGGGTTTCGAGCTTGTCGTAGTATTCCATCGGGAGCTTTCGGCTTTCAGCGGTCAGCATGGAGCGGGAGCCGTCGCGGGAATCGGGTTGACGGCCGAACGCTGATTACTGACGGCTGGTTACGCCAGCCAGCGCTTACGGCGGCGGTAGTGCTTCACTTCCTTGAAGCTCTTGCGGCCGCCCTTGGAGAGACCCAGGTAGAACTCCTTCACGTCCTCGTTGGCGGCGAGTTCCTTGGCCTCTCCGTCCATCACCACGCGGCCGTTTTCCAGGATATAGCCGTAATCCGCAAAGCGCAGCGCAATGTTGGTGTTCTGTTCCGCCAACAAAAAACTCACTCCCTCCTTGACGTTCAGGTTCTTGACGATATCGAAGATCTCTTCCACGATCTGGGGAGCCAGGCCCATGGAAGGCTCGTCGAGCAGAATCATCTGGGGCCGCGCCATCAGCGCCCGCCCCACGGCGGTCATCTGCTGTTCGCCACCCGAAGTGTAGCCGGCGAGGCTGGTGCACCGCTGCTTGAGCCGCGGGAAATAATCGTAGACCATTTCCAGGTCCTGCCTGATCTTGGCCCGCCCCCCTTTGCGGGTGTAAGCACCGGTGAGCAGGTTTTCCTCCACCGTGAGATGGCCGAAACAATGGCGTCCTTCCATCACCTGCACCACACCCAGCTTGACCAGTTCCGAGGGGTTCAGCTGGTCTATCCGCCTGCCGCAGAACTCGATGGAACCCTTGGTCACGTCGCCCCGCTCGGCGCCGAGCAAGTTGGAAACGGCCTTCAAGGTCGTGGTCTTGCCGGCGCCGTTGGCCCCCAGCAGTGCCACGATCCTGCCCTTCGGCACCTGCAGGGACACGCCCTTCAGGACCAGAATCACGTGATCGTAGATCACCTCGATATTGTTTATCGAAAGGAACGGAGCCGGCTCCGGCTTGGGCGCGCTCTCGCTCTGAGTCATGGCGTTCTGCATAAATGGGCCCCGCAAAAAACCCCGGCCCTCGCGGGCCGGGGCATTAGCATTGATTAATCAACTTACGACTTCTTCTTTCCTTCCGCCGCCGCTTCCTTGGCGCAGTCCCGCGGCGCGAGGTTCTTTTCCTTGGCGTACTTGGCCGCGGAGTCCTCGATCATCGGGCGCACGATCGACTGGTCGGTCTGGAACCAGTCGCTGATCACCACCCACTTGGTTCCGTCCCACTGCTGGAACTTCACCCCGCCGCCGCCTTCGTGGTCCAGGCAGGAGACTTTCAGGGTAGGCATGAGCCCATAGGCCCCGATCCGCTTGAGCACCTTGTCGTCAATGTTGAGGTTCTCGATTCCCCAGCGCACCTGCTCGCCGGTGAGCGGCTTCTTGCCGTACTTCTCCTGGGCGGTGCGGATCGCCTCCACGGTAATGATGCCGTGGATGACGCCGCGGTTGTAGTAAATGGTACCCACCCGCCTCGGATCATCCATGTTGCCTTTCTTGCCGCCGCCGTAGACCAGCTTCTGGATGTCCTGGATCACCGGGAAGTCGGTGCCGCTGGGATGGAAGCCGGACGCGATGTAGCCCTTGGCCGCGTCCCCCGCCGGAAGCACGTCCTCCTCGGCGCCGCTCCACCACACACCGAGAATCTTGTCGGCCGGAAAGCCCACCTTCTGGGCGGTCTTCAGGGCGGTCGGGTTCATCACCCCCCAGCCCCGCAGGATCACCCAATCGGGCTTGATCTGGCGGATTTGCAGCCACTGGGACTGCTGCTCGTTGCCGGGGTGGGCCACCTCGATGTGGGTCACCTCGAAGCCGTATTTCTTGGCCTGGATGTCGAGGACCGGGATCGTTTCCTTGCCGTAGGCCGAGCCGTGATACAGATTGACCAGCTTCTTGCCCTTCAGCTTGTCCATCCCGCCCTCGCGCTGGCCAATGAACTTGATCTTGGCCGTGCTCTGGCTCCAGTAGTTGGTGATCAGCGGGAAGATGTAGGGGAAGATGCGGCCATCGGAGGCATCAGTGCGGCCATAGCCCATGGAGATCACCGGAATCTTGTCGGCGGTGGCGCGCTCGATTACCGAGTAGGTGATGCCGGTGGACAATGGATGGAACACGGTGGCGCCGGTGGGGCCTTTTTTCTTGAGCCGCTCGTAGCATTCCACGCCGCGGTCGTTCTTGTACTCGGTCTCGCACTCTTCCCAGGTGAGCTTCACCCCGTTCACGCCGCCGTCCCGGGCGTTAATCATCTGCATGTAGTCCATCATGCCGCCGAAGATCCCCGTGCCGCCGGCGGCGTAGGGACCCACGCGGTAAATGGGGACGGGAACGAACTGCTCGCCCGCGGCGAATGCCGGGCCTGCCGCCCCGATCATGCCGCCGACGGCCACGCACAGCGCGGCCCTTTTCAAACCAACTGTCAGTTTCCTCATGGTGCTTTTCCTCCTCGGGTTGGATCTGTATTGCAGCCATAGACCGGGCTGCGCCGGTTGAAAAAGAAGGTTGTCAATATCAGGCCCCGGAGCCGGTTCCTTTCCCCCCGGGATCAATGGGGGAACGGCCATAGTCTAAGCTTCTCCTTGCCGATCTGCCACAGGCGGGCCAGCCCATGGGGCTCCACGATCAGGAAGAAAATAATGAATGAACCGAATACGATCAACTCCAGGTTTGACAGCAGGCTGGAGCTCACCCCGGGCAACAGGATATGGGCGAAGACGTTCAGGAAGATCGGCAGCAAAACGATAAACGCCGCCCCAAGAAACGACCCGAGAACGGTGCCCACGCCACCCAGAATGATCATGAACAGGATCTGGAACGAGCGTCCCAGGTCGAACGCCGCGGGCTCCACTGCCCCCAGGTAGGCAAAGGCCCACAACGCCCCCGCCACCCCGCAGTAGAAGGAGCTTACTGCGAATGCCAGCAGCTTCGTCTTGAGGATCGGGATCCCGATTACCTCGGCGGCGATATCCATGTCCCGCACCGCCATCCACACGCGCCCGGTTTCGCAGCGCGCCATGTTTTTTGCCGCAAGCGCAAGCACCGCCACGATGCACAGTGTCAGCATGTATTTCCTGGCCGGGGTGTCGAATGCGTAGCCGAGAATTTCCATGGGCTGCGCGCTGATCACGCCGGACGGATTGTAGTTGGAGAACCACGGGAACTTGACCAGCACCCATTCGATGAAGAACTGGGCGGCAAGCGTGGCCACCGCCAGATAGAACCCCTTGATCCTCAGGCTCGGGAGCCCGAACACGACGCCCACCGCCGCCGCGGTGAGCCCGGCCAGGATGAAGGCCGCCAGCAGCGGCATGCCCGGAACGCGCAGCATGAAGTTGAAGGCGGCGAACGCCCCCACCGCCATGAAGCCGGCCGTGCCCAGGGAAAGCTGCCCGGTGTAGCCGGTGAGGATGTTGAGCCCCAGCGCCGCCAGGGAAAGGATCAGGAACGGAATCAGGATCGCGCTGAACCAGTAATCGTTGGCGATCAACGGCACCCCGACGAACGCCAGCACCAGAATGAAAACAATGCCGTAGCGGTCCTGGCGGATCGGGAAGATCTGCTCGTCGGCGGCGTAGCCGTCCTTGAATTGGCCTGCTTCTCTGTAAATCATGATTGGACGTCGCTAGTCGAGAGTCGTTAGTCGAGAGCCGAGAGTGCGAGGCAAGCAGTCAAGCACGCCCGGCCGAACGGCCGGATCGCTCTCGACTCTCCACTCTCGACTTTCCGCTGCCTCATACCCGTTCGATGCGTTTCTCGCCGAACAATCCTTCGGGACGGATCAGGAGGAACAGCAGCGCCAGCATGTACGGGAACCAGTTCTCGATCCCGGTGCCGATGTTAAGGCCGATGCTGGAACCGATGTACACTTCTGCAAGCTTCTCGCTGGCGCCGATGATCAAGCCGCCGACGATCGCCCCCGGCACCGAAGTGAATCCCCCCAGGATCAGAACCGGAAGCGCCTTCAGCGCAGTGAAGGTGAGCGCGAACTGCACTCCGGTGCGGGAGCCCCACAGCAGTCCCGCGACCAGCCCTACGAATCCAGCCACGGCCCAGACGATGGCCCATATATGGTTCAGAGGAATGCCCACCGACATGGCGGCCTGGTGATCGTCCGCCACCGCCCGCAATGCCCGGCCGATCCTGGTCTTCTGAAAAAACACCGCCAGCGCCAGCACCAGGATGCCCGCCGTGGCGGAAGCGAACAGGTCGAATTGGCTGATGTTGATCGCCCCGACCTTCACGGGGACATCGGGGATCCCAAGATCAAGCCCATGGACCTGCGCATCCCAGATGCCCTGCGCCAGCCCTTCAATCAGGAAGGTCAGGCCAATGGTGGCCATGAACAGGGTGATCTGCGGCTGGTTCACCAGAGGACGCAGCACGATGCGCTCGATTAAAACCCCCAGAACCACCATGACTGCCAGGGTAATGACCATCGCCAGCCAAAAGTTGACCCCCCGCTCCACGAGGCTCACGAACGTCAGCGCGGCGAAGAACACCATCCCGCCCTGGGCGAAGTTGAACACCCCGGAGGCCTTGTAGATCAGAACAAAACCCAGAGCCACCAGTGAATACATCACCCCGGCGAGAAGCCCCCCGATCAACACTTCCAGGAAAAACTGCCAGTCCACGTTGTCTCCTTTACTGCGTAAACGGTGATCAGTGTCCGGCAAACGCGTTGGCGGACGCGCTTTTCACCGGTTTCCGCTTCCCGTAAACATCGACCTTTGACCCCTAATGCGCGCCCAGGTAGGCGCGGATGACGACCGGATCCGCGCGGACCTCGTCCGGCGTTCCCTCGGCGATCTTGACGCCATAATCCAGCACGACCACGTAGTTAGAGATGTCCATCACCACCCCCATGTCGTGCTCGATCAGAATGACCGTGGTGCCCCATTGGTCGTTGACGTCCAGAATGAAGCGGGCCATGTCCTCCTTTTCCTCGACGTTCATCCCCGCCATCGGCTCGTCGAGCAACAGCACCTTGGGCTCCATCGCCAGCGCCCGGGCCAGTTCCACGCGCTTCTGCAGGCCGTAGGGCAGCCGCCCAACCGGAGTTTTGCGGATCGCCTGGATCTCCAGGAAATCAATAATCTTCTCAACGTGCTCGCGGTGCTTGATTTCCTCTTTCTGCGCGAAGCCCCAATAGAGTGCGTCGGTCAGGAAATTACTTTTAATCTTGAGCGAGCGCCCGGTCATGATGTTATCGAGCGTCGTCATGCCCTTGAACAGCGCAATGTTCTGAAAGGTGCGCGCAAAGCCGAGCCGCGCCACCTCATGTGCCGCGAGGTGGGTACGGTCATTACCCTCGAAAATGATCTGGCCGCGGGACGGCCGGTAAAACCCGCTGATCACATTGAGCATCGAGCTCTTCCCGGCGCCGTTCGGCCCGATGATCGACGTGACCTCGCCCCGGTTGACGGTGAAGCCGACGCCCGTGAGGGCCTTGACGCCGCCGAAGCTCAGGTGGACGTCTTCCACGCGGAGGAAGACCTCGGCCGCGTCCCGGCCCACCACTTCGTGCCGCTTGCGCATTTCGCCGATTGCGAACAGCGCCTGATCACGGGAGTCGAAAATATTGGCGCGAAACATGGCGCGCCCGGCCTGCTGGCGGATGGCCTCACGGGTCGCTGCGCTGGTCCCGACACGAACCGTACCGAGTGAATAGTTGATGTTGGTGTTCTTTCCGCGGGCGGCGAAGCGCTCCCAGACCTCCGGCACGATGACGCAATCCGCGTAAATGACCAGGAAGTACCATTGGCGACTGGTGGCCGCGAGCCGGCGATCTATTTCGTCATAGCAGGCGTCGACCTCTGCCTCGGTCGCAAAGGTCATATGGGAAAAATCGAACTCCGCCACCCCGAGGGAATCGTGCAGGGTGATTCGATCCTGGATTGTCCGGTCACTCATGAGTTATCCGCAGTGGGCTCGATCGTCGCAAAAAAGTCCCCGCTCGCCTCCTGGTCCTCGAACCCGTCAGGCCGCTCTGGCAAGGGGCTCGCGGACCGCGGCATCGCAGATCCTGAGGTCCGCGCCGACGGTGCCGGTGCGGCCATCCTCGAATTTCACCTGGGTTTCGATGAACTGGGTCTTCTTGCCCCCATAGAGCGCATCGATCAGCACCCCGTACTTCTCGGTGATGAAACCCCGGCGCACCTTGCGGGTGCGCGTCAGCTCGTCATCGTCCGGGTCGAGCTCCTTGTGCAGGATCAGGAAACGGTGTACCTGGGATTGGCCCAGTACGGGGTCCTGCGCCAGCTCCGCGTTGACTTTCTCCACGCACTCCCGAATCAGGTCATAGACCTCGTCCCTGCCCGCCAGGTCGGTGTAGCCCGAATACGCGATGCCGCGCCGCTCCGCCCAGTCGCCCACCGCCGACACGTCGATGTTGATGAACGCGCAGACCGCGTCGCGCCCGTGTCCGAACGCCACCGCCTCCTTGACATAGGAGAAGAACTTGAGTTTATTCTCGACGTAATTGGGCGCGAACATTGCGCCATCCGCCATCTTTCCGACATCCTTCGCCCGGTCAATGATCTTGAGGTGACCGTCCTGGTCGAAGAACCCCGCATCGCCGGTGTGGAAATAGCCGTGATCGTCGATCACCTCGGCGGTGGCGTCGGGCCGCTTGTAGTATTCCTTGAGCATGGCGGCGCTTTTGACCAGCACCTCGCCGTTGTCGGCGATCCTGACCTCGACCCCCGGAGCCGGCTTGCCGACGGTGTCGAGCTTGACGCCGCCGTTGGGCTGCAGGCACACGTAGGCGCAGGTTTCGGTCGAGCCGTAGAGCTGCTTCAGGTTGATGCCGATCGAGCGGTAGAAGCGGAACAGGTCCGGGCCGATGGCCGCCCCGGCGGTGTAAGCGACCCGGATGCGGCTCATGCCGAGGACGTTTCTGAGCGGCCCGTAAATCAGCACGTCACCCAGCCCGTAGAGCAATCGGTCCCAGAACGCAATCCCCGCCTTGCCGTCAAGGATCTCGGCACCGCAGCGCCGCGCCACCTCCATAAAGTAATGGAACAGCTTGCGCTTGATCGCCCCGGCATCCTCCATGCGGATCATCACTTGTGTCAGCAGGTTCTCGAACACCCGCGGCGGCGCAAAATAGAAGGTCGGCCCGATCTCCCGCATGTCGGTCATCACCGTGTCCCCAGACTCCGGACAGTTGATGGTGAACCCCGCGACCACGGCCTCACAATAAGAGAACAGGTTGTCGCCGATCCAGGCCATCGGCAGGTAAGAGAGCACCTCCTCGTTCGGAGTCAGCCGGTCGAACTCGACGCCGCCGCGGGCGGCGGCAATCAGGGCGCCATGGGTGAGACACACCCCTTTCGGCTTGCCCGTGGTCCCGGAAGTGTAGGCCATGACGGCAACGTCCTCGGACCGGGTCTCGCCCACCGCACCGAGGAAAAAGTCCGGGTGCTCCTGGTGACGTACGCGGCCCAGGGCCTGAAGCTCATCGTAGCCCTGGAGGAATTGCTGCTCGTAGTGGCGCAGTCCCCGCGGATCGTCGTAGATGATGTGCTCCAGCATCGGGCAGCGGTCCTTGATCTCGAGCAGTTTGTCCACCTGCTCCTGGTCCTCCACTACCGCGAAGTGGATCTCCGCGTCATTCATTACGAATACCATCTCCTCGGCCACCGCGTCCTGGTAGAGCGGCACCGGCACCCCGCCCAGCGACTGGGCCGCGGCCATCGCCCAATAGAGGCGCGGGCGGTTATCGCCGATGATGGCCAGATTCATCCCGCGCTTGAAGCCCTGAGCCGCCAGGCCACAGGCGAGGACCCGCACCTCCTCCGCCACCTGCAACCAGGTCCAGCTCTGCCAGATGCCGAGATCCTTTTCCCGGATCGCAGGCCGCTCGCCCCGTTCGCGCGCGTGCTGCAGCAGCAGCTTGGGGAAGGTGTCTGGCAGGCTATTGCTTGCCTTGACGCTCTGCGACATTGTTTCAGTCATTGCCTCGTCTCCGCCGCTTTTCTGCCGATTCGCCGCCCATCCGCCCGGAACCGTGGGTCACTTCCGATGGCCCTCAAACCACTTGTCACTGGTTAGAAACCGATAACATTCTTCGCCACGTCTATCGTCACGTTGGGCTTTCCGCTCGCCTTTCCAGCGCAGCGGACGAATTGCTTGGCCCACGCGGTGTTGGAGGCAAAAGGCCGCTGCCCGTACGCTCTCACAATGGCCAAAAGCTTGTCCACGAGCAGTGCTTTCCCCATCGGGTTCGGCAAGTCGGGCTCAAGATTCGAGTATTCCTCCTCGATCCATTTCCGGGCCTGTTCCTGAGTCAGGTTGGCGGTTTCGGCTGCGTGAACCCTGAAACCGTATTCCTGTTCGACACCGAAGGTGACGGTGATGTGATGGTCCATGTCATTGCTCCCCTAGGTAGCGCCTACGAATGCTGGACTACGCCACCCGGGCGCCAACGCGGGTTCTCCCAGATGCCGCAGGGCTTTCCCCGGGGCCGGTTCGCCCGCTGGCGCGGGGGAGCAACGGCTCGGGAACCACGAAATGATATCCCCGGTCGGGACCCAAGCTGACGGTAACATAGCCCTCCATAAATATGGATCGTTCCTGGCGGGGATGGGAGTGGGCGCGCGGCCTCTCGGATTCCGCAGCCTGTGCCGTTCCTCCTCCACTTCCTCCTTTTGCTCCAGCTGCCTTGACGACCGAAAACTACCTTTAAGCAAGACCGGTGCCAGAACACAGGTTGAAACCTGGCCTCCCACCGTCCGCCTAGCCCTATGATTTCAGGTTATATTAACTTCCCGACCCAAACTTCCTCCCGGCGTGGCCCTGGCCAGATCGTTTCATCCGCTAAACAGGCCCGGTTCACTACTGAAACAGCCGGATGGGCAATCCTTATTTTCCCTGGAACCGGGCAGGCCGCTTTTCCACGAACGCCCGCATCCCCTCCTTCTGGTCCCGGGTGGAGAACGTGAGCGCGAAGCTGTCGCTCTCCATCACGCAGGCGTTGAACAGGTCCATATCCTGCCCGAGCTGCAGCGCCTGCTTGGTGAGCCGCACCGCCACCGGCCCCTTGGAGGCAATCATCCGTGCCGCCTCAAGACCCTTGTCCATCAGTTCCGCTGCCGGGTAAACATGGTTCACCAGGCCCCAGGCGAGCGCTTCATCCGCCTTCACCTGGCGCCCGGTCATGAGCATTTCCATGGCCCGGCCCCGGCCGATCAGGCGCTGCAGCCGCTGGCTGCCGCCGAAGCCCGGGGTCACCCCCAGGTTGACTTCGGGCTGGCCGAATACCGCCTTCTCGGAAGCGAGGATCCAGTCGCAGCTGATCGCCAGCTCGCAGCCCCCGCCGAGGCAGTAGCCATTCACCAGCGCCACGGCCGGCACCGCCAGGCTCTCGATGGAGCGGAAGGCGCGCAACGCCTTCTCGGAAAACGCCTTGGCCTCCATCGCCGAGAAATCCTGCATCTCGATGATGTCGGCGCCGGCCACGAAGGCCCGGTCGCCGGATCCGGTCACCAGCACCACCCGGGCGCCGGGGTCCCGCGCGATCTCGCCCACCGCGTGGTACAGCTCGTCGAGCACGGCGTCATTGAGGGCGTTGAGTGACTTCGGGCGATTGATGGTGAGCAGATAGATGCCCGGTTCCTTTTGCTCGAGAAGAATGTTCTGGTAGGCCATGTTGTTCACTGCTTCGAATAGTCGTAGAAGCCCCGGCCGCTCTTGCGGCCGAGATACCCGGCGTCCACCATCTCCCGCAGCAGGGGGCAGGGCCGGTACTTGGAGTCCTTGAACCCCGCATACAGCACTTCCATGATGGACAGGCAGGTATCGAGGCCGATCAGGTCCGCCAGCGCCAGGGGCCCCATGGGATGGTTCATCCCGAGCTTCATCACGGTGTCGATGTCCTCGGGCGTGGCAAGCCCTTCGTGGAGCGTGTACACCGCCTCGTTGATCATGGGCAGCAGCACCCGATTGGACACGAATCCCGGGCTGTTCTTCACCGACACCGGGGTTTTGCCGAGCTTGCGGGAAAGCGTCTCCACCACGCGATAGACCTCATCGGAAGTCTGCAGCGCCCGGATGATTTCCACCAGCTGCATCACCGGCACCGGATTCATGAAGTGCATGCCGATCACCTGGCTCGGGCGCCTGGTGGCCGCGGCGATCCGGGTGAGGGAGATGGACGAGGTGTTGCTGGCGAGGATGGCCGCGGGCTTGGCGATGCGGTCCAGGTCACCGAAGATCTTCAGCTTGAGAGGCTCGTTCTCGGTCGCGGCCTCCACCACGATGTCGGCCTCGGCGCAGGCGCCGAGTTCGGTCGCGCCCCTGACGCGGCCGAGTGTTGCGTCCCTGTCGGCCTGGGCAATCTTCTGCTTGGCGAGCAGCCGGTCCAGGCTCTTGGCGATCGCATCCACGCCGCGCTTTACCGCCTGCTCTGAAACATCGCACATGACCACGTCGTGGCCGGTGGCCGCGAACACCTGGGCTATGCCATTGCCCATGGTGCCGGCGCCGATCACGCCAACGGTCCGAATCGTCATCGATGTTTCCTCACGCAGGTAAAGTCGTTTGCACGGCGTCCCCGGAACCGGGGTTTCCGCCCGGGAATCCGGTTTTGCGGGGGCCGATCATACCTAGTATATTCTGCGAATGCTGTCGTCCCAGTGACAATCGTCGCACCATCCCATGCAATCTGTCGAGGAACTGCTCGCCCGGAGCGTCTGGGCCCGGGAGCTCAAGCCCGAACAAACGGAACGCATTCGCGCCGAGCTTGTGGAACGGGAATTTCCGGCCGGGGCCACGGTGTGCCGCAAGGGCGAGCGCGCCGACGTGTGGATCGGCGTCGTGGATGGCTTGGTCAAGCTACACTGCATCAACGCGTCTGGCAAGTCCATCACCTTTGCCGGCATCTCCTCCGGCAGCTGGTTCGGTGAAGGTTCGGTGCTCAAGGGGGAGAGCCGCAAGTACGACATCATGGCCCTGCGCGATTCGCGCATCGCGTTCATGCCGGTAGCGACCTTCCGCTGGCTCCTCGATACCAGCCTGCCCTTCAACCGCTTTCTGCTCACCCAGTTGAACGAGCGCCTGGGCTACTTCATGGGAATGATAGAGCATGAGCGGCTGCTGGATCCCGACGCGCGGGTGGCACGGGCCCTCGCCTCGCTGTTCAACCCCTACCTCAACCCGGCTGCCGGCGACCGGGTCCGGATTTCCCAGGAAGAACTGGGCTACCTGGCCGGCGCCTCCCGCCAGCGCGTCAATCAGGCCCTGCGCGTGCTGGAGCAGGCCGCGCTGGTGCGGGTGGATTACGGGCTGATCACGGTCCTCGACATTGCGGGCCTGCGCAAGTTCGGCGCCTAGCAGTACTACATATTCCGCCGGTACTGGCCGCCCACCTCGAACAGGGCATTGGTAATCTGGCCGAGCGAGCAGCAGCGTACCGCGTCCACCAGCACCGCAAAGATATTCTCGTTTCTCATCGCCGCCTGCTTGAGGCGCCCGAGCATTTCCGGGGCCTCGCCGGCGTGGCGGCCCTGGAAATCCCGCAGGCGCAGCAGCTGGCTTTGCTTTTCCTCCTCGGTTGAGCGGGCCAGCTCGATTTTGTCGGGTACGCCCCCGCCCTGGGGATTGAGAAAGGCGTTCACTCCCACGATGGGATAGGACCCATCGTGCTTCTTCATCTCGTAGTGCAGCGACTCCTCCTGGATCTTGCCCCGCTGGTAGCCCGTTTCCATCGCCCCCAGCACACCGCCGCGCTCGGAAATGCGCTCGAATTCCTGGAGCACCGCCTCCTCCACCAGGTCGGTGAGCTCCTCGATGATGAACGCCCCCTGGCTGGGGTTCTCGTTCTTCGCCAGACCCCATTCGCGATTGATGATGAGCTGGATCGCCATGGCCCGGCGCACGCTCTCCTCGGTGGGCGTGGTGATCGCCTCGTCGTAGGCGTTGGTATGCAGCGAGTTGCAATTGTCGTACACGGCGATCAGCGCCTGCAGCGTGGTGCGGATGTCGTTGAAGGCGATCTCCTGGGCGTGCAGCGAGCGGCCCGAGGTCTGGACGTGGTACTTGAGCTTCTGGGAGCGCTCGTTGGCGCCGTACCTGAAGCGCATGGCGGCGGCCCAGACGCGCCGCGCCACCCGCCCCAGCACTGAATACTCGGGATCCATGCCGTTCGAGAAGAAAAATGAGAGATTCGGCGCGAAATCGTCGATGTGCATCCCCCGGGCGAGGTAGGCCTCGACATAGGTGAAGCCGTTGGCCAGCGTGAATGCGAGCTGGGAGATGGGGTTGGCTCCGGCTTCCGCGATGTGGTAGCCGGAAATCGACACCGAGTAGAAATTGCGCACGTTGTGGTGGACGAAATATTCCTGGATGTCCGCCATCATCTTGAGCGCAAACTCGGTGGAGAAGATGCAGGTGTTCTGGCCCTGGTCCTCCTTGAGGATGTCGGCCTGGACCGTGCCGCGCACCGTGGCGAGCACCCACTCGCGGATTTTTTCGGCCTCGTCCTCGGTGGGCATCCGCCCGTTCTCCCGCTCGAACTTGTCGAGCTGCTGGTCGATGGCGGTGTTGAGGAACATGGCGAGGAGCGTCGGCGCCGGCCCATTGATCGTCATCGAAACCGAGGTCGCCGGGTCGCACAGGTCGAATCCGTCGTAGAGCACCTTGAGGTCATCCAGGCTGGCGATGGACACCCCGGAATTGCCGACCTTGCCGTAGATGTCCGGCCGCTCGTGGGGATCGAAACCGTAGAGCGTGACCGAATCGAAGGCCGTGGACAGGCGCTTGGCCGGCATGTCCTTCGAGACGTGCTTGAAGCGGCGGTTGGTGCGGAACGCGTCCCCCTCGCCGGCGAACATGCGGGTCGGGTCCTCGTTCTCGCGCTTGAAGGCGAAAACCCCGGCGGTGAAGGGGAAACTGCCGGGCACGTTTTCCCTGAGCAGCCAGCTCAGGATCTCGCCCTCGTCCTCGAAGCGCGGCAGCGCCACCTTGGGAATGCGGGTGCCCGAGAGGGTGGTATGGGTGAGCCGGGTGCGGATTTCACGGTCGCGGATTTTCACCACGTACTCTTCCCCGGCGTAGATCTCCCGGGTCTTGGGCCACATCTCGAGAAGCTTCCTGCAGCGGGAGTCGAGCGCCTGCTCGCGCTTGGCGATAAGCTCATCCAGGGCCGCGCCGTCCCGGCCGGAAGCCGCCAGCATGCGCCTGGCTTCCCGCAACTGCTGACGCTCGCGTGCGATTTTCGACTGCTCGGCCACGGTCTTGTGGTAACCGCGCACGGTGTCGGCGATCTCGGCCAGATAGCGGGTCCGCGCCGCCGGCACGATCACGGTCTTGCCGCTGGAGGCATTGACCCCCACCTTCGGGATCCTGCCGCCCCCGCGCTTGAGTCCGTGCTTCCGCAATTCTCCGACCACGCCCTGGTAGAGGGCGGTCACGCCGTCGTCGTTGAAGCGGGCGGCGATGGTGCCGTAGACCGGCATCTCCTCCGGCGCCTGCTTGAACGCCTGGCGGTTGCGCTGCACCTGCTTGCGCACGTCCCGCAGCGCGTCCTCGGCGCCCTTGCGGTCGAACTTGTTGATGGCCACGAGGTCGGCGAAATCCAGCATGTCGATCTTCTCGAGCTGGCTCGCCGCGCCGTATTCCGGGGTCATCACATAGAGCGCCACGTCGGCGTGGGGCACGATGGCGGCGGCCCCCTGCCCGATGCCCGCGGTTTCCACGACAACGAGGTCGAACCCGGCCACCTTGCAGGCGGCGACGATGTCGGCGAGGGTCTGGGGAATCTCCGTGCCGTCGGCACGGGTGGCCAGCGAGCGCATGAAGATTTTCGGGCACGAAATGGCGTTCATGCGAATGCGGTCGCCAAGCAAGGCGCCACCGGTCTTGCGGCGCGAGGGGTCGGCCGCGACGACCGCGATATTGAGGCTGTCGTCGAAATCGAGGCGGAAGCGACGGATGATCTCGTCGGTGAGGGACGACTTGCCGGAACCGCCGGTGCCGGTGATCCCCAGGACCGGCGCCGTCGCCGTCTCGGCTTTGCGCAGCAACTCGCCGCGCAGAGCCTTGTCGAGGGCAGCGTTCTCGAGCGCGGTGAGCAGGCGCGCCAGCGCCCGGCGGTCGCCCGCCAGGACCGGCGCCAGGTCCCCGGGGGCAAGTTTTGTGAGGTCCGCGTCTGCGGTCCGGACCATGTCGTCGATCATGCCCTGGAGGCCCATCTTCTGGCCGTCCTCCGGGGAATAGATGCGGGTGACCCCGTAGGCGTGGAGCCCGCGGATTTCCTCGGGGACGATCACCCCGCCGCCGCCGCCGAAGACCTTGATGTTGTCCCCGCCCCGCTCCCGGAGCAGGTCCACCATGTACTTAAAGAATTCCACGTGGCCGCCCTGGTAGGAGGATACGGCGATGCCCTGCACGTCCTCCTGCAGGGCCGCGGTCACGATCTCCTCCACGGAACGGTTATGCCCCAGGTGGATCACCTCGGCGCCGCTCGCCTGCAGAATGCGCCGCATGATGTTGATGGAGGCGTCGTGGCCGTCGAACAGGCTGGCGGCCGTCACGAACCGGACCTTGTTGACAGGCTTGTAGGCCTGGTGGACAACACTCATGCTGAGATCGGTCATGGAGGTCTCCTGGCGGTTTGGATGCCGGACCCGCGGGTCCGTCCCCCGGAAAGCGCGGCGCACCGGAAAGGCGATCCGGAGATGCCGGCAAGGGCTGATAACGATATATTACGTTTACGTAAACGTCAATCACCACGATTCGGACCCGGTTTCGCGCTTTATCAGTTTTTCATAATAGATCATGGATTTGGAATTGGCATGGATAGATTGCTCTCGCGGGTAGCCCCGGAAAACCGGGGCGGATTTCCCACCCTCGGGCTGAAGTGAGGTCTGCCGTGGAAGGCGTGCCTGCGACGGACCCCCTTGTGGATGCCTTGGGCGTGCGCCATGACCCAGCCACCCCGGGGGCCCGCATCGTCTCCCTGGTTCCGAGCCTGACCGAGCTTCTCTGGGACCTGGGCCTGGGCCACCTGCTCGTGGCGCGGACCGGGTTCTGTGTTCATCCCCGGGATGCCCTGCGCGGCGTTCCCAAGGTCGGCGGGACCAAGGACGTCAGGATCGGGAAAATACGGGAGTTAGCACCCACTCACGTCGTCGTCAACGTCGACGAAAACCCGAAACCGGTGGTGGATGAGCTGGCCCGGTTCGTTCCCCACATCATTGTGACCCACCCCCTTCGCCCGGAGGACAACCCGCATCTCTATCGCCTGTTCGGGGCCATTTTCGGACGGGCATCCGAGGCCGAATCCTTATGCCGCCGATTCGTAGCCGCACGCGAGGCCCTCAGCGCAGCTGCCACCCGATGGACGACGGAGTCCGTGCTCTACCTCATCTGGAGGGCGCCCTGGATGACGGTCTCCCGCGACACCTACATTTCCCGGACTCTGGCCCTCGCCGGATGGAACACGGTGCCGGTCATGGCCGACAGGCGCTACCCGGAAATCGCGCTGACCGCGGAGGCCCTGGAAAATGTGGATCGGGTGCTGCTTGCCAGCGAACCCTACCCGTTCCGGGAAAAACACCTGCAGCAGGTCCGCAACGCGCTGCCGCCGGGGTGCCGCGCGGAGGTGGCGCTGATCGACGGCGAGATGACGTCCTGGTACGGCAGCCGCGCCATCCGGGGTCTCGGGTACCTGAAGGAATACCGCGAAGCGCGCCAGGTCGCGTGAAGATCCGCCGCGGAAAACAAAAACGCGACCGGGTGGTCCGGTCGCGCTTTCGTCAGGGCAGGCGGTGATGTCCGGCCGCTGCCTCAGCCGGGTTTCTTTTCGTCGGTGCGCTGCTTCACGTAGGAACCCGGGGCATTCTCCAGCACCTTGAGCTTCCCCTTGCCGGGAACCCGGGCCGAAACCTTTTCCCCGGCGTACTTCGCCACCCACTTGTCCCAGTCGCTCCACCAGGAGCCTTCGTGCTGACCCGCGCTCTCGAACCAGGCATCGGCCGTCTCGGCAAGCCTGGCGCTCGCCCAGTAGCCGTACTTCCTGGCGGCGGGCGGATTGATGACGCCGGCGATGTGACCCGACCCCCCGAGCACGAATTTCACCGGTCCCGAGAACAGCCGGGCTCCCGCGTAGGTGGACTTCCAGGGCGCGATATGGTCCTCCACCGTGGACAGGAAATAGGACGGGGTCTTCACCTTGCCCAGGTCGATGGGCGCGCCCGCCAGCGTGATCGCCCCCGGCTCCCGGAGCAGATTCCTGATGTACATGTTGCGCAGATAGAAGCTGTGCATCCTGGCCGGCATGCGGGTGGAATCCGAGTTCCAGTGCAGAAGATCGAAGGGGAAGGGATCCTTGCCGAGAAGATAGTTGTTCACCACGAACGACCAGATCAGGTCGTTGGCGCGCAGCATATTGAAGGTGCCGGCCATCTCGTGGCCCTCCAGGAAGCCGCGGCTCTCCATGCGCTTTTCCAGGGCCGAGACGGTCTGCTCGTCCACGAACACCTCCAGCTCTCCGGCCTCGGAGAAATCGATCATGGTGGTGAAGAAGGTGGCGGAGGCGATCCGGGAATCCTTCTTCGCCGCCATGTAGCCCAGGGCGCTGGCGAGCAACGTGCCCCCCAGGCAGTAGCCGACGGCGTTGACTTCCCTCTCGCCGGTCGCCTTTTCGATGGCATCGAGCGCGGCGATCGGGCCCTCCAGCAGGTAGTCCTCGAAATCCTTCTGGGCGTGCTTCTCGTCCGGATTGACCCAGGACAGCACGAACACCGTGTGGCCCTGGTCCACCGCCCACTTGATGAAGGAATTCTTCTCCCGCAGGTCCATGATGTAGAACTTGTTGATCCACGGCGGCAGGATCAGCAGCGGCCGCCGGTGCACGTCGGCGGTGGTCGGCTCGTACTGCAGGAGCTGGGCGAGCTCCGTCTGGAACACCACCTTGCCCGGGGTGGTGGCGATGTTCTCCCCGAGCTTGAAGGCGCCGGGGTCGGTCATCTTGATGCGGACCTGGCCGTTGCCCCGCTCCAGGTCTTCGAGCAGGTTCGACAACCCCTTCACCAGGTTCTGGCCCCCGCTTTTCACCGTCTCGTTGAACACCTCGGGATTGGTCAGCACGAAATTCGTGGGCGAGAGCGCATCGATATACTGCCGGGTGTAGAAATTGACCTTTTTCTGGGTCTGCTCGTCGAGTCCCTCCACGCCCGCCACCGCGCCGTGGAGATGCCGTGCGGCGATCAGGTAGGACTGCTTGCTGTAATCGAAAAGGAAATGATCCTCCCAGGCCTCGTGCTTGAAGCGCTTGTCGCCCTTGGCGGGTTCCGCCACCGGCTCGGGCGTGTGGCCCAGCATCTTCATGGTGGTGGTCTGCCACAGGCTCATGTAGTCGGTCCACAGGTTCACGTGGGCCTGGGCCAGCTTGAAGGGGTCCGCCATGAGGCGCGCCGCCATGTCCATGAAGGCCTGGGCGATGCCCAGCTCGTCGCCCATGCTGAATTGTCCGGTCTTGCCCTGGCGGGTGACGAAATCGGTGAGGATCTGGCTGCTGCGGCTGGCGATATCGCTGAAGTTTCTCGCCATTTCCACCGGATCCGGGATCTGGACCGGGGTTTCAGGGTTATTGCTGTTCACGGCGTTCTCCCGCGATAGAAACAAGAGGGGCCAATTATAAAACATCCGGGTAATCCTCGGCCAAAGCCGATCGCTTGCGCACGAAGCGGTAGCGCCCGTCCTCACCCTCGATTCGCTCCAGCACTTCCCGGTACATCAGGAAATTCAGGTGAGCCACGGTCTCCCCGATGGCGAAGAAGGTCTGATGGGCATCCAGGTCCCGGCGGAACAGCACCTCGATCAATTCCTCCGCCATGCGCGGCTCGCCGCAGGCGGCGGTGAGCTCGCCGAGCCGTTGCTCGTGATGCACGTCCAGCTCGCGGACCCGGGGATGCAGCCCGTGGAACACGCGCCCGTGGGACGGCAGCACCAGGGTATCGCTGGGCAGCGCGCCGTAGCGCGCCAGCGAATCGAGGAAGAGCTTCAGCGGATTGCCGTCGGGCTCGATGGCCCAGACGCTCACGTTGGTGCTGATTTTCGGCAGCACCATGTCTCCCGAGATGAGCACCCGCAGGTCCTCGCAGTAGAGGGCGGCGTGTTCCGGAGCATGGCCGTAGCCCATGATGACCCGCCAGGCGCGGCCGTTTATTTCCATGACGTCGCCGTCCATGATCCGAAAATAGCCCGTCGGCACCTCGGGCACGCCGCGCTGGTATGCGTTTCCGCGGCTCACCAGGGCATCGAACCTCTCGCCCTGGAGCCCGTGGCGCCGGAACAGCTCGAGGATCTGGGCCGGATGGTGGCCGGCGACTCCCGCATGCACCGCGTGGGCCGTCAGATACTCGGCCTGGCTCATGTACAGCGGCACCCCGAAGCGCGCCACGATCCAGGCGGCGAGGCCCAGATGATCCGGATGGTAATGCGTGACGACGATGCGCTTTACCGGGCGCCCGCCCATGGTTTCACGGAATAGGCGTTCCCAGTGCTCCCGGGTCGCATCGGCGGCGTAGCCGCAGTCCACGATGGTCCAGCCATCGCTTTCTTCCAGCAGCCACAGGTTGATGTGATCCAGGGCAAACGGCAGCGGCATGCGCACCCAGTGGACCCCCGGCGCCACTTCCCGGACGGTCCCCGGGGCGGGATGATCCGGGTGCGGGTAACTGAGATGATCGAAGGACGCTGGCGCGGCGACGGTCGCGATCCTGGAGGATGGAACCTGGGGGGCCGCCGAAGCGCTCATGGTCGGGCGCCGGTGGGTCCCGTCGCGGCGACCGGAGGGGTGCAAACCGGGAACGGGGCGTTCAATGGATCCTGGACTGTCAATGGAGCACTTGACGTTTACGTAAAAGACAAGTGAGGGTATAGTTAAGAATCATTTTAGGACAGTTTTTGTGCAGAACACAATGTTTACCACCTATACCATCACCCAGCTCGCCAAGGAGTTCGGGGTCACGACCCGGGCGATCCGGTTCTATGAAGACCAGGGACTGCTCACGCCTCGCCGGGAAGGCCGCAACCGGATCTACAGCAAGCGGGACTGGGTCCGGCTCAAGCTGGTGCTGCGTGGCAAGCGCCTGGGATTCACCCTCAGTGAGATCAGAGACTTCTTCGATCTTTATGATTCCACCAAGGACGAAACGCCCCAGCTCGTCAAGTTCCTGGACAGCCTGAAGCAACGCCAGGCAATCTTGGAGCAGCAACGGGAGGACATCGAGGTCGTGCTGGGAGAAATCCAGGCGCTGGAAACGCAGTGCACCAAACTGCTCCAGAATCTGGAAAAGCGGGAGTCCGAAAAAGACCGCCAGCCGGTCGGCACCTGATCGGTTGGCCATTTTTTTTGGCGCCAGTTTGACGTTTACGTAAACGTAATGTAGATTGGCACCCCCACGGGAGCCCGACATCGATGAAGCCCTTTCATCCAGTGGATCCTCACTACGCCGAACGCGTGCGGGATAGTTTTTCCCGTCAGCAGGCGATGGCCTTCATTGGGGCCATCCTCGCCGACACCGGGCCCGGACGCTGCGAAATCCGGCTCCCCTTCAAGCCCGAGCTCTCCCAGCAGCATGGCTTCTTTCATGGCGGTATCGTGGGAACCATTGCCGACAACGCCGGCGGCTATGCGGCCTTCACCCTGATGCCGGCGGATTCCGGCATCCTGACCGTAGAATACAAGATTAATCTCACCGCACCGGCGGACGGCGAACTGCTCATCGCCCGCGGCGAGGTGTTGCGGGCGGGTCGCAACCTGGTGATTTCCCGTGCCGACGTGTTTGCCGTCAAGGGGGAGCGCAGGACGCTGTGCGCCACCATGCTGCAAACCCTGATGACCATGACGGGCAAGCCCGAGCTGCAGGGCTAGCCCGAATTCAACCTCCGGAGCCGATTCATGATCGAATACCCGTCGTTGCGCTTCAACCTGGGCGAAACCATCGACATGCTGCGGGAGTCGGTGAAGGACTTCGCCGCAAAGGAAATCGCGCCCCGCGCCGCGGATATCGACCGCAACAACGAATTCCCCAACGACCTCTGGCGCAAGCTCGGCAGCCTGGGGCTGCTGGGCGTCACCGTCGAGGAGGAATACGGCGGTAGCGCCATGGGCTACCTCGCCCATATCGTGACCATGGAGGAAATCAGCCGGGCTTCGGCCTCGGTGGGGCTTTCCTACGGCGCCCATTCCAACCTGTGCGTGAACCAGATCCGCAGGAACGGCACGGCAGGCCAGAGGGCGCACTATCTTCCGAAGCTCGTTTCCGGCGAGCACGTGGGCGCGCTCGCCATGTCGGAGCCCAACTCCGGCTCCGACGTGGTGTCGATGAAACTGCGCGCCGACAAGAGGGGCGACCGCTACATTCTCAACGGCAACAAGATGTGGATCACCAACGGCCCGGACGCGAACGTGCTGGTGGTGTACGCGAAGACCGATGTCAGCGCCGGGCCCAAGGGCATTTCCGCGTTCATCATCGAGAACGGCTTCAAGGGCTTCTCCACGGCCCAGAAGCTCGACAAGCTGGGCATGCGCGGCTCCAACACCTGCGAGCTGGTGTTTCAGGACTGTGAGGTGCCCGCGGAAAACGTGCTGGGCGAGCTTAATCGCGGGGTTCAGGTGCTGATGAGCGGACTGGATTACGAGCGAGCGGTGCTGGCGGGAGGTCCCCTGGGGATCATGCGCGCCTGCCTGGACGTGGTGGTTCCCTACCTCCATGAACGCAAGCAGTTCGACCAGCCCATCGGCGAATTCCAGCTCATGCAGGGCAAGCTCGCCGACATGTACACCACCATGAATGCCTGTCGCGCCTATGTGTACGCGGTAGGCCAGTCCTGCGATCGCGGCGAGACTACCCGCAAGGACGCGGCGGGCGCTATCCTGTACGCTGCCGAGAAGGCCACCTGGATGGCGCTGGAGGCGATCCAGTGCCTGGGCGGCAACGGCTACATCAACGACTATCCCACCGGCCGGCTGCTGCGCGACGCCAAGCTCTACGAAATCGGCGCCGGCACCTCCGAAATCCGGCGCATGCTGATCGGAAGGGAGCTGTTCACCGAGACCCGCTAGGGGAGACTGCCAGTGAAGGCCCTGTCGGAGCTGTTCGCCAGCAACCGTGCCTGGGCGGAGCGCATGCGCCGGGAGGACCCGGATTTTTTCGCCAGGCTGGCACGCCAGCAGATGCCGGAGTACCTGTGGATCGGCTGCGCCGACAGCCGGGTACCCGCCAACGAGATCGTGGGCCTGCGGCCGGGGGAGCTGTTCGTTCACCGCAACGTGGCCAACCTGGTGGTGCAGACCGACCTCAACTGCCTCACGGTGCTGCAATTCGCGGTGGACCTGCTGGGAGTGAAGCACATCATCGTGTGCGGGCATTATGGCTGCAGCGGCGTGCGCGCGGCCCTGGCGCGTAGCCGCATCGGGCTGTCGGACAATTGGCTCAGGCAAGTCGACGCGGTGCGGGCCCGGCACGACGCCCTGCTGTCGGGCCTTGCCGATGAAACCCAGCGGCTCGACCGCCTTTGCGAGCTGAATGTCCTGGAGCAGGTGGTGAACGTGGCCCGTACCACGGTGCTCCAGGATGCCTGGGCCCGGGGCCAGGAGGTCACCCTGCACGGCTGGATTTACGGCATCAGTGACGGCCTGCTGCGAGACCTCAACCTCCTGGTATCGGGGCCCGAAATGGTTCAGCCCCGCTATCAGGAGGCGCTGGCCGAAATGGAGAAGGGAAGGCGCGCGGCCTGAAGCGCTCGCCAGACCGGTGCCGCCGTCGCGACCGCGGCCTGATTTCTTCGCAACACGATTCAAAGGAGATCCAAATGCACGATCCCGTCGTCATCGTTTCCGCCGCCCGCACCCCCTTGGGCGGTTTTCAGGGGGACTTTTCCGGTGTCACCGCCTCCGAACTCGGCGCCGCCGCCATCAAGGCCGCCGTGGAGCGGGCGGGCTTGAAGCCCGAGGCGGTGCAGGAAGTCATCATGGGCAACGTACTCCCCGCCGGCCAGGGCCAGGCGCCGGCGCGGCAAGCATCCCTCGGCGCGGGACTGCCGCTTGCCACCGGCTGCACCACCATCAACAAGATGTGCGGCAGCGGCATGAAGGCGGCGATGCTGGCCCACGACCTGCTCCTCGCGGGCAGCAACGAGGTGATGGTGGCGGGTGGCATGGAAAGCATGACCAACGCGCCCTACCTGCTCATGAAGGCCCGCTCGGGTTTCCGCCTCGGCCACCAGGACGTGAAGGACCACATGTTCCTGGACGGGCTGGAAGACGCCTACGACAAGGGCCGTCTCATGGGCACGTTCGCGGAGGACTGCGCCGGCCATTACCACTTCACCCGAGAGGCCCAGGACCGCTTCGCCATCGCCTCGCTGACCCGCGCCCAGACGGCCATCAAGGATGGCAGCTTCGCCAAGGAAGCGGTGACGGTGACGTTGAGATCGCCGAAGGGCGACCGGATGGTGAAAGACGACGAGCAGCCCCTGAAGGCCAACCTGGACAAGATCCCGAGCCTGAAGCCCGCCTTCCGCAAGGATGGCACCGTCACCCCCGCCAATTCCAGCTCCATCGCCGACGGCGCGGCAGCGCTAGTGCTCATGAAGCGCTCCGAGGCCGAGAAACGCGGACTGCAGCCGCTGGCGGTGATCGTCGGCCACGCCACCCACGCCCAGGAACCCGCCTGGTTCACCACCGCACCGGTCGGGGCCATGAAAAAGCTCTTCGCCAGGACCGGCTGGAACAAGGACCAGGTGGACCTCTACGAGATCAACGAGGCGTTCGCGGTGGTCACCATGGCGGCGATGCAGGAACTGGGATTGCCCCACGACAAGGTCAACGTTCACGGCGGCGCCTGCGCCCTCGGGCATCCGATCGGCGCGTCCGGGGCGCGGATCATCGTGACCCTGCTGGCGGCACTCGAAAAGTACGGCCTGAAGCGCGGCGTGGCATCGCTGTGCATCGGCGGCGGCGAGGCCACCGCCATGGCCGTGGAACGGCTTTAATTCTGGGTCTTCGGGAAATCGAGTGGGTGATTATGGGTCATTTTAGAGCACGGGCAGCATGCAAGTCAGAATCTTGAGCCGCAGGTATTCTTCGTCGCGCAGTCCGTATGCACGTCGCTGGATGACACGAATCTTGTTGTTCA
>JACPEG010000041.1 GCA_016183615.1 Betaproteobacteria bacterium
CACCGTGGCGGAAATCGCCGACCGCTTCCGGCTGCCGCGGCACCTGGTGCACCTGGTGCTGGTGAACGGCCTGTACGTGAATCCCCCGGAGCGCCTGGCCCGAACGCTGAAGGAAGGCGACACGCTGGCCATCTGGCCGCCCATCGCGGGAGGGTAATCTTAATTCAACCAAGGCGGTAAAAACTCTCCGCCGCGGGGAAGCCGTTTTCTCCCGCGTTCGCATGTGACTTCAGAGTATTTGCGAAATCCGCCATCCTGAGGCAGGCCTACACATCGAGTGCGCTATGCATCGATAACGGAGGAACTTTCACCCTGCCTAGATTGCTCGGCTTCGCGCGCGCCGGAGATCGCGGCCTTCGACGAGCCAATTACCGCAGACCAAGCACATTCCTGGGGTCTGGCGACGAAGGTCGTCGCGCCGTGCCTCATCAACCCGCATCGCCGGCGCGCGAGTAGCCGCAGACGTCGGTGGCAAGAACAGAATGGGAGTAGAATTGCCGGAATAACCGAGGTGGCAAATGAATTTCACGATTCAACATGAGCGCGAGGAAGACGGACGTTGGCTAGCCGAAGTGCCCAAGCTGCCGGGAGTGCTGGCGTACGGGGCCACTGCCGGGGAAGCAATGGCGAAAGCCGAGGTCCTTGCCTTACGCGTGCTCGCCGAGCGCCTTGAGCACAACGAGACCGGCCCCGAGCCCATCTCGATTGCGATCCCGGCAGCATGAGCTTGTGGCCTTCCACGAAGGCCCGCCGGGTACTCGCCCGCCCTTTTCCGGATCGGATGGGTGCTCAAACACCAATCCGGCTCACGCAAGACGCTGTCGCGTCCCGGATGGCCTGATTTCGTTTTCGCGTTTCATGATGGCGAGACGATCGGCCCCGGATGCTCGCGCGCATCGCGAAACATACCGGGTTAAAGCCCGAGGATTTGTGAACAACGCTGCTTGTCACCCAGCGGCCCCATGGAAAGCGACGCGTCGGATTCGGTGCGCTCGCTGACCCCCAGCCCTGGGTCCATACCTTCGCAGAGCCCCCTCTCCCCTTACTTCGCCCACGATCCGCACTACAACCAGATCATCATCCCCATCTCCAGCGGATGGGTGAGCAGCTCGTGGGCCGGATAGACCCGGATGCGATACTCCACCTTGCCGCACAGCTCGGGCTTCAGGTCGAGGGCGAAGATGTGCTCGCCCGCCGGGTTCACGGTGCCGGTGAAGGCGAAGCGATGGTGGGCCGCTTCCGACAGGCGGTCGCGCTTCACCTGGAGATAGAACAGCATTTCCACCACCACGTCCTCGGGCTTGAGGCCGTTCAGCTTCACCGCCAGTTCGCTTTTGATGGCGTCCCCGAAGTGGATGCGCTTCACCGGCGGATCGAGGCGCCGGACCGCGACCCCGTGCCACGCCTTCTTCACCCGGGCCTTCCACTCGGCCACGGTGCGCGCGCGGGCGTAGTCGCCCTCGGCGTAGCGCGCGCCCTGGGCGCTTGCCGGGACGTAGAAGTGGGTGACGTACTCGCCCACCATGCGGGTTGAGCTGTAGCGCGGAAGCAGCGAGGCGATGGAGTGCTTGGCCATTTTCACCCACCCCGGCGAATAGCCCATGGTGCCGCGCTCGTAGTAGAGGGGCACCACGTGATCCTGGAGGATCTCGTACAGGGTCTGGGATTCCTCGCGGTTGCGGCGCGCCGGGTCCATGTTCTCGGGCCCGGGCTTGATGGCCCAGCCGTTCTTGCCGTCGTAGCCCTCGCCCCACCAGCCGTCGAGCACCGACAGGTTGATGACGCCGTTGATGCCGGCCTTCATGCCCGAGGTGCCGGAGGCCTCCAGCGGATAGATCGGGTTGTTGAGCCACACGTCCACGCCGCAGACCAGGCGCCGCGCGATGCGCAGGTCGTAGCCTTCCAGCAGCAGGAGCTTGCCCTCGAATTCCGGCATGCGCGAGATTTCGGCGACGCGCCGGATCAGGTCCTGGCCCGGAATATCCGCCGGATGCGCCTTGCCGGCGAACACGAACAGCACCGGACGGTTGGGATCGCCGGTGATCTGCCGCAGCCAGTCCAGGTTTTCGAACAGCAGTGTGGCCCGCTTGTAGGTGGCGAAGCGCCGCGCGAAGCCGACGCTGAGAATATTCGGATTCGCCGGATCGGTGTACTTGAGCACCCGGTCCAGGTGGGCTTCCGAGCCGTGGTTGCGGAAATGCGCCAGTCCCACGCGGTGCCGCGCCAGGAACAGCATCTGGGCCTTGAGCGACTGGCGCACGCTCCAGAACAGGTGGTCGGGAATGTCGTCGATGCGCTTCCAGAAGTCCACGTCGCACAGGTTGTTGCGCCACTCAGCCCCGAGAATGCGGTCGAACAGCTCGGCCCATTCCTGGGACAGGAAGGTGGGCACGTGCACCCCGTTGGTCACGTGCTCCATGGGGTTTTCCTCGGGGTCGATCTGGGGCCACAGGTTGCGGCAGATCTGGGAGGACACCCCGCCGTGGATCTGGGACACGCCGTTGTGGTAGCGCGTCGCGCGCACCGCCAGCGCCGTCATGTTGAACTCGGGGCTGGTATCCACCTTGCCGAGCGCCATGAATTCCTCGCGGCCGGCTTTCAGGTCCTTCATGAACCGGTCGAAATAGGCCGCCATCATGTCCTCGGGGAAGTGGTCGTGCCCGGCCGGTACTGCGGTATGGGTGGTGAACACGGTGTTTGCCGCCACCGCCTCCAGCGCCGCCGCGAAGTCCAGCCCCTTTGCCACCAGCTCCCGGGCGCGCTCGAGGAGCAGGAACGCCGCGTGGCCCTCGTTGATGTGCCAGATGGTGGGACTGAGCCCGATGGCGCGCAGCGCCCTCACGCCGCCCACGCCGAGGACGATCTCCTGCTCGATGCGCATCGCCTTGTCGCCGCCGTAGAGGCGGTGGGTGATGTCCCGGTCGTCGTGGGAATTCACGTCGAGATCGGTGTCCAGCAGGATCATGCGCACGTGGCCGCAGCGCGCCTCCCACACCTTCACCTCCACCGCCCGGTGGGGCAGCTCCACCTGCACGTGCAGCTCCGAGCCGTCCGCCCTTTTCACCGGCGCCACCGGCAGATCGTCGAAGTCGGAGTCGGTGTAGGTGGCGAGCTGGTTGCCCTGGTTGTCGATGGTCTGGAAAAAATAGCCCTGGCGGTAGAGCAGGCCCACCCCGACGAACGGCAGCACGAGGTCGCTCGCCGCCTTGCAGTGGTCGCCGGCCAGGATGCCGAGCCCTCCCGAATAGATCGGAAAGCTCTCGTGGAACCCGAACTCGAAGCAGAAGTAGGCGATCAGGTCGTCGGGCTTGAGGTTTTCCGCGCCGTTGCGGCGCGTGGTGTCCGAGTGGTAGCTGTCGTAGGCCGAAAGGATCCGGTTGTAGGTGGCGAGAAATACCGGGTCCTCGGCCGCGTCCAGCAGCCGCTGCTCGTCGATGCGCTTGAGGAAGCCCTTGGGATTGTGGCCGACGATGCCCCAGAGTCCGGGGTGCAGGCGCGAGAACAGGGTGCGGGTGGGACGATCCCAGCTGTACCAGAGGTTGGTGGCGAGCTCCTCCAGGCGGGCGAGCTTGGGCGGGATCCTGGGATTGATCTCCAGCGTGAAGGCGGTGCCGTGGGGCATTGGGGGTCTCGTGTTCTTATTGGCTGTGGGTTAATAGCTTAAACCCATTTGGAGCGGGGATGTAGCGAGGCATATCCTCCCGGCGGGGTGGTCACAGCTTGATGAAGTGCTCCCGGTAATACTTGAGCTCATCAATGGACTCATAGATGTCCGCCAGCGCCTGGTGCTTGCCCTGCTTCACCAGCCCCGCGGCGACGTCCGGCTTCCAGCGCCGCACCAGCTCCTTCAGCGTGCTCACGTCCAGGTTGCGGTAATGGAAGTAGGTCTCGAGCTTCGGCATGTAGCGGGCAAGAAAGCGCCGGTCCTGGCACACCGAGTTGCCGCACATGGGGGATGCCTTGGACGGGACGTGGGGCGCCAGGAACGCGAGCATCATGGCCTCGACTTTCGATTCATCGAGAAGCGAGCCCTTCACCCGGTCGGTGAGCCCGCTCTTGCCGTGGGTGCCCCGGTTCCAGGAGTCCATGGCATCGAGCACCGCGTCCGGCTGCTTCACCGCCAGCGCCGGGGATTCGGCAATGACGTTGAGCTGGCTGTCGGTGATCACCATCGCCACCTCGATGATGCGGTCCTGGTCGGGACTGAGGCCGGTCATCTCCATGTCCAGCCAGATGAGGTTGTTGGCGTCTTGTGCCATAATGCAGCGCTGAATTTTTGATTGCCCATTTTGTCATACCCCTGTCCCGGCGTCACCCGCCGGGCGCCCAAGCGATGCAGCCCTTCACCCTGATCTTTGTTGCCGTCCTGGCCGCCACCACCGCCCTCAAGCTGTGGCTCGCCGCGCGCCATATCCGCCACATCCGGGCCCACCGCGGCGCGGTGCCCGCCGATTTTGCGGCCCAGGTGGATCTCGCCTCCCACCAGAAGGCCGCCGACTACAGCTGCGCCAAGACCCGGCTCGGCGTCACCCATATCCTGCTCGACGGGCTGGTGGTGCTGGCGCTCACCCTCGGCGGCGGCCTGCAGCTTGCCTCGGACCTGGCCGCGGGGGCGATCGAAAACGACCTCGTTCGCGGCGTGGCGCTGATCGCGGGGGTCGTGGTGGTGCTGAGCGCCATCGAGATTCCCCTCAATCTCTACCGGGTGTTCGTGATCGAGTCGCGCTTCGGCTTCAACCGCATGACGCTTCCCATGTTCTGCGCCGACCTCGCCCGGGCGGCGCTCATCGCCGCGGTGCTCGGCGTGCCGCTCCTCGTCGCCGTGCTCTGGCTCATGGCGCAGATGGGCGATTACTGGTGGCTCTACGTATGGCTGGCGTGGACGGCGTTCAACCTGCTGGTGATCGCCATCTTCCCCACCTGGATCGCGCCGTTGTTCAACAAGTTCACGCCGCTTCCCGACGGGGCCCTCAAGTCCCGCATCGAGGCGCTGCTCGCCAAGTGCGGGTTCCGCTCGCGGGGGCTGTTCGTGATGGACGGCTCGAAGCGCAGCAGCCACGGCAACGCCTACTTCACCGGGTTCGGCAGCACCAAGCGCATCGTGTTCTTCGATACCCTGCTCTCGCGCCTGAGCGAGGAGGAGATCGAGGCGGTGCTGGCCCACGAGCTGGGCCATTTCCGGCGCCGCCACGTGGTGAAGCGCATCGCCTGGACCTTCGCCGTGAGCCTGGTCTTTCTGTGGATCCTGGGCCAGCTGCTGCACGAGCCCTGGTTCTACAGCGGGCTCAACGCCGCGACGCCCTCCACCGCCATGGGGCTGCTGCTGTTTTTCCTGGTGGTGCCCCAGTTCACCTTCCCATTGCAGCCGGTGGCGAGCGTCTATTCCCGCCGCCACGAGTTCGAGGCCGACCGCTACGCCGCCGAGCACGCCTCGGGGGCGGACCTGGTGCGGGCGCTGGTGAAGCTCTACCAGGACAACGCCGCCACCCTCACCCCGGACCCGCTGCATTCGGCGTTCTACGACTCCCATCCGCCGGCGGCGGTGCGGATAGCGCATTTGCAGCAAGCGATACGGGATTCGTAGGAATATAATTCCTTCAGGTAGGTTGGGCTTCGCTTTATGAAGCCCAACGTCCAAAGGTTATTTGGGTTGGGCTTGGGGCAGAATCGCCCCAAGCCCAACCTACAAACCGGCCAGGAGGCCGCCATGCGCAAGATAATTATTGCCGCCGCCATCATGATGCTCGCCGCGACCGCATTCGCGAATCCGTTCGCCAAGGCCGACGCCAAGGCCGGCAAGGATCTCATGGACAAGGCCAATTGCAACGGCGCCTGCCACGCCTCCCTGGTGGGCGGCGACGGCACCCGGATGTATACCCGCGCCGAGCGCCGGGTCAAATCGGCGGACGGGCTGCGCACCCAGGTGCGCTTCTGCGCCACCCAGCTCAATGCCAACTGGTTTCCCGAGGAGGAGGAGAACGTGGCGGCCCACCTGAACCAGCAGTACTATAAGTTCAAGTGAACGGTGAAAACCGGCGGAACCGGATCGCGTTCGATACCCCATTTACGGTTTACCGTTCACCGTTTCCCGTTTACGACGTATTGCTCATCCTCACCGGCAGCATCCACTTATCATGACCAACACCGTCTGTGACCTGACAAACCGGAAATGCAAACCCTGCGAGGGCGGCGTCCCCGCCCTTACCCGTACCGAGATCGATGAGCTGCTCAAGCAGCTCTCCGGATGGGAATACCGCGACGGGGTCATCACCAAGACCTACAGCTTCAAGAATTATTACCAGACCATGGCCTTCGTGAATGCTCTGGCCTGGGTATCCCACCGCGAAGACCACCACCCGGACCTGGAGGTGGGCTACAGCAAATGCGTGGTCCGCTACTCGACCCACGCCATCAAGGGGCTTTCCGAGAACGACTTCATCTGCGCCGCGAAGATTGACGCCCTGTTCGCGGTGTGAAATCCGCCCGTAAATCGAGCCACCCGAAAGCCGACGGGCAGATCGTCGCGGCTTTCGGCCGCAGCTATCTGGTGGAAACGGCCGACGGCGGCACCGTATCCTGCGTGGCCCGGGGCAAAAAGGGCGGGCTCGCCTGCGGCGACCGGGTGACGTTTTCCGCCACCGGGCGGGGAGAAGGGGTCATCGAGAACGCGCTGCCCCGCGCCTCGCTCCTGTACCGCAGCGACGCCTTCCGCGAGAAGCTCATCGCCGCCAACGTGACCCAGGTCATGGTGGTGGTGGCGCCGGTGCCTCGCTTCAGCGAGGACCTCATCAGCCGCTGCCTGGTGGCCGCGGAGCACCAGCACCTCAGGGCCGTCATCCTGCTCAACAAGTGCGATCTCGCCGAGCAGGCCCGTGCGGCGCTGGAATCCCTCGCGCTGTATCGGGAGCTGGGCTATCCCCTGCTCACGGTCTCGGCAAAGCACGACGTAAGCCCGTTGCTGCCCTGGCTGTCGCGCCAGACCACCGTGCTGGTGGGCCAGTCGGGAATGGGAAAGTCCACCCTCATCAACGCCCTCACCCCCGAGGCCGCGGCCGCCACGGCCGAAATCTCCGCGGCCCTGGATTCCGGGCGCCACACCACCACCTCCGCCCGGCTCTACCACCTCGATGCCGAAAACCACCTCATCGATTCCCCGGGCATGCAGGAATTCGGCCTGGGCCACCTGGGGCTGGGGGACTTGGCGTACGGTTTCGTGGAATTCCGTCCCTGGCTGGGACAGTGCAAGTTCAATGACTGCCGGCACCTGGGGGAGCCGGCGTGTGCGGTGTCGCAGGCGCAGAGAGAGGGAAAAATCAGCGCGCAAAGACTGGCGAGCTACCGCCGGCTGGTGAGGGAACTCGCCGCCCATCGGCCCTGGTAGGTTGGGCATTCATGCCCAACATTCCAGCCACCCAAAATCGTTGGGCACAGAGCGCCCAACCTACGAGCCAACCCAGCTCGCGACGGTCAAAAGCAGGATCAGCACCAGCCACAGCACCACGGTGCGCCAGATGAGCCCCACCGTGCTCTGCATGTAATCGGCGTCGGCCTCGTCGCCGACGCCCAGTTCCGGCCGGTATTGCATCTCGCCGCCCTGGCGCAGGGATTCCCCGAGACGCACGCCCAGGGCGCCGGCGCCGCTCGCCAGGATGATGCCCTGGGTCTGCTGAGCCCAGCTCAGCGCCTGGGCGCGCCAGCAGTAGATGGCGTCCTCGAAATCCCCGACGATGGCGAAGCTGATGGCGGTAAGCCGCGCCGGGACCCAGTCCAGGAGTTCGAAAACCCGCGTGGAAAACCCTCCGAAGGCGCCGAATTCCGGTTCCCGGCGTCCGCCCCAGCGCTCGGCCAGGATTTCGCAAAGCCGGTAGAGCACCGCGCCGCTCGGTCCCGGCAGCACGGCGAACCACAGAACCACCGCGAACACGTAGCGGTGGGAATAAACCAGCCCCTGCTCGATCGCCACCCGCGCCACCTCGTTGCTGCTGTAGTCCCGGGCGGTCTGGCCGCGCCATTCCCCCAGCAGCGTGCGCGCCCGCTCCAGCTCCCCGGCCTGGAGCGCCTCGGCGATTTCGCCAAAGGCGTGGCTGAACTGGCGGAAGCCCATGGTGAGATAGAGCAGGAGCACGTTCCAGGCCCAGCCCAGCGCGGGGCTCACGTCGTAGAGCGCCTCGTAGCCGAGCCAAGCGCCGACGACCGCGGGGACCACCGCCAGCAGCCAGGCAATCGCGCCGTGGCGGTGCTCGCCGGCATTGAATTGGCGCTCGAGAAGATCGGCGTAGCCGATAAACAGCCGGATCGCCCGATTGCGATTGCCCACCGGACGCCACTGTTCCAGCATCAGCGCCGCGATCAGGGAAACCAGGGTCATTTCGAGTCTCGGGCGAAGGCCATGTTCGATGGCGATATGGTACGGTCCGCACGATCATCTGATCAAGCAACGCCGGTGCAGGAGGGGATTTATCCCCGACCTTACAGGCGTCCCCGACCGTGGGGTCGCGAATGAATTCGCTCCTACAAAACGGAACAGGGGCAAATCCCCGACCGTGGGGTCGCGAATGAATTCGCTCCTACAAACGGAACAGGGGCAAGTCCCGGACCTGCCCCTGTTCTCCGGCGTTGCCGGCAATTTCGATTCAGCGTTTCTTCTGCGCAGCCTTCTTTTTCCGCGGACGGGTATTGCCGTAGCTGCCGCGGTAGATCTTGCCGCGACGGGTGCGCCCATCGCCCTTGCCCATCTCCAGAGTCTCCGGGAAGGTTTGTGACCGGGCCGAATTATACCGGATAACGGATACGGGTGATTTCCAGCTCCACGTTCCCCGCCGGCCGCTGCCAGGTCACGGTATCCCCCACCTTGGATCCCAGCATGGCCTTCGCCAGCGGCGACACCCAGCTCACCTTGCCGGCCACCACGTCCGCCTCGTCCTCGCCCACGACCGTGAACTCGTGGCTCTCGCCCTTCTCGTCGCGCACCTGCACGACGGCCCCGAAGTGCACCTCGTCGGCGGGCTGTTTGGCCAGATCCACCACGACCGCCCGCTCGATGCGTCCCTGACAATAGCGCAGGTCCCGCTCCACCTCCGCGACCCGTTGCTGCTTCATGGGGTCGTCCGGCGTCGCATCCAGGGCAGTCCGCTGCTCCTGCAGCGCATGCACCTTGTCGTGCAGCAGGGACAGGCCCTGGGGCGTCACGTAATTCGGGTGATCGCTCTGGGGCCGGTCGGGGAGCTTGTTCCCCAACGCCTCATCCTGTTCTTTTACGAATGCCTGGCTCATGTTGCCTCGCTGTCGCGTTGTGCCACCTCTGCCGGGGTTACCCTCTCGGCCCCGCTCCGCACCCCGCGGGGGAGAGGGGAAATCGGTGAGTCGCTCCGCGACTGAACAAAAAAACGCCGGAAAATCCGGCGCACTCACAAACTGCTGCTTCTCGCCGGTTCGGCTCTCGGGGGTGGCTTCCCAAGCCACCCTTGAGGAGCCACCCGGAAAGCTAGTTCAGCTGGCAGAACCTTCCATGCCGGGCCACGCCCATCAGCCGCATGAATTCCTGGCAGGTCACGTGGATCAGCTCCTCGTGGTCGCCCGCCTCGAAATAGATGTCGGACATCTGCATCAGGGCATCGTCGTAGACGGTCTCGACCCCGTAGGCGTGACCGACGGGCGGTATGGCCCCCAGCTCGCAGTCCCTGAAGATCTCGGTCAGTTCCGCTTCGGTGGCGAGCCCCACGTTGCGTCCCAGCTGCTGGCGCAATTCGCCCAGGTTCACCCGGTAGGAGGCGGGAACCACCGCCATGAGGTACCCCTTGTCGTCTTCCAGCATCACAGCCTTGGCCAGCCGTTCGGTGGAAATATGGGCGGCTTCCGCCGTCTTCAGGCTGGAGCGGGTATGGTTGTGCATTAATACCTCGAAGGGAACCCGCTGTTCCCTAAGGTAATTTTGAAGCGTCATCGCAATAGCCATAGTCGCACCTCCGCGCGTAAGGGACATTGGCGATTTAAGTATAGTCAAACTGGCGGGCCCTGGAGTTCCCTCAGACGGCGGGTTTTCGCCACACCAGGGTGCGGTTATTGGTGGGCATGGCGTGGTCCTTGACGAGCGTCAGCCCCTGCTCCCGCGCCAGAGCGTGCACCCGCTCGAAGTCGCGGATCCCGCTCAGCGGGTCCCGCGCCCGGAGCGAGGCGTCGAACAGGCGGTTGCTCTCGGAGGTAAAGCGCCCGCCGTAGTTGAACGGCCCATACAGGCACACCCACCCTCCCGGTTTCACCGTCCGCCCGATCCCGCGAAACAGGAGTTCCACCTCCTGCCAGGAAAGAATGTGGGCCGTGTTGGCGCTGAACACGCCGTCGTAGGCCGCTTCCGGCCAGTCGAAGCGGTTCACGTCCAGGGCAAGGGGCGGCAGCACGTTGGGCAGCCGGTATTCCTCAAGCCAGGCCAGGATTCCGGGATGGCCGACCGGCAGGTCACTGGTTTGCCAGGTGAGATGGGGAAGCGCGGCGGCAAAGTGGACCGCGTGCTGTCCGGTGCCGCTGCCGATTTCCAGAACGGCGCGGCAATCGGAGAACGCCTCCCGGAGAACGGCGAGGATCGGCCCCTTGTTGCGCTCGCAGGGGTCGGAAAACGGCTTCATGCGCGGCCAATGAATTTCAGGACCTCGTCCTTGCGCGCCATGGCGTCCTTGTAACCGAGTTTGATGAGCTCCCGGCAGAACACCTTTTCGAACAGGAGATAGCTCACCAGGTTGCCGCCGGTGCGGCGGGTGGCGCCGATGGCGCTGAACAGGAAGCGGATGGTGCGCGGCAGCGCGCGGGCATGGCGTTCGGCGATGCGCTCGATGGACTCGCTGGGCGTGATGACCAGCACATCCACGGGCCGCAGGCTCACGCCGCTGTTTTCCATCTTGTCCGGCGGAATCAGGCGCAGCGTGCGGTTGATGCGCCGCAGCCGCTCCAGGTCCACCTCCAGGGCATCGAGGAAGATGCTGTTCAGCGCATGGCCGGCGATCTGGGCCAGCGTCGGATACCCGTCAACCTTTTCCCGCGGCGGGCGCTCCTCCGCCGCGCGCCCCACGGCCACCACCAGCAGGCGGTCCGCGCCCAGGTGCAGCGCAGGGCTCACTGGCGCCATCTGGCGCATGGAACCGTCTCCGAAGTACTCGCGGTTGATCCGCACCGCGGGAAAAAAGAACGGGATGGCGGTGGATGCGAGCAGGTGATCGAGGTTGATGCGAACCCGGACTCCGATCCGGCGTGCGCGCCGCCACGGCTCGAGTCCGCCCGCACCCTGGAAAAACGTGACCGACTCCCCGGACGTGTAGCCCGAGGCAGTGATGGCGAGCGCATCGAGCACCCCTGCGTCAATGCAGTCCTGGATTTGGTCGAAGGCCATCCGGCGTTCCAGCAGCCGCGCCAGGGGTTCATTGTCGAGCAGCGACACCGCTTCGTCCCGTCCCAGCTGGGCGAGCAGGAGGGAACCGATCCAGCGCGCGCTGTTCCCAAAGGCCCCGACGGGATCGGAGCGATAGACATGGGACGCGTGGAAGTTCTTCCACACGGTGACCAGCTGGCGAACGCCCTTGCGGAAATCGCGGGCCGTGACCGCGAGCGCCGTGGCGTTGATGGCGCCGGCCGAGGTGCCGCAGATGATGGAGAAGGGGCAGGGGGCACCGGGCGGGGTGAGATCGGAAACAGCTCGAACCACGCCCACCTGGTAGGCGGCCCGCGCCCCGCCCCCGGTGAGGATGAGGGCGGTCCTGGTCGGATGCGCAGCGCTCGCCATGGCGTTACGAATCCGAATCCCCGGAGAAAATCTCCCCTGCGCCGCCCGCCGCGCCGATGGCGTCGGAGTGCGCGCCTACCCGAGGTTTTCCGCGTCTCCGTCGGCGCGGATCGCCTCCAGGGCTTCCCGCAGTGAGTCCTCCGACATGTCGTTCAGGCATTTGGACAGGGCTTCCGCCGCGTCATAGCTGCTTTCGGGCAGCACCTTGCTGTCCAGCGCCGCCACGAACACCGCGGCAGCGCCGGCGATCTTCAGCAGGTTCTTGCGTTCCGCCATCAGCATTTCGATCTCGGACCGCAGCATGGAAATTTCCTCGTTTTGCTGGGAGTGGGTCATGCGTTTCTCCGGACGTTACCTCATATTAGGATGTTTCCGCGGGTTTTGCGATGATTCTCAATCACCTACGTCCGCCGCCCCTGCGTCGGACCGGGATTCTCCAGGACACGGCGGGAGCCGAAGAAAATCCACTCAAAAATAGCAACTTGCATTGGCGGGCGGCGGCCCGTCGCGGGCATTCTCAAGGACATGCCCTTTCCGTGTTGAATCGCCCCACGGCGCTAGACGCCCTCCCCGCCCTTGGCAATCCCCACCTCCACCAGCGCCGGCCTGAGCAGGCGCGCGGCGTCCTTCGGGTCCATGCCCACCAGGTAGCCGCGCTTGCCGCCGTTGATGTAGATGCGTGGGAGACTCAGGATCGTTTTCTCCATGTACACCGGAATGGGCCGGCGGGTGCCGAAGGGCGAGGTGCCGCCCACCACGTAGCCCGAGTACCTGTTGGCGGCCTCAGGCGAGCACGGAGAAATCGTCTTCACGCCGAGTATCCGCGCCAGCTGCCTGGTGGAGACCTGCATGTCGCCGTGCATGAGCACGATCAGGGGCTGGCGGCGGTCGTCTTCCATGACCAGCGTCTTCACCACCGCGTGCTCGGGAACGCCCAGCTCCCGCGAGGAGACGGCCGTCCCGCCTTTCTCCTCGTACTCGTACAGGTGATCGGTGTAGCCGACGCCGGCGCTCCGGAGGAGCCGCGTCGCCGGGGTGACCGGCGCTTTCCCCTTGCTCATGGCCGGCGCAAAATTCAAGTCTTCGCCGGTTCGGGCTTGAGCTGCATCGCCTTCAGCTCGGTGAACTCCTCCAGCCCGAACCGCCCCAGTTCGCGGCCGTTCCCGGACTGCCTGTAGCCGCCGAACGGCGCGTAGAGATTGAAGGGAGCGCCGTTGATGTCCACCTGGCCGGTGCGCATGCGGCGCGCGACCCCGAGCGCCCGCGCTTCGTCCTTCGACCACACCGCGCCGGCGAGGCCGTAGACGGTGTTGTTGGCGATGCGCACGGCGTCGTCCTCGTCCTTGTAGCCGATGATGGAAAGCACCGGGCCGAAGATCTCCTCCTGGGCGATGGTGCCGTCCGGATCCACGCGCCCGAACACCGTGGGCTGCACGTAGTAGCCCTTGTCCAGACCCTTCGGCGCCTCGGGACCGCCGGTCACCAGCTCGGCGCCCTCCTCGATGCCCCTGAAGATGTAGTCCCGCACCCGGTCGCGCTGGGCCGCGGAGGCGAGCGGCCCGAGCCGCGTCCTGTCGTCCATGGGATCGCCCGGCGCGAAGGTCTTCGCGGCGTCGATGGCGAGCTGCCGCACTTCCTCGTAGCGGTCCTCGGGAATCAGCATGCGGGTGTGGGCGGTGCAGGTCTGGCCGCTGTTGAGAAAGCAGGCTCCCAGCGTCCCCTTCACCGCAGCAGCGAAATCGGCATCGTCGAGGAGGACCGCCGCCGACTTGCCGCCCAGCTCGAGGGCCACGCGCTTGACCGTGAGGGCGGCGAGCTCCGAGATGCGCTTTCCGGCGCGGGTGGAGCCGGTGAAGGAAATCATGTCGACTTGGGCATGGCGCACCAGCGCTTCGCCGACGATGGGCCCGTAGCCGGTCACCAGGTTGAACACCCCCGGCGGCAGTCCCGCCTCGTGCGCCACGTCGGCGAGGATGAAGGCCGAGAACGGCGCCACCTCGGAGGGCTTGAGCACCACGGTGTTTCCCGCCGCCAGCGCCGGCGCCACCTTGGCCACCACCTGATGCAGCGGATAATTCCAGGGCGTGATGCAGGCGACCACGCCGACCGGCTCCCGCACCACCAGCGAATTGCCGATCTTCTCCTCGAAGGGATACTCGCGGGCGAGCTTCGCGTAGAGCGCCATGTTGGCGATGGGGGAGCCGGCCTGAATGCGCTGGGACAGCTTGAACGGCATCCCCACCTCGGCGGTGATGACCCGGGCGATGTCATCCCCGCGGGCCTTGAGGCCGGCGTGCAGCTTGTCGAGAAAATTTGCGCGCTCGGCTACCGGCGTTGCGGCCCAGGCGTCGAAGGCGAGGCGCGCCGCGATCACCGCCTTGTTCGCGTCCTCTTCCGTCCCTTCCGGGATGTGGCCGATCACGTCCTCGGTGGCGGCATTCATCACCTCGATGAGGTTGTCTCCGGCGGATTCCACCCATTGTCCGTTGATGTAGAGCTTGTCGCGGTTGTGCATCGTATTTCCGTCTTGGTCTGGTTTGAAAAAGACAATCCGGTCCCGTGGACTTTCGATCCCCGGGCAAAAAACAGCATCGTAGGTTGGGCTTCGCTCGCGAAGCCCAACGGGAATCGCGTCGTTCGCGCCGGTAGGTTGGGCCTGAATGCCCAACCTACCCTCGCAGGATGAGGGACAGGTTCACCAGCATGGCCGCCGTCGCCCCCCAGATGTAGCGGCCCTGGTACGGCATTGCGAAATAATGGCGCGTACGGCCGTCGCGCTCATAGCTGTGCCGCTGGTGATTGGACGGGTCCATGAGGAAGGCGAGCGGCACTTCGAACACCGCCGCCACCTCGAACGCGTCGAGCTTCAGGGAAAACGGCGGCTCCACCAGCCCCACCACCGGGGTTACGCAAAATCCCGTCACCGTCTGATACTCCGGAAGCAGGCCCAGGATTTCCACGCAGTCGCGGGGCAGGCCGATCTCCTCCTCCGTCTCGCGCAGCGCTGTTGCCTCCGGGCACGGGTCCTCGGGCTCGCAACGCCCACCGGGGAAGCTGATCTGGCCCGCGTGGTCCGCCAAGTGGTCCGTGCGCTGTGTGAGCAGCACCGTCATGCCCCCGACGCGATTGACGAGGGGAACCAGCACCGCAGCCGGGGTGCTGCGGGCCGGCGTGCGGGCCGGGTCCGGCTGGTCTCCATTGAGGGGCACTTCTCTTTGCGCGGCGCCGGCGAGACGCCCCAGGAGCCAATCCCGGGTAATGATCCCGGGAAACACCGTGTCGTCGGCCATCGGCTCCAATTCGTCCATGGCTCTATGATACTGCAAGTCTTCCTCGGTTCCCCCGGGGCCCGGCCGGGAATGCACCCGGAACGCCTTTGGACTAGACTTGTCTATGGGGATGCAGTTCCCCCCCCTTTCAATCACCAACAACCGGAGACATCCCATGAAATTCCACAAGCTGCTGCTGGGCGCCGCCCTCCTGGCCATGAGCGGCGCCGCCCTTGCCTTCCATTGCCCGGCCGATATGAAACGGATCGACGAGGCCCTGGCGAAGAACCCGCCGCTCTCAGTCGCCAAGTTGGACGAGGTAAAGAAGCTGAGGGCGGAAGGCGAATCCCTGCACAAGGCCGGCAAGCACCAGGAATCGCTCGATACCCTGGCCAAGGCGATGAAGATTCTGTTCGTGAAGTGAACGCCCGGGCAACAAAAAAAACCCCGCGATATTGCGGGGTTTTTTGTTTGGCTGTAGCGCCGGCGCGATCATGGAACATGCCGCGGCCCCGGTTATAATGGCTTTCCCGACGCTGCTGCAGCACCCATGAACGACGCGCCTTCCCGTACCGAGCTTTACCCCGAAATCGAGCCTTTCGACGTCGGCATGCTGCCCCTCGACGGGTTGCACACCATGTACTGGGAGCAATCGGGAAACCCCGAGGGCGTGCCGGCGGTGTTCCTGCACGGCGGCCCGGGCGCCGGCTCGACGCCACAGCACCGGCGCTTCTTCGATCCCGCCCATTACCGCATTATCGTGTTTGACCAGCGCGGCGCGGGGCGCTCGAAACCGCTGGGTGAACTGAAGGACAACACCACGCCCCGGCTCGTCGCCGACATGGAGAAGCTGCGGGAGCACCTGGGCCTGGACAAGTGGCTGGTGTTCGGCGGCTCCTGGGGCAGCACTCTGGCGCTGGCCTACGGCGAGGCGCATCCCGAGCGTTGCCTGGGATTGGTGATGCGGGGAATCTTTCTTTGCCGCAGGAGCGAGATCGAGTGGTTCCTGTACGGCGTAAGGAATCTTTTCCCGGAGGCATGGAACGCCTTTGCGGAATACATCCCGGAGGCGGAACGGGGCGATCTGCTCGGCGCCTACCATCGGCGCCTCATCGATCCCGATCCGGAGATCCACATGCCGGCGGCGCGCCGCTGGAGCATCTACGAGGGCTCCTGCTCGACCCTGCTGCCGAGCCCGGAGACCGTGGACTACTTCGCAAACGATACCGTGGCCCTCGGCCTCGCCCGCATCGAAGCCCATTACTTCATGAACGACATTTTCCTGCCCGGGAACTCGCTGCTGGAAAACGCGGGGAAACTGCGGGGAATTCCGGCGGTCATCGTCCACGGCCGCTACGACGCGGTGTGCCCCGTCGTCTCCGCCGACGACCTGCACCGGGCCTGGCCGGAAGCCGAGTACACCATCGTCCGGGATGCCGGACACTCCGCCTGGGAACCCGGCATCCGCGCCGCCCTGATCCAGGCCACCGAGCGTTTCAAGCGGCTGGGCTGAGCCGCGCGGCGATTCCGCGCCCGGCGGGCCCCCGCCGGACGCTAGCTGCTTACTTCTTGACGATGTCCCCCTTGGTGGTGGCGAGCAGCGCGATCAGCTCGTCCTGCTCGGCCTGGGGCACCTTGAACTTCTTCAGGGTCTTCTTGAACTCGGCCACCATCACGCCCCACTCCTTCTCGGTGATGTTGAGGTGGCCGTGGGCCGCAACCATGGTGCGCCCCGCGTATTTCTCCGGGCCGCCGGTGGCCTGGGCGACGAAGGCCGTCACGCTGAACTTGAGCCCGGCCTTGGGCACCCGCGAGCGGGCCGCCTTGATGGCCGGGTTGGCATTCAGGGTCTTGTTCACCAGCAGCCGCTCGATGAAGTCGTCCACCACGGTGGCGATGGCATAGACCCCGCCCAGCCGCTCGTAGAGGGACTTCTTCTCCTGCGCCAGGCCGGGGCTGCTCCACAATGCAGCCGCAATCAGCGCGAACAGGCAAAACGTCCAGTGCTGCTTTCGCGTATCGGTTCTCATGGCTGTCTCCTGCATGAATTGGTGTTCTGAATCTGGAAAAAGCGGTTAACCACGGGGAGCACGGGGAAAAGCAACGGGAAACGGCCGAGTGCAGAAAGTCCGGTTATCACCCATTCGGCCGGTCGCGAAGCATCGACAACACATCGAATTTCCCCGGGTCCCCGTGGTTGAACAGAGGTTTTCAGCCTGAAATTACGTCACGGTTTTCTCGCCCGCAGCACCACGGTCTGGGTGCCGAAGGAGCGGGCAACCTTGCGGGTGTCCGCGTTGCTGCTGCCGGAAAAGTAGTCCAGGTGGCTGATGGCCTGGACATCGCTGAATCCCGCACTGCGGATCATGTCCAGGTATTCGTCCTCCTTCACGGCGCCGACGATGCACTCGGCCCACAGCCGCGGGTTCTCCCGGGATTTCTCGGAGATCGGCTTGGCCAGCACGATGTCCGCCAGCTGCAATGATCCGCCGCGCCGCAATACCCGGAAGATCTCGCGGAACGCCCGGGGCTTGTCGGGAACCAGGTTGATGACCCCGTTGCTGGTGGCCACATCCGCCGCCTCGTCCGGCAGCGGAATCTCCTCGGCGTTGCCCAGCACCGGCTTGAGCTGCGCCGCTCCGATCTTCGCGGCGTTGGCCCGCAGCTTCTCCTGCATGGCCTCGGTCATGTCGAGCCCGTACACCCGCCCGCGGGCCGCGACCAGGTTGCAGGCGATCAGCGCATCGGTGCCGGAGCCGGAGCCGATATCGAGCACCGCCGCGCCCTCGCGGATCACGTTGGCGGCGAAGGGATAGCCCACGCCGGCGAAGGACTCCACGGCGGAGTCGGGAATCTCGTCCAGCTGCGCCGCCGGGTAGCCGACGAAAAGGCACGCCAGCCGCCCGGTGGGAAAGTGAAAGCCCTTGCCCGGGCACTTGGCCACATCGGTGTACATCTCCTGGACTGCCTGAAAAATGAATTCCTTCTTGTCACTCACCACGGCCACCATTTTTGCCTCCTGGGTGTGAAAGGCTTCGTCAGAACATGCGAAGCCTGTTTCTGAGCAAGCTAACGTTTGCAAAGCCAACGTCATGCCGGAACTAAAACCGCCCGATCAAGGACCGGATCCGATTCTGCAGATCCCCCGACGCTTCGCTCTGGCCCGTATCCGCCAGCCTTTCCCTGAGGCGCTTCTCGAACTCGACCCGGGAAAAGCAGCTGCGGCAGATCCTGAGGTGCTCTTCCAGGTCGCGCCGCTCCGCCTCCCCGAGCTCGTGATCGAGGAAGGTGTACATGTCCTTCAGGGCTTCTTCACAGCTGAGGGTTCGGGGTTCTTTCATGGGACTCTCTTTTCTCCGACGAATCTTTGACGCTCTGCGGCGCCCGGTCCGGGGTGCTCCCCGGCGGAACCGCCCTTCCGCCCTCCCCGCCAGGCCCGGTCCCGATGCCCCGGTCCTTCGCCTGCTGCCACAGCATCTTCTGCAGCAGACATCGCCCCCGGGCGAGCCGGGAACGCACCGTTCCCACCGGCACGCCCAGCGCTTCGGCAATCTCGGGATAGGTGAGGCCCTCGACCTCGGCCAGCAGCACAACCACCCGATAGTGCTCGGGCAGAATATCGAGGGCCCGTTCGATGTCCTCCCGCAGCAGCTTGTTGAGAAACTCCTGCTCCGGATTGCCCCACCACATGAGAAACGGCCGGTGCAGCTTTTCGAACAGGGAGAACTGGCAGGGCTCCTCATCGCCTTCCGGTTCCTCTTCCAGCGTTTCGGTCCGCGGCCGCGCCGCGCGTTTGCGATACTCGCTCACGAAGCTGTTGTGAAGGATGCGGAAAATCCAGGGGCGGAAGCTCGCCTCGTCGCTGAGGGAATGAATTCCGGTCCAGGCCCGCGTCACGGTTTCGGCCACCAGATCCTCCGCGTCCTCCGGATTGCGCGTCAGCCGCAGCGCCACTCCATACAGCCCGTTGAGGTGGGCGAGCACCTGCCGCTCGAATAGGCCGCGATTCCGGTCAGCCGCCATGGTGTTCTCCATTGTTGTTTTGGGCCAAAGACGCAAGGGATACGAAAAGGGTTCCCAGTTTTCAGGGTAGACCGTTTAACCCCTTGGGCAAGCGCTTTATTTTGCCTCCCCGGGGCCCGGCCGCCCCTGAACGGAATTCAACCCCCGCCTGAAAAACCTTCGCTTTGCGGCGGCGACGGGTTGCCCTACCATCGGGGAATTCCAACAAGTCCAGGAGCCAACGTGACCTCCCCTGTTCCCGCTGGGCCCCGCATCGGCCTGTTCGCCACCTGCCTGATGGACTCGTTCCGCCCCAGCGTCGGCTTCGCCGCCGTAAAGCTGCTGGAGGACGCCGGCTGCACGGTGGAAGTACCGGCCGCGCAAACCTGCTGCGGCCAGCCGGCCCTCAACAGCGGCGACTTCGCCACCACCCGCAGGCTCGCGAAGCAGGTGATCGAGACTTTCGCCGGCTTCGATTACGTCGTCGGCCCGTCCGGCTCCTGCATGGCCACCATCAAGAATGACTACCCGCAACTGTTCGCCGATGATCCGCAGTGGCGCGAAAAGGCGGAGGACCTGTCTCGCCGCAGCTTCGAGCTGCTGTCCTTTCTCACCGACGTGCTGAAGGTGGACCGGGTGAAGGCGCGCTTCGAGGGCACCGTGACCTATCACGACAGCTGCTCGGGGCTGCGGGAACTGGGGGTGAAGGCCCAGCCCCGCAAGCTGCTCGCGACGGTGGAAGGGCTAAAACTCAGCGAAATGCAGGACGCGGAAACCTGCTGCGGCTTCGGCGGCACCTTCTGCGTAAAGTACCCGGACATCTCGGAGAAGATGGCCAGCGACAAGGTGGCCAACATCGAGGCGAGCGGCGCTGGCACGCTGCTCGGCGGCGATCTCGGCTGTCTGATGAACATCGCCGGGCGAATGAAGCGCCTGGGCAAGCCGGTGCGCGTCTTCCACGCGGCGGAGGTTCTTGCCGGAATGGCCGACGGGCCGGGCCTCGCCGAACCGGAGGTGCGCTGATGCAGGTCCTGAGCCCCCAGTTCAAGCCCCGCGCCACCCTCGCCCTCAAGGATGCAAGCCTGCAGGCCGCCCTCGGCAAGGCCCGCGGCGGCTTCGTGGACAAGCGCGCGGCGGCAGCCGCCGAGCTGCCCGAATTCGAGCAGCTGCGCGAGGAAGCGAAAGCCATCAAGGAGCACACCCTCGACCATCTCGATTTCTACCTCGAGCGCTTCGAGGAGCGGGTCAAGGCCCAGGGCGGCCAAGTCCATTGGGCGCGTAATGCCGAGGATGCCCAGCGCATCGTGCTGGAGATCTGCCGCAAGGCGAACGCGAAGACCGTCACCAAGGGCAAGTCCATGGTGAGCGAAGAAGTCGGGATCAACGAGGTCCTGGAGCAGGAAGGCATCGAGGTCATCGAAACCGATCTCGGCGAATACATCATCCAGCTCGCCAAGGAACCGCCCTCCCACATCATCGCGCCCGCGGTCCACAAGACCAAGGCCCAGGTTTCCGAACTGTTCCACGCCCATCATTCCAAGCTGGGACTTACCAAAGTACTCACGGAAGTCGCCGACCTGGTAAACGAGGCGCGCCAGGTGTTGCGCGGCAAGTTCTTCCGCGCCGACGTGGGCATCACCGGCGGCAATTTCCTGGTGGCGGAGACCGGCTCCAGCATCATCGTCACCAACGAGGGCAACGGCGACCTGACCCAGACGCTGGCCCGGGTGCACATCGTCACCTCGGGCATCGAGCGCGTGGTGCCGACCCTGGACGATGCGACCACCTTCCTGCGGCTTCTCGCCCGCAGCGCCACCGGGCAGGAGACCGAGACCTACACCACCGTCAGCAGCGGGCCGCGCCGCCCGGGAGACCCGGACGGTCCCGAGGAGTATCACGTGGTGTTAGTGGACAACGGCCGCTCGAAGATGCTCGCGGGCCGTTTCCGGGAAATGCTGAGGTGCATCCGCTGCGGCGCCTGCATGAACCATTGCCCGGTGTACGGCGCCATCGGCGGCCACGCCTATGGCTGGGTGTACCCGGGACCCATGGGCTCGGTGCTGACGCCGCTGTTCGTAGGGCTGGATGCGGCCTACGACCTGCCCAACGCCTGCACGCTGAATGGCCGCTGCCAGTCGGTGTGCCCGGTGAAAATCCCGCTGCCCGATCTGCTGCGGGAGCTGCGCCACATGCAGCACGAGGCGAAACTCTCGCCCTGGTACCAGCGCGCGGCGCTGGCCGCGTGGGGATTCGTCGCCAGCCGCCCGCGGCTGTACCACGCCCTCACGGGACTCGCCGTACGGGCGCTGGGCTGGCTGGGACGCGGCCGTGGGCGCTTCGGTTATTTGCCGCTGGCCTCGGCCTGGACCAAGGGCCGCGACCTGCCGGCGCCCCAGGGAAAAACCTTTCAGGAGGCCTGGCGCGAACGCCGGGGAAAATCGTCATGAGCGAAGCCCGCGAAGCCATCCTCGGCTCGATCCGCACCGCATTGAAGCGCGGTCCTCTCTCTCAACCGGAGCGTCAGCAACTGGAGTCGCAAATCGCGACACCGCCGCACCACACTCGTCCCCATTTCGGGGATGATCTGGCGCGACGGTTCGCGGCTAAACTCGAATCGCGCGCCGCCACGGTCGTCGCCGTGTCGCGGATGGCGGACGCCAGCGGCGCGGTCGTGGATTACCTCGATCGCCTCGGCCTGCCCAAGGCCGTCGCTGCCGCGCCGGCGCTGGAAAACCTGGAATGGCCCCAGGGGCTGGCGGTAAGATTCGGCAGAGCCGAGACCAGCGATCAGGTCTCGGTCACGCCCTGCTTCGCCGGGGTCGCCGAGACCGGGAGCCTGGTGCTGCTCTCGGGTCCCTCAAGCCCGACCACGCTCAACTTCGTGCCGGAAAATCACGTCGTGATCGTGCGCGCGGCGAGGATCGTGCGCCATTTCGAGGACGCCTGGGACCTGCTGCGGAAGGAAGCGGGCGGCATTCCGCGCACGGTGAACGTGATTTCCGGTCCGTCGCGCACGGCCGACGTGGAGCAGACCATCCAGCTCGGCGCCCACGGCCCGCGGCGGCTGCACGTGGTCGTGGTGAACGGATAGCACGTAGGTTGGGCATTCATGCCCAACACTCCTGACCCGGCAGAATCGTTGGGCTTCGCAAGCGAAGCCCAACCTACGGCGTCAGCGCAACGCGCCGCTAAGCCACTCCACGAACGCGGCAACTTCCGGCCGCTGGGCATTGGCGCGGCGGCAGGCCACGTAATAGGTACGGGGCGAGACGGTCTTCACGTCGAACAGCGGCACCAGGCGTTTCGAATCCATCCAGTCGGCGGCCAGCCGCGAGCGGGTGAGCGCGACCCCCTGCCCGCTCGCTGCCGCCTCCATAAGTAATCCGAGATCGTTGAACACCGGCCCGTGGCCCGGCTCGGGCCAGTCGAGCTCGGCTGCAGCGAACCACGGACGCCACGCCTCCAGCGGCGTGCGCAGCAGCACTGCGCCCTTGAGGTCCCGCGGCGCCTTGAACGGACCGGCGCTTTTCAGATAGTCGGGGCTGCACGCGGGCTGCAGCGTCTCGTCGAACAGCTTTACCGCCCCCACGTCGTCGTAATCGCCGGTGCCGTAGCGCACCTCCACGTCGGAGGTCTCCGCTTTTGCCTCGAGCAGTGGAATCACCAGGTGCAACTCCAGCTCGATGTCGGGATACAGACGGTAGAACTCGGCGAGCCGCGGCACCAGGAGCTGGCGGGCGAAGGTGGGCGGAGTGCTGACGCGGACGCGGGCGACCGTCTTGGCGCCGGGCTTCCCGGCAAGGCCGGAGAGCTTGTCGAAGGCCTCGCGCACCGATTCCAGGTACAGGCGCCCGGCGGTGGTGAGCCGCACCCCCTGCGCCGAGCGCTCGAACAGCTGCACGCCCAGGTGCTCCTCCAACTGCCTGATGCGGTGGCTGATGGCGCTGGGGGTGACGCACAACTCTTCCGCGGCCTGTGCGAAGCCCCCCAGGCGCGAGGCGGCCTCGAAGGCGGCAAGCGCATGGATCGGCGGAATGCGGAGCGCCATCGGGATTCCGGAACCGACGCCGTTACCAGGGAATCGGCTGCCGGTCGCGGAAGAACTGCCCGCTGGGTCCGCCGTCGGGAAGCGTGGCGAGAAACACTGCGGTGTCCGCGCCCTCTTCCACCGTGCGACTCGCGCCGGGGCCTCCCATGTCGGTCTTCACCCAGCCCGGGCACAGGGAATTCACCAGGATGTTGGTGCCCTGAAGCTCCTGGGCCAGCATGCGCGTGAGCACGTTGAGCGCCGTCTTCGACACGCGGTAGGCGGGGGTGCCGGTGCCCATGTCCGAGAGCTGCCCCAGGCGGCTCGCCAGGTTGACGATGCGGCCGTAGTTGCGCTTCCGCATCATCGGCACCAGGGCCTGGCACATGAGCAGCGGCCCGTACACGTTGGTTTCCAGGGTGTCCCGGTAGATCTGAACGGACGAATCAAGAGCGCGGCTCCCCTTGGGGTCGATCATGATGCCGGCGTTGTTGACGAGGATGTCGACGATGCCGTCGAAATCCTCCTCCAGGTGCAGGGCGAAGCGCCGGATGCTTTCCACGTCCGTCACGTCGAGCTGGTGGTAGTTGAGGGTCGCGCCCTCCTTGCGCAGCCGGGCGGCTGCGAGCTGGCCCTTGGCCTCGTCGCGGCTGGTGAGGATCACGTGCACGCCCTGCTTCGCGAGCTGGCGACAGATCTCGAAGCCGATGCCGCGGTTGGCGCCGGTGACGACTGCGATTCTTGTGGTCATCGCCTTTCCCAATTGGTAAACAGTTAACGGTGAAAAACCGCGCGGGTCTCCGTTTACCGTTCACCGTTTACCGTTAACTGTCTCACCTCCCGGGCTTGACCATTTCTTCCGGCTTCACCCAGTCGTCGAACTGGGCCGCGGTCACGTAGCCGAGCTTCAAGGCCGCCTGCTTGAGGGTCATGCCTTCCTTGTGGGCCTTCTTGGCGATCTCGGCCGCCTTGTCGTAGCCGATGCGGGGCGCGAGGGCCGTGACCAGCATGAGGGAATTCTGCATCAGGCTTTCGATGCGTTCCCGGTCGGGCTCGATGCCCGCCGCGCAATGGTCGTTGAAGCTCAGCGCCGCGTCCGCAATGAGCCGCACGCTTTGCAGGAAATTGTGGATCACCAGCGGGCGCATCACGTTGAGTTCGAAGTTGCCCAGCGCCCCGCCCAGGTTGACCGCCGCGTCGTTCGCCAGTACCTGGCAGCAGGCCATGATCATGGCCTCCGACTGGGTGGGGTTCACCTTCCCCGGCATGATGGAGCTTCCCGGCTCGTTCTCCGGAATTCTCAACTCGCCGAGGCCGCTGCGGGGTCCCGAGGCGAGCCAGCGCACGTCGTTGGCGATCTTGATCAGGGAGGCGGCGAGGGTCTTCAGGGCGCCATGGGCGTGGACCAGGGCGTCGCAGGAGGCGAGCGCCTCGAACTTGTTGGGCGCCGTGACGAAGGGTAATCCCGTCAGGTGCGCCAGTTCCTCCGCCGCCCGCCCGGCAAACTCGGGATGGGCGTTCAGGCCCGTGCCGACCGCGGTGCCGCCCAGGGCCAGCTCGCACAGGTGACCCATGGCCCGGTCCACGTGGGCGAGCCCATGGTCGAGCTGGGAGACGTAGCCGGAGAACTCCTGGCCCAGGGTCAGCGGCGTGGCGTCCTGCAGATGGGTGCGGCCGATCTTCACGATGTCGGAAAAGGCCCGGGACTTTTCCGCCAAGGTGTCCCGCAGCTTTCTCACCCGCGGCATCAAGCGATCCTCCAGGGCCTGCACCGCCGCCACGTGCATGGCGGTGGGAAACACATCGTTCGAGGACTGGCCGAGGTTGACCTCGTCGTTGGGATGCACGAGGCGGTTCAGGCCCCGCTCGCCGCCCAGCAGCTCCGAGGCGCGGTTCGCCAGCACCTCGTTCATGTTCATGTTGCTCTGGGTACCCGAGCCGGTCTGCCATACCGAGAGCGGAAACTCGGCCTCGTGCCTGCCGTCGATCACCTCGTCCGCGGCGCGGATGATGGCCTCGGCCTTGGCCGCGTCCAGCAGCCCGAGTTCGCGGTTGACCGCGGCGGCGGCCCGCTTCACGATCGCAAGGGCGCGGATCAGCTCCGCCGGCATGCGCTCGGAGGAAATCCGGAAGTGCTCGAGGGAACGCTGGGTCTGGGCGCCCCACAGGGCCTGCTCGGGGACCTGCACGGTCCCCATGGTGTCTTTTTCTTCCCGGTAACCCATGGTTGCTCCCGGACCCGGTACCTCGTGGAAGGTGCAGCGCTTAGAGACCCACGCCCTGGCGCGGCGCGTTGGCATCTACCACGGCAAGCGCCGTCATGTTGACCACGCGCCGCACGGTGGCGGTCGGAGTGAGAATATGCACGGGCTTGGCCGCCCCAAGCAGGATCGGCCCCACCGTGATGCCGTCGCCGGCCGCGGTCTTGAGCAGGTTGAAGGAGATGTTGGCCGCGTCCACGTTGGGCATGATGAGCAGGTTCGCCTGGCCCTTGAGCCGGGTGCGCGGAAAGATCGAGAGCCTGATTTCTTCCGAAAGTGCCGCGTCTCCGTGCATCTCCCCTTCCACTTCCAGGCCCGGAGCCATGCTCTCCAGCAGATCCCGCGCCTTCGCCATTTTCTGCGCCGAGGGCGTCTGGTAGCTGCCAAAACTGGAATGCGAGAGCAGCGCCACCTTGGGAGTGAGCCCGAACCGGCGCACCTCCTCCGCCGCCAGCAGGGTGATCTCGGCGAGTTGCTCCGCGTCCGGATCGTAGTTGATGTAGGTGTCGGAGATGAATACCGTGCGCTTCGGCAGCAACAGCATGTTCATGGCGGCGAACTGCTTCACCCCGGGCCGCAGGCCGAGCACGCCGGCGATATACTCCAGGTGCAGCTGCACCGTGCCGAAGGTCCCGCACAGCATGGTGTCCGCCTCGCCCCGGCGCATCATCATCGCGCCGATCAGCGTGCGGCGGCGGCGCATCTCGATCTTGGCGTACTCCTGGGACACGCCCTTGCGCTCCGTGAGGTGAAAATACTCGGTCCAGTACTCCCGGTAGCGCGGATCGGAATCCTGGTTGCAGATTTCGTAGTCGCGCCCTTCCCGGAGGCGCAGGCTCAGGCGCTCCACGTTGCGCCTGATGATCTCCGGCCGCCCGATGAGGATGGGAAAGCCCAGCCCTTCGTCCACCACCACCTGGGAGGCGCGCAGGATGCGCTCGTCCTCGCCCTCGGCGTACACGACGCGCTTGCGGGCCGCCTGCTTGGCGGCCGTGAACACCGGCTTCATGATGAGTCCGGAGTGGTAAACAAACTCGGTGAGGCTGTCCCGGTAGACATCGAAGTCGGCGATCGGGCGGGTGGCCACTCCGCTGTCCATCGCCGCCTTCGCCACCGCCGGCGCAATTTTCAGGATCAGCCGGGGATCGAAGGGCCTGGGGATCAGGTACTCGGGCCCGAAGCCGGGGGACTCCGTGCCATAGGCGGTCGCGACGATGTCCGACTCCTCGGCCTGGGCGAGATCGGCAATGGCGTGGACCGCCGCCAGCTTCATCTCGGGGGTGATGGAAGTCGCGCCCACGTCCAGCGCGCCCCGGAACAGGAACGGGAAGCACAGCACATTGTTCACCTGGTTGGGGTAATCCGAACGCCCGGTGCAGATCACGCAGTCGGGCCGCGCTTCCTTGGCGACCTCGGGAAGGATTTCGGGAACCGGGTTGGCGAGCGCGAGAATCAGCGGCCGCGGGGCCATGCGTTTGACCATCTCGGGCTTGAGCACCCCGGCGCTGGAGCAGCCGAGGAAAACGTCCGCCCCCTCGATCACGTCGGCGAGCGTGCGCGCCTCGGTCTTTTGCGCGTAGCGCGCCTTGTTGGGCTCCATGTCCTTGTCGCGGCCCAGGTAGATCACTCCCTTGCTGTCGCAGACGTAGACGTTATCGCGCCTCACCCCGAGACTTACCGCCATGTCGAGGCAGGCGATGGCGGAAGCGCCCGCCCCGGAGCACACGAACTTGACCTTGGAAGCGTCCTTTCCCACCACCTTCAGCCCGTTGAGGATCGCGGCGCCGGAAATGATCGCGGTGCCGTGCTGGTCGTCGTGAAAGACGGGAATCCTGACCCGCTCGCGCAGCTTCTGCTCGATGTAGAAGCATTCCGGGGCCTTGATGTCCTCCAGGTTAATGCCGCCGAAAGTGGGTTCCAGCGAGGCAATGATGTCGACCAGCTTGTCCGGGTCGCGCTCGGAAATCTCGATGTCGAAGACGTCGATGCCGGAGAACTTCTTGAACAGGACCCCCTTGCCCTCCATCACCGGCTTGCCGGCCAGGGGGCCGATGTTTCCCAGCCCCAGCACCGCGGTGCCGTTGGTGATGACGGCGACCAGGTTGCTGCGCGCGGTGAGATTGCCGGCTTCGGCCGGGTCCGCAACGATCGCTTCGCACGCCGCGGCCACGCCGGGTGAATAGGCCAGCGCCAGATCGCGCTGGCTGATCAACTCCTTGGTAGGGGCGATCGAAATCTTCCCCGGTCGCGGAAACCGGTGGTATTCGAGCGCGCTTTTGCGGATTTCGTCGTCCATGGAACCTCCCGTTTTGTCTTGTCGATTCAGATCAAGCTGCCCTGCGCGCGGCTCGCGCCCGCATCCACCACCGCCAGCGCCGTCATGTTGACCATGCGGCGCACGGAGGCCGTGGGGGTCAGGATGTGAATGGGCATCGCCGCGCCGAGCAGGATCGGGCCGACGGTGATGTTGTCGCCGGCCGCCACCTTGAGCAGGTTGAACGCGATGTTGGCCGCGTCCAGCGTGGGCATGACGAGGAGGTTGGCATCGCCCTTGAGCCGCGAGTCGGGGAATACCTGCAGCCGTATTTCCTCGGAGAGCGCGGCGTCCCCGTGCATCTCGCCTTCCACCTCCAGGTCCGGCGCTTTCTGCCACAGAATCCGCAGCGCGTCGCGCATCTTGCGCGAGGAGGACGAATCCCCGCTGCCGAAGCTGGAGTGGGACAGCAGCGCGACCTTGGGCGTGATGCCGAAGCGCCGCACTTCCTCGGCCGCAAGAATGGTCATCTCGGCGACCTGTTCGGCGCTGGGATCGAAGTTGACATAAGTGTCGCAGATGAAGACGGTGCGCTTGGGCAGCATCAGCACGTTCATGGCGGCGTAGTTGTTGACGCCGGGACGCCGCCCGACCACCTGGTCGATGTATTCCAGGTGCAGCTGGTGGGTACCGAAGGTGCCGCACAGCATGGTGTCGGCGTCGCCCCGGCGCACCAGCATGGCCCCGATCAGGGTGCGGCGCCGGCGCATTTCGATCCGGGCGTACTCCTGGGACACCCCCCGCCGCTGCATGACCTTGTAGTACTCGGTCCACAGCTCCTTGAAGCGCGGGTCAAAATCCTGGTTCACCAGCTCGAAGTCCTTACCGGGCTCCAGCCTCAGGCCCAGGCGCTCGATCGAGCGCGTCATGACGGCGGGACGCCCAATGAGGATGGGGCGCGCCAGCCCCTCGTCCACCACCACCCGGGCCGCCCGCAGTACCCGCTCGTCCTCGCCTTCCGCGTACACCACGCGCTTGGGGTTTTTCTTGGCGATGGAGAAAACCAGCTTCATGAGCAGCCCCGAGTGGTACACGAACTGGGTGAGGCTTTCCCGGTAGGCGTCGAAATCGGCGATGGGCCGGGTCGCCACCCCGCTGTTCATCGCGGCCTTCGCGACCGCAGGCGCAATGCGCACGATGAGCCGCGGATCGAAGGGCTTGGGAATCAGGTATTCGGGGCCGAATCCCTGGGACTCCTTGCCGTAGGCGGTGGCCACGATGTCCGATTCCTCGGCCTGGGCGAGGGAGGCGATGGCGTTGACCGCCGCCTTCTTCATCTCCTCGGTAATGGAGGTGGCGCCCACGTCGAGCGCGCCCCGGAAGATGAACGGAAAGCACAGCACGTTGTTCACCTGGTTGGGATAGTCAGAGCGGCCGGTGGCGATCACCGCGTCCGGGCGCGCCTCCTGGCACAGCTCCGGCATGATCTCCGGCACGGGATTGGCGAGCGCGAACACCAGGGGCTTGGGCGCCATTTGCTTCACCATCTCGGGCTTGAGCACGCCACCGGCGGAAAGCCCGAGGAAGATGTCGGCGCCGGCGATCACCTCGGCGAGCGTCCTGGCCTTGGTGTCCTTGGCGTAACGCTCCTTGTTGGGATCCATCTCCTCCTTGCGGCCCTGGTACACCACGCCCTTGATGTCGGTGACCAGGACGTTTTCGATGGGCAGTCCCAGCGACACCAGCATGTCCAGGCACGAGAGCGCCGCCGCGCCCGCGCCCGAGGCCACCAGCTTCACTTTCTTGATGTCCTTGCCTACGACCTTGAGGCCATTCAGGATGCCCGCGGCGACGATGATCGCCGTCCCGTGCTGGTCATCGTGGAACACGGGGATCTTCATGCGCTCCCGGAGTTTCCTCTCGATGTAGAAGCACTCGGGGGCCTTGATGTCCTCCAGGTTGATGCCGCCGAAGGTGGGCTCCAGGGCCGCGACCATGTCGATGAGCTTGTCCGGGTCCCTCTCTTCGATCTCGAGGTCGAACACGTCGATGTTGGCGAACTTCTTGAATAGCACCCCCTTGCCTTCCATCACCGGCTTGGCGGCGAGCGGTCCGATGTTGCCCAGCCCCAGCACCGCGGTGCCGTTGGTGATGACCGCGATCAGGTTGCCGCGGGCGGTGAGGTTCCGGGCCTCGGCCGGGTTGGCCGCGATTTCCTCGCAGGCGGCGGCAACGCCGGGGGAATAGGCGAGCGCCAGGTCGCGCTGGTTGGTCAGCCCCTTGGTGGCGGTGACGGAGATCTTGCCGGGCCTGGGAAAGCGATGGTATTCCAGCGCGGCTTTTCGAAATTGGTCTTCCATGGGAACTCCAGGTGTGTTCTTAGCCAGACATTCTGATGTATTGCGGAGACGACTTAAGGCATCGCCCGCGTGCGGCTCGTCCCTCGCTTCACCGACTTAAGGTGCTGCCCGCTTGCGGAAAGTTGCCCGCTCCAGCGACTTAAGGTGCTGCCCGCTTGCGGAAAGCCGCCCGCTCCAGCGACTTAAGGCGACTGCCCGCTTGCGGGCAGTCGCCTTGAAGGAGCGAAGTGCAATTATATCCCAGCGGCAAGACGCCCGCCGGGCCGCTCTCCGGCCCGGCATTCGGTGCTAAACTCCGGGTCCTCGCGACAAGCCCGCAATAAACCATCGCCCCAGGAGGTTATCTTGAAGCTGCTCACCTTCACCCTGCCTTCCGACCCGGCCCACCGCCTCGGGCTTCTCACGCCGGATGACCGGGTGGTAGACCTGAAGGGCGCGGCCGACCGAAGCGGAGGGGCACTGCCCTTCGACGCTGGAAGCATGCTCTCCCTCATTGCCGCCGGGCTGGCGGGGCTTGCCGCAGCCGCCGAGCTGGCGAAGCAAGCGGGCAATCCGCTCGCGCTGGCGGATATCCGGGTGCTGGCCCCGATCCCGCGGCCCCGCAAGAACGTATTCTGCGTGGGCTGGAATTACCTGGAGCACTTCCAGGAGGGCGCGAAATTGCGCCCCAACCAGGAACTGCCGGCGCATCCGGCCTTCTTCAGCAAATGCGCGACCGCGGTGCTTGGACCCTTCGATCCCGTACCCTACGACCCCTCGATTTCCGACAAGTGGGACTGGGAGGTGGAACTGGGGGTGGTGATCGGCCGCGGCGGCAAGAATATCTCCGAAGGCGAGGCGCCGGCACATGTGTTCGGCTACACCGTGGTGAACGATGTGTCGGTCCGGGACTTGCAGCGCCGCCACGGGGGTCAGTGGTTCAAGGGCAAGAGCCTCGACGGCACCTGCCCTTTCGGTCCCTGGATCGTCACCGCCGACGAGCTGGACGCCGGCAACCTGCGGGTTACGACGCGAGTGAACGGGGTGGTGAAGCAGGACTCCGGCACCCAGCACATGTATTTCAAGGTGCCCCACATCATCGCCGAGCTGTCGCTCGGTATGACCCTGGAGCCCGGTGACCTGATCTCCACCGGTACGCCCCAGGGCGTGGGCTTCGCCCGCACGCCTCCCGAATACCTGAAGGCGGGAGACGTGATGGAAACCGAGATCGAGGGAATCGGCTGCCTCAGGAACCGGATCGGGATTTAGACCCGGTAAACGGTGTTTAAGGCCGGGTGAACCGTGAACGGTGAACAGTAAACGGCAAAACCCGCAAGGGTCTCCCGTTTACCCTTTCCTGTTCACTGTTCACCGTTTACTGTTTACGCCTTTATCACTTGGCCCCGAGCACCTTCGCGGCGCGCACCACGTCCTTGGGCTTGACCCAGAGGATAGCGCCGTAGCGGCCCTGGCCCGCGGCCACCCCGTCCACGCAGGTGACGTTGATCCTGGCCTTGCCCAGCTTGTCCATGATGTCGGCGATCGCCCCGACCCGGTCGTCGCCCTGTATGACGAAGCAGGTCTTTTTCTTCCCCAGGCTGAGCTTCATTTTCTTCGCCGCGCTCTGAAGGCCGGCGCTGCGCTCGGCGATGAAGTCCACCTGGGCCTTGCGGCCGTTGGGGAATCCGGTAAAGGCCAGCAGATTGACCCCCGCCGCCTTCAAGCCGTTGAGCAGCCTCGCCCCTTCCCCGGCCCGATTGGGCACCTGGATGGCGAAGTAGTCGCATTTGCGGATGGTATCAGCCATGGCTCCCTCCTACGTTCGAGTGGGTGGTAATTAAACCAATAGCAGCCGCAGGGTCGAATGGCAAACCGGCAGCCTAGAACGAAGACCCGGATTGCCTCAGGAATTCCCGCTCCTCCGCCGTACTCTCGCGCCCGAGGATGGCATTGCGGTGGGGGAAGCGGCCGAAACGCCGGATCACTTCCCGGTGCCGGTGGGCATAGTCGAGGGCCGCGGCCATCTGCGGGTCGCCCTTGACGGCCTCGAGCCGGCGCACCGCTTCGTCCTGGTCGGCGAGCGCCTCGCTGTGCTCGAAGGGGAGGTACAGGAACATGCGCCGCAGATTCGGCATCCCGGTGTCGAAACCCGCGCCCACCGCCTGCTTCGCCGCAGCGAGAGCCAGGGGGTCGGTGGCGAAGGCCAGGGGCGTGTCCCGGAACATGTTGCGGGGGAACTGGTCGAGCAGGAGGATCAGCGCCAGGCAGGGCTCCGGCGCCGCCTGCCAGCCGGGGAGCTTTCCTTCGGCCGCGAGCCCATAGTCGTCCAGGAACCGCTCCCGGATTTCGGTGTCGACCGCCGGATTCTTGGAAAACCAGAGCTTCCTGGGCCCGGGAGGACCTTCGGCCGCCGTGCCAAACCAGAAATCGAGGATTTCCAGCGGAGCGTGGCTCAGGCGGCGCTCTTCGCCCGGGTGGTTTTTTCAGTCCGCGCCTTCTTGCGCCGGCTCTCCAGTTCCTCGTGCAGGGCGACGAACTCCAGCGCGAGCTTGTGGGAAGGCGCGAGGTAGATCATGGGGCGGGCCAGCTCGTGGGATTCGCGGATTTTCACCGACGAGGAAAGCGAGGCGCCGAGCACCGGCAACCCCTCGTCGATGAGCTCCCGCACCAGCTTCCGGGGCAGGTTGGCGCGAGGCTGGAACTGGTTCACCACGATGCCCTCCACCTGCAATCCGGGATTATGATCCTCGCGGATTTCGCGCACGTTCTCCAGCAGGCTGTAAAGGGCCCGGCGCGAGAAATCGTCGCAGTCGAAGGGAATGAGGCAGCCTTCGGCGGCGATCAGCGCCGAGCGGGTGAAGAAATGCATCGCCGGCGGGGTGTCGATGTAGACGGCGTCGAAACCGTCCAGGCCCTTCAGGGCGTCGCGCAGCTTGTAGATCTTGTAGCGGGATTCGAGCTTGCCCTGCAGTCCCTCGAGATCCGGATGGGCCGGCATCACGTAAAGGTTCTCGAAGGGCGTGGGATGAATGAAGTCCCCGGTATCCTTGCCATACAGGCTGAAGCTCAGCATCTGGTCGAAGAACTTGGCCAGGTTGAGTTCGACACCCTCTGCGGCGTTGCCCAGCAGATACTGGGAGGAATTGCACTGGGGATCCAGGTCCACCACCAGTGTGCGCCGCCCTTTCCGGGCGTCGATAGCAGCCAGGTTGCACGCGATGGTGGATTTGCCGACTCCGCCTTTCTGGTTGAAGATGACCCGGATCATGGTTTCTCCCTGGGGATTTGCATTTTGGGAATTTGCGGGGCTTATTAGAACACAAACGGCGGATCGCAAAAAGCTGAGCTCCGTGATGGTGCGTACTCCGGACGCGCGCGCCGAAACCCTTCCCGGCAACCGACCGTCAAAGAACCATGAACCTGCGCCTGCATCGCTGCCGTAACCGTCTGCGGACGACCTTGATTGTGCTCCTGTGCGCAGGCTCCGGCGCCCTCGCCGCACCTCCCGGCCTGGAAATGCGCTCTCCCACGCGGGACCAGACGCTCGACGAGGACCTGCGGGGTCCGCGGGTGGAGTGGTCGGGGGAAATCGTGCGCCAGGTGACGGACGGCGACTACACCTGCTTCGTGCTGAGGCGCCTCACCCCGAAATCCCGATACCTGCGGGGACCGAAGGAGGAACTGTTCATCGCCTGCAATCCCGGGCCGTTTTCGGATGAAAAGTTCGGTGCCGGGCGCGAGCTTGGCGTGGTGGGCAATCTCGGGGCGCCGGTCCCGCGCTCGATCGGGGGTCAGATGTTCAACTATCCCGTCGTCGCCGGAGCCATTATCACTGCGGTTCCGCAGCGCCCATACGGCTACTGGCCCGGCTATCCCTACGACCCCTATCCCTATTACCACCCGATCTACGATCCGTTCTGGCGGCCGTGGCCTTACTACCCGTTCTGGCCGTACCGCTAATCGAGTTTATCGACGCGGATCCTGTCGCCGTCGCGGACCGACGCCAGCGCCCGCGGATCGCCCTCGATTTTCCCCAGGAGGTTGACCTTGGCTACCAGCCGGCATTCGCTGCCCTTGGAGACCGGAGTCGGGCCATAGGGGAGCGCGAGGGAACTGCCCTCCACCCAGAAGCAGACGGTGCCGGGATCCACCACCTGTTTCGCGTCGGGCTCCAGCTTCACCTTCACCGGGACGCCGAAATAGACTTCTTCTCCCCAGGTGTTGGCGGAGGACTCACAGGGAAGCGCGGCGAGGAGTTTTTCCGAAGTGGGGGTTGCATCGAGGCGCGCGGTGAGCGACCCCTTCGGCCAGCTGATCTTGATTTTCGCCATGGCCCCATTCTACCGGGCCGGGGGATTTCTCGTGGGCCGGGGCTTCAGACCCGCAGCTGGCGCATCACCTGCTGCAGGCGCTGCTGCTCGCCCAGAACCTTGCGGGCATAGGCCTGGTCCAGATCGCTGGACGCCCCGTTGTACATCTGAAGTGCCGTCGCCAGGTCGCCGGCCCGGTTCAGGTACTCACGCAGGATCCTCGCTCCGGCCACGATGTTGTTGCGGGGCTCCAGGACCACCTGCTCGCCCGAGGCCGGGAACTTGTCCCAGTGGTACTTGGGGATGATCTGCATCAGCCCCTTGGCCCCCATCACGCTCTCGGCGATCGGATTGAAGCGGGACTCCACCGCCATCACGGAGAGGATGAGCAGCGGGTCGAGGCGGGTAACGCGGCCGGCCTCGAACGCCGCAGCGACCAGGTTTTCCATGGCCCGGGCCGAAACCAGGTAGCGCTTGGACAGGTGGTCCGTCAGGGCCCGGATCTTCGGGTCGCTGGAGGACTGCGGTGCCGCCCTGCGGTCGCCATGGCCGATTTCGCCCGTTGCGACGGTGCTGAACGAGCGGAGCACGCGCGCCTCCAGGACCTGGGCTTCGAGCTGGAACCGGGTGTGAAAAACGGAAAGCACCGCCAGGATGGCGGCGAGAAATGCAAAGATGATCACGTTGCTCCGCTCCCTGTGCATCCAGAGGGCGGGACCCGGCGGTGTCGCAATCAGACCGATAAGGTTCTGCATTGCTGAACCTCCTTTCATTGATGTCCGGCGACGCGGCGCCCTGCGCCGGCGTTTCCATGACGCTTACAGCGGCTTTTGGTTACCTTGCTGGGGTAACTCGGTTCTTACCTCCGGCGGGGGCGCGTCGCCCTCGCGCGAGTCAAAGCCTGAACAAACAAATGGCCACTCAAGGTGGCCTCCCATGCGCGTCTTTTGTAACGCAGCGATTTGCATTCTATTGAATTATCTCATTTTTGTCAACTACACCGTCCTTTTCTAAGTCATTGATGTTGCGTTGCAACATACTCTATCGGCCTCGAATGCCCGCCTTAAAGACCGCCGAATCCGACTCCGGTTCCTTGCCTTGCCCCCAAAAAAACCGCCGCCTATACTGCCCTCTCCGTCCCACATATAACTAAAGGTAGGGAGATGCCGAAGTTCGCCACCGAATCCATCCGTACCCTCGCCCTCGTCGGTCACGCCGGCTCCGGAAAGACCACCCTCGCCGAGGCCCTGCTGCACAAGGCCGGCGCCGTCGGCGCCCCCGGGTCGGTGGAGCGGGGCACCACGGTGTCCGACTTCGACGCCCTGGAAAAGGAGCACGGGCATTCCCTCAATTCCTCGGTACTGCATCTGGAACACGGCAACACCCGGGTGCATTTCATCGATACTCCCGGCTCGCCGGATATGGTGGGGCAGGCCCTGTGCGCGCTGGACGCGGCAGAAACCGCCGCCGTCGTGATCAACGCCCAGAATGGCATCGAGCTGGTCACCAGCCGCATGATGCAGTGGGCCGCCAGGCGCAACCTGTGCCGGCTCATCGTCGTCAACAGGATCGACGCCGAGAACGTGGACCTGGAAGGTCTGCTGGAGCGGATCAAGCAGACCTTCGGCAAGGAGTGCATCGCCCTCAACCTCCCCGCCGGCGGCGGCACCAGGGTGGTGGACTGCTTCTTCAATCCCGCCGGCGAATCGGATTTCTCGTCGGTGGAGGAGACCCACCAGCACCTGATCGACCAGGTGGTGGAGGTGGACGAGGAGCTGATGGCGGTCTACCTGGAAAAAGGGGAAGTGAGTCCGGAGCAGCTCCACGCGCCCTTCGAGAAGGCGCTGCGCGATGGGCACCTGGTCCCGGTGTGCTTCGTATCGGCCCGCAATGGCGCCGGCATCGCGGAACTCCTCGACATATTCGTGAAGCTCCTGCCCAACCCCGCCGAGGGCAATCCGCCGCTGTTCGTCAAGGGCGAGGGTGCAGCTGCGGAAGAGTTCCCCTCCGAGCCCGACGCCCGGAAGCACGTGCTGGCCCACGTGTTCAAGGTGTCCATTGACCCCTTCGTGGGCCGGTTGGGTATTTTCCGCATCCACCAGGGCACCATCACCAAGGACACCCAGCTCTACATCGGCGAGGGCAAGAAGCCCTTCAAGGTGGCCCATCCGCTCATGATCCAGGGCAAGGACATGGTGGAAGTGGACGCGCTGGTGCCGGGCGACATCGGCGCCGTGGCAAAGGTGGAGGAAGTCGTTTTCGACGCGGTGCTCCACGACTCCCACGACGAGGATCATATTCACCTCAAGCCACTCGAGTTCCCCACCCCGGTCTATGGCCTCGCCATCCATCCCCAGCGCCGCGGCGATGAGCAGCGGCTTTCGGGCATCCTGCAGAAGCTGGAGGCCGAGGACCCCTGCTTCCGGGTGGAGCACGTGGCCACCACCAACGAGACCATCATCCGCGGCCTGGGCGAGCTGCACCTGCGGTTCGTGCTGGAGAAAATGGCCTCCCAGTACCACATCGAGGTGACTACCAAGCCTCCCTCCATCCCCTACCGGGAAACCATCACCGCCCGGGCCGAAGGCCATCATCGTCACAAGAAGCAGACCGGAGGCGCCGGCCAGTTCGGGGAGGTGTATCTCAAGGTGGAGCCCCTGCCCCGGGGCGCAGGCTTCGAGTTCGTGGACGAGGTGAGGGGCGGGACCATTCCCAATCAGTTCATCCCGGCGGTGGAAAAGGGCGTCCGGCAGGTACTCGAGGCGGGGCCCCTCGCCGGCTACCCGATGATGGACATGCGGGTCATCGTGTACGACGGCAAGCACCATCCGGTGGATTCCAAGGAAGTCGCCTTCATCGCCGCCGGCAAGAAGGCCTTCATCGATGCGATCACCAAAGCGCGGCCCATCGTGCTGGAGCCCATCGTCAACATCGAGATCACCACCCCGGAGCACTGCATGGGGGACGTCACCGGGGACCTCTCCTCCAAGCGCGGCCAGGTGGCCGGTACGCAGAGCGCGGCCCCCGGCATGCTCGCCATTTCCGGGCGGGTGCCCCTGTCGGAACTCAACAACTACCAGTCGAAGCTGAAATCGGTGACCGGCGGCCACGGCTCCTACTCCCTGGAATTCAGCCATTACGAGCCGGTGCCTCCCACCGTCCAGACTCAGCTGGTGTCCCAGTACAAGGCGCACCGCACCGAAGAACAATGATCGGGCTTCGGGGCTGACGGAGGATTCGCCCCATGGACGAAACGGTCATCCGCGCCATCGCCCGCTGGCCCAACGTCCCCGAAGTCTACGGCTGGCTGTCGCTCGATCGGCGCGGCAACTGGCGGGTAAAGGACAGCCGCATCACCAACCCCGGCGTCATCGCCTTCATCAATCGCAATTACGAGCACGACGGGGCCGGGCACTGGTTCTTCCAGAACGGCCCCCAGCGGGTGTTCGTGCGCCTTGACTACACGCCCTGGGTCTATCGCCTCCGTCCATCGGGACCCGAGGTGCACGCCGAGACCCACACCGGCATCCCAGCGAATTCCATCCGGCAAGCCTTCATCGACGAGGCGGGTGCGGTGCTGCTGCTCGGAGAGCCGGGGATCGGCGTGGTAAGCGACCGCGACCTCGCACCCATTCTTGCCCGGCTGGAACTGGGGGACGGGAAAGCGATGGACGACGCCACGCTGGAGATCGAGCTGGAAGCCCTGAGGCAAGGTGCGGCGCGCCCACTCCACCTCAGGTTGAACCGGCAGCGTGTTCGGCTCGCACCCGTCGGCTCCGCGGAAGTCGCACCGCGCTTCGGCTTTGTCGCCCGGCCCGTTCCGCTGGAGGGGCAGGCGGAGTGCTACGACCTGTGATGGAATCATGAGCGCCGACGACGCCTTCGACCTCGTTATCATCGGCGGCGGCATCAACGGCGCCGGCATCGCCCGCGATGCCGCCGGGCGCGGCCTCAAGGTCCTGCTGTGCGAAAAGGGCGACATCGCCTGCGCCACCTCTTCCACCAGCAGCAAGCTGATCCACGGCGGCCTGCGCTACCTGGAGCATTATGCTTTACGGCTGGTGTCGGAAGCCCTCTCCGAGCGCGAGATCCTGCTGCGCAGCGCGCCGCACCTGGTGCGCCCCCTGCGCTTCGTGCTGCCCCGCGGCGCGGGCCTGCGCCCCGCCTGGATGATCCGGATCGGCCTGTTCCTGTACGACCGCATCGGCGGGCGCCGGGGACTGGAAGCAAGCTCCCGCATCCGGCTCCGGGACAGCGACTACGGCGCACCCCTCAAGGAGGCCTACACGGACGGGTTCGTCTATTCGGATTGCGTGACCGACGACGCGCGCCTGGTGGTGGAAACCCTGCTCGACGCCGCGGCACGAGGCGCGACGGTGGCGCCGCGCACGGCTCTGACGAATGCCACGCCGAAGGACAGCGGCTGGGAAGTCACGCTGGAAGGGATTTCAGGCACCCGCTCCACCGGGTTCGCAAGGGTGATCGTAAACGCCACCGGTCCCTGGGTCGAGGAAGTGCTGCGCGGTCCCCTGGGAATCGAATCCCGGGCCAGAGTTCGATTGGTTAAGGGCAGCCACGTCGTTGTGCCCCGCCTCTACGCACGGAACCACGCCTACATCCTGCAGAACCCGGACCAGCGGGTGGTGTTCCTGATTCCCTTCGAGGACGATTTCACGCTGATCGGCACCACCGATGTGCCGCTCGCGGGTCCCGGGCCGGTGGCCATCACTCCCGAGGAGGCGGTGTACCTGTGCCAATCCGCGAGCCGATTCCTGAAGGACCCGGTCACTCCGGCAGACGTGGTGTGGAGCTTCGCGGGCATCCGCGCCCTCCACGACGACGGCTCAGCCAATGTCTCGGAGGTCACCCGCGATTACGTGCTCCAGCTCGACCGCCGGCAAGGCGCACCTGCGCTCTCGGTGTTCGGCGGCAAGCTCACCACCTACCGGCGCCTGGCGGAGCGGGTGCTGGACAGGCTGGCGCCCCTGTTTCCGGGTATGGGACCGGCGTGGACCGCCGGCCAGCCCCTGCCCGGCGGCGGCATCGGGGACCCCGGCGTGTTTGCCCGGAACCTGGTGTCGCGCCATTCCGCGCTCCCCGCAGAATGGGTGGCCCGGATGGCCCATCGCTACGGCGCGCGGTCGGAATCCCTCATCGGCAATGCCGTCCATCCTGGAGATCTCGGGCGGCACTTCGGCGCCGGGCTGTACGCCCGTGAAATCGACTTTCTGCTGGAATCTGAGTGGGCCACCACCGCGGACGACATACTCTGGCGGCGCACCAAGGCGGGCCTCAAGCTTTCGCCCGAGGCGCGCCGGGCCGTGGCCGATCACGTGGAAGGCCGAACCCGCCTCGCCGGAGAGCGTGCGTGCGCCCGCTGAAGGATTTTGCGACAGCAGTCCGGTCGGCGATTTGCGGCCTGTTCGCCGACGTCGAAAAGACGTCACTCGCAGAAGCGTTCTACCGTACCCGTTTCGCCGAATAGTCTTCCTCGATGTTGTCCTTGAAAAAGCTGCCGGGCGAGGTGGCATTCATGAAGCGCCGGTACAGGTCCTGGGACACCCGCGAATACTGGCATACCGCGCCGTTGCTGAACTCCACCTCCAGGGTCTGGCTTGCGGGCTCATAGCCCACCGAGCGGATGTTGCTGGCGCTGATCTTTTTGCGCTCCATGCTCAATCCTTACCCGGCTCGGGGCCGGAGTCCTGAAGGGCGCGCAGCGTGGGGGAATGGAAATCGCGCCGGTACAGCACCAGCACCACGAACACTGTGACCAGGACGAACAGGACCGGGTGGACGAACCAGGTGAGGGCGGCCAGCCCGAAGTAGTAGGCGCGCACGCCACGGGTGAAGTCCTCGCCCGCGAACTCGCTGATGCGGGAAGCCCGGGCGACAAAATCATCATGCCGGCCCGGGTCCTCGCCGCCCTCCGGTGCCCCACCCACCAGGATGGTCAGGATGTTGAAATGGCGCAGGGCATAGGTGAACTTGAAGAAAGCGTAGATGAAAACGGTGAGCAGGAGAAGCAGCTTCAGCTCCCACAGCTCGCGGGAAGTCTGCTTGGCGAACGGCAGATCGGCGGTTATTTCGATGGCCCGCTCGCTGTAGCCGAACACCGTGATCAGGCCGGCAATGATGAAAATGGTGGTGGAGGCGAAAAAGGAGACGCTGTTCACCAGGTTGCCGATCAGGGAGGAATCCGTGACGCGGTTCTCCCGCTTCAGCATCTGCCGGAACCACCGCCATCGATATTGATTCAGCACCGCCGTGAGGTTGCGCGGGCCGTGCCCGAGGTTGTCGGCGTAATAGGCGTAGGCTGCCCAGCTGGCGATGAACCAGACAAGCGCGAACCAGTCGGCCCACGTGATCTTGAGAAGCATGATTCAGGCAGTCCGCAGAATACCGGGGGGCGGCGGCGGCTACTGCAGGGCCTCCCTGACGATGTCGGCGAGAAGCCTTTCCACCTCTTTCAGCGCCTTGGCCGCCGCGCCACCGGCTGCCGGCCGGCGGTAGGAGACATAGGTCTTCCCGGGCTCGCCGGGCAGCTCGTACACCGCGATGGCGTAGGGGCAGAACACGATGCTGTGGGGGTCCGCCTCCATCATCCGGCGGGAAAGCGTCGCGCTGCAGAACTCCAGCACGTCGGCATTCACGAAGACCTTTCTCCCGGCGCCCAGGTCCTTGCCGGTGCGCTCCAGCATCTCGCCCACGTGGGCGGTGGTGTTGATCACCAGCCCGCGGTTTTCGATGGCGAATACCACCCCCGACTTGATGTCCTCGAACTGCCCCTTCTTGAACTGCACGACAATCGGGTTTTCGGCGGCGTGGCCGGGCGCGGCAAGCGCCAGCGCGGAAACGGCGACAGCCAGGACGATGCGATTCATGGATGACCTCCCTCGGACCGGGTCCTGTCGTTGGCTCAATGCAAACCTTCGGGGCCGGCCTCGGCCGGAACTCCGCTTGTGATCTCTCCCCGCGTGGCGTCCCGCACCCCTACCACGCTGACCACGTAGGTCAGGATCTTGCCGGCCAGGGGATGGTTGCCGTCCACGGTGAGCTTCCCGTCCTCGATCCGGCTCACGCGGAATATCCGGGTCTCCCCCCGGTCGTTTTCGAACGGCACTTCCGCGCCCACCCGCCGGAACTGGGGCGGCACGTTTTCCAGGTCGTCGGTGAACGTGAGTTCCTCCCGGTGGGACCCGAAGCCCTGCTCCGGGGCGATGCTGATGCGAACCTGGTCGCCCCGGCGGTGGCCCTCCAGCGCATGCTCGATCGCCTCCAGCAGCTGGCCGCCGGCGCCATGTACGTAGCCCACCGGCAGGTCGTACTGCTCGAGCAGGCTCCCATCCCGATCGAGGATCGTGTAGGTAAAGTGGACTACCTTGTTGCGCCTGATCACCTGCTCTCCCATGGGCCCGCCTCCGATTGTCCGGAAATGTTAACCGCCCCGGGCGCCAGGCGCCAGCGCAAGGCACAAGGAAGGTTGGCGGAAAGGAAACCCCGCCCTACAGGAAGGGAAGTGCGAGAGGTGCCGGACAAATCTGTGGGACAGCCTGCGCCCTCACGGGCGGAGGCTGCCCACAGGGGTCCTGCGAACGGCCGCTACCTCGTTCCCAGCGGAAAAGGCCAGGCACCTACCGCAGGGGCCGGCGCCGCCGGAGCCGGGGCCGCGGCGGGCTTCGCCGCGGGTTTGGCCGCCTTCTTCTTGGCGGCCTTCTTTTTGGCCGGAGCCTTTTTCTTTTTGGCAGCCTTTTTCTTCGGTGCTGCCTTCTTCTTCTTTTTGGCTGGCTTCTTCTTTGCTGCCTTCTTCTTCTTTGCTGCCTTCTTCTTCGGTGCCGCTTTCTTCTTCTTGGCCGGCTTGCGCTTCGCGGCCTTGCGCTTCGGGGCGGCCTTCTTCTTCATGGGTCTCTTCGCGGCTTTCTTGGTTGCCATTTCAACCTCCTATCGAGAGTTATAAAGGGCACTACCCATAAGTGGCACCATGGCCACTACCACCTCCACCTCCGGCCAGACCGCGCCGGGGGCTTACAGCAGTTCAATGCACCGAGAGCTTGGCGCTGTTCGCGAGATCCTGGTAGAGCACTTCCGAATCCAGGTGCACCCCGCCTTCCCACCACAGGGTGGTGGCCACCGGATCGATGGTGACCTGCTCGAACAGGTCCACGTCTTCCCAGGCCTTGAACATCCCCACGCCAACCAGGTCACCCACGTACACCCGCCCCTCCAGCCCGTTCTCGAACTGGATCCATAGGGTGTAGTTGCTCTCTGCGCGACAAGCGGTGATTCGATGCATCATCGTCAACGCGCCTCCGCTCTCACTATAGACTAGTCCCAGCTCAACGCTCCCCCGGTCTGGTATTCGATCACCCGGGTCTCGAAGAAATTCTTCTCCTTCTTGAGGTCGATCATCTCGCTCATCCACGGGAACGGGTTGGTGGCCCCGGCATAAATCGGGTCGAGCCCGATCTGCTGGCAGCGCCGGTTTGCGATGTAGCGCAGGTACTCCCTGAACATTCCCGCATTGAGCCCCAGCACGCCCCGCGGCATGGTGTCCTCGGCGTAGCGGTACTCCAGCTCCACGCCCTTCTGCGTGAGGCCGCGGATCTCGTCGCGGAAGGCGCTCGTCCAGAGGTGGGGGTTCTCGAGCTTGATCTGGTTGATGACGTCGATGCCGAAATTGCAGTGCATGGACTCGTCGCGCAGGATGTACTGGTATTGCTCGGCGGCCCCCGTCATCTTGTTCTGCCGCCCCAGGGCCAGGATCTGGACGAAGCCGACGTAGAAGAACAGGCCTTCCATGATGCAGGCGAACACGATCAGACTCTTGAGCAACCGCTGGTCCGCCTCCGGGGTGCCGGTCCGGAACGATGGATCGGTCAGGGTGTCGATGAAGGGCAGCAGGAATTCGTCCTTGTCGCGGATGCAGGAGACCTCGTGGTAGGCGTTGAAGATCTCGCCCTCGTCCAGGCCCAGAGATTCCACGATGTACTGGTAGGCATGGGTGTGGATCGCCTCCTCGAAGGCCTGGCGCAGCAGGTACTGGCGGCATTCCGGGTTCGAGATGTGGCGGTAGGTGCCGAGCACGATGTTGTTGGCGGCAAGAGAGTCCGCGGTCACGAAAAAGCCCAGGTTGCGCTTGACGATCAGCCGCTCGTCCTCGGTGAGGCCGTTCGGGTCCTTCCAAAGGGCGATGTCCCGGCTCATGCTGATTTCCTGGGGCATCCAGTGGTTGGCGCAAGCGGCGAGGTACTTTTCCCAGGCCCACTTGTACTTGAAGGGCACCAGCTGATTGACGTCCACCTTGCAGTTGATGATGCGCTTGTCTTCGACCCGGATGCGGCGCAGGGCATCGGCGGCGTCCGGGGCCTTGGCCTCGGCTTCCCGGCGCGGAACCGCCAGGGGCTCGGCGCCGGTGAAAAAGGCCATGCCCGGCATGGCGGGCCGCGCGCTCACTTCGTCGTCAAAGCTCAGCATGCTGCCTCCTTTATGGTGTTATGGGTGGAGTCGCGGGGGAGCCGGGCGCGGGTCATTGGCACGACTCACATTCCGGGTTGTAGTTCCGGCCGCCCGCGATGAACGCGGGCTTAACTTGCTGAAGCAAGTTAGCCTTCACAGCAACCAGGAATGTTCGGTGGTTTTTCACTGGCACGACTCACATTCCGGGTTGTCGATAGAGCAGAATTTCGGCTCGCCGGCCGCGCCGTTCAGGCCCCCGTCGGCGGGCACCGCATTGAGGGCCCCGGCCTTCACCGTGGACTTCTCGGCGGAGGTCGCCCCCAGGGTGCGAAGGTAGTAGGTGGTTTTCAGCCCCCGCACCCACGCCAGCTTGTAGGTTTCGTCCAGCTTCCTGCCCGAGGCGCCCGCCATGTAGAGGTTGAGGCTCTGGGCCTGGTCGATCCATTTCTGGCGCCGGGCCCCGGCCTCGATCAGCCACCTGGCGTCGATCTCGAAGGCGGTCGCGTAGAGGTTGCGGATCTCCGCCGGAATGCGGTCGACACGGGCAAGGCTGCCGTCGAAGTACTTGAGGTCGGCGATCATCACCTCGTCCCACATGCCGAGCTTCTTGAGATCCGCCACCAGGTACTCGTTGGTGACGGTGAATTCCCCGGACAGGTTGGATTTCACGTACAGGTTCTGGAACGTGGGCTCGATGGAGGCCGAAACACCCACGATGTTGGCAATGGTGGCGGTGGGCGCGATGGCGATGCAGTTGGAGTTGCGCATGCCGTACTGCCGGATCCGGGCGCGCAAGGCGTCCCAGTCCAAGGTGCTGGAAGCGTCCAGATCCACAAAGCCGCCGCGCTCCTCCGCCAATAACTCGAGGGTGTCCTGGGGCAGGATGCCCTGGTCCCACAGCGAACCCTTGAAACTGGAGTAGCTGCCCCGCTCCCGCGCCAGCTCGGTGGAGGCCCAGTAGGCGTGGTAGGCCACCATCTCCATGGAACGGTCGGCGAACTCGATCGCGTCCCCCGAGCCGTAAGCAATGCGCAGCCGGTGCAGGCAGTCCTGGAACCCCATGATGCCGAGCCCGACCGGCCGGTGCCGGAGGTTGGAGGTACGGGCCTTGTTGACCGCGTAGTAATTGAGGTCCACCACGTTGTCGAGCATCCGGATCGCGGTGGCCACGGTCTTCCTGAGCTTCTCGGTGTCGAGCTTGCCGTCCTTCAGGTGGGCCGCCAGGTTCACCGACCCCAGGTTGCACACCGCGATCTCGATGTCGGAGGTGTTGAGGGTGATCTCAGTGCACAGGTTGGAGCTGTGGACCACCCCGACATGACGCTGAGGGGAGCGCAGGTTGCAGGGGTCCTTGAAGGTAATCCAGGGATGCCCGGTCTCGAACAGCATAGTGAGCATCTTGCGCCACAGCTGTACCGCCGGGACCCTCTTGAACACCTTGATCTCGCCGCGCGCGGCCCTCGCTTCGCAGGCGGTGTAGGCCTCCTCGAAGGCGTGCCCGAACTTGTCGTGAAGATCCGCCGCCTCGTTGGGGGAGAACAGCGTCCATTCGGCGTTCTCCATCACCCGCTTCATGAACAGGTCCGGGATCCAGTTGGCGGTGTTCATGTCATGGGTGCGGCGCCGGTCGTCCCCGGTGTTCTTCCTGAGCTCCAGGAACTCCTCGATGTCGAGGTGCCAGGTTTCCAGGTAGGAGCACACCGCGCCCTTGCGCTTGCCGCCCTGGTTGACCGCCACCGCCGTGTCGTTCACCACCTTGAGGAACGGGATCACCCCCTGAGACTTGCCGTTGGTGCCCTTGATGTGGGAGCCGAGCGCCCTGACCGGCGTCCAGTCGTTGCCCAGCCCCCCGGCGAACTTCTGCAGCATGGCGTTTTCCTTGATCGCCTGGTAGATGCCGTCCAGGTCGTCGGAAACGGTGGTGAGATAGCAGCTGGAGAGCTGGCTGTGGCGGGTGCCGGCATTGAACAGCGTCGGCGTCGAGCTCATGAAGTCGAAGCTCGACAGCACGTGGTAGAACTCGATGGCGCGGGCCTCCCGGTCGATCTCGTTCAGCGCCAGGCCCATGGCGACCCGCATGAAAAAGGCCTGGGGCAACTCGATGCGGCGGCCCTCCACGTGCAGGAAATAGCGGTCGTACAGGGTCTGCAGCCCCAGGTAGCCGAACTGCAGGTCCCGGCCGGCGTCGAGCGCCGCCCCGAGACGCGCCAGATCGTACTGGGCCAAACGCCCGTCCAGCAGCTCCGCGTCGATGCCGCGCTTGATGAAGCCCGGCAGGTACTCGGCATAGCGCGCCTGCATGGCGGCCTGGGAAACCTCCTCCCCCAGCACCTCGAAACGGATGGTGTGGAGCAGCAGCCGCGCCGTCACGTAACTGTAGGCGGGGTCCTTCTCGATCAGAGAGCGGGCCGCCAGCACCAGGGACTTGCGCACCTCCCCGGCCGGCACGCCATCGTAGAGGTCCTTGAGGGTGGATTTGAGAATCAGCTGCGGATCCACCGCTTCGTCCAGCCCCTCGCAGGAGGCCTGGATCAGCGCCAGGAGTTTTCCCGGCTCAAGCGGCCGCCTCGCGCCTTTTTCCACTACGTGCAGGATCGGCGATGCCGGCGCCTCCTGGGCTCTCGCCTTGGCCCGCTCCCGGGCCCGCTCCTCCCGATACAGCACATAGGCCCGCGCCACGTCGTGCTCCCCGGAGCGCATGAGCGCGAGCTCCACCTGGTCCTGGATGTCCTCGATGTGGAAGGTGCCGCTGCCGGGCTGGCGCCGCACCAGCGCCTCGACCACGGCATCGGTGAGCCGCGCCACCAGCTCCCGCACCCGGGCCGAGGCCGCGCCCTGGCCGCCGTTCACGGCGATGAACGCCTTGGTCACGGCAATGGAGATCTTGGCGGGCTCGAAGCCCACCACCGCGCCGTTGCGGCGGATCACCTTGTACTGGGAATAGGGACTGGTCTGGGAGGCGGGGGGAATCGCGGGGGACAACTCGGCGCCCGGGGATGCACTGGAGCGCTCGGTGGCAAGCTGCATTCGGTCTCTCCTCGTTCTTGGCTCGATACCGCCTTTTTGTGTCTACCGAACGGACCACAATATATAGTGGTTCGTGACGCTTTGATGACTAATTCTAGTTGTCCGAATAAATAATGCAAGTATTTTTTTGAGCCCGTGTCCAAACGCGGCGGCGGCGCCCGATGGCGCGCCGCGGAAATTCCGCAAGGGAAGGATAATCAGGCCCGGCGCGGGCCCGGAACCGGGGCGAGCGCGCGGTAGCGCGCCCAGTCGAATTGGGGCCCGGGGTCGGTCTTGCGCCCCGGTGCGATATCGGAATGGCCGGTGACAGCCAAAATGGGATAGGTGCCGGCAAGGGCCCGGGTCAGCGACGCCAGAGCCTGGTACTGGGCATTGCTGAACGGTGCCTCGTCGGTCCCCTCCAGCTCGATGCCGACGGAAAAGTCATTGCAGCGGGCCCGGCCCTGAAACAGGGATTCTCCCGCGTGCCAGGCGCGCTTCGCGCAGGGGACAAACTGGATTATTTCTCCGTCGCGGCGGATGAGGAAATGGGCCGAGACCCGAAGGTCGCGCAGACTCTGGTAATGGGGATGGGCCTCCGGGTCCAGGCGGTTGGTGAACAGCTCGATCACCCCCTGCCCACCGAACTCTCCCGGCGGAAGGCTGACGGCGTGGATGACCAGGAGTTCGACCGTCGTCCCCGCCGGCCGCTCGTCGCAGTTGGGCGAGGGAACGTAGCGAACGCCTTCCACCAGGCCGTCGTCGTTTAACCGCAGCGGGTCAAGGGGCATGTTAGCCAAGCGTAAACAGTGAACAGCAAAGGCCGCGATGGAAGCCGATTGCCGTTCACTGTTCACTGTTTACCGTTTACTAATTGATCCCCAGCCGCTCCATCCGGTAGCGCAGGGAGCGGAAGGTGATGCCGAGGAGCTTGGCAGCGGCGGTGCGGTTGTAGCGGGTCTTGTCGAGCGCTTCCAGGATGGCTTCCTTTTCCACCCGGTCCAGGTAGTCCTGAAGCGGCCATTTGCCGTTGGCGGCCGGCGGCTGAAGAAGGGTATCTGCCGGTGGGGACAGCTGCAGGTCCTCCGCCCGCACCCGGCCTTCCCCGGAAAGCGCGAGCGCCCGCTCCAGGATGTTCTCCAGCTCCCGCACGTTGCCGGGGAAGTCATAGCGGATGAGCGCCTCCATCGCCCCCTTTTCCAATCCCCAGTGGGAGAGCCCCGCCTGTTTGGCCAGGCGCTCCAGAATGGCATCGGCAATTGGCGGGATGTCCTCGCGCATCTCCCTCAGCGCGGGCATCTTGAGTTCGATGACGTTCAACCGGTAATAGAGATCCTGGCGAAACTTGCCTGCCTCCACCATTTCGGCGAGCCCCTGGTGGGTGGCGCTTAGAATGCGCACGTCGACCGACTCTTCCTGGGTCGCACCCACCTTGCGCACTTTCTTTTCCTGGATCGCGCGCAGCAGCTTCACCTGCATGGCGAGCGGCAGGTCCGCCACTTCGTCCAGGAACAGGGTGCCGCCGTTGGCGGCCTGGAAAAATCCGTCCCGGTCCGTTTCCGCGCCGGTGAACGCCCCCTTCTTGTAGCCGAAAAACTCGCTTTCCATCAGGTTCTCCGGGATCGCCCCGCAGTTCACCGGTACGAAGGGCCGATTCCCGCGGGCGCTCATGCGGTGTATGAGCCGCGCAGCCAGTTCCTTGCCGCTGCCGGATTCCCCGCTCAGGTAAGCCGGAGCCTGGCTGCGGGCCACCTTTTCCAGCATTTCCCGAACATGCCCGATGGCCGCCGACTCTCCAAGCAGCCCCGGCTGGTCTGGGCGCTCTTCCATGGCCGGGGGCAAGCTGAGCGCCGACTTCACCAGGGTGCGCAACTGCTCCAGGGAAACCGGCTTGGAAAGATAATCGAATGCGCCGGCCTTGAGCGCCGCGACGGCGTTCTCCGCGTTGCCATAGGCGGTGATCACCGCGACCGGGAGATCCGAGCAATGGGTACCTATGTATTCCACCAGATCGAGACCGCTGCCGTCAGGGAGCCGCATGTCCGTGAGACAAAGATCGTAGTGCCGGGACTTCAGGTGCTCCAAAGCCTCCTGCACCCGCAACGCCCGCTCCACATTAAGGCCCATTTTCAGGAGGGTGAGCTCGAGCAGCTCCAGGATGTCGGCCTCATCGTCCACGATCAGCACGGCAGGCGAGTCCGCTCTACTGGCCGCCGATCGCGTCGCCCGCTCCTTGCGCCTTGACATTTTCTCTCCTGATGGTAATCCGGAAATGGCCGCCCCCGTCGCTCTCCACACACTCCAATGTGGCGCCGTTGGCTTCGCAGATCTCGCGTGCGATGTAAAGGCCGAGGCCGGTACCGGTAGCCACGGTGGTGAAGAAGGGCTCGAACAGCTGGTTGCGCAACGCCGGGGCGATTCCCGGCCCGTCGTCCACCAGGTCGAGGTTGACGGTATTTTCGGCCATGCCGTCCCTGAGCGTCAGCCGGATGCTGCCTTCGCCCTTGCTGCAATGGCGCCAGGCGTTGCGGCAGAGATTCCACAATACCTGATTCAGATGGCCCCGGTCAAAGCACAAGGTCAGGCCCGGCGCGATGTTCACCGAAACCGTGGCGGGCAGAATTTTCTCGATCTGGCAGAACTCGTCCATGAAAGCATGGATGAATCCATCGGCCTTGAAGTATTCCGGCTTGGCCCGGTCGCGGCGGTTGAGTTGCAGTACGTCCCGAACCATATGGTCGAGACGCCGCGTGTTCTCCCGGATGATGTGCAGGAGCCGCGATTGGGTCAGATCTGCCGCCTTTTCCTCCAGCAGGAGCTCGGCCGCATGGCTGATGGCGGACAGCGGATTGCGGATCTCGTGAGCGATATTGGCGGTGAGCCGTCCGAGCGCCGCGAGCTTGAGCTGCTGTGCCTGGGACTGCACCCGGCTCATGTCCTCCAAAAAGATCACGGCGCCGCGGCTGCGGTTGGCGTTGACCGGCACGAAACGCGTGCGCACCAGCCGGTTGGTGGCTGCAACGCGCATCAGGTCGAAATCGGCCGCGCGGTCTGTCTGCCAGGCACGCAGCCGCTCGGCGAGCGAGCCCGAATAATCGAGGAGGGAAACTTTGCCGGAGGGCGCAAGCGGCCGTCCCAGCAGGCGCTCGGCCTGGGAGTTGCCCTGGCGCACCCGCCCATCTCCGTCCACCACCAGCACTCCGTCCTGCATGTCCTGAATCACCAGCTGGTTCACCTGGGCCATGTTGGCGAGATCGATGCCGCGCTGGCGGGCGAGCTGCTCGCTTTCCAGGGTGTAGCGGGCCAGCATGTGGGAAAGCCAGGCGATCGCGAAATAGCCCATGGACAGCAGCCCCGCCTGTACGTACTGCACGGGATTGAAGTCGTCCCCCTGCAGCATGAGATAGCTCTCTTCCAGCAGCACGCCGATGGTGGCGAGCGATGCGAAGAACAGGGTCATGCGCCCGCGGCTGATGAGCCCCGCCGCAGCGAGCGAAACCGTGAGCAGCAGGCCCAGCCCGCTCTGAATTCCGCCGCTGGCGTAGAGCAGCAGCACGAAGAACATCACGTCGCCGCCCACCTGTAGTCCGAGCTGGAGATTGAAGCGCGGGCGACGGGAGTTGATGAGTGCCGCCGAGAAGCCCCCGAAAATCACGTAGGCCACCGCCCCATACAGGAACAGCCGGAGATCCCGGGAGCCGAACAGCTGATGCGCGCCGAAGATGGCGGGGATCAGGACAAGCACTCCGCCGACCACCAGCCGGTAGCCGTTGTAGTAGAACAGGGAACGCCAATAGGTATCGGAGCGGTCGGCCTCGGGGGAGGCCATCACCCACTGCACCCATCGCTGGACCGCAGGGAACATGACCGTGAATACTGGCGTGGTGGCCGGGCTCAGCCCAATCGCTGGCGGCGGTGGTCGTCGCTGCAGAAAAACTTGCCCTGGCTCGTCACGCTCTCGCTGCGCGGCAGATGCACCCCGCACTGATCGCAACGGACCATGTCTTCCGCGCCGGCCTGCCTGGGGGGCTCGTCCTGCTTCCGGAGCCCGCGACTAAAGGCTTTCACCACCCAGTAGACCAGCAAGACGACGACTACAAGCAGCAGCAGTTTGCCCAAACGACGAACTCCGTCGGACGGCGCCCGCCGCCCCGAAGTGGATTTGGTGAATTGGTCGGGGTGAGAGGATTCGAACCTCCGACACCTGCGTCCCGAACGCAGTACTCTACCAGGCTGAGCTACACCCCGATTTTCCGAGCTGCCAGCTCTCGGCCGTCAGCCACAAAACCACGCTCGGCGGAACCGCGCGCAACTCTATGACTGAAAGCTGAATGCTGACCGCTGACCGCTAATAATTCCGCGTCACCGCGAAACCGGCTAATTGTATCAGACAACGCTTGTAATCTGAATCCGCGACACCGGCAATTTCCGCGCAGGCCTGGCGCGATTCGGCCTCGGCCTGGCGCCGGGCGTAATCCAGGGCGCCGGTGTCGCGGATGGCGGCGAGCACCGGCTCGAAATCCTGCATCCCGCCCTGCTCGATGGCGCCGCGGATCACCGCTGCCTGCTCGCGGCTGCCGCTTTTCATGGCGAAGATCAGGGGCAGCGTGGGCTTGCCCTCGGCGAGATCGTCGCCCAGATTCTTCCCCGTTTCGTGATAGTCCCCGGAGTAGTCGAGCACGTCGTCGATGAGCTGGAACGCGGTGCCGAGATGCATGCCGTAGGCCGCCATGGCCTGCTCCCCGGCGGGCGAGGATTTGCCGAGAATCGCGCCGAGGCGGGTCGCGGCCTCGAACAGCTTGGCGGTCTTGTAGCGGATCACCTTCAGGTACCCCGACTCGTCGATACCGGCGTTGTGGCAGTTCATGAGCTGCATCACCTCGCCCTCGGCGATGATGTTGGTTGCCTCCGCCAGCACTTCCATCACCCGCATGCTCTTGACGCTCACCATCATCTGGAACGCCCGGGAATAGAGGAAGTCGCCCACCAGCACGCTGGCGGCGTTGCCGAACAGGGCGTTGGCGGTGGCGTGCCCGCGCCGCAGCTTCGACTCGTCCACCACGTCATCATGGAGCAGGGTCGCGGTATGGATGAACTCCACCACCGCCGCCAGCTCGTGATGGGCGGTTCCCCGATAGCCGAAGGCGCCGGCCGAGAGCAGCACCAGGGCCGGTCGCAGGCGCTTGCCGCCGCTGCCCACGATGTACTCGGCCACCTGCCGGACCAGCACCACGTCGGAATGCAGGCGCCGGCGGATGACCTCATCCACCGCCTCCATGTCATGGGCGATGAAACCCCGGATTTGCTCGATCGACACGCTTAAGCCGCGGAAAAAAAGGGAGAATGGTAGGAAGCGCGTCCCGGGGGTGTCAAGCCCTGAGTGCGCCGCCCCGCAAGGTTTCCGACAATCCTTTGACCCATAAAGGCTATTTGGGTATAATTCGCGGCTTTCCGTAACCCTGAAGTATGGAGTCTCCCATGTACGCGGTCATAAAAACCGGCGGCAAGCAGTATCGGGTCAGCGCCGGCGAAAAACTGAAAATAGAACAGATACCGGCAGACATCGGCAGCGAAATCGTGCTCGAAGAGGTGCTCATGGTCGCCGACGGCGACAAGGTCACCGCCGGCACCCCGCTGGTCGCCGGCGCCAAGGTGAAAGCCACGGTGCTTGCCCACGGTCGGGGCGAGAAGGTGCATATCTTCAAGCTGCGCCGGCGCAAGCACTACAAGAAGAGCCAGGGCCATCGCCAGAACTACACCGAGATCCGCATCGACGGCATTTCGGCCTGACGCAACAGAGGTACACACATGGCACATAAAAAAGCAGGCGGCAGTTCCCGCAACGGCCGCGATTCACAGGCAAAGCGCCTCGGCGTGAAGCGCTTCGGCGGCCAGCTGGTCTCGGCCGGAAGCATCCTGGTGCGCCAGCGCGGCACCCAGTTCCACCCGGGTGAAAACGTCGGCATTGGCCGGGATCACACGCTGTTCGCCAAGGTCGACGGCAAGGTGCAATTCGCGGTCAAGGGCCCGGCGGGCAACACGACTGTGAGCGTGCTTCCCGCGTAGGGCCGTCCCGACATCCACAAGGAGCCCTATCGCAAGATAGGGCTTTTTTGTTTGTGGGGCAGTCATAGTCAGCCAGACCATGAAATTCATCGACGAAGCCATCATTCAGATCCACGCCGGCAAGGGCGGCGACGGGATGGCGAGTTTCCGGCGCGAGAAATACGTTCCGCGCGGCGGCCCCAACGGCGGTGACGGCGGTCGGGGCGGCAGCGTCTTTGCCATCGCCGACCGCAACGTCAACACCCTCATCGACTACCGCTTCGCGCGCATTCACCGGGCCACCAACGGGGAGAAGGGGGCCGGGTCCGACTGCTACGGCGCGGCCGGCGACGACATTCTGCTCAGGGTGCCGGTCGGCACGGTCATCACCGACCTCGCCAGCGGCGAAGTGGTCGCCGACCTGAAGCGGGACGGGCAGCGGGTGACCCTGGCCAAGGGCGGCAAGGGGGGGCTCGGCAACATCCATTTCAAGTCCAGCACCAACCGGGCACCGCGCCAGTTCACCCGCGGCGAGCCGGGAGAATCGAAGGAGCTGAAGCTCGAGCTCAAGGTTCTGGCCGACGTGGGGCTGCTCGGCATGCCCAACGCCGGGAAGTCAACGCTGATCCGCGCGATTTCGGCCGCCCGCCCCAAGGTCGCCGATTATCCGTTCACCACGCTTCACCCCAACCTGGGAACGGTGCGGGTGGACTACGACCGCAGCTTCGTGGTGGCCGATATCCCCGGACTGATCGAGGGCGCCGCCGAAGGCGCCGGCCTGGGTCACCAATTTCTGCGCCATCTCGCGCGAACGCGCCTGCTGCTTCATCTGGTGGACATCGCCCCCCTCGACGAGTCGGCCGACCCGGTGAAGGACGCCCGCGCGGTGCTCGCCGAGCTGAAGAAATACGACAAGGCGCTCTACAAGAAGCCGCGCTGGCTGGTGATCAACAAGGCCGACCTGCTGCCCGAGGAAACCCGGGAAAAGACCTGCAGGAAATTCCTGCGCGACTTTGGCTGGAAGGGAAAAAGCTTTATCATCTCAGCCCTTGCCGGGGACGGTTGCCGGGAGCTGGTGCACGCGATTGCGGAGCACCTGGAGCGCGACGGAAAGCGCCGGCAATCCGAAGACGCGGCCGAATCGTAAGTCCAAACTGCCTGCCAGATGAAATCAGTCATCGCCGACGCCCAGCGGCTCGTGGTCAAGGTCGGAAGCAGCCTGGTGACCAACCAGGGTCAGGGCCTCGACCACGACGCACTCGCCCGCTGGGCCGAGCAGATTACCCGGCTCAAGGAAACCGGGCGCCAGGTGGCGCTGGTTTCCTCGGGCGCCATCGCCGAGGGCATGCAGCGCCTCAACTGGAAGAAGCGGCCGAGCGCGGTCTACGAGCTGCAGGCCGCCGCCGCTGTGGGCCAGATGGGGCTGGTGCAGGCCTACGAGAGCTGCTTCCGCCGCCACGGGCTGCACGCCGCCCAGGTGCTGCTCACCCACGACGACCTCGCCGACCGCAAGCGCTATCTCAACGCCCGTTCCACCCTGCTCACGCTGCTCGGCATGAACGTGGTGCCGGTCATCAACGAAAACGACACGGTGGTAACCGATGAGATCCAGTTCGGGGACAACGATACTCTGGCGGCGCTGGTGACCAACCTGGTCGAGGCCGACGCCCTCGTTATCCTCACGGATCAGAGCGGCCTGTACACGGCGGACCCGCGCAAGGACCCGGACGCGACCCTGGTCAGCGAAGCCCGGGCCGGCGATCCCGGACTGGAGGTCATGGCCGGCGGCGCGGGCAGCACCCTTGCCAAGGGGGGGATGCTCACCAAGGTGCTGGCGGCGAAACGATCCGCCCGCAGTGGCGCCCATACCGTCATCGCCTGCGGGCGTGAGCCCGACGTGCTCACCCGGCTCGCCCAGGGTGAGGTCATCGGCACCCAGCTCAGCGCCGGGACCATGCCGCTCGCCGCCCGCAAGCAGTGGCTCGCGGATCACCTGCAGGTGCGGGGCCGGGTCGTGCTCGACAAGGGTGCAGTACGCGCGCTGAAGGTGGACGGCAAGAGCCTGCTGCCCATTGGCGTGGTGGAGGCAAGCGGGGAATTCGAGCGCGGCGAACTGGTGAGCTGCGTGGATCCCGAAGGCCGTGAAATCGCCCGCGGGCTGGTCAACTACGGCGCGGCGGAGACGCGGCGGATCCTGCGCCGCCCCAGCCAGGAAATCGAATCCATCCTCGGCTACGTGGACGAGCCCGAGCTCATCCACCGCGACAATTTGGTATTGCTATAGCAAAACCCAGTTGGGGCGAGGCTAACGTTTGCGGCAGCCAACGTTATGCCGAGACCACAACCTGGTGCTGCTCTGACCTCCGGCAGATTGCGCCCGCCGGCGCAAAGACCCTTAATCAGGGCTCTGGCCCCGGTTCGCCTGGGGATGAATGCCGGCCTTAAGGGCGTCGATCCCCTCTGTGGCCGAGCGGATGATCAGCTTGTCGGGGCAGAAGAAATCCGTATAGAGCATGAACTGGTGCTGGCTCTGGACCACTGCGCTTTCAATGCGCTCCCAGCGGGCACTGCGGGCCCTGGACCAGGTGTTGTCGGGGCGCCCGAAGGCGTAGAGCCGGCGCTCCCGGGTGGCGCAGCGTATGCCCTCGTAGGACACGTTGGTGGCGCCACCGGCGGTCTTGAGTACCAGCGTGTAACGGACCACGCCATCTTCACCCACGGTGAGAGAAGCTCCATCCACCAGGTACTGGTGCCGGGTGGTGGGACTCACATAGAAGGGAATCAGGTCTTCCGCCCTGGGATAGGCGGGAATGCGGGCCTCGACTTCCTTCCAGAGCTTGTTCTCCTCGTCGAAATCGGAATCGAAGCTCGCCGCCTCGCACGCCAGCGCAGTGCCGGTGATCAGCGCGGCGAAGAGCCAGCGTTTCATTCGCCGCTGAGGTCCTGAACCAGGGACTCGCGCAGCGCCGCGTCCACCGGATCGGCCACTGCCCGGTATTCTGGATGGTCGATCCCAATCGCCAGCAGCGCCCCGCGCTTCAGCGTGCTGGCCATTTGCGGATTCAGTTCGAACCGCAGGAAGTGGACCGAGGAGGTCTTGACTTCGGTTTCCCGTTCCAGGTCCTCGTCGGCGATGGCATACACCGGTTCGAAGCCCTGCACCCGCACCCAGGTCCGATCCTCGATCCCGAGCAGCAGCGACAGCATTCTGGCGCGCTCGGCCACGTCCGGATACTCGATCATCATGGTGGCCTTCCAATTGCTGCCGTCGGGCACCAGCGGATTGTAGGCGGCCAGCTCGTCGTCGATGCCCTCCTCCTCGAAGATGCGCTCGGCCCGCAGCATTTCCTGGATCTGGTAGCGGATGGTGAGCTCGTCCTCGAAAATGAGGGTGACATGGCCTCCGAGGTGCACCTTGCGGTGCTTCTTGTGGGCCATGATCCGGGCGCGGAAACGGGGCCGCGCCTTGGCGTAGGCTTCCAGGGTCATCAGGCTGTCGCGGGTGATTTGGGGCATATGAGTTTGCGTAAACAGTAAACGGTAAACGGTGAACCGTAAAGCGCGGGATGCGTCATCTCCCCGAGAAACTCACTGCTCACTGTTCACCGTTCCCGCCTTTCTACAAGCCGTAGGCCATTCTGATCAACGTCAGCGGGTGCGCCTTTTTTGCCTTGGTTTCGCCGATGCCCTGCAGGATGTGGCGGCCGGCAATGGCACAATCGGAGCTCACGTAGTCGGGCTCCCCGGCGGCCATCTGTTTGAACACCGGCCTGCCGATCTTCATGGAATCGGCGAAATATTCGGCCTTCACGCCCCAGGTTCCATCGTGGCCGGAGCAGCGTTCCACGGTGTTCACCTTGGTTCCCGGCACCAGTTGCAGGAACTCCCGGGTCTTCTGGCCCATGTTCTGCACCCGCAGGTGGCAGGGAACGTGGTAGGACACGTTCCCGAGCGGCGTCGTGAAATCGGTCCTGAGCAGCCCGTCCCTGTGGCGCAGCACCAGGTATTCGAAGGGATCGAACATGGCCTCCGCCACCTGTTGCACGTCGGCATCGCCGGGGAACAACAGGGGCAGTTCCTGTTTGAACATGAGCGCGCAGGAAGGAATCGCAGCAAGAATGGCGTAGCCTTCGGCAGCCAGCGCCTTCAGGTGCGGGATGTTGGCGTTCTTCAGGCGCTCCACCGCCTCCAGGTCCCCGAGCTCCAGCTTGGGCATGCCGCAACAGGCCTCTTTTTCGACCAGCCGCGCCGGGATTTCGTTGTGCTCAAGGATCTTGAGGAGATCGTGGCCGATGCCCGGTTCGTTGTAATTCACGTAGCAGGTTGAATAGATCGCCACCTTGCCGGGGGTGTTCTTGCCGTCTCGAACGGGGAACCGCTCCCGCGGGTTCGAATTACCGCGGAACCGGGCGCTCGAATACTCGGGGAGCACCCGGTCCTTGTGGATCCCGAGCACGCGGTGCATCAGGCTGCGGGCCGCAGGGTTGCGATTGAGGCCGTTCACGGTCTGGGCCACGACCGGGATGGCCGCGAGTTTTCCCAGCGCATCGGTATTCGAAAGCAGCTTGTCGCGGAACTTGATCTCGCCCTTCCTGAACTTTACCGCCTTGGCGCGCAGCATCAGATGGGGAAAATCGATATTCAGCGGGTGGGGCGGAACGTACGGACACTTGGTCATGAAGCACATGTCGCAGAGATAGCACTGGTCCACCACGTTCCGGTACTTCGCCGGGTCAACCGCATCGAGCTCTCCGGTGGCGCTCGAGTCCACCAGGTCGAACAGCGTGGGGAACGCGTTACACAGATTGAAACAGCGCCGGCAGCCGTGGCACACGTCGAAAACCCGGTGCAGCTCTGCAGTGAGCCTCTCCTCATCGTAGAAGCCCGGATTTTTCCAGTCGACGGCGTGTCGACGGGGCGCTTCGAGGCTGCCTTCGCGGACGGTCATGAACGAATGGGGTACGCGGCAAGCCGTGAGCGGGGAACCGTGAGCCGGGGGCGGAAGCCGGCGGGAAGCAGCCGGACGAGGCCACACCCGAGGAGCTGCCGCCCCCCGCTGCTCACCGCACCCCGCTCAGGGAAGGTCAGTCAGCCAGGACGTCCAGGGCCTTCTGGAAACGGTTGGCGTGGGAGCGCTCCGCCTTGGCCAGGGTCTCGAACCAGTCGGCGATCTCGTCGAAGCCCTCGCTCCGGGCGGTCTTGGCCATCCCCGGATACATGTCGGTGTATTCGTGGGTCTCGCCGGCGATCGCGGCCTTCAGGTTCTCACGGGTGGCGCCGAACGGCAGGCCGGTGGCCGGGTCGCCGCACTGCTCCAGGTACTCCAGGTGGCCGTGGGCGTGGCCGGTTTCCCCTTCGGCCGTGGAGCGAAATACGGCAGCCACGTCGTTCTGGCCCTCCACGTCCGCCTTCGCGGCGAAATACAGGTAACGCCGGTTGGCCTGGGACTCTCCGGCAAAAGCCGCCTTCAGGTTGTCGTGGGTCTTGGATCCTTTGAGTTGCATGGCTTATCTCCTTCGCGGTCGCTGGAAACCATCCAGTTATTAAGGGTATTTGAGGAAAAGGCCCGGCTCAAGCCATGCCTCTCCCCAAGCATGATTTAGACTAACTCTAAAACATTGCCAAAGTATATGAATACAGAAGGAACGTGTCAATCAGGCGAGGTGTCTCCCAGCTCAGTGGCTGAGCATGGCCTCGATCTCGGCGAAGGTGCGGGCAACTTCCGTGGTCTGGATCGGCACCCCCAGCTGCCGCGCGATCTGGGAGGCGGAGAAAATGCCGCGCACCAGGTGCGTGAACTTGGGCAGGCTCGGGTTCACGAGCAGGTCATTGGGATGCGGGGTTTCCACGTCCACCACCAGCGCGTGCTGGCGTCCGGACTTTCTCAGGGTGGAGATGATGTGGCCCACCTTGGCGCTCAGCACATCGTCCATGGTGAGCACCTCGAGCCGCTCCTGGGGCGTCATGATGTCCCGCACCAGGATATCGGAGCGCTTCACGCCCCGGTCCCGGATGTACTGCAATGGTTTCTCCCCGAGGATGTCGGTGGCGGTGATCAGCCCGAGCACCCGGTATTCCCAGTCCATCGCCAGCAGCAGCCGCACCCCGCGCTTGATCATCACCCGATTTGCGGTTTCGATGGTTTCTCCGGGATCGATGGTGGCCGCCGAAACCTGCTTGAGATCGGTCATGACCTCGACCGCCGGGCTGTCCAGCCGGATCCGCTCGGGCAGGTGCTGGGTGGGCCGGGCAAACGTGGCGCCAGGCTGAAGGGAGGCGGCTGGAAGCGGGGCATATTCGGTGAGTTTTCGAACCATGGCTGGTCTCCTCTATTGTTCTGTCATCGCGGCATTGGGTACCCGATCTGATTCTGGTTCAAATATCAGGCCGCGACAAGCGCCAGTTGGTTCCCATCACCTCACCTCAGTTCGCAACCCGTTCTATGCGCTCCCGGATCGCCGCGTCTGCTCCCGGGCCAAACCGGCTCTTTTCCGGCTCGAAGCCGTCGCAAAAGGCGTAATCGAACCGCAGGTCCCTGAGCGCCAGCGCACCGATGACGCGGTTTTCGAAGGAGTGATCGTCGCCGTGGGGCGCGAGGGTCGGCCAGCCGTCGCCTCCCGGGTCCAGGATCGGGCCGAAAAAGATCATTCCGGGCTTGTTCCGGCAGCGCAGCGCGCAGGCCCCCGGGGTTCGGCCGGACATGAGCAGGAACTCGATGGTGCGGGAGAAGCGGTGATCGGGCTCCAGCACCAGGTCCACGGCGCCGGAAATCCCGCGGGCCTCCAGCGGATGGGCGATGCTCCTTGCTCCGCTCGCTTCGCGCCAGGCATCCACGTCTGTCGCGCCCAGCCGGCTCGGAAAAAACAGGTAGTTGAGCGGTGACACGGCGCGAATGGATTCCAGCACAGGCACGGAAAACGGCGGTGAATTGATCAGAATGCCACCGCCCTCACGATCGGCGAGGAGAAACGCCGCCGGCCGCGTGTCCCCGACGTAGTAGACGCTGCGGTCGAATAGCTCGATGAGCTTCAGCAACAAGCGCGTCTAGGCGTCGTGGCCTTCCGACTCGGGACTGTCCACCTGCTGATAGGGGTGGCGCACTCCCTCGCGGCGCCGGCGCGTGCCGCGCGCCCGGTGGTCCAGGAAGCGATGCAGCTCCTTGAGGGCCTGCTGGTAGACGTCGCGCTTGAATTCGATCACGGACTCCAGCGGAACCCAGTAATCGCTCCAGCGCCAGGCGTCGAATTCCGGATGGTCGCTGGCGCGCAGCTTCACGTCACAGTCACGCCCCACCAGCCGCAGCAGATACCAGATCTGCTTCTGCCCCCGGTAGCTGCCGCGCCATTCGCGCCGGATCCACTGGGAAGGCACATCGTAGCGCAGCCACTCCCGCGTCCGGCCCAGGATTCTCACGTGAGAGGCGGTCAGTCCCACCTCCTCCTTGAGTTCCCGGTACATGGCCTGCTCCGGGGTCTCCCCCGACTTGATGCCCCCTTGCGGGAACTGCCAGGAATCCTGCCTGATGCGCTTGCCCCAGAAGACCTCGTTTTTCGCGTTGACCAGCACGATTCCGACGTTGGGGCGATATCCATCCCGGTCGATCATGACCATCACCCGTCAAGTCAATATAATGATTGGAATTTTTTCACAAATTGCCAGAGAATGAAAGCTGCCATGCGGTCGATAATAATCCTGGCCCTCGCGCTCCTCGCGGCCACAGGCTGCGCCAATCTTCAGCCGGCTCAGCCGCCCCAGCATCGATTCGACCACGCCCACGATTTCGGCGCCACCGCGATTGCGTTCAGCCCGGACGGAAAGACACTGGCGAGCGGCGGCCTGCGGGGGGAACTGGCCCTGTGGCAGGTGTCGCCACCAAACCCGATCGCCCGGTTTCCCGCCCACGATGACAGCGTGCGGGCCCTGTCCTTTGGGACGCAAACGCTCCTGGTGAGTTCCGGTGACGACGGAAAACTCCTGGTATGGGACACGCAAACCCGGTCCCGGGTGGCAGAACGCCAATCCACCGCCGTCGCCGGGATGGTGTTTGCGGCCGACGAAATCATCACCGGACATCGCGACGGAGCGCTGCGGGTCTGGCGCTTCCCCGATCTCGCGCCGCTGCGCGAGACGCGCATCGGCGACGGAATCATCGCGCTGGCGCATCACGGGGCGATGGTTGCGTTCGCCACCGACTCCGGCCGCGTCGTGCTCTACAGCTCGGCCCTGGAACCGCAGCGGGAACTTCAGGCGGACGGACCCGCCGCCCACGATCTGAAATTCAGCCCGGACGGCTCGCTGCTGGTCGCGGGCGGGTGGTTCAAGATGCTGCTGTGGGACGTCGCCACCGGGCAGCGGCGGTCGCTACCGGCCGAACACGACGGGCTCCTCACCTCGGTCGATTTCAGCCCCGACGGCCGCCGCCTGGCGAGCATCGGCCGTCATACGGATTCGGCCGTCCGGCTGTGGGATTCGCGCCAGCTGCGAGTGGAGCGGCGCTACCAGGCCCACGACCTGTGCGGGGCCATGATCCGCTTCAGCCCCGACGGCCGCCACATGGCCTCCGCCTCGGACGACGAGAGCGTGCGGCTCTACGACCTCTCCCTGCCCTACGAGCCGCGATAGGCCGGGGCGGCGTTTACCGGTAGAATTTGCGCTTTTCCGCGGCGACGGAGCAGGATCATGCGCGTCACACAGTTCTTTCTGTCCACCCTCAAGGAAGCCCCGGCCGAGGCCGAGCTCATCAGCCATAAGCTGATGCTCCGCGCCGGGCTCATCCGCCGGCTCGGAAGCGGTCTCTACACCTGGATGCCACTGGGCTTGAGGGTCCTGCGCAAGGTGGAGAGCATCGTGCGGGAGGAGATGGACCGGAGCGGCGCCATCGAACTCCTGATGCCGGCGGTGCAGCCCGCGGAACTGTGGCAGGAATCGCACCGCTGGGAGGAGTTCGGGCCCCAGATGCTCAAGATCAAGGACCGCCATCAGCGCGACTTCTGCTTCGGCCCCACCCACGAGGAAGTCATTACCGACATCGTGCGCCGGGAGATCAAGAGCTACCGCCAGCTGCCCGTCAACTTCTACCAGATCCAGACCAAGTTCCGCGACGAGATCCGGCCGCGGTTCGGGGTAATGCGGGCGCGCGAGTTCGTGATGAAGGACGCCTACTCGTTCCACGTGGACAGGGCGAGCCTGGAGGACGGTTACCGCCAGATGCACGATGCCTACAGCCGAATCTTCAGCCGGCTCGGCCTCAGGTTCCGGGTGGTGGCCGCCGACACCGGGGCCATCGGCGGCACCGGCTCGCACGAGTTCCATGTGCTGGCGGATTCGGGCGAGGACGCTATCGCCTTCTGTCCCGATTCCGATTATGCCGCCAACATTGAGCTTGCCGAGGCGGTTGCTTCCGCGGCACCGCGCGCGGCCCCGTCCCAGGGTCTGGAGAAAATAGCCACTCCCGGCCAGCACACCATCGAGGAAGTGAGCGCGTTCCTCAAGATCCCGGCGCACCGGATTTTGAAGACCCTGATGGTGGTGACCGGCGACCAGCGCGAATACCTGCTCCTGCTGCGCGGCGACCACAGCCTGAACGAGGTGAAGACCGGCAAGCTGTTCACGCTGAACCAGGGCTTCCGCTTCGCCTCGGACGCGGAGATCCGCGCCCGCATGGATGCCGGTCCCGGCTCCCTCGGGCCGGTGGGCGCACAGATTCCGGTCATCGCTGACCGCGGCGTCGCGGCAATGAGCGATTTCGTCTGCGGCGCCAACCAGGACGGCTTTCACCTGACGGGGGTCAACTTCGGCCGCGATCTCCCCGAGCCGGTGCAGGTGGCGGACCTGCGCAACGTGGTGGCGGGCGATCCCAGCCCGGACGGCAAGGGCAGGCTGGAAATCTGCCGCGGCATCGAGGTGGGCCACATCTTCCAGCTCGGTTCGAAATATTCCACGGCCCTCAATGCCACGTTCCTGGACGAAGCCGGGCAGAACCGCATCATGGAAATGGGCTGCTACGGAATCGGCGTATCGCGGATCGTCGCCGCCGCCATCGAGCAGAATTTCGACGAGCGCGGCATCATTTTCCCCTTGCCGATGGCGCCGTTTCAGCTGTCGATGGTCGCGATCGGTTACCGGAAAAGCCAGACGGTCCGGAACGCGGCGGACAATCTTTACCGCGAGCTCTCCGAGGCCGGCGTCGAGGTGCTGCTGGACGACCGGGACGAGCGTCCCGGCGTCATGTTCGCCGACATGGAACTGATCGGCGTGCCCCACCGCATCGTGCTCGGCGAGCGCGGGCTGAAGACCGGCAACGTCGAATATCAGGGCCGGCGCGACGCCCAGGCGCGGCAGGTGCCCTTGCAAGGCGCCGTCGAATCCATAAAATCGCTGCTATGGGGAAGCTGACCGTCGCCCGTCGGGCCCGCTGCGGTCCCGTCCGCGCGCTGCTCGCGGCGGCGCTGCTGGCCTGGTCGCCCGTCCTGCTCGCCGGCGCCCAGGTCTACGAGCCTCTCGCCGACAGCGTGCAGGCAGCCCTGTCCCGCGCCATCAGCGACAAGCCTCCGGGCAGATCCTCGTTTCCCGACTCCGGCGAAGCCGCCCAATGGCTCAATGCCATGGCCCGGCGCCTGGAGAAGAAGATCCCCGACCGCGCAACGCGCCTCGATTTCCTCAGGACCGTGCATTACGAGGCCACCCGCGCGGGGCTCGATCCGCAACTGGTGCTGGGTCTGATCCAGGTGGAGAGCGGATTCAAGAAATACGCGGTGTCCCGGGCCGGCGCCCGCGGCTACATGCAGGTGATGCCGTTCTGGGTGAAGCTGATCGGCGCGCAGAATCACAACCTGTTTCACCTGCGCACCAATCTGCGCTACGGTTGCGTGATCTTGCGCCACTATCTGGATATCGAGAAGGGCGACCTGTTCCGGGCTCTCGGGCGCTACAACGGGAGCCTGGGTCAGGCGGAGTACCCGAACATGGTGGTGGCGGCCTGGCGCAACGCCTGGGCCTATCCCGCCCGCCCGGCCGACGCCCGCGCCGGGTAATCTCGCGCTATCTCCCCTATCTCCCGGTACGCAGACTCCCGGGCACATTTGCGGCCTCCGGCCGCGACCCCGCGTTGCAGGACTTCGCCTGGCGGATGAACCGCTCCACGCTCTGCCGCGTCAGCGCGCCGACGCGGTAGGTTGCAAGCTTCCCGCAGGGATCGTACAGATAGGTGGTGGGCAACCCCCGCACCACGCCGATCTGGGACGCGATCTTCGGGTCCCCGAGGACCACCGGATAGGTGATAAACATCGTCTCGGCGAATTCCAGGACGGTCTTCCGGTCCTGGTCGTCCATGGCAATCCCGATCACCATCATGTCCCTGCCCTTGCGCGCCTCATAAAGGGACACCAGATCGGGTATCTCCTCCACGCAGGGCGGGCACCAGGTGGCCCAGAAGTTGACCAGGACCCACTTCCCCCGGTAATCGGAAAGGCGGTGAATCTGGCCCCCGGCATCCTTCAGCGTGAATCCCTCGGCCTGGACGCCGAAGGAAAACAGGCAGGCAAGAACCATGAACAAGCGGCGCAACGGTATCTCCTCCGGCGGAAACCCTAGGAAGACCGGGCCACGGCCAGGAAGTTCCCCCCTCCCTCAGTGCTCACCGCCCTGGACTTTCTTTTCCTCGGGGTGTCGGCGGCGTGACTCAGGTAGAGCGCAAGTTCCGCCAGGGCAATGCTCCCACCCAGGTAGCGCAGCTCGAGGGGCCCGCTCAGACCGATCCTCAGCGCATGCTCGAACAGCTTCACGATGAGGATCATCAGGATCCACTTGGCCAGGCGGTTCTTGAGGTCGTCGAGGCTCTCGATCACCAGGATGCGGCTGGGGGCCTTGCTGTTGCGGGCCGCATCGATATCGCTCACGAAGAGTTCGTACAAGCCGAGGGAGAAGATCAGCATCACGGTGGCGAGCAGGTAGCCATCCACCACCTCCACCAGCACCACGAAACGGCTGTTCCACTGGAATCCCTCAAACCATCTTTCGAGCGTTCGCATCATGTTCAGGATTTGGCTTTCGAGACGTTCTCGGTGAACCGCTCGGGGTAGCGCAACAGGTTGTCGGAACCGGCGAAGAGCGCTTCCAGCGTCGCGTCCAGGCCTTGTTCGATGGTCAGGCTGAGGCTGGCGAAAAGCTCGTCCAGGCGCTCCTCCCCGGCCTGCGGCGGCCTGCCCGCCGCCGGCTGGTACGCGAACATCCGGAACACCTCCGCCACCCGGATTTCCGCGGGATCGCGGATCAGCACCCACCCGTTTCCCACCACCTTGCGCGCCAGGTCTGCGGCGGCCAGGGTCTCCAGGATCTGCTCCATCTCCTCGAATCCCAGCTTCAGTTCCCGCCGCAGGTCGATGAAGGTCCGCACCTGCCCCGACTTGAAGGCCCGGCACAGGCTGCCCAGCAGGCGCAGGGCGTCGTGGAAGCGGTATCCCGGAGGCCGTGTCCGGTGGGACTCGGCGCCGCGCCACGCCGAGAGCGAGGCGGCGATCTCGGCGCCCAGCAGCACCACCATCCACGACAGGTAGACCCAGAGCAGGAAAATCGGGATCGTGGCAAACGCCCCGTACACCAGCTTGTAGGTGGGAAACGAAGACACATAGAGGCCGAAGCCGCGCTTCATCAGTTCGAACGCCAGGGCGCCGACCGCGCCGCCTGCCAGCGCGTGCAGCGGCGGCACGTAGCGGTTCGGCACCGTGAGATAAAGCGCTGCAAAGGCGATCACCGCGAGCACCACGGGCATCACTTTCAGCAGCAGCACCGCCACCGCCGGCAGCGACTTGGCGAGCCCCATGGACAGGGTCACCAGCCAGGAGGTCAGGGACAGGCTCGCCCCCATCATCAGCGGTCCCACGGTGAGCACCGCCCAATAGATGAGCAGGCGCTGCAGCAGCGGCCGCGGCCGTGACACCCGCCAGATCGCATTGAGCGCCCGGTCGATGGTGAACATCATCGTGATGGCGGTCACCCCCAGGAGCACGATACCAACCGCGGTGAGGCGGGCCGCGTTGTCGGCGAATTGCTGCATGTACTCGGTGATGATCTTCCCGGCAATCTCCGGAACCATGTTTGTGAGCAGGAATACCTTGAGCTGGGACGAAAGTTCGGAAAATACCGGGAACGCTGCAATCAGCGTCACCGCCACCGTAATCAATGGAACCAATGAGAGCAGCGTGGTAAAGGTGAGGCTCGCCGCCACCTGCACGCAGCGATCCTCCCGGAACCGGGCGTCAACGTAACGCAGAAAGATGACAAGAATCAGGAGAGGCCTGGGCATGGGGAAGATCCTATCGTTCGATTGATATAATAACCGCCAGCCTCCCAAAACCCCAGTCGCATGGCCGACATCCTCATCCTCTATTACAGCCACCACGGCGCCGTGAAGGAGATGGCGCACCTGGTGGCCCGGGGCGTCGAGCACGTCTCAGGCGCGAAGGCGCGGCTGCGCACGGTACCCAGGGTATCCCCCGTTTGCGAGGCGGTGGACCCGGAAGTCCCCGACTCCGGCGCGCCCTACGCTGAGCTGCGGGACCTGGAAGAGTGCATCGCCGTCGCGGTGGGAAGCCCGACCCGCTTCGGCAACATGGCCGCCCCCATGAAATATTTCTGGGACGGCACCGGGGATCTGTGGATGAAAGGGACACTGGCGGGCAGACCCGCGGCCGTGTTCACCTCCACCGCCAGCCTGCACGGTGGGCAGGAGACGACACTGGTGTCGATGATGCTGCCGCTCCTGCACCACGGCATGGTGATCGTGGGCCTTCCCTATACCGAGCGAGATCTGGTGGAAACCGCCACCGGCGGCACGCCTTACGGCCCGAGCCACCTCGCCGGCACCACCAGTTCGAATCCCATCAGCGATGCCGAGAAAAGGCTCTGTCTCGCGCTCGGCCGCCGGCTCGCCGAGGTGGCACTCAAGCTTGCGCGATGACCTCCGGCGAACAGACCCCACCCTTCCTGCGGGCCGATCGCCGGCTGCCGCGGCTCGGATTCCAGATGCCGGTGGCGGATCCGACATTGGCCGGCGCCGGCCTGTCGAAAATGGCTCGCCCTGCCGGTTCGTGAAGCGGCTCGCTCTCCTCCATCACCTTTGCGCGGCGAGCCTCATCGGCCTGATCCTGCTTTGCCTGGCCTGGGAACTCTGGCTTGCGCCATTGCGCCCGGGCGGGTCCTGGCTGGTGTTGAAAACCCTGCCCCTGCTGGCGCCCCTTTTCGGGATTCTTCGGGAACGCCGCTATACCTATCAGTGGGCGGCAATGTTAGTACTTGCTTACTTCGCCGAGGGTCTGACCCGCGCCTGGACTGACCGGGGAACGGGGGCAAACCTCGCAATCGCCGAAGCCGCGCTTGCCCTGGTCTTTTTCGTGTCCGCCAGCCTCTATGCGCGGATATCGGTGCCCACCGCCCGCCCCGGGAAAAAAACTTGAATTTATGATATTGCATCGCGGCATTTTTTAACCGATTTTTTGAACTTCACTTGAAAAATCATATAAAAAGTCCTATGTTATACATTGTGCAACGCACAATCTCCGGGTTTGCGACCTACTGGCCGGATCCCGGTTAAAGGAGTCTTCATGAAAGAACCGAAAATTCTGCCTTGGCTGGCCCGGAAATCCGGGCTGTCGCTGGCGGCGGCCCGCTGCATCTGGCGGGATGTAGTGCTGGAAGCCGGCGCTGGCCGCAAGGGCTCGCGGCCGGGCCCGGAGTATTACCGGCACCTCATGAATGCCTTGCGCAAGCGCCTGGCCCAGGCGTCGCCGACGGGGAAACGGCGGGCATTCCCCGTCGTATATCCCGGGCTGCCCGCAGCGCTCATCGTTGTCGGTTTTCACGTGAGGCTATTCGGCCAGTTCTGGTCGGCCTGGGCCCGCGCCGCCCGATGCGGCAGCACGCTGTGGCCGCGCTTGATACACTGGGGCAACCAGAACATCTGACCGCGCCTCCAGGCGCGGCGGGGTCCGGCGGCCGCAGCCGGCGGACGCCAAAAGGGGGGCAACATGAAGCTCAAGGGGAAAGCCATTCATTGCGCCGCCGGCGGGCTTTTGCTCGCCTTCGCGGCGGGCACGCCGGCCCAGACCCCCGAGACCAAGCTTTTGCCCTGGGATTGCTGGGTCGGCGCCGAGATCCCGGTAACCATCCGCTGCATCCAGGACCGCGACAACCTGCTCCGCGCCGAGGAATTCACCTCGGATCTCGAGGCGCTGCTGCTCGATCACATTCACAGCCGGATTCACTCCGGGGACACCTCGGAACTCGACCGCTTCGTGCGGGACAACACCAGGGTGTTCCGGGAGGGCTCGATCTGGACCATCCAGATCCACAACTTCCCCTATGAGTCGTCCTGGGTCGAAGAGCGCCCCCAGCGCCTGGTGCGGGCCGTGCTCTGCCCACCCGGCTACGACTGCCCGGTGCTGCTGCGCAAGCCCTGACGCTGGCGTGAACCCTCGCCCGGGGCATTCTCCCGCAAGCGGAGAGCGGAGATTCCTGAGTCGCTGCGCGACTGATACAAAAAAGCCGCGCCCTTGCGGGTCGCGGCTTTTTTTTCGTTACGGCCCGCTACACCTGGGGGTGGGCCCGCTCCAGCCGGCTGTGCAGCTTGTTGAGCGCGCTGAGATAGGCCTTGGCGGAGGCAATCACGATATCGGTGTCGGCGCCCTGCCCGTTCACGATACGCCCCGCCTTGTGCAGGCGCACGGTCACCTCGCCCTGGGCGTCGCTGCCGCTGGTGATGGCGTTCACCGAAAACAGCTGCAGGTCGGCGCCGCTGCCCACGATCTTCTCGATGGCCTTGAAGGAGGCGTCCACCGGCCCGCTGCCGTCCGCCTCGGCACGCCGCTCCCTGCCGTCCTCGGAGATCACGATGAAGGCGTGGGGCGTCTCCCCGGTCTCGGTATGGGCCCGCAGCGACACCAGCTTGTAGTGCTCGCTCACGTCGTGCATGGCCGCTTCCTCGGAGACCAAAGCCTGCAGGTCCTCGTCGAAAATCTCGTGCTTCTTGTCGGCCAGCTCCTTGAAGCGGGAAAACGCGGCATTGAGGGCCTCCTCCGAATCCAGCAGGATGCCGAGCTCCTGCAGCCGGCTGCGGAAGGCGTTGCGCCCGGAGTGCTTGCCCAGCACCAGCTTGTTGGCGCCCCAGCCCACGTCCTCCGCGCGCATGATCTCGTAGGTTTCGCGGCTCTTCAGCACGCCGTCCTGGTGGATGCCCGATTCGTGGGCGAAGGCATTGGCGCCGACGATGGCCTTGTTGGGCTGCACCGCGAACCCGGTGATGCCCGCCACCAGCCGGCTTGCGGGCACGATCTGGGTGGTATCAATGCCCGTGTCGCAGGCGAACACGTCGCGCCGGGTGCGCACTGCCATTACGATTTCCTCCAGCGCCGCGTTGCCGGCCCGCTCGCCCAGCCCGTTGATGGTGCACTCGACCTGGCGGGCACCCGCCAGCACCGCGGACAGCGAGTTCGCAACAGCCAGCCCCAGGTCATTGTGGCAGTGGACCGAGAACACCACCTTGCCGGAATTGGGGATGCGCTCCCGCAGCGCACGGATCAGATTGCCGAACTGCTCCGGAACCGCGTAGCCCACCGTGTCCGGAATGTTGATGGTGGTGGCGCCGGCGTCGATCACCGCTTCCAGCACCCGGCACAGGAAATCCACTTCCGAGCGGCCCGCGTCTTCCGGCGAGAACTCCACGTTGTCGGTATGCTTGCGCGCCCATTTCACGGCCTTGACCGCCTGCTCCAGCACCTGCTCCGGCTGCATGCGCAGCTTTTTCTCCATGTGTATGGGCGAGGTGGCGATGAAGGTGTGGATCCGCCCCGACCGGGCGCCCTTGATGGCCTCGGCGCAGCGCCGGATGTCCGCCTCGTGGGCCCGGGCCAGCCCGCACACGGTGCTGTCCTTGATGGTGTCCGCCACCGCCTTCACAGATTCGAAATCGCCATTGCTGGCGGCGGGGAATCCCGCTTCGATGACGTCCACCCGCATGCGCTCCAGCTGGCGGGCAATGCGCAGCTTTTCCTCCCGGGTCATGGACGCCCCCGGGCTCTGTTCGCCGTCCCGCAACGTGGTGTCAAATACGATCAATTTGTCTTTCATGTCTGTCTCCGGAACTCAATGCGGAAATCTCAACCGGCAGCACGGATGCCGGCTGCCGAAGCTCAATACTGGGTACGAAAAGGGGTAGGGGTCGTCAGCGCGCGAGGCGCAGCAGCAGGCCGACCAGCAGGACGTTGGCCAGGTAGGAGATGAAGCTTGTTGCAACATGGACGAGCATGGCAAGGACTATAAAGCGTTTTTTCCCGGTTCGCAAGAACCCCGGGGAGTCTCAGCCCTGCTGGATCCGGCGCTTCTCGGCCGTGCGCCTGCGCCCGAAATCGAGCACCCAGAGCACATAACCCGAGAGCCCGTAGAGCACGAACAGCCCGAACAGCACCGTCGGGGGATCGGTGGAAATCAGCACGAAAAACAGGACCAGAAGCAGCACCACCGCAAACGGGACGCTCTTGCGCAGGTTGATGTCCTTGCCGCTGTAGAAGCGCAGGTTGGACACCATGGTGAGCCCCGCGAATAGCGTGAGGCCCCAGGCGAACCAGCGCACGTCCGGGCCCTTGACGCCATAGTCCAGCATGACCCACACCATGCCCGCGACCAGCGCGGCAGCCGCCGGGCTCGGCAATCCCTGGAAGAAGCGCTTGTCCACAACGTCGATATTGGTGTTGAAGCGAGCAAGCCGCAGCGCGGCTCCCACGCAATAGACGAAGGCCGCGATCCAGCCGAGCTTGCCCATGCCCTTCAGCGCCCACTCGTACATGACCAGCGCCGGCGCTGCGCCGAAGGACACCATGTCCGAGAGACTGTCGTATTCCGCACCGAAGGCGCTCTGGGTATGGGTGAGCCGCGCCACACGCCCGTCGAGGCCGTCCAGGACCATGGCCACGAAAATTGCGACCGCCGAATGCTCAAAGCGCCCGTTCATGGCCTGCACGATGGCGTAGAACCCGGCAAACAGTGCGGCGGTGGTAAAGAAATTGGGCAGCAGGTAAATGCCGCGCCGCCGCAGCCGGGACCTGAGCAGGAGCTTGTGTTGTTCGGGTTCGTACATGTCGGTGGTACGGAACGACGATGGCGGAATGGTAAACGGTAAATGGTGAATGGTAAACCGTGAGCGGATGACCCTCGTGGGTGCCCGCCGTCGTCGGAGGGGCACCGTTCACCGTTTACTGTTTACTGTTTACCTCGTCGGCAAATCCGCCAATACGGTCAGCCCCGCATACACCTTGTCGCCGATTGCTACCCGCGGCGACGACTGCGGCGGCAGATACACGTCCACCCGGGAGCCGAAGCGGATGAAACCGTAGCGCTCGCCCCGCGCCAGCGCATCGCCGGCCTTCACGTAGCACAGGATACGCCGGGCGATGAGGCCCGCGATCTGCACGCAAGTCACGTCGACGCCGTCGGCCGTCCGGATCCACAGGGCCTTGCGCTCGTTGGCGAGCGACGCCTTCGAAAGCTCCGCGTTGATGAAGCTGCCGGGATGATACCAGGTGTCCTTCACCTGGCCGTCCACCGGACTGCGGTTGGAATGCACGTTGAACACGTTCATGAACACGCTGATCTTGAGCGCCGGCCGCCTGAGATAGGGGTCCTCGGTGGTTTCCACGGTCACGACGCGACCGTCGGCCGGGGACAGCACGATGTTCGGGTCGCCGGGAGTTGCCCTTGCCGGGTCCCGGAAAAACTGCAGCACGAAGACCGTGGCGCCCCAGAACGGCAGGGACCAGGCGAATCCGGCGAACCACCACACCACCAGGGACGCGGCGGCGGCGATCGCCAGGTGCGGCCAGCCTTCCCTGGCGATGAGGGGATGGGGATAGTTCATTGAGTCGAGAGTCGAGAGTCGGGAGTTGAGAGTCGAAAAACGGAAAGCGCTCCGCTACTCTCGGCGGAAAGCCCTCCGTTACTCTCGACCAACGACTCTCGACCGATGACAGCCGTCAATTTTTCGACTGATCGACCAGCTTGTTCTTCTTGATCCAGGGCATCATGTCCCGGAGCTTGCCGCCCACCTGCTCGATCGGATGGCGCGCGGCATTGCGGCGCATGGCCTTGAGCTTGGGCGCGCCGGCGCGGTTTTCCAGGATGAACTCCTTGGCAAACTCGCCGCTCTGGATTTCAGCCAGGATTTTCTTCATCTCGGCCTTGGTCTGCTCGGTGACGATGCGCGGCCCGCGGGTGAAGTCGCCGTACTCGGCGGTGTTGGAAATGGAGTAGCGCATGTTGGCGATGCCGCCCTCGTAGATGAGATCCACGATGAGCTTCACTTCGTGCAGGCACTCGAAGTAGGCCATTTCGGGGGCGTAACCCGCCTCCACCAGGGTTTCGAAGCCGGCCTGGATCAGCGACGTCAGGCCTCCGCACAGCACCACCTGCTCGCCGAACAGATCGGTTTCGCACTCTTCCCGGAAGTTGGTTTCGATGACCCCGGCGCGCCCCGCGCCGATCGCCGCCGCATAGGACAGCGCCACGTCGCGGGCGCGGCCCGAGGCATCCTTCGCCACGGCGATGAGGGACGGCACGCCGCCGCCCTGGGTGTAGGTCGAGCGCACCAGGTGGCCCGGGCCCTTGGGCGCGATCATGATCACGTCCAGGTCTTCCCGCGGCTCGATCTGCCCGAAGTGGATGTTGAAGCCGTGGGCGAATGCCAGTGCTGCACCCTTCTTGATATTGGGCTCGACCTCTTCCCGGTATACCTGGGCGTGGTGCTCGTCGGGCAGCAGGATCATGACCACGTCGGCCCCCTTCACCGCTTCCCCCACTTCCTTCACCGCAAGCCCGGCCTTCTTGGCCTTTCCCCAGGAGGCGCCGCCCTTCCTCAGGCCCACGGTGACCTTGATCCCGGAGTCGTGCAGGTTGTTGGCGTGGGCGTGGCCCTGGGACCCGTAGCCCACGATGGTGACCTTCTTGCCCTTGATCAGCGAAAGGTCCGCGTCCTTGTCGTAATAGACTTTCATGGTTTCCTCGTTGTGATGGCGGTCAGCCGTCGGCGATCAGCGTGAACGGAGTTCGAGCCGAACGCTGGCAGCTGAAAGCTGATTGCTCGCTTCAAACCCGCAGAATGCGCTCGCCGCGGCCGATGCCCGAGGCGCCGGTGCGGACGGTTTCCAGAATCGAGCTGCGCTCCAGCCCCTGCAGGAAGGCGTCCAGCTTCTCCCCGGTGCCGGTGAGCTCGATGGTATAAGTCTTGTCGGTGACATCGATGATGCGCCCGCGGAAGATGTCCGCCATGCGCTTCATCTCCTCCCGGTCCTTGCCCGAGGCCCGCACCTTGACCAGCATCAGCTCGCGCTCGATATGCTCGCCCTCGTTGAGGTCCACCACCTTCACCACGTCGATCAGCTTGTTGAGCTGCTTGGTGATCTGCTCGATCACGTCGTCGGAGCCGGTGGTGACGACAGTCATGCGCGAGAGCGTCGCGTCCTCGGTAGGCGCCACCGAGAGCGACTCGATGTTGTAGCCGCGGGCCGAGAACAATCCGGAGACCCGGGACAGGGCGCCCGCCTCGTTTTCCAGAAGCAGGGAGATGATGTGTCGCATATTGTTCTTAGACCAGGATCATTTCGGACAGCCCCTTGCCGCCGGGGATCATGGGGAAGACGTTCTCGGTCTGGTCGGTGATGAAATCCATGAACACCAGCCGGTCCTTGAGGGCAAACGCCTCCTTCAGCGCCCCTTCCACGTCGGCGGGCTTCTCGATGCGCATTCCCACGTGGCCGTAGCTCTCGGCGAGCTTCACGAAGTCGGGAAGCGCGTCCATGTAGGACTCGGCGTAGCGGTTGCCGTGAAAGAATTCCTGCCACTGGCGCACCATGCCCAGGTAGCGGTTGTTGAGGTTCACGATCTTGATGGGCAGGTGGTACTGCTTGCAGGTGGAAAGCTCCTGGATGCACATCTGAATGCTCGCCTCCCCGGTGACGCAGGCCACCGTGGCCTTGGGGTTGGCCAGCCGCGCGCCCATAGCGGCCGGGAGCCCGAAACCCATGGTTCCCAGCCCTCCGGAATTGATCCAGCGCCGGGGCTTGTCGAACTTGTAGAACTGGGCCGCCCACATCTGGTGCTGGCCCACGTCGGAAGTGACGAAGGCATCGCCCTTGGTAATCTCGTACATCTTCTCCAGCACGTACTGGGGCTTGATGACCGCGGCCGCCCGATCGTACTTCAGGCAGTCCCGGGAGCGCCACAGCTCGATCTGGGTCCACCAGGTCTTGAGGGCCTGCTGATCGGGCTTCTCCTTGCTCGCCTTGAGGAGTTTCAATAGCTCCTCCAGCACGTCGGGCACGTTGCCGACGATGGGCACGTCCACCTTGACCCGCTTGGAGATGGACGACGGGTCGATGTCGATATGGATAATCTTGCGCTCTTCGTTGTAGAAGTGCTTCGGGTTGCCGATCACCCGGTCGTCGAAGCGGGCGCCAACGGCGAGCAGCACGTCGCAGTGCTGCATGGCCATGTTGGCCTCGTAGGTCCCGTGCATGCCCAGCATGCCGAGGAACAGCGGGTCGGTGGCGGGATAGGCGCCGAGCCCCATCAGCGTGTTGGTGCAGGGAAAGCCCAGCATGCGCACGAGTTCCGTGAGCAGGGCAGAGGCATTGGACAGGATAACGCCGCCCCCGGTGTAGATCATGGGGCGCTTGGCCTCCAGGATGAGCTGCGCCGCCTTCTTGATCTGTCCGGCGTGGCCCTTGGTCACCGGGTTGTAGGAACGCATCGAAACCGTTTCCGGGTAATGGAACTCGGTCTTGGCGATGGACACGTCCTTGGGCACGTCCACCACCACCGGGCCCGGCCGGCCGGTGGAGGCGATGTAGAAGGCCTTCTTGATGGTAACTGCAAGATCCTTGACGTCCTTCACCAGGAAGTTGTGCTTGACGCAGGGCCGCGTGATCCCGACCGTGTCGCATTCCTGGAACGCGTCTTGGCCGATGGCGGGGGTCGGCACCTGGCCGGTGATGATGACCAGGGGGATGGAATCCATGTGGGCGGTGGCGATGCCGGTCACGGCATTGGTCACCCCCGGCCCCGAAGTGACCAGCGCCACCCCCGGCTTCCTGTCCTGGGCCCGTGCATAGCCGTCGGCGGCATGCACCGCGGCCTGCTCGTGGCGCACCAGGATGTGCTTGACCTTGTCCTGCTTGAACAGCTCGTCGTAGAGGTAGAGCACGGCGCCTCCGGGATAGCCGAAGACATACTCCACGCCCTCTTCCTGGAGGCAGCGCACCACGATTTCAGCGCCGGTCAATTCCATGATGTTCTCTGATTTGGCTCGAAAATGCGGAAACGTCGAATAGTAACGGCTGAAGCTGGTTTGGTAAAGCCCTGATGGGCCCGGGATCGCCTTCTGGCGCGGCTTTCGGCCGGATCGGCAAAGCGTTGTCCCGTCTTCGGCCGGCGAATCCTGCCCCGTTCCGGAATCCGGGACAGCGCTCGCCCGGATTTGCTAACATCATGGGCCAGCAACCGGCTCCTGATCGCCCCCGAATCCAAAAAAAGGCTGAACCCCTGGCGACTATCCAGGAAATTTCCAAGTTTTTCGCTGACACCGAGCGCCGCGCCTACAAGCAGGCCCTGTTCGCCGTTCGCAATGAGGACGTGGCCCTCGACGTGGTCCAGGACGCCATGCTCAAGCTCACGGAGAAATACGCCGCGCGCCCGGCGCCGGAGCTTCCGCTGCTGTTCCAGCGCATTCTTCAGAACACCATCCGCGACCATTTCCGGCGCCAGAAGGTGCGCTCCCTCTGGACCACGCTGGTTTCCGCCCTTACGCCAAGCCACGAAGGGGATGACCATGATCCGCTGGAAACTTTGGAAGTAAAGGCCGGTTCTAACGCCCGGGAGGAGCCCGCCGATCAGGCGGAGCGTGCGCAAGTCCTTGCAATCATTGAAGAAGCGCTAAAAAAACTGCCGGCGCGTCAACGTCAGGCCTTTCTGCTGCGTTATTGGGAAGACATGGATGTCGCCGAGACAGCGGCGGCGATGGGTTGCTCGGAGGGCAGTGTCAAAACCCACTGCTCCCGGGCTGTTCACGCTTTGGCGGAACTGCTCAGGGCAAAGGGAGTGACGCTATGAACGAGAAAGCCTTCACCCGGAAGATCAGGGAATATCTCGATTTCGGAACCGGGCGCCTGGAGCGCAAGGCGGTGCTTGGCCTGCAAAAAGCCCGGGGTAAGGCGCTGTCGCGCGTGGAAGCGCGGGAGCCGGCGGTCGGGTTTGCCTGGGCCGGCCACGGCGTTGCGCGATTCGTTGAATTGCCCCATTTCGGCGCCCGCTTCTGGGTGCTTATCGGCGCCCTCATCCTTGCGCTCCTTGCGTTTACCTACTGGCAGCAGCAGGAAAACGGCAATGGGGATGCCGGGGACATCGATACCCTTTTGCTGGCCGACGAACTGCCGCCGCACGCTTACATTGACACGAGATTCGAAGCATGGCTCAAGCGCTCGCAGGACTGATCCTATCGCTGTTCATCGCCCTGCCCGCTTTTGCCGCCGGCAAAGAAACCAAGCAACCCGACTGGGCCCAGCTCACTCCCCAGCAGAAGGAGGTTCTGGCGCCGCTCGCTCAGGAATGGGACGGACTCCCCGACGTGCAGCGCAAGAAGCTGCTCGGGGTGGCGAAGCGCTACCCCAAGCTGCCGCCGGAAAATCAGCAGCGGGTGAAATCCCGCCTGCAGGAATGGAGCAAGCTTTCTTTCGAGGAGCGCCAGCAGGCCCGCAAGAACTACCAGAATCTGAAGCAGCTGCCGCCCGAAAAGCGCAAGGAAGTCAAGGAGAAATGGAAGGCCTACCGCCAGTTCGATGCTGAAAAGGCGGCCAAGCCGGCCAAATCCGGCGCTCCGGGGACACCCGCGCCTGCGCCCCAGGCTGCCGCACCGGAAACACCGGCCGGCCCGGCTCCCGCCAAGCCCTGAACGGGTTCGCCTGCCGGGGAATCGACTCCGGTCCGTTTCTCCGCGGGTCGTCCCGTCTCCGGACACCGGATATGAATAGCCCCCCCGCTTCCCTGCAGGCGGCGTCCCTCGGCCGCCGGCTCATGAGCATGGTCTACGAGGCCCTGATGCTCGCAGCCGTGCTGATGGTGGCGGCATTTCCCTTCGTGTTCGCGTTCAACGGTGGGGACGCACCCTGGTTCAGGCCGCTGTTTCAGCTCTATCTGCTGGGGGTCGTCGGCGCCTACTTCACCTGGTTCTGGACTCATGGCGGTCAGACCCTGCCGATGAAGACCTGGCGCCTCCGGGTCGTCACCACGAAAGGATCGGCCCTACGGTTGAAGCAAGCGCTGATCCGCTATCTGGTCGCGATGGCGGGCACGATCTTCCTGGGATTCGGATTCCTGTGGGCCGTACTGGACCGGGACCGCCAGTTCCTGCACGACCGGCTGGCGGGGACGAAAATTGTAAATAGTAAACGGTGAACGGTGGCAAGGCGAGAGGGTTTCCGTTTACCGTTTACCGTTTTTCTCACCGCTTCTCCACCCACCACATCATCCCCATCGCGGCACCCAGATAGAGCAGCGTCGGCAGGAGCGCGCTCACCGCCGGCGGCCAGTCGTTGATGGCCCCCAGGTTGGCCGAGAGCCGGCTCACCAGGTAAAAGGACAGCCCCAGCATGATGCCGGCAAAAATCTTGGCCCCCACGCCCACGGTCCGGGTCTGGTAGATGGCGAAGGGCAGCGCCAGCACCATCATTACCAGCACCGTGAGCGGATAAACCAGTTTGGTCCACAGCGCGATTTCGTAGCGCACGGTTTTCTGTTTGTTTTCCTCCAGGTGCCGGACGTAGCTGTAGAGGCTGAGTGCCGACATCTGCTCGGGATTCACCAGCAGCACTGACAGGATGTCGGGCTTCAGCACCGAGCGCCATTCCGCCTTATGAATCGTCTCCACCGATACCCTGGCGTCCTCGAAGCGGGTCTGCACCACGTCAGTGAGCCACCAGCGGTTGTCGCGCTCGAACTCTCCCTGGCGCGCGAAACTTATGGATCGCAGCCGGTGGGCTTCGTCGAACTCGAAGATCTTGACTCCGAGCAGCGTCGCGTCCGGCAGCACCTGGTTGACGTTGATGAAGGACCGCTCGTCCTTCACCCACAGCCCGGAGCGAAACTCCTGGGCCACCACGTTGCTGGTCGCCCGCACCCGCAGCTGCTGGGCCAGACGGTCGCTGGGGGGCGCGATGAACTCTCCGAACAGGAAGTTCACCGCGACGAAAGCAAGGCCCACCCGCACCAGGGACAGGGCGGTGCGCTGAATCGAGACACCGGAAACCCGCATCACGGTGAACTCCGAGTGGGCCGAGAGCTGGGCCAGAGCGAAGATCGCGCCGATCAGCGCCGCGATGGGAAACAGCTCATAGACATTCCCGGGAACCGACAGCAGCACGTAGAGCACGGCGTAGCCCAGGTTGTAGTTCCCCTTGCCCACGTCTCCCAGCTCGTGCAGCAGATCGAAAAATGCGAACAGCATGAGCAGAGCGGCGAACACCAGGGCGGTCGCCCCCACCGTCTCCCGGCCCAGGTAGCGATCGAGGGTTCTCATCGCCGCAGACGCCCCAGCGAGAACACCGAAAGCCTGCGCGCAAGCAGCAGCAGGAACACCACCAGCATCACGGCGTGGAATCCCCACAGCCCGACCAGCGGGTTCAGCTTCTCCTGTACCACCCAGACCCGGGCCACGCTAAGGACGTTGCTGTAGACCATGTACACCAGGATGGCGATCACCAGGTTCATGGAGCGCCCGCCACGAGGGTTCACGAAGCTCAGGGGAATCGCGAGCAGCGCCAGGATCAGAGCCGAGAGCGGCAACCCGAGGCGCCATCCGAGCTGCGCCAGGTTCGCCGGAGTGGGCGTCCGCAACAGCTCCAGGGTGGAAAGCGAAGCCGTGGACGGGGTGTCGCGCTTCGCCTCGTGGGTCTCGACTCGCATGGCATAGCGCTCAAAGTTCATCACCTTGTAATCCGGCGCGCCGGCCAGGCCCTCGTACCGGGTGCCTCTGAGCAGCACCAGGAAGCGATCCCCGTTCGCCTCCGTCTGCTGGTGGCCCTCCCTCGCCACCATCGTGCCGATTTTCTGGTTCTGCGCCGATTGCACGAAAATGTTGGCTACCTTGTCCTTGGGACCGCCCGCGCTTTCGACAAAATACACCCGGTCCGCCTGCTTCGACTCCTGGAAGGTCCCCGGCGCCACGGTCGAGGCTTCATCCCGGGACTCCAGCTGGCGGCGGAACTCCTCGCTCTTGGTCACGGCCCAGGGCGAGAGCGCCAAGCTCAGGAGCGCAATGGTCAGAACCAGCGGCATGGCAAACACGATCACCGGCCGGACCCAGGCGGTGAGGCTGACGCCCGAGCAGAACCAAACCACCATTTCGGAATCGCGGTAGCTGCGGGTGAGCGCCTGCAGCACCGCGATGAACAGGGTCAGCGACAGCAGTACCGGCAGCAGGTTAAGCGCCCTGAAGCCGAGAAAGGCCACCACCCCCTCCGGCGCCAGCGTGCCGCTGGCGGCCTGGCCCAGCAGTCGCACCAACTGGATGATTACGGTGATGGCGAGCAGAATGACGAAGCTGCTCACCGCACTGGCCGCGAATTCGTTCAGAAGGGTGCGATAGAAAATGCTTTTTTCGTCACGTTTTGACATCCGGCAAGGAGTCTGGGGATAATCTGCGAATTATTGATTTCGCGGGAAATTTCGGCCAAACGAGGAGCGAGAGGTGGAATTTAGCATAAAAAGCGGAAGCCCGGAGAAGCAACGCAGCGCATGCGTGGTGATCGGCGTGTTCGAGCCGCGCAAGCTTGCGGTGGCGGGAGAGGAGATCGACCGGGTTTCCAACGGCTACCTCTCCGACATCATCCGGCGCGGCGACATGGAGGGCAAGACCGGTTCCACGCTGCTCCTTCACAACGTGCCCAACACCCTGTGCGACCGGGTGCTGCTGGTGGGCCTGGGGCGCGAGCGCGATTTCAGGGACAAGGAATACTGCGACGCGGTGCGCATCGCCATCAAGACCCTGAATGACACCGGATCGCTGGAAGCCGTGCTCTACCTTACGGAGCTGCCGGTCAAGCGCCGGGAAACATCATGGAAAGTCTTTCAGGCGGTCGTCATCGCCATGGAGAGCATTTACCGCTTCGACCGCCTGAAAAGCAAGCAGAGCGAGGTGCGCCGGCCCCTGCGCAAGCTGACGCTCTCCGTGTCGCGGCGCGCGGAGCTGGCGGCGGGCGAGGAGGCCATGCGCCAAGGGCTCGCAGTGGCCCACGGCATGAATTTCACCAGAGATCTGGGCAACCTGCCCTCCAACCTCTGCACGCCCTCCTATCTGGCGGAACAGGCGGTGGGCATGGCCAGGACCTACAGTCTCAAGGCCGAGGTACTGGAGCAGAAGGACATGGAGAAGCTGGGCATGGGGGCACTGCTGTCGGTCACCCGGGCGAGCCGCGAACCCGCCAAGCTCATCACCGTCGAATACCGGGGCACCGACCGGAAGCAGAAGCCGGTGGTGCTGGTGGGCAAGGGCATCACCTTCGACACCGGTGGCATCTCGCTCAAACCCGCGGCCGAGATGGACGAGATGAAATACGACATGTGCGGCGCAGCGAGCGTGCTGGGAACCCTCAAGGCGGTGGCGCAGATGCAGCTTGCGGTCAACGTGGTGGGGATCGTACCCACCTGCGAGAACATGCCCGGGGGCGACGCCACCAAGCCCGGCGACATCGTGACCACGCTGTCGGGCCAGACCGTGGAAGTCCTCAACACCGATGCGGAGGGGCGGCTCATCCTGTGCGACGCGCTCACCTACGCCGAGCGCTTCGAGCCTGACGTGGTCGTAGACGTCGCGACCCTCACGGGGGCCTGCGTCATCGCGCTGGGGCACGTGGCCTCGGGGCTGCTGAGCAACGATGACGGTCTGGCGCGGGAACTGCTGCACGCAGGGGACTATGCCTTCGACCGGGCCTGGCACCTGCCCCTGTGGGACGACTACCAGGAGCAGCTGAAGAGCAACTTCGCCGACATGGCCAACATCGGCGGTCGCCCCGCCGGCACCATCACCGCGGCGTGCTTTCTTTCCCGGTTCACGAAGAAATACCGCTGGGCCCACCTCGACATCGCCGGCACCGCCTGGAAATCGGGCAAGGAGAAGGGCGCCACCGGACGGCCGGTTCCGCTGCTCTCCCAGTTCCTGATCGAGCGTGCCGGCGGCAGGACCCACTCCGCCAAGTCCCGCCGCAAGTGACCCGGATCGACTTCTACACCCACGCCGCCGACAAGGTTCAGGTCGCCTGCCGGTTGACGCTGAAGGCCCGGGAGCAGGGCCTCAGGGTGCTGATCTACACCCCCGATCGTTCCCTTGCCGAGCGCATCGACAAGCTGCTCTGGACCACGCCCGCGATCGGCTTCGTCCCCCATTGCCGCGCCGATGACCGGCTGGCAGGCGTGACACCGGTCATTATCGGCCACGCCGTCGAGGCGCCGCCCCACGACGAGGTGCTGCTCAATCTGCGCCCGGAAACGCCACCCTTCTTCAGCCGCTTCCAGCGCGTCATCGAAATCATCGGCCACGACGCGGAGGACAGCGAGGCGGGACGCAGCCGTTACCGGTTCTACCGGGACCGGGGCTACGAGATTCGCCACCACAAGCTGGGCGGCGACGTTCCGGACCAGTAGCCGCCATGGCCGAACCCCGCGACAAGTCCGGGCAGGACGATGTCCTTGGAAAGATGGAGGCCCTGATGCGCAAGCACCGGGGAGCGCCGGATTCTGCGACCCGGGATCCCGCCGCGATTCCGACCCTCACCGAGGTGGTGGCGCCGAAGAAAGCCGACGATGACGTGCCGGTGCTGACCGAGGTGGTCGCCCCGTCGCCCGCGGCGAATCTCGATTTCAGCGGGCCCGCGGGCGATCTCGGCGCACAGGCTTTGCCGCAGCCTTCCGCCGGTCCGGAAGGCGCTTCCGGCGCCGCGGCTCCCGGAAGCGGCGACGACCACGGGCTCGCCGCGGACGTATACCGCCAGACCCTGGCGTCGCTGGACGCCCGCATCGAGCAGGCGATCCGCGACCGGCTGGGACCCCACCTCTCCCAGCTGCTCCAGCACACGCTGGAGGACCTGCTCAATGATGTGAAAAATGACATCCGCTCCAGCGCCGAGGAATCGATCTCCCAGGTACTGGCGCGGCGACTGCCGGGAATCACGCTCGGCGGCGGGGGGCCGGAGGGGTCTCAATCCGCTATAATTGCAGGCTTTTCGACGGCCCCGCGCCCCATGGAACTTGCCAAGAGCTACGAGCCCCACACGGTTGAGAAATACTGGTATCCCCAATGGGAGTCGCGGGGCTATTTCCGGCCCCTCCTCGACCGCGGCGCTACTCGCAGCGCGCCCGCCTACTGCATCATGCTGCCGCCGCCGAATGTCACGGGCACCCTGCACATGGGCCACGCGTTCCAGCACACGCTCATGGATGCGCTCATCCGCTACCACCGCATGCGCGGCCACGACACCCTGTGGCAGCCCGGCACCGACCACGCCGGCATCGCCACCCAGATCGTGGTGGAGCGCCAGCTCGATCTCGAGGAACTGTCCCGGCGCGAGCTCGGGCGCGAGGAGTTCCTCAAGCGGGTGTGGCAGTGGAAGGAGCAATCGGGCTCGACCATCACCCGCCAGATGCGCCGTCTCGGCACCTCCTGCGACTGGTCGCGGGAGCGCTTCACCATGGACCCTGGACTGTCCCATGCCGTGACCGAAGTGTTCGTGCGGCTCTACGAAGAGGGGCTGATCTACCGCGGCGAGCGGCTGGTGAACTGGGACCCGGTGCTGCAGACCGCGGTGTCCGACCTGGAGGTGATTTCCGAGGAAGAGGAGGGCAACCTCTGGTACGTCCGCTACCCCCTGGAAAACGGAACCGTGTCCCTCACGGTGGCCACCACCCGGCCCGAGACCATGCTGGGCGACGTGGCGGTTGCGGTGCATCCGCAGGACGCCCGCTACAAACACCTCGTCGGCAAGCACGTGCGCCTTCCGATCGCCGAGCGCTCGATTCCCATCATCGCCGACGAGTATGTGGACCCGGAGTTCGGCACCGGGTGCGTCAAGATCACGCCCGCCCACGACTTCAACGACTACGCCGTGGGGGCCCGCCACCATCTGCTTCCCGTCAATATCTTCACGCTGGATGCCCGCATCAACGATCTGGCGCCGGCGGAATACCAGGGCCTGGACCGATTCGAGGCGAGAAAGCGCATCGTCGAGGACCTGAAGACCCGGGGCCTGCTGGTGGAGACCAAATCCCACAAGCTCATGGTGCCGCGGGGCGATCGCACCCACACGGTGATCGAGCCCATGCTCACCGACCAGTGGTACGTCTCCATGGAGCGCCTGGCGAAGCCCGCGCTGGACGCGGTGGCCGAAGGCGAGGTGAAGTTCGTCCCGGGGAACTGGACTCACGTCTACAACCAGTGGCTGGAGAACATCCAGGACTGGTGCATTTCACGCCAGCTGTGGTGGGGCCACCGCGTTCCCGCCTGGTACGACGAGGACGGCAACGTCTATGTCGCGCGTACCGAAGAAGAAGCGCGCGGCAAGGCGAACGGAAAACGCCTTTCGCAGGACGAGGACGTGCTCGACACCTGGTTCTCCTCGGCGCTGTGGCCGTTCTCCACCCTGGGCTGGCCCAGGGACACGCCGGAAATGAGGACCTTCGTTCCGTCCTCGGTGCTCGTCACCGGCTTCGACATCATCTTCTTCTGGGTGGCGCGCATGATCATGATGTCGCTGCACTTCACGGGGAAGGTGCCGTTCCGGGAGGTGTACGTGACGGGCCTGGTGCGGGACCAGGAAGGCCACAAGATGAGCAAGTCCAAGGGCAACATTCTAGATCCCCTGGATCTCATCGACGGCATCGATCTGCCGGGACTCATCGCCAAGCGCACCACGGGCCTCATGAATCCGAAGCAGGCCGACAGCATCGAGAAGACCACCCGCCGCCAGTTTCCCCAGGGCATTCCCGCCTTCGGCACCGACGCCCTGCGCTTCACTTTCGCCAGCCTCGCCACCCACGGGCGCGACATCAAGTTCGACCTGGCGCGCTGCGAGGGCTACCGCAACTTCTGCAACAAGCTGTGGAACGCCACCCGTTTCGTCCTCATGAACTGCGAGGGCAAGGACGTGGGGCTGGATGCCGCCGCCGCGGGTCTGGAGCACTCCTTCGCCGACCGCTGGATCGTTGACCGGCTGCAGCGGGCGGAGGCCGAGATGGAAGAAGCCCTCCGGGACTACCGCTTTGACCTCGCGGCCCAGTGCATCTACGAGCTGGTATGGAATCAGTATTGCGACTGGTACGTGGAGCTGGCCAAGGTGCAGATCGCGGTCGGCGATGAAATCCGGCAGCGCGGAACCCGGCACACCCTGGTGCGGGTGCTGGAGGCGATCCTGCGGCTCGCCCACCCCATCATTCCCTTCATCACCGAGGAACTGTGGCAGCGGGTGGCACCGCTTGCCGGCAAACAGGGCGAGAGCATCATGCTACAGCCCTATCCGCGGCTCGAAGCCGGCAAGCTCGACGCCCGGGCCGTGGCGCAGGCAGAGAAGCTCATGGAGCTGGTCAATGCGTGCCGCACGCTGCGCGGCGAGATGGATATTTCCCCGGCCCAGCGGGTTCCGCTCATCGCCCTCGGCGACCTGGCAACGCTTGAAGCCTTCGCGCCCTACATGAAGGCCTTGGCGAAACTGTCGGACATCACGGTGGCCGAACGCGACCTGCCCCATGCCGATGCGCCGGTCGCCATCGTGGGCGATTTCAAGCTCATGCTGAAGATCGAGGTTGACGCCGTTGCGGAGCGGGAACGCCTGGGGAAAGAGATCGCCAGGCTCCAGGCCGAAATCGCCAAGTGCGAGGGGAAGCTCGCCAATCCCAATTTCGTGGACCGGGCTCCGGCGCTGGTGGTGAAGCAGGAAAGGGACCGTCTGGCGGGCTTCAGCGCGACGCTGGAAAAGCTCCAGGCCCAGCTCGCGTAGGAATCGCCGTCGCCACAAAAACCGCTGTCCGCCTGCGCGGCAGCCCCGAATGTAGGCTCGTAGGTTGGGCATTCATGCCCAACGAAGGAAGCTGCTGTTGGGCTTCGCGGAGCGAAGCCCAACCTACCGATTCTGCGTCGCCTATCCTCCACGGTCCGTGTTCATCCGTGGCTTGACCGGGCATGAAATTCACCCTGCGCGCCTTCCGCCACCGCAATTTCCGGCTGTTCTTCTCGGGCCAGAGCCTGTCGCTCGTCGGCACCTGGGTGCAGCACGTGGCCATGAGCTGGCTGGTGTACCGGCTCACCGGCTCGCCGCTGATGCTGGGCCTCACCGGGTTCGCGGGGCAGATCCCGGTGCTGCTGTTCGCCCCCCTCGGCGGCATCTGGTCGGACCGGGCGGAGCTGCGCCAGCTCCTGCTCGCCACCCAGATCGCCGCCATGCTCCAGGCGGCCGTGCTGGCGGCACTCACCTTCACCGAAGCAGTGCAGGTCTGGCACGTAATCGGGCTCGCCGTCCTGCTGGGCATCGTCAACGCCTTCGACACGCCGGTGCGCCAGGCCTTCCTGGTCGAGCTGGTCGGCAGCAGGGAAGACCTGCCCAACGCCATCGCGCTGAACTCCTTTATGATGAACGCGGGGCGCATGATCGGCCCTTCGGTGGCTGGAATCCTGATCAGCGTTTCCAGCGAGGCCGTGTGCTTCCTGGTCAATGCCTTGAGCTTTCTGGCAGTGATCGTGGCGGTGCTCCTGATGGAAAAGCCCCCCGGCAGGACGCAGCGCGGTGCGCCGCCCGCGGTGCTGCAGGGCCTGAAGGAGGGCATCGCCTATGCCTGGGGATTCGCCCCGATCCGCGCGCTGCTGGGGTTCATCGCGCTGGTGAGCTTCATGGCCACCCCCTATGCCGTGCTGATGCCGATCTACGCGGCGGAGGTGTTCGGGGGCGGCCCCGACACGCTGGGTTTCATGGTGGGTTCAGCGGGCCTCGGCGCGCTTTCAGGGACCCTTTTTCTCGCTTCGCGCAAGAGCGTGCGCGGGCTGCTCAAGGTCATCGCCACCGCCTGCGGCGCGGCCGGCGTCGCCTTGATGCTGTTTGCCTATTCCGGCAGCTTCTGGCTCTCGGTGCCGCTGCTCGTCGTGACCGGGTTCGGCATCATCGTCACCGCCGCCGCGGTGAATCAGATCGTCCAGACCCTGGTGGACGACGACAAGCGCGGCCGCGTGATGGGCCTCTACACCATGGCGTTTCTCGGGGTCGCACCCCTCGGAAGTCTGGCCGGAGGCTCCCTGGCCCAGGCCATCGGCGCCGCCCATACCCTTTTTATCGGGGGGGCGTTCTGTCTCGCCGGAGCGCTGTGGCTCGTCTGGCAGCGGCGCATTCTCGGCAAGGATATCCGGCCCGTCTACGACCGGATGGGAATTCCCCTGGATTAGCCCTCGCCCGCGGTATAGTAGTTTTCCCGCATCCGGCGGCAATAGGCCTCGAGATTAGGGTGTCCCTTTGCGGCGCCTTGCAGCGGCGATTCCTGTGGGACCCACAGGATGTTGGCCACGAAGGCATAAGCCGTCGCATCCAGAGTACTCGGCCGCTCGCCCATGAGGTAGGACTTCTCGCCGAGGAAACCCGCTACCGCGGCGATATCCCGCCGGCCGATTTCGTAGATATCGCCGCGGCGGTGGCGGCCCATGCCGTGGCCCCAGAGCTCCTTCTTCATGATGCTGCGCACGTACCTGGGCGCCAGGTCCCGCACCAGCGGGGGAAGGCCGCCGAAAAACGCGGCGCGCGTGGCACTCCATCCCGGCTCGTCAATCCAGCGCGAGTAAAGCAGCACCCAGTAAAGGTTCTCCTCCATGAGCCGGCGCCATGCGAGCGCCACCGCGGCCTCCTGCGGGCTCATCCACGCATCGAGGAAATCCCCGTACTTGCCCTTGAGGTAATCGATGGCGAGGCCCGAGTCCGCCACGGTGCATCCGTCGTCGTCGATGTAGGGCAGCTTGCCCTTGGGCGCCTTCAACGGCGTGGCCAGGTAAACGTTCTCGTAGGGCAGCCCCGCCATCCGCAGATAGGTTTCCAGCTTCATGCAGAAGGGACTTGCGTTGGGCAGGCCGAAGGCCGGCAGGAACTGGTAGAGCCTGATCATTGGCGACCCTTCGGAATTTGCGGCGACGCCGACTCACTGCTTCCAGTGGGGCGGAACGGTTTTTTCCAGATAGGGCAGCGCCTGCACCCGCTGCATCCACGCCCGGAGACGCGGACCGATCAGTCCGGCGACATTGACCTCGGGGCGCTTGAGATCCACTCGCAGGGCGAGCGCCAGCATTGGATAGAGGGCGAAATCGGCTGCGGACAGCTCGCCGGCCAGAAAATCCCCGCGGATTTCTCCCTCGAACCGTGCCAGCTCTTCGGCGAGCTTTTCCCGGCCCTTGGCGATTCGCGCCGCGTCCTGTTCCGCCTCCGGCTTGAACAGGACCTCCCGCAGCAGCGGATCCATCGCCTTCGCCAGGTAGTGGTCCACCTCCTGCACCAGCCGGCGGACCAGCGCCCGGCGCCGCAGCTCGGCGGGATAGAGTCGTCCGCCCCGATCCGGATAGCGTTCATCCAGGTACTCCAGGATCGCCACCGATTCATACAGAACCAGGCCCTCATCGTCGATCACCGGCACCTTGTGGCGCGGGTTGAGACGGAGAAACTCGGGCTTCAGCTGGTCCCCGTCGGAAAACGACAGCACCTTCTGCTCATAGGGGAGCTGCTTGTGCTCGAGCCCCAGCCAGACGCGCCAGGCGTAGGGAGAGCCGGAGCCGTAGTAGAAGGTAATGGTCATCGCGCCGCTCCTTCAGGAAAAGTCCGTTATGCGTTGGCGGGCGGGACGAACCTCAACCGCTATCCGCCCCAGCCATACTGACCGCAGTATAGCTTCATTTTCCCGACCATTTCGCCGCGCTCGAAGAAGCGGTCGGCGCGGGCGAGCCGCGCCTGGTCGCGAAGCGACGGATCCCCGCCAAAGCAGAAGACCGGCACGTTGAGCATCAGTTCCATGCGCACCCGGCGGACAATTTCCAGCGGATCGTAGGCGCCGCCGGAATCCAGGTCGAGCAGGATGAACCGGTGAAGCAGGATGTCCTGAAATCCGCCGAGTTGCTCCAGCTCATGCGTCTCGACTATCTGCCACCCCCCCGGCACGGCGGCACGCAGCGCCGCGGCCAGGGACGCGTCGGCGGTCACCAGTATGAATTTTCGATGCTTGCGGGATTCAATGGTCGGCGTCGGCATCAGGAGAACCGGGCTGTGCCAAGGATGAGATCGGCGTAGCGGCCCGCCTCGGGAATTCCGATCTCGCCGGCAAGAACTGCGGTGATTGCGTCCGATGTCGGGCGGCTGTTCGCGATGGCCTGAAGCGCCGTCCCCGAAACCGGCGCCGACAGCGCAACCCGTGCCACTTTGCGGCCGCGGGTCAGCACCCGCGCCCAGCGCCCGTTTTCACGGCGCTCGGTCAGAAACGTCGCGGCGTTCAGGCGGATGCCGTCCGGCGTGAGTCGGCCCCGTGCGAACCAGTCGTCGTCGCCGTCCGGGGCCCGCTCGCGGGTGGCAATTTCCGCCGGCGTCAACCCGGAATCCCGCAACGACCACCCCAGCGCCTCCTCGCACCGGGCGCGGAACACCGCCGCGAGCCGCTGTTCCGGCGGCGGCTCGCCGTGGCTCGCCCAGTCGGTCACTGCTTCTCGCAGGGCCTGCTCCAGCCACGCGCGAAATCCCGCTGACGGGCAGGCGATACACGCGGCGAAGTGCTCGGCTGGAAACGCCATGAGGAAGCTCGATCCCAGCACGGCGCAGCGGCCGATGGTGGCGGCGCCGCTGCCCGCGATTTTCCTGCCCTCCAGCCACAGATCGCGCTGGCGGCGCTCCACCGCGAGCGCGAAATCCCGGAACGTTCCGAGAACCGGCTGCAGGCCCCATTCGAACCATTCCTCGGGCCGCCCCGGGGCGAGGCGCAGCGGAACAATCAGGGCAAACAGGTGCTGGGAGGGATCGATCCAGACCGCGCCGCCGCCCAGCGGCCGCCGCACCACGGGAACCGGGATTTCGGGGGCAAGCTCCGTCTCGGGGTCCTGGCTCTGGCCGATGCAGACATGGGATTCAGCGCGTCCCCAGAGCACCGCGGGGGCGCCGTCCGTGCCGCAGGATTCGGCGAGGGCGGCATAGGTGCGGTGAAAGACGTGGGGCGCGGTAAGTCCCACATCCACCCAGCGGGCCGCGATCACGGCAGAGACCTCGTAGCGATTGGCAGGTTCCTTTTCTCCTTGCGCGAGTGGGACAGGGAGAGGGGGCGAATCATTCACCCCCTCCCCGCGCCTGCGGAGGGCGGAGCAGGTTCCGCGGCCTTCAGGCCGTGGATGCGACCCCGTAGCGGGATGCAAGCGCCGGAGCCCGCGGGCTTCACGTGCGCGTCTGCGGTCGCATCCCCGCAAGCGGGGCCCCTGCTTCGCGCTCCGGCGCACCTCCCCCATCAAGGGGGAGGGAGTTTTTCAATAGCCTAGTCCTTTTGCTCCGGCTTGAAGAACTTCTCGAAATAGAAGTCCCGCCGGTTGAGAGCCTCCAGGTCCCGCACCCGCTCGCGCATTCCCGCCTCCAAAATCTCCGCCAGGAATTTCCCCTGCTCGGCGTCGAGGACGTGGATCCTGGATAGAAAGGGCTGGCCGTCCAGATTGTCGTCGAGGGTGAGGATTTCCGCTGCGACGCCCCCGACGGGAAGCAGGTGGAGCAGATACGCGTCGCATTCTGGATCTTGCGAATCGAGCAGGCAGAGGACGATCTTCCCCAGCCAGGCGAGGCGCGCCGCCTTGTTGAAATGGGCGATGTCGAGCTTCCTGCCCTTCTTGTACTTGGCGAGCTCGTTCTTGAGGCTGCCGATGTCGGTGACGTTGATGGGTTTCATGGCGATACTGTGCGACGCGGGACGGGAGGAAGCAAGCGGGATTTTCGTGGCCCGAACCCTCGCCCCCGGCCTTCCCCCGCGCGCGCCACGGGGATAGTCGGGGATTAATCCGCGAAAAATGTCGCGAATGAATTCGCTCCTACAAAAAACGAGCCCCCGTGCGGGGGCTCCGGATTCATCGGCCTCCGGGGTTGCTTATTTTCCTGGGCAGCTGGCCGTATCCCCGGGAACCTTGCCGACCAGCAGCAGGAAGCTCTCGAAGGGCCCCATGTTGCCCATGGCCTCGCCCATGGGACCGTCGAAGCGCAGGCGCTGGAAGAACATGGCTCTCATGGGCCCGTACTCGCCCTTGCCCATTTCCTGCCAGCGCGCGGTTTCGGCCCACATCAGATAGTCGGCCGCCGAATCCAGTTTGGACTCCGCCTTGCCTCCGTAAACGCAGATCGCCTTGCCGTCCTTCTCCGAAACGCGCAATTCGATGCGCGGGCTGCCATTGCAGTCCGCCCGGTAGATCTGCATGGCCTTGAAGCCGCGCCCCTTGTCGTTCTTCACCCAGCCGGACTCGACGAGCTTGTCCGTGAGGACCGGCTCGCTGTTCCAGGCCTGGCACATGCCCTGGGCCCATTCGCCGGACATCATGACGGGTGCTGCATGGGCCAGCGATGCGCAGAGCAGCGATGCCGCTCCCGTTGCAATCAAGCGCTTCATTATCTCCTCCTAATTTTCTGATGTATGGCAGACAAAAAAGGGGCTAACGCGAATTAGCCCCTCCGGTACTTGCCGGTTACACCGGCGATTCTTACATCTTCCAGCCGTAGGCGATGCCGATGGAGTTCTGGTACATCTTGATGGTCTCGTTCCCGCCAGGCAGGCCGAAGCTGTTGAACAGCGAAGAACCGGTCACCGATTTGTCGAAGGCGTGCATATAGCCTACGGTGAGTTCACCGCCGGACGCGGTAGTATAGGTCAAGCCCAGGGTCAGATGATCCTGCACGACGCCCGGGGCCAGGATATTGAAGGTCACGTCGCGCCCCTGAATCGGGTTGTCGGTATGGTTGTATCCGGCCCGCAGCACCAGGTTCTTGCTGTATTGATATTCCACCCCGATCTTGAACACATCCACGTCGCCCCAACCGAACCCGGCGCCGTTGGACCCACCCAGGCATGCCGATGAATCGGCGCCGCCGACCGCAGGGCAGTTGAGCACGTTGGTGCTGGGATTCCCCACCGACTTCACGTCGCTGTAGTTGATCCGCTGGTAATCGAGCGCCACCGTCACGGAAGACGCGGGCCTGAATGCGACGCCGACGTTCCAGTTTTCCGGGATGTCGAAATCGCCGTTTTCGGCAAACAGTCCCTTGTACTTGTCGAAGGTGCTCATCCGCAACTTGCTGGAATAGGCCGCCCCCACGCTCACCGTATCGGAGAAGCGTCCGAACCAGCCCACGCGCACGCCCCAGCCCGTCGAATTATCGTGGCCGCGGTTGGTGAGGTTGGCTGGGTCGTTCGAAAATCCGGCGAACGCCTCTATTCCCTCCATCTTGAAGCGCTGGTAGCCCAGGAGCGGCGAGATTCCGATGGAGTGGTTCTCGTTGACCTTGTAGGCCACCGTGGGCGCGACGACGAGCTGGATCAGGTCCACCCCGAGCCGGCCGTTGCCGCAGAGCAGGTTGTAGCCCGGCTGAACCGGGCCAAGGCCCCCGGTCTGGAAAAAGTTGCATGTGGCAGTGCCCGCCGGGCTGGTGATTTCGCCCCCGGAATAATCGGTGTTCATCCCCCCGTTTCCATACACGGTCACGCCCAGGGAGAGGCGCGGGTTCACCATCTTGTTGTAACCAAACTCGGGGATCAGGAAGTAGTTGCTGTCGCTGTCGGCGTTGCCGTCGAGGAATCCGCCAAAGCCGCTGCCGCTGCGCCGCGATTCGCGGCGCGGGCTGAACAAGTCGGCGCCGAAATCGATGCGGTCGCCGACCCACACCATCTTCGCCGGATTGACGGCACCGCCAAAGGCATCGGAGGCAGTGGCTGTCGCCGCCCCTGCCATGCCCTTGGACTTCATGCCATAGCCGTGGGCAAAGTAGCCGTTGGTGGCGGATGCCACGCCGGGAACGGCAAGCCCGGCAACAGCCAGAGCGACTGCGAGCTTCTTGAGCTTCATGTTGCTTCTCCTCCTCGTTTGTTATTCAAAGGGCTGACGCCCGAAATCCGAAAGGCGCGGGTGCGCGAATCCGAAATGACACAAAGCCTAGAGTAAATTTAAGTGTATTGCAATATACCGGTGTTGTGATGTGATAAACCGGGTTTATCGAATCATAAGGATTTCTTGAACCCTCAGAGGGTCCCGACGTCCTCGCCCCGCATCTGGCGCCGCACGATGGCTACGTCTCGGCGGTTGAGGGCGAAGGGGAAGGACCGGATATCGCTGGGCGTGGAATCGCCGAAGGGGCGGTTGCACGCGGAGACTTCCTCGTCATCCTTGCCGGGACAGCCCGAGGTCCGAAACGGCTTGCCGGAGTTGATGAGATCGGCAAGGTCGCCTTCCGGCAACCCGAAATCGATGACCTGGCCCTGCTCGTTGAACAGCATTTCGCGCAGGTGGCCGCCCGCGTAGTCAATGATGAAGCGGGCCAATTGCACCCGGCGCCATTGGGCCCGGTCCGCGGCCGGCCAGTCCTCCATCAGGGAGCCGCGCTCGGGGAAGAAGGCGAACATGTGGTTGTGGCCGCCCATGTCCTTGATGCGTTGCGCCACCCCTAGGATTTCCTTCTCGGTCTCCCCCATGCCGCCGATGAGGTGGGCGCCGAACCTTTCGGGGCCGAAGATCTCGGCGGCCCATTCGATGGCCTGCCAGTACTTTTCGAACTTGTGGGGGCTGTCCACGCCGCGCCCGCGGGTACGGTCGAAGATCTCCGGGGTCACCGCGTCCAGGGCCACCGTGAAGATCTCGGCGCCCATTTTCTTCAGCTTCACCAGGTCGTCCCGCTCCATGGTGGTGGGGTTGGAGAGGATGGAAACCGGCACCTGCGGCACCTCCCGCACCCATTTTTCCAGCAGCACATAGGTGTCGTCGCCGGAGTTGGGGTGGGTGATCATGGAAATGCACATGCGCTGGAACTGGCCCTTGTCGCCCCCCGCCTTCACGCGCTCGATCACCTCGTCGTAGCGGGCGGTGGGCCAATCCACGCGGATGAAATTGCGGTCGGCGTAATCCCGCGCCTCCTCCCGGTGGCGCGCCAGCCCGCAATAGGCGCAATTGGCGCGGCAGCCTTCCGGGTAGGTCACCAGCAGGTTCAGGCAATGGGTGCAACTGGTGCGGTGCATCCTGCCGGGAACCAGCCCCAGGGTGATGGCGGCCGCGGTGCTCATCTGCACGTACTCGGGGGAACGCATTTCCGGCGTCCGCACGTGATAGTCGGGACGATAGAACCGGATCGGCTGGGGATCGTTGATTACCGCGCTCATTTTCTTCTCCTCGAGTCCACGACGTCTTCAGCGGAACGCCAATCCCTATTTCCAGAGAATGGCCGTAGGAGCGAATTCATTCGCGACCTTGGTCATTCGCGACCTTGGTCGGGGATGAATCCCCTCCTACCAGGCGATAGCCCGCTCGTTTTCGAAATACTCCGGAAAGGCGATCCATCCCCGGCGGTGGGGCGCGTCCCCCATTGCCTCGGGCGTGCGCCAATAACCGGTCAGCCGGCGCCGGCGCTCCACTGCGCGGGTGAGGCTCGCCTCATACTGGTCGCGGATATCCGCTTCGAATTCCGCCAGCGCGTCTGCATCCTTCCCGCTGAGCAGAGCGGCCGCGGCCTGTCCCGCCCGCTCCCCGGAAACCACCGCCGGCGCAATGCCGGCGCCGGTGACGGGATGGGTGAGGCCGGCGGCATCGCCGACGAACATGACATTTGCCACTGCCAGCCGCTCCCGCAATCCGCCCACGGGAATCGCGCCGCCGGTGCGATACAGGATTTCCGTCCCAACACGGCCCTGGTCGACCAGCAGCCGGTGCAGGGCGTCCAGTGGGCCCTTGAGGTCCCGCGCGAAGCGGGGATCCGCCCCGAGCCCGAGGTTGGCCAGCGATCCCTTGGGGAACAGCCAGGCGTAGCCGCCAGGATAGGCCTCCGATAGCCAGATATCCGTGCGGTCGGACGGGACCTGCAGGGGCACGGTGTACTGGCGCGTTTCCACAGTTTCCAGCGCCGGCAATCCCAGCAGCCTCGCGACGGTCGAGCGGGGGCCGTCGGCGGCGATCAGCACCCGGTAGCGGACGGTTGTGGCACCTTCGGCCGAGCGCAACTCGGCGCAGAACTGGGCCGCGTCGAGGGCGGTGAGCCGCGTGTCCGTGCGAATTTCCGCGCCGGCGGCCCTGGCCTCCCGCGCCAGGGCCTGGTCGAAAGCGGCACGGTCCACCATGAGACCGGGGAAATCGGTCTGTGCGACGGCACCGCTTGGAAGATGGCTCGCCATGGCGGCGACGTGCTGGCAAAGCACGCCCTCGCCGGTCGCGTACTTACCGATGGGCAGGGGAATGAACTCCGCGCACTGTACCGGCGCGCCGATCTCCTTGCGCTTCTCGATGGCCAGCACCCGCAGGCCGCCCCTTGCGGCCGCGGCCGCGGCGGCCCCGCCCCCGGGGCCGAGCCCGATCACCAGCACGTCACAGGATACCGACCGGCTCAACGCCGCCCCCTTCTCATGCCGCCGTGTCCTGTCCCTGGGGCGCCGATAGGCGGTCCGCCCGGGCGATGGCCAGGTTCACGACCGTCACGAAATCCCTCGGTGTGAGGCTCAGCATGTCCACCTGCCTCGCGGCAAAGAACTCGCGGACCGCAGATTCCAGCCGCTCCAGAGCGATGTCCTTGAGGGTGGATTCCAGGTCATTTACCGTGCGGCGCGGATTGACGAAGATGTCGCCGGTGAACCACACCTGCTTCACGCGCTTCGCTTCCACGTCGAAGCTGACCGCCGCCCGCAGCAGGCCGCCCGCGAATTTCTGCGCCGCCTCCAGGATCGGCATGTCCGACACGGGCTTTTTCACCAGGTCCACCCAGCCGGGGCTGTCGATCTCCGTGAGCGCCGCCTCGTAGCGCCGCAATTCCGGCGGGGTCAGGTCCCCCGCAAAGAATTCCACGCCGAACTCGCCGGCAAAAGCTTCCATGATGTGGCCCCTGACCTCCGCGGCCTCCGGCACCCGGCCGAGCAGCTCTTTCAGATTGACCACCCGCTCCCGGGCCGAGGCGATCGCCTTGTCGGAAAGCTTTTCCGCCGGGATGCGCAGGATGCGCAGCATTTTCTCGACGTCGAACTCGACCAGCAGCGTGCCCTGGTACATGAGTGCTTCGCCGTCGAACGCCCCGCCGGTGCCGGATATCTTGCGGCCGCCGACCTCGATGTCGTTGCGCGGCCGGTATCTCGCCTCCACCCCGAGCGCGCTGATGCCGCGGGCCGCCGCCTCGCAGATGCGGCGGGCGATCACGGTCATGTCGGCGCTGCCCAGGTCCCGTTTCGTGAGATAAAGCTCCCAGCCGAGCTGGGTCTCGTCCATGTAGATCGCGCCGCCGCCCGTGATGCGGCGCTGGATCGCAATGCCATGGGCCGCGCAATAATCCAGGTTCAGCTCCTGCTCCGCGCTCTGGTGATAGCCCAGCAGCGCCGAGGGCGTGAAGCGCAGGAAGCGCAGCGTCGAGGGAATCTCGCCCGCCTGGCGCGCCTCCAGCAGCGCCCGGTTCAGCGCGAAATTCTGCGCCGGGGGACGCAGTCCCGTGTCTGTAATCCGCCACACCTTGTTCATGGATTCAGGCCCGAAAGCATTCACCGCGGCGGACGCTGAGGACTTCAAATTTCATTATTCCGGTTTCCTCCGCGTCCGCTGCGTCCTCTGCGGTTAAAGACTTTTTCCTTGCCTGCCGCAGGCCTCCGCAGAAGCGGCAACGACCTTGATGCCGCCCAGGGCGCGCGACGCCGGCCTGCGATTCGCGCGCTCCCGTTCGATGATCGCCTGAATGTCCACGCTCAGCCCCGAATCCTCCTCCAGCGCCATCACCTCGTCGCCGATGGCGATGGAGCAGCAGGCGGGCGTCACCCTCACCTCCCGCCCGAGCCGCGCCGCCAGTTCCACCATGCCGTCCGCCGGGTGGGCGATGCCGTTGAGCCCGGCCATCACCGCATAGCCGTCGATCGCGCTCTTGGCGCGCCCCGCCGGGCGCGCACAGCCCAGCAGCAGGGGAATTTCCGGCAGGGCCTCGCGGGCATCCATGAAAAAGCCGCCCACTTCGTTCGCGTCCGGCGTGGCGAAGGGCCGGCTCCCGGGCGCATAGAACGGCATCACTACCACCAGCACCAGGGCATCCGGCTGGTGGCGGCGCACCATCTCCAGGGCGTTCCACTCCCCGAGCATGCGGCCGTAGTGAAGCCCGATCACGATGTGGGGCACCACCTTGAGATTCGTGGACACCAGGTATTCGAGGCTGCGCTCGAAGTCATCCGCGCTGCGTCGCAGGTGATAGACCTGCGAAATGGTGTCCTGGGCGCCGATCACGTCCATCATGGCCGCGTCGATGCCGCTGTCCTCCATGCGCCGGGCGATGTCCGGGTCCACCAGCGCCGTGTGCAGGGCGATTCTGAACCCGGGAAACGCGTCCTTGATGCGGCGGATCGTGGGGTAGAAGGCGCCGTACTCGACTTCGTTCCTCAGGTTGGAGCCGCCGGTGAGCAGCATACCCCGGGCGCCCGCCTCGATCTGCCGGTTCACGACCTGCCACAGGACCTCCGGCGTCGGCGCCGGGATCATGGGCTCCAGGATCTTCGCCTTGCAGTGATCACACTGGAGCTTGCACTCGCCCCCGGTGATGGAGACCGCCGGCCAGGCATTCTTGCCGCAAGCGCCGATCTCGGAAGTCGAGTAGGCCTTGAAAGTGGGGGTGTAAAAATTGATGCGCCCGGCGCGGCCGCCTTCGAGTCGCCCGAAGCGTGCCTCCATTTCGGCCACCAGGCGCGGGTCAAGACCCACGCCCTCCAGCGGCTCGATGCTCTCCAGGGTCTCATACCAATTCATCAAGAACACCTCTCACCGCGGTTAATGCTTTCTTCGTCAAATCGATTCAGCACCCGCCGAAGCCGTCGGTATTCATCTTGCCTTCGAATGCGCCGGCCACCGCGCCGCCGGTGACCAGGGCGCCGGAGTCCCCATCCCAGTTGCTGGGCTTCATTTTCACCAGCCACCCGCTGCCGTAGGGATCGGCATTGATGGTGCCGGGCTTGGCGGAAACCGCCTCATTCACCGCCACCACTTCCCCGGTGACGGGGGCCTTCACCGGTCCCACCCACTTTCCGGATTCCACGGTGCATACCGACTTGTTCTGCTCGATGCTCTTGCCCGCCTTCTTTGGGGTGTAGGAGACGATCTCCCCCGCCAGCGAGCAGGCATAGGTGGTCATGCCCACCGTGATGGTGCCGTCGGCCTCGCGCCGTCGGGAAGATTGCAGCCACGCACAGTTGCCATGATTTCCCCTTTTTTCCAGGTTGCTAGAAGAAAAGAACCTTGTCGCAGGTGAGGATCATGTCGGCGAGCACGCCGCCGCTCGATACCTCGTCCACCTCGTCGATCACGTCGTTGACCTCGATGTCGTATCCCGGCAGCGCCGGCCGGCAGAGGTAAAACCGGACACCGGCGGCCTTGGCGTCCCGCATGAACTCGATTATTGTCTTGCCGCCCTTCAGGGCCGTCAAATTCTCCGCCACGCCGCGCTGGACCAGCCTGACCCCCTCCATGGTGAAGAATACCCGAACGTCGGCATCCATGGACGCCAGCAGCGCGCCCATGAAGAACGGCGTGGCGCAGCGCTGGGGCGTGGAGGGGCCGCTGGTCATCACGATGACCACCGACTTCTCGTCATGATCCACGAATTTCTGATCGGCCATCAGCCCGGCTTCCGCTCGCAGTGAATGTCCTCCCGCCGGCAGCGCCCGCAGTAGCCCGCGTAGGCCGCCTCGCCGCTCACCAGGCCCTGCAATGCCTGCTCCAGCGCCTGGCTGGGACGCACCCGCGCGATCCAGGCCTCATAAGGCGCCAGGTTCAGCAGGCGGGGATTGTCCAGCACCTCGGGGTTGGCGTCCACGATCACGCAGTCAAAGGGATTCGGCACCGGGCCGGCCCACTTGCCCGACTCGATGGTGGCCACCGGCTTGCCGGCGGGTCGCCGGTTCCCGGGCCGCCGCACCCTCACGTGCAGGATCTTGCCGGCAATGGTCTGGGAAATGTCCGTCATGCCGATGGACACGATGCCCCCCTCCTCCAGCCGTACCCAGATCTGGAATTCCCTGTCGTAGTAGAGCTCGGGCCGGAACTCGCAGCCGTTGCAGGAATCAGCCATCAGCGGTCAGCTTTCAGCCATCGGCAATCAGCGCAAATCGCGCGACGCAGTCGCGCCAAGTATAGCTGACTGATGACAGCTGATCGCTGACAGCTTCTTCAAACAATCCCCTTTTCGTGCAGCAGATCGAGGGAATCGCTCACGTTCTCGTGCACGCCGAGCTTGCGGGCCGACAGGCCCAGCGCGAGACCGAGCAGCTGGGTGAAATAAAGAATCTTCACCCTGGTCTTGATGCCGAACTGGGTTTCCGCCCGCACCTGGTGCATTTCCAGCCCCGAATGGCAGGTGGGACACTCGGTGGCAATGACGTCCGCCCCCGCATCCTCGGCGGCCTGGAGCAGGTTCAGCACCAGCTGGGTGGAAGTATCGGAATCGGACAGCGTATGGGCGCCGCCGCAGCAGGCGGTCTTGAGCGGGAAGTCCACGTTGACCGCTCCGGCAGCGGCGAGCAGGTCGTCCATGAAATGGGGCTTGTGGGAGGACTCGGAGCCCGGCCCCTGGTCCTTTTCCGGGAAAATCTGGCGCGGCCGGGTGTACATGCAGCCGTAATAGTTGGCGATCCTGAGGCCGTTCAGGCTGTTGCGGATGCGAGCCTTGACGCCGTCGGGTCCGACATCCTCCATCAGCCATTCCAGCAGGTGCACGGTGCGCACGTCCCCCTTGTACACCGGGTCGTCGGCCTTTTTCGCCAGCTCCTGCACCGTCTTCAGGGCGTCCGCGGAAGTGGCAAGCTCGTATTCCGCCTTCTTCAGATTGTGGTAGCAGCCGTTGCAGGGCGCCATCACCGTGTCGAAGCCCATCTTCTCGCCGGCGATGGCCAGGTTGCGCGCCGACATGTAGGTCTGCAGCATGGGGTGGATGTTCTTCACTTCCATCGCCCCGCAGCAGTTCCAGTCCCGCAGGTTCTCCATCTCCAGGCCCAGCTCCTTCACCAGGGCCCGGGTCGAGCGGTCATAGGGTCCGCCCGAGCCTTCCAGGGCGCAGCCGGGGTAGTACGCGACTTTAGACATCAAGTTTCTCCAAAATCAAATCTTGGCCACAGAATTTCTTTCCTAACCATGGGCGACCCGTTTCTGCTCTTCCACGTACTGCTTCAGGACCTCGCCGGTGCGGCCCCAGGACTTGGTGCGGGGCTTGAACACGATGGCGAGCGCCATGTGCAGCGGGTGCAGGATCGGCATCCGGGCCAGGAAGCGCCCGATTCGGCCTTCCTTCAGTTCGTTCCACTTGTTCATCCGCGCGACGAAAATCCCGAGCCAGCCCTTGGTGGCAAGCTCCATCAGGTTCTGGCCCGTCTTTTTGAAGAACTTGGTCATGACCTCCGAGTCCTCGATGCGGCCCCGCTCCAGGCACTGGCGGGCGAACTCCTCGTCGAACAGCGTGGACTTGGCCTTGGGCACGTGGCCCTGGTCCTCCATCCAGTGCTGCAGCGCCTTCATCACGCCTTCGGGCCGCACGTCCTTGGGGCAGATGTTGGTGCACTTGTTGCACGAGACGCACTGCCAGATGATGTCCTTGTCCTTGAGGAGCTCGCTCACCATCCCCAGGTTCACGAGGTAGATCCAGTAGCGGGGATTGAAGTCGGTGTTGATGGCGTACATGGTGCAGGAGTTGGTGCAGGAACCGCACTGCCAGCAGCGGTGCACGTTTTCCCCGCCACCGTACTTCTGGATGGTCTGGTAGAAATCCGGATCGTAGTCGGTCACCGTCCGGGGCAGGATCATGGTATTCCAGTGGCCCGAAACATCCACCCCGTCCACCACCAGCTTGTCGCTGGTCAGCACCTGCTCCGGCGCCAGCAGCGTCTTTTCATGTATCGGCATGTTTTACCCTATGCGAAACAGTCGTTGGCCACAGAGCACACAGAGAGCACAGAGAAAATCGCCAGCCCCTCCAGTCATGGAACTCTCTGTGTCCTCTGTGACCTGTGGCAAATGTTTTTCAAACTGCCCGTTTAACCCGGGAGCGTCCTGCCACCGGCTGATCGACGCCGAGGAGCTTCCTCAGCTGCTCCAGCGGGGATACCCCGCGCCCGAAATCCCCGCCCAGATTGCCTTCCGCCACCGAGCGCAGGTAGCCCACGTAGGCCTGGGCCAGCACCAAGTCGATCCAGAAGGGCACGTCCCGGTAAATCCCCCGCCCGGCGATCCGCTCCGCCAGCCACTTGCGGGCCCCCTCGTAGAGCTCCGGGCTCATGTCGAAGGGAATCTCCCGCAGGTGATCCGCGCCGCGAAGGAATTCCCTTAGCGCCCCGGTCATGGTGCTTCGATCCCACACCCAGCGGGTCATGAGCGGGTACTTCACCGGGTCCCGGAAATGCAGCAGCTCCGCCGCGAAATCCGTTGCCGCCCGCCGCTGCTTCGCGGCCAGCCGCCGGGCTTCGCGATCTTCGCCCGCCGCCACCGGCATGGCTTCGGCAAACAGCCGGATCCGGTCGCCGACCTGTCCTTCGCCGAAGAGCAGTCCATTGACCGCCGCTGCCACCCGCACTCCGCCCAGGGCCTCGAGCAGCGGATAAAGGCGGCGCCGGGCGGTGAACACCTGCTCCAGCAGGCCCTCGAGGTCCTCGATCCCGAGCCCATCCATCGCTTCTGCCGCCAGAACTTCGGTGAACCGCCGCTGCTTGGCGCCGAGGGCTTGCAGCAGGGGCTCGATGCCGCCCTCCGTTTCGGTGAGCCGCTCGAGACTCGACAGATGCGTCTGGAACAGCGCCGCATCCGGCACCATGGGAAGGTCGGCGGGAACGATGACGTCCCGTTCCCGGATCGGCTCCGGGCCCGACCGCTTCTTGAGCCAGAGCATTGGGGAGCGCGGCCTACGCCGCCTTCTCTACGGCCCCGGCCAGCTCGCCCACGGCGCGCATGGCCATCGCCAGCCCGTGGGAGATGGAGGTATCGATGTCCTCGGGGGCCAGTGCCGCCCCGCCCACATAGATGCCGCGGCGGGTGCTGGAAAACGTGCTGGTGTACTGCTCGCCGCGATCGAGGAAGCCGTGCTTCTCCAGCCCCACGCCGAATACTTTCGCGATCTCCGGGTTGTCGGCATTGGGGTCCATGCCGATGGCGTGCACCACCAGGTCCATGGGAATCACGATCGGGCGCTTGACCAGGGTGTCCTCGCCCTTCACCAGCAGCCGGCCGTCCGGCGCCTTCGTCACCTCGGCGATCCGCGCCTTCACGAACTTGGTCTTGAATTCCTCCTGGGACTTCCAGTAGTACTTGTCCTCGTACAGCCCGAAGGTGCGGATGTCCATGTAGTAGATGAAGACATCGGTCCTGGGGGAGATCTCCTTGATCTCCATCGCCAGGTTGGTGGACACGGTGCAGCAGATCTTGGAGCACCACTCGCGCCCGATCTGGCGGTCCCGGGAGCCCACGCACAGCAGGATCGCCACCCGCTGCGGCACCCGCCCGTCGGAGGGACAGGCGATCTTGCCGGCGGCCACCATCTGCTCCACCTGGGTGGTGGTCACCACGTCTTCAAAGGTGCCGAAGCCCCACTCGGGCTTGTTGATGGAATCGAAATGGGTGAAGCCGGTGCCGAGGATGATGGCGCCCGCTTTCACTGTCTGGTTGTTGGAAAGCGTACAGGTAAAGTCGCCGTGGTCGCCCTCCACCCTGGTCACCTTGGTAGCCCTGTGGATGGTCACTCGGGAGTCCGACTCCACCCGCCGCACCATGCGGCCGATGGCGTCTTTCGCCCACTCGCCGGAGGGCACCAGCTTGGCGTAGCCGGAGAGAATCGGCGCGCCGCCCAGCACGTTCTCCTTTTCCACCAGCACCACGTTGCGGCCGATGGAGGCCGCGCCGGCGGCGGCCGAAAGTCCCGTGGGGCCGGCCCCCACCACCAGTATCGTATCGTTCATCGCTTCTCCGTCATTCGTAGGGTGAGTAAGCGCAGCGTAACCCACCGCAAGCACACGGTGGGTTACGGCCTCCGGCCTGACCCACCCGATTCTCCAGTTGTAGGTTGGGCATTCATGCCCAACATCCGACGGGTTGTTGGGCTTCGCAAGCGAAGTCCAACCTACGATTCCTCAGGCCGCCCTGGCCGTACTGTTTGCCAGCTCGGGGTTGTAGAGGTATTCGATCTTCCCCGCCTTCACTTCCTGCAGGTAGGCCTCGAAGTTCCTCTTGGACTCGGTCCAGGAGACGCCCATCTTCTCCACCAGCTCCTCGCAGGGGCTGGCGTGCCACTGCAGCTGCACGATCTTGAACGGGTCCGCGCCGCAAGCCAGCGCGGCGAACTGGATGTCGGCCATGATGGGCAGCTGGTAGTTCTGCCCGTGAGCCTTGCCGATCCACTGGTTCTTGTCCATGGTGGTGATGCAGCCGGTGTCGTTGCCCATCATCACGTCGGCCTTGGCCTCCACCACCGCCACCTTGATCTTGCGCTCCATGGTAAAGGAGCGGGTGAACTCGCGCTCGGAAATGATATGGCGGAAGCCGAAGCCGCAGCAGTCGTACCAGGTGGAGTAATCGATCACCTGGGCGCCGAGCGCCTGGGCCACCGAAGTGCCCACCGCGGTGCGGTTGCCGTCAAGGACCGTCGGATCGTAGATGGCATCCTCGTGGACCATTTTGTAGTAATGGCACGCCGGGTGGAAGGTCACGCGAATGTTCGACACGTCGATCTTCTGCAGCTTGGTGGCGATTTCGTTGCGCATCACGTGCACCCACTCCGAGTAGTGCACGATCTCCTCGGGGATAACCAGCTTGCCGTCCACCAGCCGGCCGAGTTTCGCCAGGATTTTCTTCACCCGCTCCCGCAGTTGCGGCGACTCGATCAGGTACTTGCGGATCTCCTTGTAGTTGCCGAAGGAGGTGCCGCAGTGGACCAGCGGAAAGAAATGCCCGTCCGCGAGGCCCAGCTTCTTCCCGGAAACGTAGGACTGGTGGAAATTGCGCAGGAACACGGCCGCCAGGGACTCCACGTTGCCGATGCCGCTGCCGTGGTAGTTCCAGGCAGTGCAGGAGGTCTGGTCGGTCTCGTCCAGGTAGTCCTTCCCCGGCACGAAGCCCAGGTTGTTCATGGTCCACAGCAGGGAGGTGGGATAGCCCGGGATGTTGCCGCACTGGCCGCAGCTCTTGTGGTGCCAGAGCTGCCGGGTGGGGATTTTCTTGTCCCAGCCGAAGAGCGTCTTCACGATCGCCGGCTGGTGTGCGTCGGTGACGCGATGGACGATGATTTCGCCCTCCTTCTCCAGCTCCCACATGTGTTCCCGCACGTCATCCATGCGCCCGCCCAGGTCGAGCGTGCGGCGATCCACGTGCTTCTTCACCCATTCGGTCGCCTTCTCCGCGTCCGCCGGGGAAAGGTTGGTGGGCTGGAAAAACGCGCCGTGGCCGGCGATGCCGCTGCCGTCGCTGGGAAATTGTTCGGTAGTCATGTCTCGCTCCTGTAAATCCTGTCTATTGGTCTTTGTCCTGCTGTTCCTCGAGCAATTCCTCGTACTCCTCGCGCTTCTCTTCGATGAAGTCCTGGATCACGTCGAAGAGGTTCTCGTCCATGGTTTCCAGCTGCTTCAGCACCCCGGTCATTTCCCAGATGGTGTACATCTCCACCGAAGTCTTGAGGGACACTTCCCACGCCGTGTCCGTGGTCTGCAGGGTCTTCATGGGAATGGCCTTGCGCAGGGTCTTGAGATCCCCCTCCACCTTCTGGATATTGGGACCCCAGTCCGGGAAGTGATCCGGCTGGATCATGTCGGGGGAGAGCTGGTTGCCGGTGGTGATGAGCTTGAGCATCACTCGGCCGAACGGCCGCAGCACGTCCTCGGCGGACTGCATGCCGTGCTTGATGGCGACCTCGCGCATGATCATGACCAGGCCCCCCGGGGAATTCTTGAAGGGGCAGCGGTCGGCGCAGGTCATGCACTGGGCACAGGCCCAGATTTTCTCCTGCATGGCGTCGTAGATCTGCTCGACGTTCTCGGTCCAGAGCAGCTGGACGATCTCGCGGGGGCTGTAGTCGTAGAACTGGGCGGACGGGCAGGTGGCGGTACAGATGCCGCAGTTGAGGCAGCCGTTCAGCTCGTGGTCGTAACGGAAATCACTCCGGATATCGTCGAAGATTTCCTGCATCTCGGCATACGTCGCCATCCGTCGTCTCCTGGTTACCGCCCTATTACCGCATTATTCTCCCAAGACCCTCACTCGGCCATGGGTATATTAGGATTTTCTAATACTCAATGCTAGACCGGTTCATTGCCTTAGACAAGACCTAAATCAATGGAATTTACTGATCGGGAGATAAAAGCGAAAAGCGGCGGAGATCACCCGCCGCGTTTCTAGATGTACAGACCTAGATGTACAGACAGATATCGGCGTCGCCGGCGAACTCGAGGAACATGGCGGCCCCGCCGTATTCGATGCCCTCGATAAAGTCATCGTATTCGAAGCCGAACAGATCCACCGTCATCTGGCAGCCGATGAACTTGACGCCGGCTTCCTGGCAAAGGTCCCGCAGTTCGGGGATGCTTGCCACGCCCTTGTTGCGGATGGTCTGCTTCATGAGGCCGGTGGCCACGGACTCGAATCCGGGCACGATGGCCTGAACCGCGTTGGGAATGTTCCAGTTTATGGACTGGAACCACTTCGGCCCGAACGGCATCTTCATGGGCATGCCCGGGTTGCCCAGCGGGCTCACCTTGAGGCCCGAAAGATCTTTGCGCAGGAGTTGCAGGCCGTAAAAGGTGAAAAACACCTGCACTTCGTAGCCCAGCGCCGCCGCGGTGGACGCCAGGATCATGGGCGGATAGGCCCAGTCCAGGGTGCCCTTGGTGGCGATGATCGCCATTTTCTTCTCATCCATAGTCAGCTCCTCCTGGTTGGCAAGGCTCGGGAGCGATTGTCCGCCCCCTGCGCCCCTATTTCTTTTTCATGAAGAACGTGTATTCGCCGCTGCCCTCGGCCGAGGACAGCAACTCGTTTCCGGTCTGCTTGGCGAAGGCCTGAAAGTCTTTCACCGAGCCGGGGTCGGTGGCGACAATCTTCAACACCTGGCCCGAGGTCAATTCGGCGAGAGACTTCTTGCAGCGCAGAATGGGCAGCGGGCAATTGAGGCCCCGTGCGTCGAGTTCCTTGTCGAAATTCATGCTGTTTCCTCCGCTTGTCAGTGGGTAAATGGAGTTCGGAAGTGATGACTCAGGCCGCGCGGCCCAGGGGATGCCCGGAATCGACCCAGGCGAGGATGCCACCCAGCAGGTTATAGAGCTTGTCGAAGCCCAGGCCGGCGAGATAAGTGCAGGCTTGGGCCGACCGCATGCCCGAGTGGCAATAGAATACCGCGGGGGTATCGGTGTCAAGCTCGGCAACGCGCGACGGCAGCAGATGCAGCGGAATATGGATCGCGCCATCGATTCGACCCCGCGCCACTTCGGCCTCGGTACGCACGTCGACCAGCTGGACCCGGGCCTCCTGCAGCAGTGCCCGCAATCGCGCCGCGTCGATGATCTGAAAACCCTTCATGGTTCGTAGTGTATGAATATTAAACTGTTCTAATATACCAAATTTTCCGGGCAATGCAAGACCGCCCCCCAGGAAACCGGCGAGCCTTGTCGTTACCGAAAGAGACCGGCCCAATGTCCCGAAACGGACACCCTTCCCCCCGGCCCCGTTGCGCCCAGGGCAGAAAGCGCCCTAGGAAATGGCTTGGTAGTAAAGGTTCTGTGGATGGTTGGCCTGGGCGAAAAAGAACCATCGTTCCGCCATCAGCCCCAGGTATTGGACCAGGAAAGCCCCGCCCAGGATCGCCGGCGACCCTGCGGCCAGTCCCGCGGCCAGCACCAGGAGGGGCACCGGAAAAGCGAGCACCAGGAACCCCCATTTCACCCCGCCCAGGAACGCTTTCGACCTGCCGTGAAAAAACTCCCGGGTATTGAAGGACCCGCCCATGAAGCCCTGGGACTTTTGAACGATCCGGGGATGCCGCACCCCGATGGCCGTGGCCAGCGTGGAGCGGGGCTTGAGTCGTGTATTTCGCACCAGCGAGGCGCCGCGCGACGTGAGCGCACCCAGCGTCAATACCGCGGCCCAGCCGCCGAAGAAGCCGCTCGCCGCCGGTGCCGCCGCCGCCGAGAACGCCGTGGCCAGCACGAACCCGGAGGCGCCCCCCAGCAGGATGTAGTTGATGACGGTAAGCGGGGTATGCCATTCCCGCAGGAACTTGAGACAGGCGTAAATCATGGCGGTGCAGATAAAGAGCCCGAAACACAACAGGGTTCCTGCGGCGCCGAGCAGCAGCGTGGCGTCCACCGGATACCCGCCGGGCAGACTGAAAAGCGGGCTTTGCCATCCGAGCCAGTGACCGGCACCGTAAAGGAACACGGTGCCCATGAAAGCGGGCAGCACGATCACCTCCCGGGACAGCCAGGAGGTGCGCCACATGGCGGCAGACCGCCACGCCCGCTCCGGATGCCCAAGGTGGAAAAACGACGCCACCAGCCCGGCTGCCAGAAACGCGAGCGCAATGGCGCTGCCCACCGCGTAGAAGCTCCGGCTGTCCTGGGCCGGCAGCAGGTCGAACAGCGCATACACCTGCCCGGTGTATAGAGCGAGGAACAGCCCCTGGCCGGCGCCGATCAGGGTGGTGAGGAAGATAACCGAGAACGCGGGATTCATAAGTTCAAATGCAATGGACAGGATTTACAGCTTTCACCATGACGTGACATCGTCCAGCGACGGCTCCTTCAACGCCGGCTTCGGCAGCTTGCCGTCGATCTTGAGGGGATTGTCGGCCCGCTGCAACTCGTCGGCGTGGATCCGGATCACGGTCTTGCGCCGCGGCAGGTAGTGATTGGCCGGATGGGTCCCCCACTCGGGCATCAATTGATATCCGGCATTCTCCCGGATCGCCTGCGACACCTGGGAATCGGGGTCGTGGATGTCCCCGTACAGCCGCGCATTGGTGGGACAGGCCAGCACGCAGGCGGGCTTGCGCTCCCGCTCCGGAAGCTTCTCATCGTAGATGCGGTCCACGCACAGGGTGCACTTCTTCATCACCTTCTGGTGCTCGTCCAGCTCCCGCACGCCGTAGGGGCAGGCCCAGGAGCAGTACTTGCAGCCGATGCACTTGTCGTAGTCCACCAGGACGATGCCGTCCTCGGCCCGCTTGTAGGAAGCGCCGGTGGGGCACACCGGCACGCAGGGCGGCTCTTCGCAGTGCAGACAGGACTTGGGGAAATGCACGGTCTGGGTGTCGGGAAACGCTCCCACCTCGAAGGTCTGCACCCGGTTGAAGAAACAGCCCGTGGGATCGGCGTCATAGGGCCGGTCGTCGGACAGGTAGCCCGCCGCGCCCGAGGTGTTCCACTCCTTGCAGGAAGTCACGCAGGCGTGGCAGCCCACGCAGACGTTGAGGTCGATGACCAAGGCGAGCTGGGTCATTTGAATTCCCTCTTCCCCGCCACGAAGGCTTGCCACAGCCGCCGCACCCGGCCCATGCCCGGATACGGCTCCAGGGGCTCAAACCGGGGCCAGGTCTCCTTCGGCTCGTCTTCGGTCGCCTTGTAGATCCGCACCCGCACGTCGTACCAGCCGGCCTGGCCGGTGACGGGATCGGAGTTGGAGACGCGGGTGCCGTCGGCACCCGGCAGCTCCTCGGAAATCAGGTGATTCAGCAGGAATCCCCAGCGCGCCTCATTGGCCTCCGGCGAGAGACTCCACGCGCCGGGGGCCTTGCCGATGGCGTTCCAGGTCCACACCGTCCCGGGCTCCACCGCCTCCGAGTAGCGCGCCATGCAGCGCACCTTCCCCCACATGGATTCGACCCAGATCCAGTCGCCGTCATGGATGCCCTGGTTACGCGCCGTGCCGGGGTTCACATACAGATAGTTGTGGGTGTGGATCTGCCGCAGCCAGGCGTTCTGGGAATCCCAGGAGTGGTACATGGCCATGGGGCGCTGGGTCACCGCGTTCAGCGGATACTTCACGGTATCGGTGGCCCGGGTCTCCAGGGGTTCGTAGTAGAACGGCAGCGGATCGAAATAGGTGGCGACCCGCTCCCGCAGATGCTCCGGCGGCTGCCTGCCCGGCCGCCTGCCCTGGGCGGCGAGCCGGAACTTCTGCAACACCTCGGAGTAGATGTGGATCAGCACCGGGTCCCCGTAGCGGATGATGCGCGCCCGCTGGGCCCATTCCAGGTAGCCCTGGTTCCAGTTGCGCATGTACTGGTAGGAGGGTGGCAGCCGGTAGTGGAACACGCAGTTGTTCCTGGCATACATCTCCCACTGGCGGGGATTGGGCTCGCCGCGCATGAACTTCTCGCCCCCCTTGCCGCGCCAGCCGGCCAGGAAGCCGATGCCGGAGCCCGGCTCGGTCTCGTGGTTGACGATAAAGTCCGGGTAGTCGCGGTACTTGCGGGTGCCGTCGGAATTCACGAAGGCGGGAAGCTTCAACCGGCTCCCCAGCTCGATCAGCACTTCCTGGAACGGCTTGCATTCACCCGTGGGCGGCACCACCGGAATGCGCACCGAGTCCGCCGGCCCGTCGTACTCGGAAATGGGCCGGTCCAGCATGGACATCACGTCGTGGCGCTCCAGATACGTGGTGTCGGGCAGCACCAGATCGGCGAACGCCGTCATCTCCGACTGGAACGCATCGCACACCACCAGGAACGGAATGCGGTACTCGCCGTTTTCGTCCCGGTCGTTGAGCATGTTCCGGACTTCGCTCGTGTTCATGGCCGAATTCCACGCCATGTTGGCCATGAACACGAGCAGGGTGTCGATGCGGTAGGGATCGCCGCGCCAGGCATTGGTGATCACGTTGTGCATCAGCCCGTGCACCGAGAGCGGGTATTCCCAGGAAAAGCCCTTGTCGATCCGCACCGGCTTGCCGTTCTCGTCCACGAACAGATCCTTGGGGTCCGCCGGCCAGCCGAGCGCCATGCCGCCGAGGGGCGTGTCGGGCTGCACGCCCTCGGGCCCCTTCGGCGTCTTGGCGCAGGGCGGGATCGGCCGCGGGAAGGGCGCCTTGTGGCGGAAGCCTCCGGGCCGGTCGATGGTACCCAGCAGCGTCATCAGGATGGCAAGCGCGCGGATGGTATGAAAGCCGTTGGAGTGGGCCGCGAGCCCGCGCATGGCATGGAACGCCACCGGGTTGCCGGTGACCGTTTCGTGCTCCACCCCCCAGGAATCGGTCCAGGCAATGGGCAGCTCGATTTTTTCGTCCCGGGCCGTGACCCCCATCTCGTGGGCGAGCCGGCGGATGGTCTCGACCGGAACTCCGGTGATGCCGGCCGCCCACTCGGGGGTGTACTCCCGCACCCGCTCCTCCAGGAGCTGGAACGCGGGCTTCACCGGTGTTCCGTCCTCGAGCCGGAATTCCCCCAGCAGGTAGGGATCGGCCCCGGCGCTGCGGGTGTGCACCGCACGGTTATCGTAGCGGTCCCACCACAGCTGGTCCTGGGGATCGAAACAGGCACTGCGGTCCGCGTCGTCCATCTCGGTTCGCACGAACATCCCGTGGCGCGCGCCCTCGGGGTCCACGTTCACCAGCTGCGGCGCGTTGGTGTAGCGCACCAGGAAATCCCGGTCGTAGAGCCCCTGGGCGATAATCTCGTGGATGATGGCGAGCAGCAGCGCGCCGTCGGTACCCGGCCGGATCGGCACCCACTCGTCGGCAATGGCGGAGTAGCCGGTGCGCACCGGGTTGATGGAAATGAAGCGCCCGCCGTCGCGCTTGAATTTCGAGATCGCGATCTTGAGCGGATTGGAGTGGTGGTCCTCGGCGGTGCCCATCATCACGAACAGCTTCGCCCGCTCCAGGTCCGGTCCCCCGAACTCCCAGAACGAGCCGCCGATGGTGTAGATCATGCCGGCGGCCATGTTAACCGAGCAGAAGCCGCCGTGGGCCGCGTAATTCGGGGTGCCGAACTGCTTGGCGAACAGGCCGGTGAGCGCCTGCATCTGGTCGCGGCCGGTGAACAGCGCGAACTGCTTCGGATCGGTGGCGCGGATTTTCGCCAACCGCTCCTCCAGCAGGGCGAAGGCCCGCTCCCAGGAGATTGCCTCGAACTCCCCGGCGCCCCGCTCGGACCCCGCCTTGCGCAGCAGCGGGCGGGTCAACCGCGCCGGCGAATACTGCTTCATGATGCCGGAGGAACCCTTGGCGCAAATCACGCCCTTGTTGAGGGGATGATCCGGATTGCCGTCGATATAGCGCACCTCGCCGTTCACGAGGTGGACCCGAATGCCGCAGCGGCACGCACACATGTAGCAGGTGGTGGTTTTCACCTCCCGGGTGGCGGCAGCGGTCTCGGTTGCGGCAGTGGTCATCCTCGTGTCCTGATTTTTTCGCGGGGCGGAACCCTCACCCCCGACCGCCCGCTCCACGGGCGGCATTGCACTGCCGCCCGGCTGCACGGGCGTGGAGCCGGGCTCCACGAATTTCCCACTCGCCCCGCGAGGGGAGAGGGGAAATTCGCGAGTCGCTGCGCGACTGGGAGAAAAATAATGGCGGCCTCGGCCGCCGGTTTCAGAGTTAACAGGCTGTTGAGCTCATTGTCCGGATAATGTCGGCAAGCCTCAAACGAGTTTTTTTAATTTACTGATAAATCGGGCTAATTGTTCCGGTCGGGGTTGTATGTTAGAGTTTGCTAATAAATAATTTTCGGAGGAATCGCCGTGGACAGGACCGCCTTCAAGCCGGACACGCGCTACACCGTCACCTGGCGCGACCCGGAAGGCAAGCTGCGCCCGGCCAATTTCTACGTGTTCCGCGTCTATGACAAATTCATGATCGCGCGCGACACCTCCGGCGAGGGCCTGCTGCGCAAGATTGCCTACGAGGACGTCCTGAAGATCGCCCAGGAACAGGCGGTGGACCCGGATCACCGCTATGTGATTCCCGCCGCCGTGCTGGACGAGAAGAACTGGCGCGACCGGACCGTGATGGAGCGCTACTCCAGCTCCCCGAGCCTGGGGAAATAAGCGGCTGTAGGGTGCGCCCTGCGCACCAAATCCGCGCTTGATCGGTGCGTGGGACGCACCCTGCCTCCGCTCTCGACCCTCGACTCTCGACTCTTCAAATGATCGTGATGTTATGCTCGGCGAGCAGCCCGGAAAGCCGGGTGTTGGCGAGCGCGAGGCGCTCCACCAGGATCTGCAGGAAGGCGCCGTTGAACCGGTCGCGGCAGTTCTCCGAGGCGTGGGCCAGCAATTCCGCGGTGATCTCGATGACCGTGATTTCGGCGGCGGCGATGATGCTCGCGCTGCGCCGGAACTCGCGCTGCGCCAGGCAGGACATTTCCCCGAAGCATTCGCCGGCCTTCAGCACGTTGAGCAGGCGGCCCTGCTTGGACACCTTCACTTCGCCCGCCGCCAGGATGAAAAACGAGCGGCCGGTATCGCCCTCGGTGATGAGGGCCGCCCCGGCCGGGTGCCGCTGCCAGCGGGTGATCCGGACCACTTCCCACAGCTCCACGTCGCTGAAATGGGCGAAGAAGGACAGCGCCCGCAGGGTGTCGAACTTCTCGGTGTCGGTGATCACCTCCCGCGCATCCTGCATGAGGCCCGCGACGCCCGCCAGGTCCCGCGCAAACTCCTCCCAGCTTGGGTAGCGGAATTCCAGTTCCTTCGCCATCGCCCGCATCACGATATGGTCGAGCGCGGCCGGAATCTCGGGACGGAAGGTCGAGGGGGGCCCGGGATTCACGTTGATGATCTGGTAGATCATGCTGTAGTTGTTGTTGGCATTGAACGGCAGCCGCCCCGTGAGCAGCTTGTACATCACCACCCCCAGGGAATAGATGTCGGTCTGGTGGTTGAGGGGGTGCTCCTTGATCTGCTGGGGCGACATGAACGCCGGCGAGCCCACCGCGGTGACCTGCGTGGTCTGCTGGCCCTCGGCGGTGATGGCGGAGCCGAAATCCGAGACCTTGATGTCGCTCTTCCCTGAGAGCAGGATGTTGGCGGGCTTGATGTCGCGGTGAATGATGCCCATGTGCTGGGCATACTCCAGCGCCTTGCAGCACTTGTAGGAGATCTCCACCACCCGGCCCACGGGAAGCAGGTTCTCCGGCTCGGAACGGGCTTCCAGCGTAGTGCCCGCCACGTACTCCATCACGATGTAGCTCGTGTCCTCCTCCACCACCGCGTCGAAGATGGACACGATGTGGGGATGGGCCAGCTTGCCGGCAAGCGACGCCTCGGTGAGGAACAGCTTGCGGTAGATCCGGCCACGTTCCCGATCCCGCAGCGCCTCGGGAAAGAACAGCTTGATGGCAACCTCGCGGCCGCTGAACGGGTCGACGGCCAGGTACACCGCGCCGGTGGCGCCTTTGCCGAGCTGGCCGATGACCTGGTATTTGCCGATCTTGTCCATGGAAAGAGCGCCCTCGGGCGGGCGGGGCTTACCTTACCACAAACCGCATGCGGGCCAGGCCTCGCCCCGGGCCCTGCGCAGGCGAGGACCGCACGCCCCACTGGCCCGGATTTGCGTCTAGAATGAATGAAGGCCAGCCCGCCGGGGCAGATACTGGCCGGAAGGGATTGCGATCCATGCTCTACACCGTCAAGCGCCTTTCCTGCGATCCGACCAAGCTGCAGGGGCTGTCGGAGAAGCTCATCGTCAGCCACTACATCAACAACTACTGCGGCGCGGTGAAGCGGCTCAATACCATTACCGAGCAGCTGCAGTCCCTGGACTACGGCCGCGCCTCGCCGTTCGTCATCAACGGGCTCAAGCGCGAAGAGCTGATCGCGATGAATTCGATGATTCTGCACGAGCTCTACTTCGACAGCCTGGGCGGCAACTCGGCGCCCGCCGAGGCCCTGATCGAAGGCATTGCCAAGCATTTCGGCAGCCTCGAGCGCTGGCACACCCAGTTCGCGGCCATGGGCAAGGCGCTCGCCGGCGGCTCGGGCTGGGTGCTGCTCGCCTGGTCGCACCGGGACCGGCGGCTGGTCAACCAGTGGGCCGCCGATCACACGACCAGCCTCGCCGGAGCGACGCCCATTCTCGCCCTCGACATGTACGAGCACTCCTACCACATGGACTACGGGGCCAAGGCCGCCGCCTATGTGGACGTCTACATGCGCAACATCAACTGGGAGAACATCTCGCGCCGCTACAAGGAGCTTGCCGGCGCGGCGCCCGGACAGCCGGAGCAGCCGAGCGCCAAGGATGACGTCGGCGCCACCCAGGTGGTGAGCCAGCGACGCCTCGGCTAGCGGCCCACCTTTTCTCGCGGAGCAGGCATGATCTTCCGCGAACTCAATCACGGCAAATGCAAGACCTACCTGGTTGGCTGCGAAGCCACGCATCGCGCCGCCCTCGTCGACCCGGTGCGGGAGCGTTCCGACCGCTATCTGGCGGTGCTCGCCTACCGTGGCCTGACCCTGGACTACGCCATCGACACCCACACCCATGCCGATCACCGCACCGCGGTGTTCGATCTCAAGGATCTCGCGGAAACCCGCGTCGTGATGCATCGCCAAGCCCCCGCACCGCACGTTGACCTGCACGTGGAAGACGGACAGGTTCTCGAGGTCGGTAAGCTGCGCCTGACGGTGCTGCACACGCCTGGCCACACCCCGGACGGCATCTGCCTGTTGCTGGAGGACCGGGTGTTCACCGGAGATACGCTGCTCATTCGCGGCACCGGGCGCGCGGATTTCGAAGGCGGGGATGCGGGGCTTCAGTACGACAGCATCACTGGCAAGCTGTTCACCCTGCCCGACGCCACGCTGGTGTTCCCGGCCCACGACTACCGGGGCAACACCTCCTCCACCATCGGCGAGGAAAAGCGGCTCAACCCGAGGCTAGCGAACCGCAGCCGCGAGGAATACGTATCAATCATGGCAAACCTTGGATTGCCGCTACCGGACAAGATTCAGGAGGTGCTGCAGCCGAACCAGACGGCTCTGGAGGATGACCGGATTGCCTTTCCCTCCATCGCCCAGCTCAGCGAAGTGCGCCAGCTGGAACCGGAGAGGGTGTGGGCCATGATCCGATCCGGCCCGGCCCATCATCTGTTGGATGTGCGAGAGCCGGCGGAGTACGCCGGCGAGCTGGGGCATGTACCGGGAAGTGTGCTGATTCCGCTCAAGGACCTCGCGGCCCGGGCAGGCGAATTGGAGAACGCGAAGGGCCGGTCCATCGTCGCCATCTGCCGTGCCGGGGTACGCAGCACCACGGCTGCCGCGATTCTGTCCAGCCTCGGTTTCGATTCCGTTTACAACCTAAAAGGGGGAATGCTGGCGTGGAACGAGCGCAAGCTTCCCGTGGAGCGCTGATCGCCCCTAGCAGCCTGTCGGACTTAGGATCACGCATGTGCGACTCTAAGTCCGACAGGCTGCTAGGCGGGCACCTCCCCGGCCACCGCAATGAAAGCCCCCAGCGGCAGCGAGCGCGGGATGACGTTTTCGATTAGTCGCGAGATGCCACCGCCTGCGGGGACAAAGATCGCGTAGTGCGACGCAACGCGCTGAATCCCTGCCTGCGCCAGTAGTTCCCGCAGCTCTCCATCCGTGTGCCAGTGGGCGCCGCGATATGCGCCGCTGCCGCCATCCCTGCCCTTCTGCAAGTAGAGCAGGCTGTGGCGGTTGAGCAGCCCCAGGGCGAATCGGCGTCGCGTCACGCGCGCGATTTCGCCGAGGGCCGCGACCTCTTCGGAAATGAAGCACAGGGCTGTCACGGAAACCGTGAGGTCGAATGAGCGATCCGGAAAGGGCAGGCGCCGCGCGTCTCCCGGCAGGTAGCGTTCGCCCGCCGCGGCGTGGGTCCGGGCGAATTCAATCATTCCCGGATCGGCATCGATGCCGGTCACCGCGAGTGCCGCGCCGGCGAAGCGCCGGGAAAAATAGCCGGTGCCGCAGCCCACATCGAGCAGGCTCTCTCCGCGGCGCGGGGCGAGCAGGCCCCCAAGAAGAGAGAACTCGGTATCGCCGATCCACGCCCCGCGGCTGGTACGGTACCAGGCGTCGTAGTCGTCCGGGCTCACGCGGCTGCGGCGGTCCGCTCAGCCCACCTTCCAGTGGCCGCTCTTGCCGCCGAGCTTTTCCAGAAGGCGGACCGCCTCGATGTGCATGCCCCGGTCCACCGCCTTGCACATGTCGTAGATGGTGAGAAGTCCCACGCTCACCGCGGTCAGTGCTTCCATCTCGACTCCGGTGCGGCCGACGGTTTCCGCGGTCACGGCGCACTCCACGGCGCTCGCCTTCTCGTCCACCGTGAACTCGACGGCGATGTGGGTGAGCGGCAGCGGGTGGCACAGGGGGATGAGCTCGCCGGTGCGCTTGGAGGCCTGGATTGCTGCAACCCGCGCCACGCCCAGCACGTCGCCCTTTTTCGCGCTCCCCTGCCGGATGAGATTCAGGGTCTCGGGGCGCATCACGATGCGCCCGGCCGCCCGCGCCACGCGCCGGGTCTCGGGCTTCTCGCCCACATCCACCATGTGGGCCTGGCCCTGGTCGTCGAAATGAGTGAGCTCGCTCGCCATGGATCGCCGTTAGGAACTGACAGACCGTTTGGCTATCATAGCACCATGACGTTTTTCCGAACCAAGCTTGCGGCGGCAGCGATTGCCCTTGCCGCCGCAGTTCCCGCGATTCCCGCCGATGAGCTTCCCGACCTGGGCAACGTGGCCCAGAGCGTGCTCTCGCCCCAGCAGGAGCGGCGCATCGGCGACGAGATCATGCGCCAGATCCGGGCCGACCGGGACTACCTGGACGACGCCGAGGTCAGCGAGTATCTGAACAGCCTGGGCTTCCGGCTGGTATCGAGCAGCCCGGAGCCGCGGCTCGGATTCGAGTTCTTCGCCGTCAACGATCCGATGGTAAACGCCTTTGCCCTGCCCGGGGGCTACATCGGCGTGCATACCGGACTCCTGCTCACCGCCCAATCGGAATCGGAGCTGGCGGCGGTGCTGGCCCACGAAGTGGCCCACGTCACCCAGAACCACCTGGCGCGGATCATCGAAAGCGAGAAGCGCTCCCAGATCACCTCGCTGGCGGCGCTCGCCATCGCGATTCTTGCCGCCCGCTCCAATTCCCAGGTGAGCCAGGCGGCGGTGGCCACGGCCCAGGCGCTGCCGCTGCAGAGCCGGCTCGATTTCACCCGGGAGCATGAGCGGGAGGCCGACCGCATCGGACTGCAGATTCTCGAGCGCTCGGGCTTCGATCCGCGCGCCATGGTGGCGTTCTTCGAGCGGCTGCAGCGGGCCAACCGGCTGTACGAGACCAACGCGCCGTCGTACCTGCGCACCCACCCCCTCACCTTCGAGCGCATTGCCGACGTGCAGAACCGCACCGACCCCCTGCCCTATCGGCAGGCCGCCGACAGCGCGGACTTCCACCTGCTGCGGGCAAAGCTGCGGGCCCGGCAGGGATCGCCCGCCGACGCGGTGACTTACTTCGAGTCCACCCTGAGGGAGAAGAAATTCGCCAGTGAGGGCGCCCAGCGCTACGGCCTGGTGGCCGCGCTGCTGCGCACGGGCAACGTGGTGCGGGCCGAGCGGGAACTCGAGATCCTGAGAAAATCGGCGCCGGCCCACCCCGTGATCGAGACCCTGGCGGGGCAGGTCCTGCTCGCCGCGGGCCAGACCGCTGGCGCGCTCGCCCACTACCCGGCGGCCCGGCAACGCTTTCCGCAGCACCGGGCACTCACCTATGATTACGCCGATGCGCTGATCCGCGATCGCCAGCCGGAACTGGCGCTCAAGCTCCTGGCCGGCGAGGTCGAACGCTTCCCCGACGACCCCCATCTCCATGGGCTGCGGGCACGCAGCTATGCCGCGCTCGGGAAACGATTGCTGCAGCACCAGGCCCAGGCCGAGGCCTACACCCGGCTCGGGAACCTCGGCGCTGCCATCGAGCAGCTGCAGCTGGCCCTCAAGAGCGGGGACGGGGACTTCTACCAGCTCTCCAGTGCTGAAGCACGGTTGCGGGAACTCAAACAGATCGATGCCGAGAACCGCCGGCCCTGAGGCCCGCCGGAGGGCGGCGCGGGAACCTGATAACCCTATTAAATGTCGAAGTTTTCGCCAATAAATTGGGCTTATTCGCGCATTAAATCCAACTATTTGGCGCGTAAGGATTTTCTGGTCAGAATGGATTTCCAAAGAGAAGCAAACCGGGTTATCCTTGGCAGCTTCCGCAAACCGGAAATTTCAACCCATCAAGGTAGGAGACGACAGCATGAATGAGTTGCGCAGGGCCCTGCTCAAGGGCGGAACCGCGGCCGGCACCGTCGCCGTGGCCATTGCGGCCGGGCTGATGCGGCCGAGCCAGGTGCTGGCGGCCGAGTGGAACAAGGCCGCGTTTGACGCGAAGAGCGTGTCCGATGCCCTGAAGGGGATCGGCGCCGCCTCTCCCGCGGACAGCAAGGACATTCTCATCAAGGCCCCCGACATCGCCGAAAACGGCGCCGTGGTCCCGGTGGAGGTGACCAGCAGGATCGCCGGCACCCAGACCATCGCCATCATCGCGGAGAAGAATCCCCAGCCCCTCGCCGCGAGCTTCGATCTTTCCAACGGCGCCGAGGGCTACGTCCACGTGCGCCTCAAGATGGGCCAGAGCTCCAACGTCAAGGTGGTGGTCAACGCCGGCGGCAAGCATTACACCGCGGCCAAGGAAGTCAAGGTGACCATCGGCGGCTGCGGCGGCTGATCGCTGCGCCCGGCAACCCGCCATTCCATCGCCAATCCAGGACACAGAGGACACAACATGGCAGAACCGATGAAGATTCGCGCCCAGCTCCAGGGCGACGTGGTGGACGTGAAAGTGCTCATGAACCACCCCATGGAAACGGGCCAGCGCAAGGACCCGCAGACCAACCAGACCGTTCCGGCCCATTTTATCCAGACCGTCACCGCAACCCTGAACGGCAGGCAGGTGCTGGCCGCCCAGTGGAGCCAGGCCGTCTCCAAGAATCCGTTCCTCGGCTTCAAGGTGAAGGGCGGCAAGGCGGGCGACAAGCTGGTGATCAGCTGGGCCGACAACAAGGGCGACAAAAACACGACCGAGGCGACCGTCAGCGGCTGACCGCGCGAGCGTCATCGCATCCCCCGCGGCATTTGAGAAAAACGGGGGATCGGTGCCGAGGAGCCCGGGATCGCCATCCCGGGCTTTTTTGTGGGGATAAGACAAAGGTCGCGAATGAACCTGCACCTGCGGAAGCAGCTCCGTTGCAGGACCGATTTCATTCGGCCGCATCCGGATGACCAAGGAGGAAAACGATGTCCCTCACCCGGCGGGAATTTCTGCAAATCCTGGCGGCGGCCGCCGCCGCCGGGCTGCCGCTCACCGACAAGCATGCCCTGGCCGCAAAGCCCGAGGCCGGTTTCTACGACCTCACCCGGTTCGGGAACCTGCGGCTGCTGCATTTCACCGACTGCCATGCCCAGCTGCTGCCCGTGTACTTTCGCGAGCCCAGCGTCAACATCGGTGTCGGCGGCGCGGTGGGCCGCCCCCCCCATCTGGTGGGGGAAGCCCTGCTCAAGGCCTTCCGCATCCGGTCCGGTTCCCCGGAAGCTCACGCCTTCACCTACCTGAATTTCGAAAAGGCGGCCCGCACCTACGGCAAGGTGGGCGGCTTCGCCCATCTCGCCACCCTGGTGAAACAGCTGCGTGCCGGGCATCCCGGCACCCTGCTCCTCGACGGCGGCGACACTTGGCAGGGCTCCGCCACCAGCCTCTGGACCAAGGGGCAGGACATGGTTGAGGCCTGCAAGCTGCTGGGGGTGGAAGCGATGACCGCGCACTGGGAGTTCACCTACGGCGGCGAGTGGGTGAAGCAGGTGGTGGATACCGATCTCAAGGGCAAGGTGGATTTCCTGGCCCAGAACGTGAAGACCACGGACTTCGGGGACCCGGTGTTCGCCCCCTACGTCCTGCGGGAGCTGAACGGCGTGCCGGTCGCGATCATCGGCCAGGCCTTCCCCTACACGCCCATCGCCAATCCCCGGTACATGGTCCCCGACTGGAGCTTCGGCATCCAGGACGACAATCTGCAGAAAATCGTCAACGAGGTGCGCGCCAAAGGCGCCCAGGTGGTGGTGCTGCTGTCCCACAATGGCATGGACGTGGATCTCAAGCTCGCCACGCGGGTCACCGGGATCGACGCGATTCTGGGCGGCCACACCCATGACGGCGTGCCGCAGCCCACGCTGGTGAAAAATGCCGGGGGTCAGACCCTGGTGACCAATGCCGGCTCCAACGGAAAGTTCCTGGCGGTCCTCGATCTCGAGGTCAGAGCCGGCAAGCTCGCGGGCTACCGCTACCGCCTGCTCCCGGTGTTCTCCAACCTGCTGGCGCCCGACCCCGCCATGGCGGATCTGATCCGCAAGGTCCGGGCGCCGTTCGAGGACAGGCTCAACGAGAAGCTGGCGGTCACCGAGGGACTGCTCTATCGCCGCGGCAACTTCAACGGCACCTTCGACCAGCTCATCCTGGATGCGATGCTGGAGGTGAAGGGGGCGCAGATCGCTTTCTCCCCGGGCTTCCGCTGGGGCACCACGCTGCTGCCGGGGGAAGCCATCACCATGGAGCGGCTGATGGACCAGACCGCCATCACCTATCCGTACAGCACGCTCAACGAGCTCACCGGTACCCAGATCAAGGACATCCTGGAAGACGTGGGCGACAATCTGTTCAATCCCGATCCCTATCTGCAGCAGGGCGGCGACATGGTGCGGGTGGGCGGACTCACCTACACCTGCAGTCCGTTCGAGACCATCGGCCGGCGCATCAGCAACATGCGGCTTGACGGCAAGCCCATCGACCCGGACAGGAAATACAAGGTGGCAGGCTGGGCGCCGGTCGCCGAAGGCGCCTCCGGCGAGCCCATCTGGGAGGTGGTGGCCCGCTACCTGAGGGACAGGAAGGTGATCACGCCGCGCAAGCTGAACCTGCCGAGGCTGAACGGCATGCGGGACAATCCCGGCATGGCCTAGCAGGGCCGCAGCGGCGCGGGCCTTCGGTTTCCGGGAGCCGGCGCCCGATGTAACAAAGTGTTTCGGATGCCGGATCCGGAAACATGCGGTTACACGGCGGTTTTATCCGGCGGCGGATACGGCTACCATATGCGCTCCGTTTCCGAATGAATCCGCCGCGGGACTGCCCCCATCGAAATGCGCGCCAGAATCCTCGTCGTCCTTTCCGTCCTCGGCCTGGTCGCCGCCGGGGTCGTGCTGTTCGGAAGTTCCGCCTCGACGCCCGGCGCGCGCTACCGCACCCAGGAGGCGGACCGGGGTGACATCGTGCAGACCATCGCCGCCAACGGCACCCTCAATCCGGTCACCCTGGTGAACGTCGGCACCCAGATTTCCGGCACGGTGTACCGGCTCCACGTGGACTTCAACCAGCAGGTGCGGGAGGGCCAGGTGCTGGCCGAGCTCGATCCTTCGCTCATCGAGGCGGCGATCCGCCAGGCCGAATCCAATCTGGCCTCGGCCCAGGCCAGCCTCAAGCTGGCGCGGACCAAGGAAAACCGCACGCGGGAACTGGTCGCGAAGAACTTCGTCGCGCGCTCCCAGCTCGACGACGCGGTGGAGGCCCGCGAGGCCGCCGAGGCCCAGGTGGCGGCGGTGAAAGCCCAGCTGGAGCGGGAGCGCACCAACCTGCGCTACTCGGTGATCCGCTCCCCCATTTCCGGCGTGGTGGTGGCCCGCAACGTGGACCTGGGGCAGACCGTGGCCGCCAGCTTCCAGACCCCGACCCTGTTCCAGATCGCGAGGGACCTGCGGGAAATGGAAATTCACACGGCCATCGCCGAGGCGGACATCGGCACCATCCGCGTCGGCCACCCGGTCCGGTTCAGCGTGGATGCATTCTCCGATCGCCAGTTCCAGGGCGCGGTGAAGCAGGTCCGCCTCAACCCCACCAACCAGCAGAACGTGGTCACCTACAACGTCGTGGTGGCCACGGACAACGCCGACGGGCGCCTGCTGCCCGGCATGACCGCCCACGTGCGCATCACCACCCAGCGCCGGGAAAATGCCCTGCGCGTGCCCAACGCGGCGCTCCGGTTCCGGCCGGTGGCCGCCGCCAACGGCCAGCCCGCGCAACCCGGGCCGGCAGCCCCGGGCCGCGCTCGCCGCGCCGGTTCCACGGTGTACAAGCTGGGCGCCGGCGGCGAGCCGGTCGCGGTCTCCCTCAGAATCGGCATCACCGACGGCAATTTCAGCGAAGTGGTGGAGGGGGAGCTGAAGCCCGGAGATGCTTTGATCGTCGCTGATCTCGCGCCCAAAAAAGAACGCAAGTCGAGCGGCTTCAGCCTGCGGATGTTCTGATGTCCGGCGCGAGCCTGATTCGCGTGGAGGGCCTCGCCAAGCGCTACGGCAACGGCGGAGAGCCCGAGGTCGAGGTGCTGCACGACATCCGGCTCGAAATCCGGCCCGGCGAGTTCGTCGCCGTCATGGGGCAGTCCGGTTCCGGCAAATCCACCTTCATGAACATCCTGGGCTGCCTCGACACACCGAGCGCGGGCCATTACTACTTCGACGGGCGCGACGCCGGCGGGCTCGCCCCGGACGAGCTCGCCGCCCTGCGCAACGCAAGCTTCGGCTTCGTGTTCCAGGGCTTCAACCTGTTGCGAAGGGTCAACGCCCTGGACAACGTGGCTCTGCCCTTGCTCTATGCGGGAATCGGCAAGGGCGAGCGCCGGGCCCGGGCGCGCCGGCTGCTGGAGGAGATGGGGCTCGCGACCCACGCCCACCACCTGCCCAACCAGCTCTCGGGCGGGCAGCAGCAGCGGGTGGCGATCGCTCGGGCCCTGGCCAACCATCCGCGGGTCATTCTCGCCGACGAACCCACCGGGAACCTCGACACCCAGACCAGCCAGGAGGTGATGGGAATTTTCCAGCGCCTCAACCGCGAGCAGGGAATCACCCTCATCCTGGTCACCCACGAGGCCGAAATCGCCGGCTACGCCTCGCGCCTGGTGCGCTTTCTCGACGGGCGTATCGTGCACGACGGGCCGGTGCATCCCCAATGAGACTCGCCGCCGTTCCCAGCGAATCCTGGCGCGCCATGGCGCTCAACCCGCTGCGCACCGGGCTCACCATGCTCGGCATGGTGATCGGGGTCGCGGCCGTGGTGGCGATGCTCGCCATCGGCCAGGGGGCCCAGGCGGTGGTGAACCAGCAGATCGCCAGCATGGGCAGCAACCTGTTCCTGATCCTTCCCGGCGCCGCCACCTCCGGCGGGATGCGCATGGGAATCGGCACCGCGCTGCCGCTCACCGCGGCCGACGCCCAGGCCATCGGGGAGCTGCCCACGGTGACGGCTTCGGCGCCCATGACCAGCGGCACCGCGCAGCTGATCCACGCCAGCAACAACTGGAGCACCCTGGTTTACGGCATCACCCCGGAGTTCTGGGCGGCGCGCGACTGGAAGATCGATTCCGGCGAAATGTTCAGCGAAACCGACGTGCGCTCCGCAGCCCGGGTGGCCCTCATCGGGCGCGTGGTGGCCGAGAACCTGTTCGGCAACGCCGACCCGGTGGGCGAAACCATGCGCATCCGCAACATCCCGTTCACCGTAGTGGGCGTGCTGGCCCCGAAGGGCCAGAGCCTCGACGGCCGCGACCAGGACGACACCGTACACGTGCCCCTCACCACGGCGCAGCGGCGGCTGTTCGGCATGCAAATCCCCGGCGCCATCCGCTTCATCATCGCCCAGAGCGCCTCGCTGGAAACCATGGATACGACCGAGGAGGAAATCAAGCGCCTGCTGCGCCAGCGGCGGCGCATCCCGCCGGGCGGCGAGGACGACTTCACGGTGCGCAACCTTACCGCCACGGCCGAGGCGGCGGCCATCTCCGCCCGGGCCATGTCCTTCATGCTGGGGGCCATCGCCTCGGTGTCGCTGCTGGTGGGCGGCATCGGCATCATGAACATCATGCTGGTGTCGGTCACCGAGCGCACCCGCGAGATCGGCGTCCGCATGGCGATCGGCGCGCGCCGGCGCGACATCCTGGTGCAGTTTCTGACCGAGGCGCTCACCATCTGCATTCTGGGCGGCGCGATCGGCGCGGCGCTGGGAGTCGGCGGCGCCTGGCTCGCCGCCGAGCTTGCCGACATGCAGGTGGTCGTAACGGTGGCCGCGATCCTGCTCTCCTTTGGATTCGCCGCCGCCGTGGGGCTGTTCTTCGGCTTCTACCCGGCCCACAAGGCTGCCCGCCTGCGGCCGGTGGAGGCGCTGCGCTACGAATAGGGTTCCGGGGCCGAGGGCACCGCGGCCCAAGCGGCTGACTTTGCGGTATATTGACAGGCAAAAGCCCGGCCGACGAGCGGGCCGGCGGATCCCGGCCGCGACGAGTCAAATCCGGGCCGTTATTGCGAAAGCCCATGGCGTTTCAAACCCTGAACCCGTTGCCGGCGATCTCCGGCCTCGCACGGCACCGTTACCTGATCGCCCAGCTCACCCGGCGCGACGTGCTGCTCAAGTACCGCGGTTCGTTCCTCGGCATCGGCTGGTCTTTTTTTTATCCCTTACTGCTGCTGGCGGCCTTTGGCCTGGTATTCGGCCATATCCTCGGCACGCGCTGGCCCCAGAACGCCGAATCCGGCCTTCCGCTGGTGCTGGTGATGTACGCCGGCCTCATCGTTTACAACTTCTTCTCCGAAGTTGCCTCCGCGGCACCGCGTTTCATCCTGGGCTACCAGAGCCTCATCAAAAAGAACGTTTTCCCGACCGAAGTATTGCCGGTCGTCCTGACGATGTCGGCGACCATTCACGCGGCCATCAACGCCGCGCTGCTGCTCGCCGCGGTCGCTGTCTTCGGCAAGCTGCACGCCGCCGTCCTGCTGGTGCCCGTGGTATTCCTGCCGGCGTGGCTGCTGGCCCTCGGCGTGGCCTGGTTCCTGGCCGCAGCGGGCATATTCGTCCGCGACATCATCCAGGTGATTCCGGTACTGATGCAGGTGCTGCTTTTTCTCTCCCCGGTTTTCTATCCCGTGTCGGCGGTGCCCGATTTCCTGCGCTGGATGTATGACTTCAGCCCCCTCACGGCCCTGATGGAGGATTTCCGCCGGGTGTGCCTTTGGGGCCAGATGCCCCAGTGGGACCGCTGGGCGGTCATGATGCTGGTGGGCCTGGCGGTCGCGCTCGCCGGGCTTGCCTTGTTCCGCAAGGGGCAGGAGGAATTCGCCGATGCCCTCTAGGCGGCCGCAGACCGCTCCCCGGCGATGAACACCACCGCCATCTCGGTAAAGGACGTCAGCAAGGCCTATCGCATCTATGACGGCCCCCTGGGCCGCCTGCGCCACCTGTTCGGCCTGGGAAGCCCCGGCACCCGCCGTGAATTCCCCGCCTTGCGCGGGATCGGCTTCGAGGTCGCAAAAGGCGAGAGGGTCGGCATCATCGGCCGCAACGGATCCGGAAAGAGCACGTTGCTGCAGCTCATCTGCGGCATCATGCGCCCGAGCGCGGGCAGCATCGTGGTGAACGGCCGCGTCTCCGCGCTGCTCGAGCTGGGAAGCGGCTTCCACCCGGAGTTCACGGGCCGGGAGAACGTGTTCCTGCAGGCGGCCGTGCTCGGCCTCGCCCATTCGGAGATCGAGGAGCGCCTGGACGACATCCGGGCATTTGCCGACATCGATGAATTTTTCGACCGTCCGGTCAAGACCTATTCTTCCGGCATGTTCGTGCGGCTGGCGTTCTCGGTGGCGGCCCAGGTGATCCCGGATGTGCTGGTGGTGGACGAGGCCCTGAGCGTCGGCGACATGACGTTCCAGAAAAAGTGCACCCGGCGCATGGAGGAGCTGTGCGCGTCCGGGGCTACCGTGCTCCTGGTTTCCCACGACCTGCACCTGATCGAGAGATTCTGCGATCGCGCGCTGGTGCTCGATCGCGGGCGCTGCCTGTGCGATGCGAGCGCCGCCGAAGCGACCATGTTCTACCTCAACCTGGTCCGGGAGGGCTCGCTCCAGGCGCCGGAACACGACGCCGCAGCCGGACCGGAGCAACTCTACGCCACGGGAGAGGCCTCCCTCCTCGAGGTGCGCACGCTCGATGCCAGGGGGCAGCCCCGGGACGTTTTCGTGACGGGGGAAGACATCATCGTGGCGGCCCGCTACCGGGCCCACGGGCCGCTGCGCAGGCTCTCGTTCGGCTGCTCGGTGTGGGCGGGCGTCGACGCACGGGTCGGCACCGCCAGCCTGCGGTTCGAGGGGTCCGGGCCGTGCGAAAAAGAACTCGATGGAGAATTCGAGGTCAGAATGACCCTGGCCGCGGTCCCGCTCCTTCCCGGCACCTACTCGCTGCGGGGCGGGATCTACGACGAGAACCTGCTGCACGCCTGCTGCCTCTGGGGCTGGACCGGCAAACCGAAAGGCGTGTTCACCATCGCCAGCAGCACCGTCAACGGCTTCGTGCTGAAGGAGTCACTGGGCTTCGTGATGCTGCCGTCGCGCTGGGAGGTGCGGGAGGGCGGCCATGAATAGGTGCCTGCTGGTCCTTCTGCTCGACGCATTCCGGCCCGACTACCTGGCCCACACCCGGTTCCTCAGGCAGCTCGCTGCCTCCGGCGCCGTGGGCCATCTCGTCGAGACCTTCGGATTTTGCCCCCGTGCCGCCTACTTCGGCGGCCTATCGCCGAAAGCGTCCGGATTCACCAATATGTACTGGTACGACCCGGATCGCTCCCCGTTCCGGCCGGCGCTCTTCCTGTCCGGCCGCTACCCCGACCCGGTTCGCGAGCGAGCGATGCGGGAAGAAATCACGCGCTACGCCAGGACCCGCGTTCCTCCTTACGCCGCCCATTACGTGAACACGGCCAGCATTCCGATCGAGCGGCTGCGGTATTTCGACGTCGCGGAAAAACACGCGCCCTACGCCGCAGCTGCAGGTTACGAATCGGTCTTCAGCCTGCTCGACCGGAAAAAAATGCCCTGGTACGCATTGTTCTGGCCACTTACCAATGCCCTGCCCCGGGCGGACGACGAGGAAATTCTCGGCACCGCAATGGCGGCCCTGGAACGCGGACATCGGCTGGCGTTCATCCATTTCCAGGCTCTCGACGGCATCGGTCACGCTTTCGGGCCCTCTTCCGACGAGTCCCTGGCCGCCCTGGAAAAGATCGATCGGCAGGTCGAATGCCTCGCCAGCCATTGCCACGCCCTCTATGACCGGCTGGACATGGTGGTATTTGGCGACCACGGCATGGTGGATGTCGTGGGCACCGTGGACCTGGACGCGCGCATCCGGGAAGCCGGGCTCGCCTTCGGCAACGACTATGTCGCATTTTACGACTCCACCATGGCGCGCTTCTGGTGCGCAAACCGCCATGCCGAGATCAGGCTTCGCGGTGTGCTGGAAGGCGTGCGCGAGGGGTGGCTGCTCTCCGACCCCGAAAAGGCGGCATGGGAAATCGACGACTGCGATCCCCGCAACGGGCAGCTCTATTTCCTCGCCCATCCGGGAACAGTCATATTCCCGAATTTCTTCCAGGCCGGCGGGCCGATGGTGAAAGGGATGCACGGCTACGCCCCGGACGTGGCGGACAACAAGGGCATATTCATCCTCAACGACTGGGAGACCAAAGGCCAGCTCGGCGACGTCCGCGCCACCCAGCTGTTCCACACCATGGTCGACCTTCTGGGCCTCGAGGATGGCGGGCGCCCGCATGGCCCCTCGGCCCGGCGGCAGGCCGCGCCGGCCGCGCCCGACGGGCCGCGTTACACCATGATTCTGACGCGCGACCAGGAATCGGTCATCGACGCGCACCTCGCCGCCATCTGCCGGGAGCTGCGCGTCCTGGACCCGCTGCGCGAGGCCATCGTGCTCACCGGCGGTTTCGGGCGCGGCGAGGGCAGCATCGCCCTGGAGGGCGGTCAGGCAACGCCGCTCAACGATTACGACGTGATGCTCATCAGCCGCAGCAAGATTGACCGCGGCGCTCTCAAGCAGCTGGGCCAGCGGCTCGCCCGGGAACTGAAAATAGACTTCGTGGACCTGGGCATTGTCGACCCGGGAAGCCTGGGCAATCTCACCTTGAGCCAGTTTGTTTTCGATCTCAAGTACGGAAGCCGCGTGCTGGAGGGTGATCCCACCATTCTTGACCGCATTCCGAGGTTCAGCGCCCGCGGCCTGCCTCCGACCGAGGCGACCAGGTTGCTGTTCAACCGCATGGCCGGCATGCTCTACGCGCTGCCGGAATACGCGCTGCCCGGTAGTCCCGACAGCGCCGCAGGGCGGCTTCTTGCGTTCCAGCTCGCCAAGATGTGGATCGCGGTAGGCGATGCCCATCTGATATCATGGGGCGGTTACGATGCGTCCTATCTCGTCCGACGCGATCGCTTCGCCAGCCTTCGCCGGAGCGGGAGAATCAGCGATGCAGTTGCCGGAGCGGTCGCCGCCGGCTTCGACTTCAAGCTCGGGCTGGGCCGGGACATCGCGGTTCGCAGCGCTGACTACCTCTCTCTCCTGCTCGAGCGGTTGCCGGATTTGTTGGCGGACATGCTCTGCCGCGCCTATGGCATGAGCCGGAAAAACGAGACGGGCACCGCCGACCTCCTCGATACCTGGATCGGCTCGGCCGCCGGCGCAGAGGAGCGCGAACTGCGCGCGGTCTGGGCCGCGGTGGCGGTGCTGCTGCAATCCCATGTCGAAAATTCGCGGGAGCCCGGCCTGCGCCGCGCTGCCGCGTGGCTCCAGGCCGGCAGCCCGAGGCCCGGGAGCTATCCGGAGCTGCGGAGCATCGCCTGGAGCGCCTGGGAGAGGAAATGCCACTAGTGTCGGTCGTGATCCCCTGCTACAACCAGGGCCGCTATCTGCGATACGCGGTGGAAAGCGCTCTGGGGCAGACCCATGGCGCGATCGAGGTGGTCATCGTCAACGACGGTTCCACAGACGATACGCATGAGGTCGCAACGCGCTTCGCCGGCGATCCCCGCGTGCACTACGTGCGCCAGGAGAACCGCGGACTCTGCCCGGCTCGCGTTTCCGGGGTGGCGGCCAGTGCGGGGGAGTACCTCAATTTCCTCGATTCCGACGATATCCTGGCGCCGGACAAGATCGAAAAGCAGCTGCGCATCATCGAATCCGATCCCGGGCTGGCTTTCGTCTATTGCGACATTCGATACATCGATGAAACCGGCGCGGAACGTCCGGGCAAAACTGCCGGTTCCATAGCCGGGAGCCGCAGCGAGCTCTCCGGCGACATTTTCGCGTCGCTTTTTGCCGGCGGTTATTTCCCTCCGCACACCCCACTGGTTCGGCGCAGCGCCTACGAGGCAGTTGGCGGATTCGACCTCGCGCTCGAGGGCTGCGGCGACTGGGACCTCTGGCTGCGCATTGCTGCCAAGGGATTCCATGCCTACTACCTCGACGAGAAGCTGGCGCTGTACCGGGTTCACCCGGCGGGCATGTCGCGCGACACCTCCGGCATGCAGCAGGACGAGCGCCGCGTCATCGCGAAGCTCGTCGGGGAGTTTCCGCAGCGGGCGGCCGAGGGCTACTTCAGCCTGCGGCGCCGCACCGAAGACCTGTTCGTGGCGAATTCGTGGCTCAATGGCCACCGGCTCGCCCTGGAGGCGGAGCATGCACGGCTCGGCGAAGAACACGACCGCCTGAAGCAGCACGTCGCCGCGCTGAGCGGCTGCCCGAAATTCGTGAGATACCCGATCTATGGCTTCTTGCTGCTCGTCCGGAAAGCCTGTGCGGGTCTCAGGGCCCTGCTGGGTCGCCGCCAATCGTGATCATGCCGAGCGCCGACGCGCTCCTTAAGGACCGCCAGCACCGTCCTGAGGCAGCCTTCGAATAACGCCCGGGCCGGTTGGGCCCGGGGCGGGGACGCTGCTGTATGATTGCGCTTCGCGGCGATGGCGCGGCGGACCGGGAAAAGCGTTTTGCTTGGGAGAGCATTTCATGGATCTATTTTTTTCCGATGTCAGGGACAAGTACATCTCCAGGGTCATAAAGGGAAACACCTTCGCGGACATCGGCGGCCTTTGGGGTACGGTAAACGAAAAGGTCTCGGTGGCCCACAAATATGGGGCTTCGGACCTGAACATGATGGACATCCAGCCGCCGGAGTCCGACCTGTGGCACAGGTTCCGCGAAAGGATGGTGGCTCTGGGGGTGACCGGCTGCCGCTGCGTTACCATGGACCTCGGAAATCCGCAGATCGGCTCCACGGTGCAACCGGTCGATGTCGTTCACTGCTCCGGGGTACTCTACCATCACCCGGATCCGATGCTGCTGTTGGCGAACCTGCGCCGGGTCAGCCGCAAGTACGTGATTCTCACCTCGGCGATCATCCGCAATGAAATCAAGAACAGGAAAGGGCGTTACTCCCTGCCCCCCTCGTCGGTGCTGTTCGTTCCCGCCCTGAGCGATGCCGAGCGGGAGATCATGAAGGCACACTGGGAGCCGTACGGTACCGCCTACGGCCTTACCCAGAAGTATGACTTCGCAGTGGACGATTTTGCGCCGTGGTGGTGGCTTCCCACCGCAACCGCCCTGCTGGCCATGTGCACCGCGGCGGGTTTCAGCGTCGAGGACTCCGCGCATACCTGGAACGACAACGCGCTGACGGTCCTCCTGAGGTGTCCGGCAGGCCAGTGATCGATCCGAGCAATCCTGAGTACGCCAATACCCCCGCCTCGGCAAGCCGGCCGACCTGTCCCTATCGTCCGGCGGGTGTGGCAGCAGCGACGGTCACCGTCGTCACGCCGTTCTGCAATACCGGGGAGATTTTCGCCGAAACCGCCCGCTCGGTCTTCGGGCAGTCCTTCCAGGAGTGGGAGTGGATCATCGTCGACGACGGCAGCACCGATCCGGCGGCGCTGGCACGGCTGGCTTCGGTGCGGCAAAGCGATCCGCGGATCCGCGTCGTGCGCCAGGCCAATCGCGGACCCTCGGCCGCGCGCAACGCTGCCGTCGCCGCTTCCGGCGGGCGATATCTGTGCTTGCTGGACAGCGACGATCTGATCGAGCCCACCTTCATCGAGAAGGCGGTCTGGTTCCTGGAGTCGCACCCCCAATTCGGATTCTGCAACAGCTGGACCGTGCACTTCGACGAGGCGCGCTTCCTGTGGAGAGCCGGTTTCGAGCGCGGCGTGAAATTCCTGGAGGGCAACAGCGGCCCCCCCATCGCAATGGTGCGCCGCGAGGCCTACCAGGCGGCAGCAGGATTCGACGAGTCCATCGTATTCGGTCATGAAGACTGGGACTTCTGGCTGCGCCTGGCCCGAGCCGGGTACTGGGGGCATACCCTGCCGGAATTCCTCGCCTGGTACCGGTACCGCCGCAGCGGACGCTTCGCCCAGATCACGGCATCGCGCCCGACCGACGAGGCGTTTCGGAAGTTCATCGCGACCGAATACAGGGACCTGGCAGAGCGCTTCCCCACACCGGAAATCCTGCCGCCCACCCCGTTCGCGACGGTTCCGGAAGAAGTCGCGTTCGGCAACCGGTTGGCGGCCGAGGGGTCCGGAGTGCTGTTCCTGGTCCCGTGGCTGGTGACCGGGGGTGCCGACAAGGTCAACCTGGACTGGGTCAGGGGGCTCACCGACCGGGGCTACCGGGTGTCGGTATGCGCCACCCTTGACGCGAAACACAAGTGGTACCCCGAATTCTGCGCCGTCACGCCGGACGTATTCGTCCTGCGGCACTTTCTGGAGCTGCGGGATTTTCCCCGGTTTCTGGTTTACCTCATCCGCTCCAGGCAGATCGGCACCGTCATCGTCACGGGGAGCACGATCGGCTATCAGCTCCTCCCCTTTCTGCGCTGCCACTGTCCGGGAGTGGCCTTCCTCGATCTCACCCACGTCCACGAACCGCATTGGCTCAACGGCGGACATCCCCGATTCGGGGTCGGCTACCAGGACCAGCTGGACCTGAACATCGTCACCACCTCCCACCTGCGGGACTGGATGGCCGCGCGCGGCGCCGATCCCGCCCGCGTCGAGGTCTGCCACACCGGCGTCGGGCTCCCGGATTCGGCGCCCGGACCCGAGCGCCGGCACGCCTTGCGCGGCAGGCTGGGAGTGCCGGAGGGTGTCCCGGTGCTGGCGTACGCCGGACGCATCTGCGCCCAGAAGCGGCCCGGGGTGCTTGCGGAGATCCTGCGGGAGCTCGCCGCCCGAGGCGTTCCGTTCCACTGCCTGGTGGTCGGCGACGGAGAGCTTTTGCCGGAGCTCAAGCGCCAAGTCCGCCGCAATGGCCTGAAATCTCAAGTCCGGTTCTTCGGCACCGTAGGCCACGGCAAATGGCTCGAAATCCTCGCTGCGGCGGATATCTTTCTCCTGCCTTCCGAATACGAGGGGATTTCCGTCGCGCTGTACGAGGCGATGGCCATGGAAGTCCTGCCGGTGGTCTCGGCGGTGGGAGGACAGCCGGAAGTGGTCACCGCGGAATGTGGCGTGTTGGTTCCCCCGGGAGTGGGCGAGGTCGAGACCTACGTATCGGTCCTGTCCGGGCTGATTGGCGATCCCGCCAGGCGGGCCGCCATGGCCCGGGCGGGCCGCGAACGCATCCGGAGCGGCTTTACCCTCGCCCAGGGCCTGGACTGCCTCGAAGCGATCCTGGAACGGGCCCGGGTGGTGGCCGGGAACGCGCCCCGCCAGGCGGTTTCAGCCGGACTCGCGCGGGAGCTCGCCGCCCTGGCCATCGAGTATGCCCGCATCCAGGATTGGGCCCGGGAGCAGCGGCTGGAGCGAAGGCTGCTGGCCGCCTTGCGGCGATTCCGGGCCGGACGGGTGGCGCTTTCCCTCCCCGTGGTGCGGAGCCTTGGAAGGTGGCTGCTGGGAAAACTCGGAGAGCGCCCCTAGCAGGCTGTTGACGCCTTTCCGACATGAGAATCCTGCTCACGGTGCACCGCTTTCTCCCCGAGTTCTCCGCCGGGACCGAAGTGCTCACCTTCGACACCGCGCGCCAGCTCGTGGCTCGGGGACACCAGGTCTCGGTTTTCACCGGCATCCAGGATCCGGCGCCGCTCGCCGACGAGCAGCGCTTCGATCGCTACGTCCACGAGGGCATCCCGGTGGAGCGGTTCCACTACGACCGGGTGCCGATGGGCGGCCAGGCGAACATCGTCGAGCTGGAATATGACAATCGCTTCCTCGCCGCCCGCTTCCGCGCCTTTCTCCGGGAGTTCCGGCCCGACCTGGTTCACTTTTTCCACCTGCAGAAGCTGTCCGCCTCGCCCATCGACGTCTGCCGCGAGCTTGGCGTCCCCACGGTAATGACGCCCACCGACTTCTGGCTGGTCTGTCCCTTGTGCCAGCTGCGGCTGCCCGACAATTCGCCCTGTTCCGGGCCGGACCCTGACGGCGTGAATTGCCTGCGGCACGTGGTGCGGGTAAGCCAGCCCCGCGGCATCGCCGCCGCGGTCGCCGCATTGCCCCGCCGCCTGCTCGCGGCGGCGGTGCGCGGGACCGGTCGTGGCGCCCTGGCGCGCCTGCGGCCGGCCTCCTACGTGCGGGCCCTGGCGGCGCGGCCGGGGTTCCTGCGCGAGCGCATGAACCGTATCGACCGGGTGCTGGTTCCTTCCCGCCTCATGGAGCAGACGCTGCTGCGCCACGGGCTCGCGCGGGAAAAGATCGTGTTCACCCGTTTCGGCATCAATCTCGCCCACCTGGCGCCGGCTCCCCGCCCCAACGATCCCCGGGTGCTGCGGGTCGGCTACATCGGGACCCTCTTCGAGCACAAGGGCGTGCACCTGCTGGTCGAGGCGCTGCGCGCGCTGCCGGGCGAGCCGCTCGAATTGCATCTCTACGGCGACGCGGAGGAATATCCCGCCTACGGCCGCCGGCTCAGGACCATGGCCGCACGGGATGCCCGGATCCAGTTCCGGGGAACGTTTCCGAACCGCCGCATCGGAGAGGTGCTGGCTTCGCTCGACGTGCTGGCCGTGCCGTCGGTGTGGCAGGAAAACACGCCTCTCGTTGTATACTCGGCCCAGGCATCGGGGTGCCCCGTCGTGGCCACCGACGTGCCCGGGCTCTCCGAAGTGGTGCGGGACGGGGAAAACGGGTTGCTGTTCCCGCGGGAGGACGCGGGCGCTCTGGCGGGCGCCCTGGGGAGGCTGTGCCGGGACCGGGCGCTGCTGCTCAGGCTCGCCTCCAGCGCCCCGCGCCCCAAGTCCATCGAGGAATACACGGACGAGCTGGTGGGCCTCTACGGCGCACTGATTCGATCGAGGCGGGAGATTCAATGAAGTGCGTAGTTCTCGGCGGCGGTGGCTTCATCGGATCGCATCTGTGCCAGGCGCTGCTCGCCGCCGGCCATGGGGTCCGGATATTCGACCGGCCCAACCTGAAGCGCTTTGACAGCGCGGCGGAAAGCGGACCTGCCGAGTGGCTGGAAGGCGACTTCTCCAACCCGGAGGACCTGGCCCGCGCGGCCGAGGGCTGCGAGGTGGTCTACCATCTCATCTCCACCACCCTGCCCAAGTCCTCCAACGACAATCCCGTCTACGACGTGGAGACCAATGTCATCGGCACGCTGCGCCTGCTGGAGCTGGTGCGCGGGACGGGGACGAAGATTGTCTTCGTCTCTTCCGGGGGCACGGTGTACGGGGTTCCGCGCGCCGTTCCGATTCCCGAGACCCACCCTACCGAGCCCCTCTGCTCCTACGGCATCGGCAAGCTGGCCGTGGAAAAGTACCTGCGCCTGTACCAGGTGCTGCACGGGATCGACTACTGCGCGCTGCGGCTCGCCAACCTCTACGGCGAGCGCCAGCGGGTCACCACCGCGCAGGGGGCTGTCGCCGTATTCCTGCACCGGGCCCTGAGGGACGAGCCGATCGAAATCTGGGGCGATGGCGGCGTCGTGCGCGATTACCTGTACGCCGGGGATGCGGCGGCGGCCCTGGTCCGCGCCGCCGCGGCGACGGGCGAGCCGCGGTTGTTCAACGTCGGCAGCGGCCGGGGCCAGAGTCTCAATGACATCCTCGCGGCGATCGAGACGCTTCTGGGGCGCCCGGTGCGCCGCACCTATCTTCCCGGCCGGCGCTTCGATGTTCCGGTGAACGTGCTCGACGTCTCCCTCGCGGCGCGCCATCTCGGGTGGCGCCCCGCCACGGCCTTTGCCGAGGGGCTCTCCCGAACCTGCGACTGGATGCGCCGCAACCCGGATTGAGGCACCCTAGCAGAGCAGCGGACGGATGCGCCTGAGGGCGATGGCGTTGCTGAGCTCCTGCTCGTAGAAGCGGCGGCCGGCCCGGGCATAGGCAATCCGCAGCTGCGGGTCCGTCGCCATGCGGACGATGGCGCCGGCGAGCGCCTCGGGACTGCCCGGCGGAACCTGAACGAACGGTTCGTAATCCAGCGCGGCCAGCGTTTCCCGCGTCCAGCGGGTTTCCCCGGTGATCACCGCACGGCCCACCGCGCAATAGGCGTAGACCTTGAGGGGACAGATCCGCTGGGCCTTGTCGCCGCCGCCGAAGATGCCCACGCAGATGTCGGCGCGGGCGATTTCCGCCGCGAGCCGCGCCGAACTCTGCCAGCCCCGTTCCCATTCCACATGGGCCGCGCCCTGCCCAAGCACGGCACCCACCTCGGGCGCGGTCTGCCCGTCTCCCACCAGCCGGAAGCGGATATCGGGGCGGTCCGCGAGCAGGCGGGCGGCCCCGGCGATGACCTCGGCGCCGTGCAGCGGGATGAAGGTACCGACGAACAGCACGCTGCAGGTTCCCGGTGAAGGAACATAGGGCGATGGGCGGAAGTGGTCCTCGTCGGTGGAAAGGGGAACCGCAACCACCCTGTCGCGCGGCAACCCGAACTCCCGCGCAAGATGGGCCGCGCTCTGGGGCGTGTCCACCACCACCATATCGGCAGCCCGGTAGGCCCGGCGCTCCAGCCGCTTCGTCAGGCGCGCGGGCAGACTGCCGGGCCTGAAGATCCGGCGGTCCTCGACGATGGTGTCGTAAAGGGAAATGAAGGCGTCGGCCACGGTCCGGCCGGGCCGCAGGCGCTTCGGCAGCAGCGACAGCAGCGCCAGCACCGGCACCGCCGGATAGGGCAGGTAGGCCCGCTGCGGCCGGGGCGCGGCCAGGAACCGGGCAATCACCGCGACGGGCGCGAAAACGGCGCGCCAGGCATTTCTGAACACGCGCCGCAGCCCCTGCGAGCCCTGGGTGCCCGCGGTCCACATGGGTACATTGATCTCGGCGACGCGGCATTCGCTCGCCGCCTGCAGGTCGCGAAGGCGATAAAGGACGTTGGGGTAGCCCTCGGACTTGAGGTGAACGCCCAGGATCAGCAATTCAGTCCGCGCATCCGGCATATCCGTCCGGCCAGCTGCTTTCGATGGGTCCCATGCGCCCCGCGAAGCCATGCCCGATTCCCGTAAAAAATGCCTGCGCCTTCGCCCCCTTGCGCCCCTCCACCGCCAGGATGGATACCAGCTCGACGCCGAGCCGCAGCACCTGCCGCAGGCACCAGGCCGGCTCGCGCCGGGCGAAGCGCCGCATCGTCGCGACGCAGTTGCGGGCGATGTAATACTTGCGCCGCGGAGAATGATCGAACACGGCCATCGGGGAAAGCCACGCCGGGTAGCGGGTCGGCCCTCCGATGGCATGCCGCATCAGCGGCGCGCAGCTCATGACGACCCGGTATCCCCGGGCCCGGGCCCTCAGGCAAAACTCGTGATCCACCGAGTCGATGAAATAATCCTCGCGAAAGGGGCCGATACGCTCGAACACTTTCATCGCCACCAGCGACCCGGAGGTGATGACGGTTCTGCGCTCGATCCACTCCGGCGCAGGGCGTCCGCGGCAGGTGACGAGGTCGCGATCCCGGCGCACGCTGAAATAATTGCTGCCGATCACCGCCGCCGACTCGCCGCAGCGGTCCTGGATCCGGAGAAGGGTCATAACCATCTCCGGATAGACTTCCGTATCCTGGTCGACCAACAGCACGCCTCCGAACCCGAGTTCCGAAGCGCGCGCGATGCCCCGGTTAAGCGCGCCGGCAATCCCCAGGTTCCGGCCGTTGCGCACCAGCTCCACCCGCGGGTCGCGCGCCAGCGTTTCGAGCAGGAGCGCCGGCTCGCCGCTCGATCCGTTGTCCACCAGGATGGCACGAGGCAACTGCGCAAGGACCCTCTCCAGGCGCTGCCCGAGCCCCGCGTCCGGGAAATGGGTCGCAACGACGGCACAGACCTTTTCCCGCTCCGCGCTCATCGGCGCTCCGCCGGTGCCGTGACCGCTCGCAATGCGCGCCCGGAAAATCGGCCCGGACTCCTCATTTCGTATCGCCTGTGCCCGGGGATTCCCGGCCGGCAATCCTCTGCAATGCGCCGGCCATTTCCCGAACCACCGCCCGGTCCTCAAAAAGCTTCCAGTTGTTCTCGAGGATCCGTTGCCTGACCGCCGCCCGGAAGTCCGCGTCGGCGCCGACCCTGATCGCCAGTTCCACGTACTCCTGCGGACTGCCGGCCACGCAATCCATGATCCCCATCTTCCGGTAGCATCCGTACGCGGGCCGCCCGCGCACGAATTCAGACGGCAGGGTCACGATGGGATTGCCGGTCGCGAGCACCATGAAGGCCGTGGTCCCGGCCCCGAAGTGGTAGCTGTCAAGCACCACGTCGGCGGCCATGAAAACACTCATGAGGTCGTCGGTTGACAGCCATGGAAGGAAACGCACGCGATCGAGCACATCCGGCATGGTCCGGGAGAACCGCTCCATCAGGAACTCATGCCGGGCCGGGTGGCGTCCGTCCCTGAACAGAACGATTTCCCCGCGGGGATCGCGGCGCAGGATCTGCGCCATCGCCTCATCGAAATCCGGGTGAAGCTTGTGCAGCATCATCGGGCAGACGTAGAGGACCCTGTCCTCCGGCAGCCCCAGCGCCCCGCGGCCCTTGAGCGCAACCGGAATGGCCGGCTTTGCCATGTAAACCGGAAGCGAGTTGAGTAGGAGCAACGATTCGCTGTAATGGTTGCGGGCGTTCTCCGGCTCGAACAGCGCGCTGGAAATGAAGTAATCGACATTCGGGATCCCGGTTGTCACGGGATGGCCCAGCATCGCGCACTGGACCGGAGCAAGCCTGCTGAAAGCCAGGAAATAGCCGACGGGTTCCATGCCGATGTCGGCATAGACCAGGATGTCGAGCTGCAGATCCCCTACCATCTTTCTCGCCGAATCGAGACGCTCGGGAACGCTGACGTGCTCCAGACCGGAAGAAAAGGTCCGGCGCACCGTGTCTTCCGCGACATGCCCCACCGTGAGCAGGACCACTTCGAACGGCCCTTCGGCCGCGAGCAGGTCGATCAGCCGTGAGAACCACGTCCCAACCGAGTGGTTGAAGAAAAACTTTGACAAAAAGCCGACGCGCAGCGTGGCCGCGGACGGACGGCGGGCTTGCCTGCAGTGGGGCGCGACGTAGCGCAGGGCCGGACAGGCCTGCTCGTACAGCCTTGCCACCAGAACCTGCGGCTCCCTGTCGTTCATTCCGTGATAGGCCAGGTAAAAATTGGCCTGGCCGACTTCGGCGAGCGGGTCCGCGAGCGTTGCCCCCTGCTCCAGGATGGCGCAGACATTGTTCTTGAAATTTGTCCGCATCCTGAGGATTTCCTGCCTGGACATCGAGACCACCGGCAAGGTGGTGGCAAGCCGGATGCGGGTTCCGTCGCTCGGCGCCAGCTGCATCAGCCTTTCGTCGCATGTCCTCGCCGCCTCCACTTGGCCCAGGTCCCGCAGCGCCAGGCCCAGGTTGTTGTATGCGAGCGCGTAGTCGGGCCGAACCCGCAGCGCCTCGCGGTAGCATTCAACGGACGCCTCGAGCAGCCCCTGCTGTTGCAGCGCGTTTCCGAGGTTCACATGGGCTTCGGCGAATTCCGGGTCGAGCCTGAGCACCGCGCGGTAGCTTTCGATCGCCGCCTCCGGATTTCCCGACATTGCCAGGGCCACGCCCAGGTTGTTGCGGGCGTCGGCATAATCCGGATTCAGCCGCACGGCCTCCCGATAGCTTTCGATCGCCTTATCGATCCGGCCAAGCTGCCGGAATGCGTCGCCAAGAGCCTTGTGGTAATCGGGCACGGCGGGATTGATTGAAACGGCGCCGGCGAGCAGTTCCACGGCCTCGCCGTATCTTCCCCCGCGAATTTCCGCCGCTCCCCGTAAATGCAGGGCCCCCGAGTGATCAGGGTCGAGTTGCAGGATCTTTCGGCAGATTTCCTCCGCGGCCGCGAAATTGCCCTCCCGGAAAAGCGCCTGCGCCTCCTCGAACCCCGTTTCAGTTGCCGCGTCTGGCGCCGGCGGGGTCGCGGCAGCCGCGGACCGCGGCCGCGCTCCCTTTCCCCGGGAAAACAAGCCCAGGAACGCCTCTTTGATCATTTGCGTGAGCATGGATACCGTTTCACGCGACAGCCGGGCGCCGCGGGTCCTATCCCGTCCGGCTCCGGGCGCGCCGACTCCAGCGGCACCGGATTTCCGCATGCCGGGTCGAAGGCGAAAGCGGCGCCGGATTTCACGTCGCGGATTCCGCGCGCCATCTGTCCTAATCCTCCGACCGGTCGCTGTCCCTGTAATTCAACGCGGTGATCTGCTCGGACACCAGCCCGATCATGAACACCACGATGCTGGTGATGAAGAGCAAGGCGCTCATGTTCGTGAAGCGGTGCAGCGTAACGTAGGTGTAAAGATAATACCCAAGCCCGGTGGCAAAAAATCCGAGGCTCGCCGGAAAAAACAGCTTCAGCGGGGAATAAAGCGTGCCGATCTTGAAAATGATCAACAGAAACCTGATGCCGTCGCGCAGCACATGAAGGTGGCTTCTGTCCAGGCGCGGCGCGGCCACGATCGGCACGTACCCCACCTGATAGCCGGCGCGAAAAAAACTCATGGTGATGGTCGTGGGATAGGAAAATCCGTTCGGCAGCAGGTAAAGGAACCTGCGGAATCTTGCCGCCTTGACCACGCGAAACCCGCAGGTGAGGTCCATGATCCGCTGGCCCACCATCCAGCTCGCCAGGCGGTTGTACATGCCGTTTCCCAGGGCCCGGCACGCGCTCGCCTGGGAATCCCGATCGCGTGCGCCCACCACCATGTCATAGCCTTCGCGGAACTTGGCCACCAGCCGCGGGATGTCCTCCGGCGCGTGCTGGCCATCGGCATCCATCAGGATCAGCACGTCGCCCCGGGCCGCCCGGGCGCCGGTTTTTATCGCCGCCCCGTTGCCGATGCTGTAGCGGTGGGAAATCACCCGTACCCCATGACGCCCGCACACCGCCAGCGTGTCGTCGGTGGAACCGTCGTCCACCACGATGATTTCCGCACCCGGCGCCGCCTCCCGCAGCTTGGGCAAAACCGTGTCCAGCCCCGCGGCCTCGTTTTTCGCGGGGAGGATAACGCTGTATTCCGGCCTGGTGTCCGAGATCATGGGCCTCAAGTATCGCCTATTTTTGCCGGCTGTTCAGCGTCGATGCCACGGTTTCCATCTCCCCGATCTCCTTGTCCCGCAGCGCCTTTCCCGGCCTGTGGGCCCGGTTGGCGCGGCGCGCCTTGTCCACGTAGACCAGGGCCTCGTCATAGCGGCCCGCATATACCAGGACTCTCGCCTGCAGCAGCGGGGTCTGCACGCTGGGCGCGAGCATGTCTGCCCGGTCCAGGCTGCGGATGGCGGGATCGATCAGCATTTCCGCCGCCTGCAGCCTTCCCAGCAGGCCATGAAGCTGCGCCTGGACGCCGCCGAAGGCGGGGTTATCCATCAGGGCTTCGAACAAAGGCAGCATCTGCGCATAAGCTGTCCTGGGGCAGCGTCCCTGCTCCTTCAGCGCCACGAGCTCGATCAGCCCCGTCACCGGCGCATTGGAGTAGCGGGTTGCTCTCAGGCCGGCAGCCACCTCGCCCGGGTCGGGCAACCCGATTCTGTCGTCATAACAACCCAGGCGCAGCAGGGACAGGTACGCCGCGGCATGCCTGAGCTCGCCGCGCGCCAGCCTCGCGAACAGGTCCGCCGCCTCCCGGTACTGGCCCCGGGCCGCCAGGGCATTTCCCAGCAACTCCTGGGCCCGCACCGACCGGGGCTTTTCCCTGGACCAGGACACGGCCTGCAGCGCCGGGTTCCCCCAGAGCCGCGTCTCGTTCCAGGTCACCGCCGACAGCAAAGCCAGCCAGGCCAGCCCGGCCCCGAGCAGGAACCTGCGGGTTGCCCGGCGCGGCAGTCGTTCCAGGCCCCGCGCCACGTAGAAAGTTGCGCCCCAGATGATCGCTGCCATGGGCAGATAATTGCGGTGCTCGAAATAGACCTCGAGCGGGATGACCGTGGACTCCAGCACATGGCCCGCGAAAAACCACAGCACCGCGAAACTGAAGACCGGTGCGCGGCGCACCCACCCTAGCGCCGCGCCGAGCAGGAACAGCAGGAACAGCACTGCCGCCAGGGTCTGGGGCGGATCCAGCAGCCCCCGGGATGTGACGAAATCGTCGTGGAACAATCCCAGGACCCCGGGCCTGGGGAAAACGATCAGGCCCAGGTAATCCACCAGCACCCGTGCTTCGGTGAGCAACCGCTCTCCCGGGCCGAATTCCCGGAACTGGAACGTGGGCAGGATGGAGGCATTCCAGCGCAGCAGGACATAGCCGGCGACCGCCAGCAGGGGCAGGTGGAGCACGGCGCCCTTCCATGCGCGCCAGTAGGGAGGCGGCTCCGACCCCTTGAACAAGGTGGCGTCGATGACCCAGGCGTAGAGCAGCAGCAGGATGCCGTTCTCCTTGGAAAGGAAAGCCAGCATCGCGCACAGGCCGAAGCCGGCAGTGAGCCAGGCGTATCCCTGCAGATTTCCCTGCCGCAGCGATCGCCGGCCGTGAATATAGATCAGCAGGCCGGCCACGGTGAACAGCGCGCTCAGCTGCGTCATGCGCTGGATCACGTAGAGCGTGGTGGAAACGTTGAGAGGATGCAGCAGCCATACGGCGCTCGCGAACAGGCCGGCGAGCAGGCCCTGCCGCGCAGGCAGCTTCATCAGCGCCGCGAGGCGCAGGAACAGCCACAACAGCAGGCAGCCGTTCAGGAGATGCAGCAGCAGGTTCACGAACTTGAACGGCCAGGGATCGGCGGGCCAATCCGAGAACTGGAACGCAAAGCTCAGCAGCGAAAGGGTGCGCCCGTAGGCCCCGAACAGGCCCGAGGTGGCGAATCCCCACAGCTCGTCGGGGGAGCCGTCGGCCCGGATGTCCTGCAACGACCTCAGGCTTGCATGGTCATCCAGCAGAAAGGCGCCCCGCAGGCCCGGAAAATAAACCACGGCGGTGATCGCCAGGAGCGCCGCCAGGCCCAGGCCGGCAGCCCGCAGGAAATATGACCGCGATTCCCCTAGCTGCATGGTGGCCGCAGGCGGGGGTAAAATCCCCCTGTGCTGATAGACATCCTAAAGGACCTCCTTTCCCGGAAGGCGACCTCCGCGCCGGAGCGCAATCGCGCTGCGAGCTTTCCCGCCGCCAGCCGGGATCCGGGGGTAAGGCAGGTTCTCAACGTCGGGGCCAACAGCAAGCTGATCCCGATCCCCGAATATTTCGACGGGTGGAAGCACCTGACGCTCGACATCGACCCCAGGACCGGGGCGGACGTCATCTGTGACGCCCGCGAGCTCGCCGCCTTTCCCGCCGCCGTTTTCGACGCCGTCTATTGTTCCCATAACCTCGAGCATTTTTACCGGCACGACGCTTACAAGGTGCTGCAGGGATTCCGGCATGTGCTCAAGCCTGACGGTTTCGCCGAAATCCGCGTCCCCGACATCGATGCCGTCATGCGGCACGTGCTCGCAAACCACATGGACTTGGAAGACGTACTATATCAGTCACCGGCGGGGCCCATCACCGTCCACGACGTGATTTACGGTTTTGGCGAGGAGATCGAACGCAGCGGCCAGGACTATTTCGCCCACAAGACGGGCTTCACTCCCGGGTCGCTGCCCGCAGTGCTTAAAAACTCCGGTTTTGCCGTGGTCCGCCTGGCACCGCAGGTGAATGTTTTCGAGCTGCGGGCGTTCGCCTTCAAGGCCGCAATCACGCCGTTCCAGCAGCAGATCCTGGGCCTTGCCCGGGAGCCCTGAACCGCCCGTTCAGAGGACGATCGCGTGCGGGCCGTTGCCCGCGAGATAGTTTTCCCACATCAGGCTATAGGCCGCTTCCAGGTGCCGGGCAAATCCAGGCGTATCGAACAGCGCCGCGGTTGACCGGTTCCGGATCAGCTTCTCGCGCAGCATCACCAGATCCTCCGGTCTTTGGGCCAGGCGCCGTGCCAGCGATTCATACTCATCCATGGAATAAGTGACGAGTTCCGGGAGCCCCGCCGCAGTCAGCAGGCTGCCGGCGACACGGGACGGGAAGGCTTCCCCGGCGCAGGTCAGCACCGGCAGCCCGACCCAGAGCGCGTCGCTGGCGGTGGTATGCGCGTTGTAGGGCAGGGTATCCAGGAACAGGTCTGCCGCCCGCAGCCGGGCGAGATGCCGGGCAAGAGGGAGTTTTGGAGCAATAATCAGCCGCTCCGGATCGACATCGCGGGATTGCGCTTCGCGGCGCAGGTTCTGCGCAGCCCAGTGATTGCTTTCGAGCAGCCACAGCACGCTGCCCGGGACGGCCTTGAGCAGCCGCATCCAGGCCGCGAACACCGGCGGCAGAATCTTGTAGGTCTGGTTGAAGCAACAGAAAACAAAGGCCCCTTCCGGCAGCCCGAGTTCCCTGCGCTCCGGCGTGTCCGCTACGCTCCTGCGGCGATCGTTGACCTGGTAGGTTCCCGGGAGATAGACGAGCTTTTCGGTGAAAAACAGGGCCTGGCCGGGGGGCGTGATGAAACGGTCCGTCACCAGATAATCGATGAAGTCGGCGCCCATGGTACCGGGGTAACCCAGATAACTGACCTGGAGGGGGGCGGGCCTCAGCGCCACGATCTCTGTTCTCGCATGCTGGGTATAGCCCTTCAGGTCCACCAGGATGTCGACCTGATCGCCGTAGATCCTGGCGGCCGCAGCTTCGTGGGACATGGGACTGAGGTCCACGAAGTTGTCGAAGGCGCGCACCAGGCGGGCGCGCATCGGGCTGGCGTCATCGGGCCCGTAGGAATAGGCGGCTATTTCAAAGTGGGTCCGGTCATGCAGCTCGAACAGCTCCGCCATCAGGTAGGCCGTGGCATGCTCGTGAAAATCGGCCGAAAGATATCCCACCTTGATCCTGGGGCCGGCCTTGCGCTCAAAGCGGAAGCGCAGTCGCTCGAGGCCGCCGCTGACTGCCTTTAGCCGGCGCGCCGCGAAATTCCTGGCGCACTGCAACTGCTCCGCCGGGGACGCCGGGATCGAAAGCAGGCTGAACGGACTGACCTCCTGGTCCGGCTGGGCGGACACGCTGCGGCGCTGCGCTTCGCATAACTCCTCGAATCGCGACCAGTCGCAAACCTCCTGCATCTGGAACAGCAGGCTTTCCCGGGCCGCGGAGTTGTCGGGCTCAAGCCGCAGCGCGGCCTGATAGCACTCCAGCGCGCGATCACGGGCGCCCTGCAGCCCATAGGCGCTGCCGAGATTGAGGTAGGCTCCCACAAAATCGGGCAACAGCTCGATCGCCTTGCGGCAGGATTCGATCGCCTCGTCCAGGCGGCCTCGCCGCAGCAGCGCACTGCCGAGATTGCTATAGGGTTGCGCGTAATCCGGGGAATGCCGGATCGCCGTCCGGTAATGGGCAACCGCATCCTCCAGCCGACCTTCGTCCTGCAGGAGATTGCCCAGATTGTTGTGCGCCTCGGGATTTTCCGGATCCAGTTCGAGGGTCTTGCGGTAGCATCCCGCCGCCTCTTCGGTTCTGCCGAGTTTCCTGCAGGCCATCCCCAGCCAATACCACCCCTCGGGAATGTCCGGCGTCAGTTCCACGCATTGGCGCAGGCTCCGGACTGACTCCTCCTGCTGCCCTAGCTGCTGGCAGGCCATGCCCATCCCCAGCCACAGGAAGGGATCGCCCGGGGTCAACTGCAGCGCCGTCCTGTAGACCTCCACCGACTCGGCAAACCGGGATCGTGCAGCAAGCACTGCCGCCAGGTTGGAAAGCACGTCGGGATCGTTTGGATCGAGCTCGAAAGCCCTGCGGAAGTGCTGCTCGGCCTCGTCGAGCCGGTTCAGCTCGCGCAGGATCAGGCCCAGGTTATAGTGAGCAGGCAGGTAATCCGAGGCGATTTCCAGGGACCGCCGGTAGCTCGCCATGGCACCCTGGACGTCCCCCAGAACCTTCTGCGCGTTGCCGAGACTCTTGTGGTATTCGGCATTGCCGGGATCGCGCTCCACCGCCCGCGCCAATTCCGCGAGGCCTTCGCGACTGCGGCTTTCGCGAAGCAGATCGAGACCCCGTTGATGGTGCTCGGACGCGACGGTGCCGAGAGCGTCCCCTTGGCCCGACGAATCCATGCCGTTCACGGAACCGGCCCACGCCGCGCCGGCTTCGCTGCGCTTGCACACCACTCCTGCCACATGATGCGATAGGCCTGCTCCAGATTGCGCGTGAATTTTTCCGCGTCCACCAGCGGAGACCTGCGAACCCGTTCGCGCAAGCCAGCCCGCAGCCGGCCGAGGCCTTCCAGGTCTCCGGCCAGGCGCACCGCGACCTCCAGGTACGCTTCGGGCGTGTCGGCAATCAGTTCCCTCAGGCCCACCGCGGACAGCAGGCTGGCGCCGCCGCGCGACATCACGCCCCGCCCGGTCAAGGTTACCAGGGGCACGCCCATCCACAGCGAGTGGCAGGTCGTGGTGCCGCCGGTGTAGGGAAACGCGTCGAGGTTGATGTCGATACGGTTATGCAACTCGAGGAATTTGGGGAAATCCAGAAAATCCAGGATCTCGAGCCGCTCCGCGGCGATTCCCAGCGCACCGAAACGCCCGATAAGCTCGTCACGGGCGCCGCTCACGCCCCGGGCCGCCGCCACCAGGCGGGAGCCCGGAACCCGGTGCATCAGCTGGCCCCACAGGTCGATCACCGGGGCATTGACCTTGGGCAACTGGTGCATGGCGCCGAAGGTCACGTGCCCGGCCGCCGGCGCCGGCAGCGGGCCCACCTCCGGCGCCTCCTCCGGCGTCGCATAGCACCACTGGCTGTCAGGCATGCGCAGCAGCCGCTCCGTGTGGTAGCGCTCCATCCCCGGCGGACACGCCACCGCGTCCGTGATCCGGTAATCCATCGCCGCCAGCCCCGTCGTGTTCAGGTACCCCAGCCACGTCACCTGCACCGGCGCCGGCTTCCGCGCGAACAGCAGCATCCGGTTGCCTCCCGCGCTGTGCCCGGCCAGGTCCACCAGAACGTCGATCCCGTCCTTGCGGATGCGCTGCGCCAGATGCTCGTTGCTCAACCCCACCACCCGCTGCCAGCGGTCCGCCGCCCCCTTCAACCGCTCCGTCACCCGGTCCTCCACCTCCACGTCCGAGTAGCACCAGGTCTCGAAGCGGTCTGCGTCCCGCAGGCGGAAAACCGGGTATACGAAAAATGCCACCGGGTGCTGGCTGAAATTGGGGGAAATGTACCCCACTCTGAGCTTGCGCTGGGGATCGCGGTCGTTGGCGTGGGGCCGCAATTCCCCGGCCACGGGCGCTTCGAAGCGAGCGGCCCAGTCCAGATGCTCCCGGAAAAAGTCCGCCGGGTCCACGCCGTACTGGCAGTTCTTGGAGAAGAGCATGTTGCTGAACGGCACCGGGGATCGCGGATCGATTTCCATGGCCTTGCGGAATGCGGCTTCCGCCTCCGTCAGCCTGCCCAGCTCGTGAAGACATCCGCCCAGGTCGTTGTAGGCCCGGACGCAATTCGGGTCCAGCCGAAGGCAGGCCCGGTAGGTTTCGATGGCCTCGATGGAATGGGCCCAGTAATGATGCACCGTGGCAATCGCGAGCAACCCCTGGGAGTCTTCCGGCTTCAGGCGAACCAGAGCCTGGAATTCCTTCAGGGCGTCTTCGTACTTCCCCTGGTCCCTGAAAATCGTACCCAGTACAAAATGCGAGTCATAGTGGGACGGGTCCCGCTCCAATGCCTTATGGCAGCAGTCCACGGCCTGCGCCAGCTTTCCTTCCAGCTGAAACACGATCGCCAGGCGGTGCCATTTCTCCGGGGACCCGTCGTCGATATCGAGTGACCTGCAGTAACACTCGGCCGCATCTTCGAATTTACCCTGGGCAGCATAAATGTTCCCGAGCAGCAGATAGGCGCCGTCGCCATCGGGCTCGAGTTCCAACGCACGGCGATAGGCGGCCGCGGCCTCTTCGATCCGTCCCAGGCGGTTCAACGCCGTACCCAGGCGATGATGGGCCTGAGGATAATCCGGGCGAAGCTCCAATGCACAGCGGTAATGATCGATCGCCTGTTCCGGAAGATCTTGATCCTCGATAACCGTCGCCAGGTTGAAATGGGCCTGGGGGAGCCGGGGATTGGCCTGCAACGCCTTGCGAAACAGGTCCTCCGCCTCCCGGAGGCGGCCCCGCTGCTGCAGTACGCACGCCAGGTCGTTATAGGCCTCGGCGTAGGCCGGGTCGAGCCGGAGGGCGGTGTTCAGGCAGTCCTCGGCCCGATCGAGGTCTCCTGCGGAAAGCAGGGCCGCGCCCAGGGCGTAGCGAAAACTCGCCACATCACCCTTGATCGCGACCGCCTGGGAGAGGAATTCGATCGCCTCGCGGGTCCGCGAAGAGCCTGCCGCCAGCTTGCCCAGCAGGTACAGAGCGTCGAAATTCTCCGGCTGCGCCTTGAGAATCTTTCGGTACAGGGTCTCCGCACCCGCCAGGTCACCCCAGCCGTGGAGATCAAAGCCCTGGCGCATCCACAGGTCTATGGTCTGTTGCGAGGCGGGAACCGAGGCTTCTCCCGACCTCCCGTCCAATACTGTTTTCTTCAACCAATTGAGCATGACCGCCCCTTGTTGCACGCGATGCTCCCGCATTATACTTGGCGGGCGGTCTGCGATCGCCCTCCGGCAGTGTCCTTATCCGGAAACCCAGCAGCCGGAATCGATGATTCGAAACGTCGCACCCCCCGGAGAACGAGGGTTGTTCCGCACAACACGAGATCCGCAAGCGCCAATCGGATGGAAAGCATGTTAGGCAAGCTTTTTTCAGGGACACAGGTGGATGAGTTCGCCAAGACCATGGCGCGAGATCTGGCGAAACATTATCCGCCTTCGATCGAGGGCGACGGCAAGAAGGCCTCCGCCAGGAAGCTCTCCGGGGCACTGGAAGAGCTATACAATCGCGTCGCCCATTTCAAGCGCGAAAACCGTCTCGGAATCTACCGCAAGGCAAAGCTGGGTAACGTATTGAGGTGGGAACTGAAGGAACTTGGATACAGCGACAAGTTTACGGAAGAAATCACCAAGGGCGTCATCGTCCGCCTGGCCCAGAAGTAACGCCCCTTTCGGCGCCGCTCACGATGCGCCGGAACAAATCCGTCAAATCCAAACCCTGCCCTGAAGGGCGGCTTGTTTTAACCGTACGGTCTTTACTTGCAGGCCGCCGGCAGGAACTTGGTGTCGATATTGCCGCTCACGCAGGTCCAGTTCTTTCCGCCGTCCGCAGTGGTCAAGAGCAGCGTCTTGCCGGTGATGGTCGAGCTTACGCCCGTGTCTCTCATGGTCGCAGTGAGGGTCAGCGAGCTGGTCTGGGCGCCGGCGCCGCCGGTGAGGGAAACCGTCGAGACGTACTTGGCCGGGCCGGTGTTGCCCATCACGGATGCAGCGGTACTCGGCCAATAGCCTTTGTCCGCGTAGAACTCGGCAATGGGGGTCTTGCCGCCGCCCAGCATCTGCACCGCCTCAGTCACCTGCGACCGGGCGATGTAGTCCTGATAGGCGGGGATCGCCACCGCCGCCAGGATGCCGATAATCGCCACCACGATCATCAGCTCAATCAGCGTGAAACCTTTTTTCAGCCTCATCATCTCATACCCCCTGTCCTGGTGATTTGAACCGGTCGACACAGAGAGTCCGGGTTGATCAGCGTAGCCGATTGGATAAGGCCAAGTTCGCCCGCAGAGTGGAAAAAAAACCCGCCCCCATGATGGCGGCGGGTTTTTCGGGCGAGAAAAGACCCTTTTTTTACTTGCAGGCCGCCGGCAGGAACTTGGTGTCGATATTGCCGCTCACGCAGGTCCAGGTCTTGCCTCCGTTATCGGTGGTCAAGGTCAGCGTCTTGCCGGTGATGGTCGAGCTTACGCCGCTGTCCCTCATGGTCGCGGTAAGGGTCAGCGAGCTGGTCTGGGCGCCGCTGCCGCCGGTCAGGGAAACGGTCGACACGTACTTGCCCGGGCCGGTGTTGCCCATCACGGACGCCGCGTTACCCGGCCACTGGCCCTTGTCCGCGTAGTACTCCGCGAACGGCGTCTTGCCGCCGCCCAGCATCTGCACCGCCTCAGTAACCTGCGACCGGGCGATGTAGTCCTGGTAGGCGGGAATGGCCACCGCGGCCAAGATGCCGATAATCGCCACCACGATCATCAGTTCGATCAAGGTAAAGCCCTTTTGGATTTGTTTCATAACAAGCTCCTTGTGGTTAAAACAACTGAAACACGTACCGTGCCGTGTTCTGAGGTCATCTAAAAGCAAGCCCTGTGCCAATGCCTGAAGGGGGCGCTTTGCGAAAACCTATTGAATTTGATGGGTTTTAGCGCACGCCCGGGGGCCTATCGCGCATGTTCCTCAGAATTGAGGCAGAAAGTGACGTTTTTTGTCAGCAATCGTCTACATGGGTGGGATGTTGCTTGGCGAATCCTGCCGAGCATTTCCGTTTTTCGACGACGGCCTCGACACACCGACGGATCGCATGCGGCGTTCCTCTGGCGCCAGGGCCGCGGCGCGCCTCCTCCGCATGCTAATATCAAGGGCATAGCGTCTCGCCAAACGCCTATGCTGGTAAGCATCTTACGAAATATCCTTTCCGGCAGGAAAAAGAACCCGCACTCGAATCTCGAAGCGCTCGCCGCTGCCGGCCGAAATGCCTGCCGGGCGGGAGATACCGGAACGGCCAGGGAGCTGTTCGCGGAGGTTCTGCGATCGGACCCCTTTCATGGCGAGGCTCTGGTGGTCAGCGGGATGCTGGCGCTCCAGGACGAGCAGCCGCAACTTGCGCTCACGTTTCTCGATCCGGCCGTTCAACGCTATCCCGCGGACCCGGAGATTCAACTCCTTCGCGGCCGGGCTTTGCTCGCGCTGGGGGATCGGGCGGCGGCCGGGCTGTGCGGGGAAAACGCCCTACGCCTGCGTCCCGGTATTGCGGGTGCCCACGATCTGATCGCCGCCGCCGAGCTGCCCGGCGAATACTACTTCGACGTTCTGAGCCGCATTCATGGCCTGCTGCGTCCCGAAACGTACGTGGAAATCGGGGTCGCCGAGGGCCAATCCATCAGGCGGGCAAATCCCGAAACGGCCGTAATCGGGGTGGATCCGGCCCCGGCCATCACTTTTGCGCTTGGTCCGAACGTCAGGATTTTCCGCATGACGAGCGATGACTTCTTCGCGCGCCACGACCTTGCGGCGGAACTCGGCGGAAAGGCGGTTGAGCTCGCGTTCATCGACGGCATGCACCTGTTCGAGTTCGCGCTGCGGGACTTCATCAATCTGGAACGATTTTGCACGCGGGCCTCCACGATACTGGTCCACGATTGTTACCCGTTGAACCGCATCACGGCTGAACGGGACCGGTGCACCCCATTCTGGAGCGGCGACATTTGGCGGCTGGTGCTTGCATTGAAAAAATACCGCCCCGACATTTCCGTGCAGACCATTGCCACGCCACCGACCGGTCTTGGAGTTATCCGCAGGCTCGCCCCTGGCTCAACTGTCCTCGGGGACAACTATGACATGATCTGCTCGGAATTCCTGGCGCTCGATTACGGCGTGCTCGACAAAGACAAACCCGGCATGCTCGGCCTGGTTCCCAATGACTGGGACCAGGTCAGGCGGATTCTCGGCTAGCAACCGGCCGCACTCAATTCCAGCCAAGCCGTGGCTGAACTCGTTCCGCTCAGGGCTACCTGGAGGCCCTATATCCCGGAACCTTCGATTCGTCCACCTCGTCGATCTGTCCCGGGTCCAGGAACTGCCTGGCGTACTCCAGGTAGACCTTTTCCCGGATGAACACGTCGAAAAGATCCGGGTCGATGTGGCCGTTCTCCCTGAAGTTGCCCAGGATCTTCAGTGCCTCGGTGAGGGTCTTGCCCTTCTTGTAGGGACGGTCCACCGCGGTCAGCGCCTCGAAGATGTCGGCGATGCCCATCACCCGGGCCTGCACCGACATCTGCTCGCGGGTAAGTCCCCGCGGGTAGCCCTTTCCGTCCATGCGCTCGTGATGCCCACCCGCGTATTCCGCAACGTTCCTCAGGTGCCTGGGCCACGGCAGCGCCTCCAGCATCTTGATGGTCACGACGATGTGGTGATTGATGATCTCCCGCTCATCCGGCGTGAGCGTCCCGCGGGCGATGGTGAAATTCTTGATTTCGTCCTCGGTGAGAAAGTTCGCCGTCATGCCCGCCGGGTCGCGCCACTGGTTCCGGGATCCGATGTCCCTGACCCGCTGCTGGTCCTCCGGCGCCATGAACTCTCCCCCGACGTTGCACTTGCGCAGGTAGGCCCGGTCCTCGTCGAGCCGGCGGATGCGATCGCGGAAGCCGCGGTCCAGCTCCGCCAGGCGCGCCGCATCCGCACCGGCGCCCGCCTCGATCCTGGCCTTGAGCATTGCGATTTCGGCGTCGCGCTTGAGCACCTCGAAGCGGGTGTCGACCAGGTGGATGCGGTCATAAATAGTTTCCAGCTTGGTGGCCTTGTCCACCACGTGAACCGGGGTGGTGACCTTGCCGCAGTCGTGGAGCATGCCGGCGATCTTCAGTTCGTAGCGGTCCTTGTCCGTCATCTGAAAGTCGGCGAGCGGGCCGCTCCGGGTCCGGTTCACCGCTTCGGCAAGCAGCATGGTGAGCACCGGCACCCGCTGGCAGTGGCCGCCGGTGTAGGGAGACTTTTCGTCGATGGCGGCGTTGATCAGGCTGATGAAGGACTCGAACAGGTCCTCCAGCTGGTTAATGAGCTGGCGATTGGTGAGAGCTATGGCGGCCTGGGACGCCAGCGACTCCGCCAGGTGCTGGTCGGCGTTCGAGAACGGGATGATCGTGCCGGCATCGCGGTCCTTGCAGTTCAGGAGCTGCAGCACCCCGATGATCTCGCTCTCGTGGTTTTTCATCGGCACCGTCAGGAAGGACTGGGAGCGGTAACCCGTCTTCTGGTCGAAATTCTTGGTTCCGGAAAAGTCGAAGCCCTTTTCGGTGTAGGCATCGGCGATATTGACGGTGGTGTCGTGCAACACGGCGTACGCCACCACCATGGAATTGTTCGGATTGCCGTCACGGCCCCGGAGGTGCACCGGGTAGAACGGAATTTCCTTGCCGCTGGTGCCGCCCATCTTGATACCCAGCGTGTCGTTGTGAAGGATCTCGAACTTGAGGGTGCGCTCCTCGGTCATCCGGTAGAGCGTCCCGCCATCGGCATTGGTAATGGTCTTGGCGGCCACCAGGATAGCCTCCAGCAGCCGGGTGATGTCCTTTTCCTTGGAGAGCGCCACGCCGATGGCGTTGAGCTCCTCCAGGCGGCGCAGCAGAACGTCGGAACTGAGGCTCGTCACTTCGGGTGCTCCCGGCGCCCCGGTTCAGGCAGAGGCCGGCGGGGCGGGGGGCGCCGCAGCGCTCCCGCCGGCGGGAACGGCGAAAGGCTCGGGACTACTTGATGCAGACCGCCCGCACCTGGTGCATGTCGGTGATGCCCTGCAGCACCTTCTCCATGCCGTCCTGCTTCAGGGTGCGCATGCCCTCGGACAGGGCGGTGACCACAATCTCCGCCACCCGGGCGTGCTCCTGGATGTTCTTCTTGACGGGATCGGTGCCCACCAGCAGTTCGTGCAGGCCGACCCGGCCCTTGTAGCCGGTGCCCATGCAGGTATCGCAGCCCACCGGTTCGTACAGGGTGATCTCACCCTTGTCGTTGCCGTAGTTCTTCACCCAGTCGGCGTACACCGACTTGTAGGCCGCGTTGGGGTCCGCCTTGAACCGCTCGATATTCTTCAGCTCCTCGCAGTATTCGGCAAGCATCAGCTTGATCTCATCCTGGGTTGCCACGTGGGGCTTCTTGCATTTGCTGCACAGGCGCTTCGCCAGCCGCTGGGCCAGGATGCCGAGCAGGGCGTCGGCAAAGTTGAAGGGGTCCATGCCCATGTCGAGCAGCCGGATAATGGACTCGGGGGCGCTGTTGGTGTGCAGGGTGGCGAACACCAGGTGGCCGGTGAGCGAGGCCTCGATGCCGGTGCCGGTGGTTTCCTTGTCGCGCATTTCCCCCACCATGATGATGTCCGGGTCGGCCCGCAGAAACGCCTTCATCGCGGTCGCGAAGTTGAGCCCAGCCTTGGGATTCATCTGCACCTGGCGCAGGCCTTTCTGGGTGATTTCCACCGGGTCCTCAGCGGTCCAGATCTTGGTGTCCGGGGTGTTCAGGTACTTCAACACCGAGTGCAGGGTGGTGGTCTTGCCGGAGCCGGTCGGCCCACACACGAAGAACAGGCCGTAGGGCTTTTCGACGCAGCTCTTCAGCGCCTTCAGGTTATGCTCGGTGAAGCCCATCTTGTCCAGGGGGATAGGCTCGCCGGCGGCGAGAATCCGCATCACCACGTCTTCCACGCCGCCCTGGGTCGGAATGGTAGCGACCCGCAGCTCGATGTCGAGGGGTCCGAACTTCTTGAACTTGATCTTGCCGTCCTGGGGCTTGCGTTTTTCCGAGATGTCCAGGTCGCACATGATCTTGAGGCGCGTGACCAGCGGGCTGCGATAACTGGCCGGGACCTCGATATAGGGCATGAGCGAGCCATCCTTGCGGAACCGGATCTCGGTCTTGGCCTTGCCCGGGTAGGGCTCGATGTGGATATCCGATACGCCCTGGTTGTAGGCGTCGATGATGATCTTGTTGACGAGCTTTACCAGCTCGTTGTCGGCGGCGGCCGACACATCGTCCTGGGTCGTACCCGCACCTTCTTCCCCCGCCTCTTCGGGCTCGAGGTTGGAAAGCAGGTCGCCGATGCTGGCACTGTCGGCTCCTTCGCCATAGAACTGGTCCACCGTGTTCACGAACTCGCGCCGGGTGCACACTTTGTACACCGGCTTGTGCTTGGGGAACACGTTCTGGACAATGCGCGACACCTTGACCCGTTCGGGGTCGGTAGTGACCACCAGCAGACCGTCCTTGTTTTCCTCGATCGGCAGCCACTGGTTGGACTCCACATAGTCGCGCTTCAGGTTCTTCAGCAGGTCCATCGGCTTGATTCGGTCGGCCTTGAACGGCTCATAGCCCACCCCGAAGAACTTGGCGAGCGCATCCCCCAGGGCCGGAACCTTGACCTGAAACTCGTCGATCAGCACGTCCTCGATATCGATACCCTTGCGGCGGGCGGAGCGGGTGGCAAGATCGAATTCGGCAGCCGAGATCACTGCATCCGCAACCAGATAGTCGTACTTGGTCTTGGCCAGCTGCTGCTGCGGCTTCTGACGCTGGCGGAAAGCGATGGCGAGCGTCTTGCAGAGCTCCGTCACGCCCTCCTCCATCATCGAGTGGAACGGCCGGTCCGCCTTGTTATTGATGATCTGGACCACGCCGATCAGCTCGTTGTCGGTGGCATCCACCACCGGCGACACCAGCATCTGCTTGGTGCGGTAGCCGGTCCGCTTGTCCACTTCCTGGAGAAACCGCAGCTGGGAGCTGAACGACCTGAGCTCGTTCTCGTCGTACACATCCTTGATGTTGACCATCTTCTTGTTGTGGGCCACGTAACCGGCAATGCTCTGCTCCGAGATGGGGAGCTTCAGGTCCTTGAACGAATTGAGGCCGGTCTTGACCTTCGACACGATGGAGGACTTGTCCTCGCTCATCACATAGATCGTCAACCGGTCGGCATCGAACAGCGCGCAGATATCCTTCGACACCTCCAGCATGATCTCGTCGATATTGTTGGTGGCGTGAATCTTGTTGGTGACGGCCTGCAGGTTCTTGGAGAAATTCAGCTTGACGCTGATGTCCGCCAAGTTCTCCTGGTGCGGCGTCGATGCCAGTACCGTGCTCATATCATCACCCCGTAAAAGGCTCTCCGCTCGCGGCCCTCGCCCTCGTTCGGCTCCGGGCGCGACGGGATTTCGGTTCATTATGCGCGGCTGCGGGGACCCTGCCAACTGTCGCCCGAAAATCCGCAGTCATAATAAACGTTTAAAAATCAAATACCTGGTCGTTAAACAACATGCGCGGCCGGAATTCCGCCACACATTCCTCGATCTCTTTCATGGTGAGTTCGATCTCGCCGGGCTTCAGGTGAGTGATGAATACCTCGGGCCGGCACCTGAGTTTCGCCAGCTCCTGGGCCAGCATGCTCGGGCACAGGTGTTTCGAGGCAATGGCGAGCCTCATTTCCTTGTTCGAAAACGCGGTCTCGATGATGAGGTAACGCAAGTTGGGGATGCGATTCACCACTTCCCACAGCGCATCGTTGGTCGTAGTGTCCCCGCTGAACACCAGGCTCGCCATGCCGCTGTCGAGCTGGAAACCCACTGCCGGCACCACGTGATTGGCCGGAATCGGCGTGATCCTGCGCCCATCCATCGCCACCGTATTGCCGAGCGCCAGCTCCTCATAGCGCAGATAGGGGGCCTCGGCGCTCGGAATCTCGGTGAAATCCGGCCACACCTTCCAGTTGAACACGTGATCCCTGAGAATCTGCAGGGTTTCCGGCAGGGCATGGACCGTGAGCGGCCGCCCGCGCATGTACCCCACGCTGTCCACCAGGAACGGTATGCTGGTGACGTGATCCAGGTGGGAATGGGTGAGGAAGACGTGGTCGATCCCCGCGAGTGCGTCGAGGTTCAGATCCCCCACCCCGGTCCCGGCATCGATCAGCACGTCCCGGTCGAGCAGCATCGAGGTGGTGCGCAAATGCCCGCCGATTCCGCCGCTGCAACCTAGGATCCTGAGCTTCATTTGTGCTTGAAGGTATATACGCCGTCCCAGCCCTCTCCCGGAGGTTCGGCGCGATATTCCTTGGTGCGCTCGGCGTAGATGTCGTAGAGACGCACCTCGGGAGCCATCCTTTTCAGGTTGAGCAGCTGCATCTCGGCCCGGTCCCAGTCCTGCGCCCGGTAGTACTTCAGCGCCTGGTGCCAGATCTTCAATTCCTCCAGTTTTTCCTTGGGCACCTCGCCGGCCGGGCCAATGGGTTCGAAAATGGGAACGGGTTCGTTCTTGCCCTTTACCCGCACCTGATCAAGCTCCCGAAAGACGAAGTCGGGAACCGTCTTGCGCGTGACATCGCCCACAATCATGCCTACCCCGTATTCCTTGGTGATGCCTTCCATGCGCGAGGCCAGGTTCACGGCGTCGCCCATCACGGTGTAGGCCACCCGCATCTGGGAGCCCATGTTGCCGACCCGCATCACGCCGCTGTTGACTCCGACGCCGATGCGCACTTCCGGCCAGCCTTTGGCCTGGAACTGGAGCCTCAGCTCCGCGAGCCGCGCCTGCATGTGCAGGCCTGCCTCGACCGCGTGCCTGGCGTGGTCGGAATCGGCAAGCGGGGCACCCCAGAACGCCATGATGCAGTCCCCCATGTATTTGTCCACGGTTCCTCTATGATCGTAGATCAACTGGGTGAGCGGCGTCAGGAACTCGTTCATGAGCTTGGACAGCTCTTTCGGCTCCATGCCCTCGGAAATGGTGGTGAACCCGCGCACGTCGGTGAACAGCACCGACATCTCGCGGCTCTCCCCCTCCATCGACACCTGCTCCGGATTCTTCGCCATCTCATCCACCAGGGCCGGCGACACGTAGCGCCCGAACAGGCCGGTGATCTGGCGCTTCGAGCGCGCCTCGACGAAGTAACCGTACGATACGTTGATGAGATACATGCCCAGGATCAGGATCACCCCGGTCGCCATCGGAAGCACCAGGTGGCCGTAATGCCAGACCATGAGATTGGACGACAGCACGAAGAACGCCACCACCAGGGTCGTAATCGTCGCCTTCAGCGGGTTGAGCAGCGGCAGCACCAGGGCGAGGAACAGGCCGGACAGCAGAAGCAGGACCACCTCGGCGCCCAGCACGTAGGGCGGCTTCAGCTTCAGGTTCTGGTCCAGAATCCCGGCGATCAGGTTGGCGTGGACCTCCACCCCCGGAAACACGGCCGCCACCGGGGTCGCCCGCAGGTCGAGCAGCCCCGGCGCAGTGGTCCCCACCAGCACCACCTTGCCCTGCAGATCCTCCGGCGGCACCCGGTCGCGCAGCACGTCGCTCACCGAAATGTACTTGAAGCTGCCCTGTCGGCCCCGGTAGGGAATCAGCGTGCTCACGTTCTGGTCCACCGGAATCGTGAGGGTGCCCATGTCGGTCTTGAGTTCGATGGACTCGAGCCCGCCGTAGTCCTTGGCCGCTCCGGGGTCGCTGACCAGTCCCGGGGTCACGGGGGGAAAACCGAGCAGCGCCCGCACCATCGCGAGCGATAGCGACTCGTAATAGGCGCCCTGGTACTCCGCGAGCATGGGCACCCGCCGCGTCACGCCATCGAAATCCGTCAGCGGATTGAAGTGCCCGGCGCCGGCGGCGGCAGCCATCAGCTCGGGAAGGTTGCCGCCGTAGCCGTCCCAGATGGTGAAGGCGATGGGGCGGCCCTGGAAAGTGCCCGGCGCCAGCACCGGCTGCGGCAGCGCCCCGGATGTCGTGCTCTGGGTGCCCCCGCCCTCGGCGGTGGAGAAGTAATAGCCCAGGATGACCGGACGGCCCTTGATGCGGTTCGCGAACACCTGGTCGAACTCGAGCTGGGGCCTGAGCTGATTGAGGGTGGAGGTAAACTTGGGCACGTCCCGGAGCTGGTTCTGCGCGAGTTCCTGCAGCACCCGCAGCCCCGAGGACTCGTCCTTTTCGGCGAACACCACGTCGAAGCCGACGACCGCGATATGGTATTTGTCGAATAGCGTGTCGATGAGCAGCGCCAGCCGGTCGCGCCGCCACGGCCATCTCCCTTCTTCGGCCAGGCTCTTTTCGTCGATGTCGAGGATGACAACGCGGTCGTCCACCGTCTGCGGCATGGTCAGCCGCAGACGGTAGTCGTAGATGATGGCATCCAGCTGCTGGACGAAGCGGATGTCGTACGCCCTGGCGGCGTGGCCGAGCAGGATGACAAGCAGCACCAGGCCGAGGCCGATACGGACTGCGTGCTTCTTCAGGGTTTCCATGGCATGAAATGCGGACGCCGCAGATCGAGTCGGAGATTCCTCACGTCGGGTCGGCCACGCTTACTCCCGGGTCGCCAGTGCCTGCCGGGTAGAGAGTGCGGGAGACCGTTACTGCCAGCAAAGGACCTGTGCCGGGCCTAGGCTTTGCCCGAAGGGGCGGCTCAGGTCTTGAAAAAGAACTCCATCTTCACGCCTGCCAGCTCGATGATGTCGTGGTCGTTGAGCTGGTGGGGATGGGGATCCAGGCTCTGTCCGTTGATGACAGGCAAACTGGCGCCTTCCACGTGGGTAATGAAATACCCGTGGGGCCGCTTGGCGATCACCGCCACCTGCACTCCGGGCTTGCCGAGCGTGGTCAGGGTCTTGACAAGCTCCAGCTCCTTGCCCGCGCTGGGCCCGGAAAGGATCTGGATCGCAGCCAGCGGCTGCTGGGCTGCAGCCGGCTGGGCAGCGGGCGCGGCGGCGGGCCGCGGTGCTGCTGGCTGGATTGGCGCGGGCTGGGCCGCCGGTCTGGGCGCGGCTGCCGGGGCAGGGGCCGGCTGTGCGGCCGGCTTGGGCGCTGCCGGCATCCCGGGAGGTGTCTGGGGCGGCAGGCCGGTCTGGGTATCGCCGAAGCCCTTCTGCGCCGGCGCCGCCGGGGCGGTTGCAGCGGGAGCGGCCGGCGCGCCGGGAGCCTGGGGCGCCGCAGCCACAGGCTTCGCCGCCGCAGGAGCGCGCAGCACCATGGTCTTCTCGAAGTCGGCGCCCTCGCCCTTGCCCACCTGCTCGTTGACGTATTTCATCTTGTACTTGCCGATCTCGATCACGTCCCCGTTCTGCAGGAAGTGCTTCTGGACCGGGACGCCGTTCACGAAGGTGCCGTTGGTGCTGCCCAGGTCCTCCAGGAAGGAATCGTTGAGGATGGTCACGATCACCGCGTGATCGCCGCTCACCGCCAGATTGTCGATGTGGACGTCGTTGTGCGGCTTGCGCCCGATGCTGGTGCGCTCCTTGGTGAGATTGAATTCCTTCAGCACCAGGCCGTCCATGCTTAAGATCACTTTTGCAGGCATAGCAGTTTTCCTCGTCGAAACCTATTTCTTGAACCAGGAGAGCAGTCGGGCGAACCAGCCCTGCTGCGCCGGAAATTCGCCCTTCACCTTGACCAGGATTACCGACACGTTATCCCTACCGCCGTTATCGTTCGCCATCTGCACCAGCTGGTTTGCGGCAAGCGGCAGGTTCGACTGCAGGGTGGCAAGCGTGAGCCGGATCTCCTCGTCTTCCACCATGTCATTCAGGCCGTCGGAGCACAGGAGATAAACGTCGCCGGGCTGTGCCGGGTAGGTCTTGATCTCCGGCTCCACCTGCGGATCGATGCCCATGGCGCGGGTCACCAGATTCTTGTTCTGGGACAGGCGCGCCTCCTCCCTGGTGATCATCCCGCTGTCGATCTGCTCCTGCAGCAGAGAGTGATCCCGCGTGATCTGGTCGAGCATTTCTCCGCGCAGCCGGTATATGCGCGAATCGCCGATATGGGCCACCGATACCCGGTTGCTGTAGAACAGCGCCATTACCAGGGTGGTGCCCATGCCGGCATACTGGGGCTGGCTCTGGGCCGCCTGGTAGATCGAGCCATTGGCACGGCGCACGTGCTCGTCGAGCACCTTCACCGCCGCCTGCTCGGCTGCGCTTGCATCGAGCCGGGTCGGGTCGGTGCGTTCCAGCGCCTGCTTGAGCTCCGCCGAGAGCATCGACACCGCGATACCGCTCGCCACCTCCCCGGCATTATACCCTCCCATGCCATCCGCAAGGACGACCAGCCCGTGGGCCGCATCCTGGGTGATGCTGTCCTCGTTGTGGGAGCGCACCATCCCGGGATCGGTCTGGCTCGCGATTTCCAGCACGCCGCTCAAGTCCATGGGATGGTCTTCCTCACGGGTTCAGGTCACCGGCTGCAGGGTGGCCGCGCATTGGCGGATGGCCTGGGCCATCTCCGCGCCCGTCGCGAAGCGCTCCTCGACCTTCTTGGCGAGCGCCTTGTTGACGACCGCCACCAGGCACGGCGGCAGGTCGGGACGGATGGACAGGATGTCGGTGGGCGGCTCGCTCGCGATCTTGAACATGAGCTGGGCCATGGAATCTCCCTCGAACGGGAGCTTGCCGCAGCACAGTTGGTACAGCGTGACCCCGAGCGAAAACAGGTCCGAGCGCCCCTCCACCTTCTTGCCGGCGAGCTGCTCCGGCGACATGTAGGAAGGCGTGCCCAGCACCATGCCGGTCTTGGTCTTGCTGGAATCGGTGATGCGGGCAATGCCGAAGTCGGTCACCTTGAGGGTGTCGGATTCGGGTTCCCACATGACATTGGCAGGCTTGATGTCCCGGTGCACGACGTTCTGTTGATGGGCGTAATCCAGCGCATCGGCGACCCGCGCGATGACGGAGAGCACCTTGGGCAGGGGCAGCAGGTTGCCCGCCTTGGAATAGGGCACCAAGTCCTTGCCCTTGAGAAACTCCATGGCGATGTACGCCAGGTCGTGCTCATCGCCGGCGTCGAAAATGGCCACGATGTTGGGATGGGACAGTCGTCCGGCGGTCTGGGCTTCCCGGAAGAAACGCTCCTTCACCTCCGCCAGCTCCTCGGCCTCGAACTCCTGGGCCAGCGCCATGGTCTTGATGGCCACGGTGCGGCCGATCTTGGGATCCTTGCCGAGATACACCACGCCCATGGCGCCCTTGCCGAGCTCCTTCTCCACCTGGTAGCGGCCGAGCATGGGCTTCTCCACCCCGCCGCCCGGAAGGATCACCGTGCCCCCGATCGCGGCGGCGCCTCCGCCGCCGAGCATCACCGTCTCAGACATGGCCTTGGCGCGGGTGAGCTTCTGGTCCAGGTCCTTGAACTTGGGGTTGTAGTCCGCCATGTGGCGGTATACCGCCTCCGCCTTGTTGAACTGGCGCTTGCGCTCGAAATCGAGCGCCAGGTTGTAGAGCAGGTCCATTACGCCGTCGTCCATGGGAAGGCGGCGGAACTTGTCGAAGGCCATGTCGAGCTGGCCCTGACCCTGGAACGCGAGCCCCAGGTTGCGGTTGAGATCCGCCGACTCGGCCTCGGACTTCTCCTTGCCCTTTTCGGTGACCAAGTAGCGCTTGGTGGTGAGCAGGCCATGGCCCACGAGCAGCAGGGACGCCGGCACCATGAGCTGCAGCCATACCGCCTGGCCGGTCATCAGCCCGAAATGCGTTCCGACCAGCACCACCAGCAGCGCCGCGGTCGCGACCGCGGCCATTCCCGCCTTGAGCCTCGGCAACAGTCCGATGAGATAGGCCGCGATCAGAAGGAATACGCCCCGCTCCGCCCAGGTTGCCCAGGAGGGCACCACAAAGAAATCTTCCTTGAGGATGCTGGAGACCGAATGGGCCAGGGTCAGCACCGGCGCCATGGCCGGAGACACCGGGGTGACCTGGGTGCTGCCCACGCCGGCCGCCGTGGCGCCGATCAGCACGATCTTGTCCTGGTACTTGGAAGCCGGGATCTTGCCGGTGTACACGTCGTAGAAGGAATCCACCTGGAACGCCGGGCGGCCCTCCCGGTCCTTGTAAAAGTAGGTATTCATCTGCAGGAACGGATCGGTGCCGATCCTGAGCTTGCCGAGCAGCACGCCCTCGCCCAGGTTGATCTGGATGTCCTTGGGCTCCAGGTTCAGGCTGCGGGCGGCGATCAGCAGCGAGAGCGCGGGGTAGAACTGGTCGTAGTAGCCCAGCACCAGCGGCTCCAGGCGCACGCCCCCGTCCACGTCGATCCCGGTGTTGAGATGACCGATGCCGGCGGCGTGCTGGCCGATGGCTGCGACCGGAATCTGCACCGAGACCGTCGGGTTCGGCGTCAGGCCCGAGGCCACGGCTCCACCGGGGTCGCGCACCCTGGCCAGGTTATTCCGCACCACGTAATCGGGCAACGGCTTGTCCGGCTTGCCCACCGGCTGGCCGGGCGCGAACACCATTCCCAGCACCACGTTTTTCGCCCGCGCCATGCTGTCGGCGAACTTGCGATCGTTGTCGAGCTTGTCCGCCGCTTCGGCGAGCAGCGCGCCCATTTGTACCAGCTCGGGCGAAGGCGACGTCGCCGGCATTTCGGGCGCGGGATTCGCCGGGTCCGGGGGCGGCGCCGGTTGCACCAGCCGGTTATAGACCTCGAGAAGCTTCTGGACGTAGATGAGCCCGGGGTCGACCTGGGCTTCGAAGAACAGCGCGCTGTTGGCGATCACCTTGACCTTGGCCCCGGCCAGGAGGTCCGTCATCTTGGCCTGGATTTCGCGGGGCCAGGGCCAGCGGCCCAGGTTTGCGATGCTCTGGTCATCGATGGCGATGATCGCGATTCGGTCCGAGGGCGCGCGCGAGGAGGCCTGGACCCCGAGGTCATAGGCCTTGCGCTCCAGTCCCTGCAGGAGATCGCTGCCTCCGGCAAACAAGAAAAAAACGGAGACCACGGCGCCGATGAACCGGTCGGCTTTCCAGAAGTCCAGTTTTTTCATCCTGGCGGCCCCGAATTGTTTTTGTTGAGCCAACTTATTGAAATTGGCTCAAAGATTTTACGATGTTCTTCCGTAAAGTATATGATTTTTTTCGGAACTGCAGAAGTTTTTGTTTCCCCGGGGCGCCGCGCCGAGAGACGCTGGCCGGGTGTGAGGGGAGCAGGGCGAGAGAGGATTGCACGCCCCCGCGCGAGCCCCTTACTGCATCATAGGCCGGCGTGCCGCAAACAAAAAAGCCCGGCCGGAGCCGGGCTTTTCGATCGCGTGCCGAAGGGCCCTAGGTTCCGAGCTGGGTCCCCACGGTGAGCCCCACGCTCTGGGCAAATTCCAGCGCCGACATTTTCTTGCCGTCCTCGGCCTTGACCCGCATCACCTCGATCTGGCCGCCCTGCGCGGTCACCTTGAACCCCTGTTCGGTCATTCCGGAAACCTCGCCGATCTTTCCGGCGACGTCACCGAAGCGGCGGAACAGGTGCTTGCGCGCGTCGAAGATCTGCAGCTTCTTTCCGTTCCAGGTGGTCCAGGCGCCGGGCGCCGGGTTGCAGCCCCGGATCAGGTCGTACACGTTGTTGACCGGCTTCGCCCAGTCGACCCTCGCTTCGGCGCCGCGGCACCAGCCCTCGTAGGTGGCCTGGGACTCGTCCTGGACCACTTCCCTGTGCTTGCCGGCGACCACCAGATCCGCCGCCTCCAGCATCGCCTTGACCCCCAGCGGGAACAGCTTGTTGAAGTAGACGTCCCCCAGGGTCTCGTCAGGGCCGATGTCAGCTTCCTTCTGCAGCACCACCGGCCCCTCGTCGAGCCCGTCGTTGGGCCGGAAGATGGTGATCCCGGTGCGGGTCGCCCCCTGGATCATGGGCCAGTTGATGGAGCTGGGGCCCCGGTGCTTCGGCAACAGCGAAGGATGGAACTGGATGGTGCCGTGCCTGGGGATGTTGACGAACTCCTGGGGCGCGAACAGCAGCACGTAGGCCATGACCCCGATGTCGGCGTTGAGCTTTCTCAGTGCTTCCTGCGCTTCCGGTTTGCGATAGGAGGGAAATTGGAACAGCGGCAGGTTCTTTTCCTGGGCCGCGACCTTCAGGGGATCGGGCTTGGCGCCCTCCTTGTCGGGGGCCACGAACACCCCCACCACCTGGTCGCCGCGCGCAAGAAACGCCTCCAGCACTGCTTTTCCGAAGTCCTGCTGACCGATTATCGCTACTTTCATCTCGTTACCTGCTTATCCTTGAATCGGGTGAACCGTGAACGGGAAGCGGCGAACCATCAAAATCCGGGGAGCGTCAGCGGTTTCCCGTTTACCGCTTTTACGCTGCTTTGGCCTTCGCCGGCGCATTGAAGGCGTTGCCCTCGCGCAGCGCGTGGATCTCCTGATCGGTGTAGTCGAGCACCTCCTTCAGGATCTCCTCCGTGTGCTCGCCGAGCAGCGGCGAGCGCTTGACCTCCACCGGAGATTCGGAGAGCTTGATGGGGCAACCCACGTTGAGCCACTCTCCGCGCGTCGGGTGGGGCAGTTCCACGATCATCTCGCGCAGCTTCACGTGCTCGTCGTTCACCAGGTCCTCGGTGCTCATGATGGGCCCGCAGGGGACGTCGAGATTGTTCAGGATCTTCATCATCTCCCACTTGGTGTAGTTCGAGGCAAATTCGTTGAGCAGGCGCCACATCTCGTTCTGGTTCTTGCGCCGGTCCTTGATGTGGGCAAAGCGCGGATCGGTGGCGAGCGCCTCGCCGCCGATGCGCTTGGCGAGCCCCTCCCACACCACTTCCTGCACGACCACGTACAGGTAGTCGTTGGGGCCTCCGGGCTTGCACTTCACCGCGTTGCCGAGCTGGCCGCCGCCGGAGTCGTTGCCGCCGCGGGGCGTGGCAGTCAGGCCCTCGGTCGGCACCGAGAATTCGGCCAGCGGTCCGCGGGTGAGGCGCTGGTGGTCGCGGAACTTGACACGGGCCAGGTTCATGACACAGTCCAGCATGGCGCATTCCACGTACTGCCCGAGGCCGGTCTGGTTGCGGTGATGCAGCGCCGCCAGGATGCCGATCACCAGGTGCAGGCCGGTGCCGGAATCGCCGATCTGGGCGCCGGTCACCAGCGGCGGCCCATCCTCGAAGCCGGTGGTGCTCATGGAGCCGCCCATGGCCTGGGCCACGTTCTCGTAGGCCTTGAAGTCGGCGTAGGGGCCGGTGGAGCCGAAGCCCTTGATGGAGGCCATCACGATGCGCGGATTGATCTTGTGGATCTTCTCCCAGGAAAAGCCCAGCCGCTCGATCACGCCGGGGCCGAAGTTTTCCATCACCACGTCGCAGTGCTTGAGCAGCTCGGTGAACAGCATCTTCCCCGACTCCGACTTCATGTTCACCGTGATCGAGCGCTTGTTGCAATTGAGCATGGTGAAGTACAGGCTGTCGGCGTCGGGCACGTCGCGCAGCTGGCCGCGGGTGATGTCGCCGGTTGGCGGCTCCAGCTTGATCACGTCCGCGCCCAGCCACGCCATGAGCTGCGACGCGGTCGGACCCGCCTGCACATGGGTCATGTCGAGGATGCGGAACCCGGAAAGCGCTTTGTTCATCGTCGTCTCCTGCCCGAACATGTTATGGATGGTCATTCGATTTTACCTTGCTCTGATTTCCTGCACACGTCGACCGCGCTGAAGGTCCTGCACCTTCCGACACGGACAGTTATCCCGTCCGGCGGGGACCTCACGTCCCCGCCGTGCGAAATAACTCTACTTGTACATGGTCTGGTTCTTGGTACCCGGAGCCCAGACGTCGATATCGATCCAGACGTTCAGCAGGGCCGGGACGCCGGACTTCACCGCTTCGCGGGCGCGTTGCAGCGCCGGGGCCAGCTGCTTGGGATCGCGCACTTCCTCGCCGTAGCCGCCCAGCATCTGGCAGAACTTCGAATACTCGACGTCGCCGAGGCGGTTGCCGATTTCGCCACGCTCGGCCCCGTAGTGCATGATCTGGCCGCAGCGGATCTGGTTCATCGCCGAATTGTTGCCGACCACGGTGATGAAGGGCAGGTTGAAGCGCACGGCGGATTGCAGGTCCCAGCCGGTCATCGAGAACGTGCCGTCTCCGGTGTAGAGCAGCACTTCCTTCTTCGGGTGGGCCAGCTTCGCGGCCATCGCGAACGGGGTGCCGACGCCGAGGGTGCCCAGCGGGCCCGGGTCCATCCAGTGGCCCGGGGTGCGCGGCGCCACCGCCTGCGCCGACATGGTCACGCAGTCGCCGCCGTCGCCGATGTAAATGGTATCTTCGGTCAGGAACTCGTTGAGCTCCCAGGCCACCCGGTAGGGGCTGATCGGGGTGTTGTCGGACAGGAACTCCGGCATCAGCTTCTGGTCGGCGGCCTTCTCTGCCTTGCGCAGCTCGTCCATCCAGCCGGTGCGGCCCTTGCCGCCGTTGTCGGCACGGCCGGTGGTCGCCGCGGTGACCGCCGAGAGGATTGCGCCGACGTCGCCGGTCAGGCCGAGATCGATATCGCGGTTCTTGCCGACGGTGCGGTAATCCATGTCGATCTGGACCACGATCGCGTTCGCCGACAGCCGGCGGCCGTAGCCCATGCGGAAGTCGAACGGCGTGCCGACAATGATGATCAGATCAGCCTTGTCGAAGGCATAGCGGCGGGTGCGGTTGTAGTAGTGCGGGTCGCCCGGGGGCAGCGTGCCGCGGCCGCCGCCGTTGGTGTAGGCAGGCACGTTCAGCTTGCGCACGAATTCCTTGGCGGCGTCGTAGGCGCGGCAGGTCTGAACCTGGGTGCCGAGCAGGATGCAGGGACGCTGCGACTTGACCACCAGATCCGCCAGCTTCTCGACGTCGCGCGGGTCGCCGACCGACCTGGTCGAGAAGCGGTACTTGCCGGCCTGCGGAACGCGCGCCTTGGCGACGTCGACCTTGGCGTCGAGTATGTCGCGCGGGATCTCGAGGTAAGAGGGGCCGAAAGCGCCGTTGTGACACTCGCGGAAAGCCATGCTCACCATGTCGGCTATGCGCGCCGTATCGGGCACGGTCGACGCGAACTTGGTGATCGGCTGCATGATGTCGACGTGCGGCAGATCCTGCAGCGACCCCATCTTGTGCTGGGTGATGCCGCCGCCGCCGCCAATCAGCAGAAACGGGCTCTCGGCGCGGAAGCCGTTGGCCACGCCGGTCACGGCATTGGTGGTGCCCGGCCCGGCGGTGACCACGGCGCAGCCCGGCTTGCCGGTCATGCGCGCATAGCCGTCGGCGGCATGCGCCGCCACCTGTTCGTGGCGCACGTCGATGATCCTGATACCCTCGTCGACGCAGCCGTCATAGATATCGATGATGTGGCCGCCGCAGAGCGTGAAGATGGTGTCCACGCCTTCGGCCTTCAGCGCCTTGGCGACGAGGTGGCCCCCGCTCACTGTTTGCGGCTTGACTTCCGGTGTTACCGACACGACTGAGGAAACGGATCCCATGGCTTCTCCTTCAAATTGGTTCGCCTCAAAAGGCGGTGCGGTTTTGGCTGGGCAATAGATGCAAAAACTATAGGATCAAGACCTGCCGAGAGCCTTGACCACGGTCAATAAACGGAATTTTCTGTATAATTCCATCTTGTCATAAAGCTTATTTCTTGCGGCACCGGTGCGCCGCGCCCCCCAATGGCGTCCCTCACAGCCCATCCCGAAATCAATGTTCTGCGCCTGCAGCTGCGGCAGAACGAGGTGCTGAAGCTCATGACGCCATCACAATGGCAGGAGCTCGAGCCGCTGCTGGAAATCGCCGACTTCCCCAAGGGCAAGTCCATGGTGAACCAAGGCGACGTCAACATGGAGCAGTACTTCATCCTGGACGGAATCCTGAAGCGCGTGGTGGCGAACCAGGAGGGGAAGGAAATGATTCTGCGATTCGCGGCGGAACGGGACATCGACACCTCCTACGCCGCCTGGCGCCTCAAGACCCCGGTGCCGTACAGCATCCGGGCCGTCACCAAAGTGAGAGTCGCCAAGCTCTCGCTGCCGGTGTGGGTCAATTTCCTGGAGCGGCACCCGGACGTGAAGGCCACTTTCGAGTTCGAGGTCATGAAGCTCATGAGCGAAGTGATGGCCCACACCATCACGCTGCACTTGCTGGACGCCCCGGGACGAGTGCACCGTTTCATGCGCAAGCATCCGGAACTCACCGAGCGGCTCCCGAAAAAGGAGCTCGCGTCCTACCTCAACCTTTCGCCGGAAACGCTGAGCCGGCTGAAACACAAGGGCAAGATCTAGGAAGCCCTGGCGAACCGCGCCAGATCGGATCTAATACTTCTCGTCCGACGTAAACAGCCGGCTCTTCGCCATCAGGCGCAGGCCGTTTTCCACCGACGCGACGCCCGGAACCTTCTTTGCCACCCTCTCCGCCGCCGCCTTTTCGCTTTCGTCGAACACAATGCCCCTGAGAACCGCGTTCGACCCGTCGACATCGATCGTAATGCTGATGTCGGCGGTGTCCGGGCCGGCCTTCAGGGCTGCCTTGATGTGCGCCTGCAGCGCCAGGTTGGCCAGCCTGGCGTGGGACGCCGGCGTCTCCTGGAACTCGGGGCGCGCGAGCAGTGCCTTGATCTGCTCCACGCAGCTCGTGATGGAGATGCGTTCGGTGTTGAGCACCAGGTCGTAGAGCATGGGATCGCCCCAGGTCACGCCGAACCGGTGCTGCATGTTGGCGATATGGGCGGCGTCGCTGCGCTGGATCTCCTCGCGCAGGAGATCCTGGTCGTCGGTTTCGAGCTTCTGCATCAGGTTCCTCACCCGGCTCTCGATCGGGGCGCAAACCCGGATTGACGGAATGTGCGGAATCGCCCGCAGCAGGTAGGTGGCGCCCCAGCCGCGGATCACCATGTTGCCCTTGGCCGCCAGCTCGTACACTTCCTCGGCGGTGTAGATCGCCAGGCTCGCCGTGTCGGTCGTCATGCGGTCGACGATTCCGCCCTTGCCCTCCATGACCCGCCGCACCAGGCTCTTCTTGACGTGCATCTTGTCCGCCACGTGCACGACCACCTCGTGACGCACCAGGGACAACCCCAGGTCCGCGGCAAGCGCCGCAGCCACGTCCTTGCCGAGCGAGCCCATTTCCTGGTTCATTGCGATGACTGGCATGTTATCTCTCCCCTGCCTATTGTTCGGTGCTCGCCGCGCGCCCTTCCGGGACCCCGTTCAGGCGCCCCGAGCGCAGCCGCGCCAGCACCTTCGAGATCACGGGCCAGAACAGCATCACCAGCGCCAGCGTGACAATGGAGCCCACCAGCCCGTTAGACCAGAAGATGGTCAGGTCGCCCTGGCCCACCAGCATGGCCTGGCGGAACGAATCCTCGGCCTTGTCGCCCAGCACCAGGGCCAGCACCAGCGGCGCCAGCGGGTAGTCGAGCTTCTTGAACACATAGCCGACCACGCCGAACAACACCATGAGCCAGACGTCGAACATGGCGTTGTGCACCGTGTAGGCGCCGATCGAGCAGATCACGATGATCACGGGGGCGATGATGGAGAACGGGATGCGCAGGATTGCCGCGAACAGCGGAACCATGGTCAGCACCACGATCAGCCCGGCGATGTTGCCGAGATACATGCTGGCAATCAGGCCCCACACGAAGTCCGCCTGCTCCACGAACAGCAGCGGCCCGGGCTGCAGGCCCCAGATCAGCAGCCCGCCCAGCAGCACCGCCGCGGTCGGCGAGCCCGGGATTCCCAGCGCCAGCATGGGCAGCAGCGCGCTGGTGCCGGCGGCATGGGCCGCGGTCTCCGGCGCCACCACGCCTTCCACCTGGCCGGTGCCGAACTTGTCGCCGTCCTTGGAGAACTTCTTGGCAAGACCGTAGCTCATGAACGAAGCCGGGGTGGCACCGCCCGGGGTGATGCCCATCCAGCACCCCACCAGGCAGGAACGCAGCGAGGTGATCCAGAACTTGGGCAGCTGGGCCCAGGTCTGGAGCACGATCCTGAGGTTGATCTTTCCGGTTTCGCCCTTGAAGGCAAGGCCCTCTTCCATGGTCAGCAGGATTTCGCCGATGCCGAACAGGCCGATCACCGCCACCAGGAAGTCGAAGCCGCGCAGCAGCTCGGTGAAGCCGAAGGTCATGCGCAGCTGGCCGGTCACGGTGTCCATCCCGACCGCCGCCAGCGCGAATCCGATCATCATCGCCGCCAGGATCTTGAACGGCGAGCCCTTGCCCATGCCGACGAAGCTGCAGAAGGTAAGCAGGTATACCGAGAAGAATTCCGGCGGACCGAAGCGCAGCGCGAACTTGGCCACCAGCGGGGCCAGGAAGGTGATCATGATCACCGCCACCAGCGCGCCGACGAAGGACGAGGTGAATGCGGCCGTCAGCGCCGCCCCGGCTTGCCCTCGCTGCGCCATGGGGTAGCCGTCGAAGGTGGTTGCCACCGACCACGGCTCGCCGGGAATGTTGAACAGCACCGAGGTGATGGCCCCGCCGAACAGCGCGCCCCAGTAGATGCAGGACAGCATGATGATGGCCGAGGTGTTGGGCATGGCGAAGGTCAGCGGCAGCAGGATCGCCACCCCGTTGGCTCCGCCCAGGCCCGGCAGCACGCCGATGATCACCCCGAGAATGATCCCGAGGAACATCAGCCCGATGTTGTACCAGGACAGGGCGACCTGGAACCCGTGCAACAATGAAGTGATTTCTTCCATTTCGCCCGCTCCTAGAACCCTAGCCAAGCCTCGATCGGCCCCTTGTGCAGGGGCACCAGAAACTGGCGTTCAAACATCCAGAAAAAGAACACGCTCACTCCGCCGCCCACCAGCAGGCTTTTCAGCCAGCTGTATTTCCCCATGATCCGCATGAACCCGGCGATGAAAATCGTGGAAGCCACATAGATCCCGAGCAGCTGAACGCCCAGCACGTAGACCAGGGTCGGGGCCAGCATCTTGAACACCGGCTTGAGCTGCTCGTATTCCACGAAGACCTTGCCCCGGTCCGCCTTTCCCAACACGGACTGGTATAGCGTCACCGCCGCGGAAATGAGGATCATCAGACCGATATAGAACGGGAAATAGCCCGACTGGGGACCCTCGGCGCCCCATCCGGCCCCCAGCTGGTAGCTGGAGTACATGATTACCGCCCCGAACACGATCAGGACGGCGGCCACCGTAGCGTCCACGGCCCTCGTGGAGATGCTGCGATTCGCGGAACCTTCAGAGTGATTGCCGTTTTCCATTGCCTTGCCTGTCATCTGAGTTTGCCGGCGCAGGCCGAACGACGCCCTTGGCCGGCGAAGCCTGAGTAAAAAAACGTCTGGGGTGGGAAACCGGCCACGGACTTGACATCGGGTGTAGTGCTCATCACCTGTGCCGCCCCGTGGCCGTCTGCTGACCCGGACTCCGGGTTACTTGGCCAGGAAGCCCGCTTCCTTCATGAGATCCCGGTGGGTGTTCTCGGCCTTCTCGACCCACTTCACGTAGTCGGGCCCGGTCATGAAGCTCTGGTTGAAGGCGCCCTTCTCCATGAACTCCTTCCAGTCCGGAGTTTCCCGGACCTTCTTGAAGAGGTCGACGTAGTAGTTCACCTGCTCCTGGGTCACTCCGGCCGGCATGAAGATGCCCCGCAACATCACGTAATCGATGTTGACTCCGGATTCCTTGCAGGTGGGAATATCGTTCCAGGACATGGTCGCGGTCACCTTGGCCTTGTAGGGCATGCGCTGGTCGTCGAACACGCACAGGGGCCGCAGGTTACCCGCCCGCCACTGGGCCACCGCCTCGATCGGGTTGTTGACGGTGGAATCGACGTGCTTGCCCACCAGCTGCACCGCCACGTCGCCGCCGCCCTTGAACGGGATGTAGCTGAACTTGGTGCCGGTGGCCTTCTCCAGGCCCACGGTGATGATCTGGTCCTCCTGCTTGGAGCCGGTGCCGGCCATCTTGAACTTGCCGGGGCCGGCCGCCTTCGCCGCGGCGATATAGTCGGTCGGGCCCTTGTAGGGCGTGTCGTTATGCACCCACAGCACGAACTGGTCGAGGGCCAGCATCGCCACCGGAGTGAGGTCCTTCCAGTTGAAGGGGACGCCGGTCGCCAGCGGGGTGGTGAACAGGTTGGACAGGGTGATGATGATCTTGTGGGGCTCGCCCTTGCTGCTCTTGACGTCGAGGAAGCCCTCGGCCCCGGCGCCGCCCGCCTTGTTGATCACCACCAGCGGCTGCTTCATGAGCTTGTTCTTGACGATCACGCCCTGCATGAAGCGCGCCATCTGGTCGGCGCCGCCACCGGTGCCCGCCGGGATGATGAATTCCACGCTCTTGGTGGGCTCCCAGGCAGCCAGCGCGGCCGGCGCGGCCGCCGCGAGCGCCACGGCGCCAACGACGGCGCCGCCGAACACAGTCGTAACACGATTAAGCAGCTTCGGTGTCATCTCCATCCTCCTTTGGTTGGTCAAGCTATCTAACCTTGGACTCCAGCGCGGCCCACGAGTTTTTTGCCGCATCCCTCACGGCCGTCGCCGGCCGGGCTCATCAAGCGTGTTCTTGGGCCGCTCTTGTGGTGCGTCCATTATTCGCCCTTTTCGACCCCGTGCAAGGGGTAATTTCGGCAGTTCTTGACCGCGGTCAATCGTCAGCCTGCCGAATCAACGCTGTGGCAGGAAATCCGGGTTGTGTTTATATTCGGACCTGCGGTGCCGGGGCGCTCCGCTGCTACGCACAATGACAAACGGGAGGCCGCCGGAAGTCGCCGCTCCGCGCCATCCCTCCCACCGCTGCAGGACTATGACCGATCATCCGTTGACTGAACCAAATCCCGAAGCGGGCGGCCCTGCCTGGCACTGCATGGGCGCCGGGGAGGTTGCCTCCGCTCTGGGGTGTACCCCCGACCGGGGCCTTTCCGCCGCCGAGGCCGCGGCGCGCCTCGCCCGCCACGGACGAAACGAGATCCGCGAGGCGGAACGCCGCAGCCCCTGGCGCATGCTCGCCGATCAGTTCACCGACTTCATGATCATCGTGCTGATGGTCGCCGCAGTCATTTCCGGATTCATCGGCGAGGTGGCGGACACCATCGCCATTCTGGTCATCGTCGTGCTCAACGCTGTCATCGGTTTCATCCAGGAATACCGGGCAGAAAAGGCCATGGCTGCCCTGAAGAAGCTCGCCGCGGCCACAGCCCGGGTCCTGCGCGACGGCAGCGTGGCCGAAATTCCCGCGGCGGAACTGGTGCCGGGCGATGTCGTGGTGCTCGAAGCGGGCAACGTGATTCCCGCCGACCTGCGCCTTTTCGAGACCGTCGTGCTGAAGGTGGAGGAAGCGGCGCTGACCGGGGAGTCGGTGCCGGTCGAGAAGATCACCGCAGCGCTTTCCGACCCCGCCCTGCCGGTGGCAGACCGCAGGAACGTGGCCCACAAGGGCACCATCGCCACCTACGGACGGGGACGCGGCATGGTAATCGCCACCGGCATGCAGACCGAGCTGGGCAAGATCGCCGCGCTGCTCAGCCAGGAGACCGAGGTCAGGACGCCGCTGCAGAAGCGGCTGGCCCAGTTCGGGCGCAAGCTGGCAATCGCTGCTCTTGCCATCTGCGGTGTCGTCTTTGCGTTCGGGCTGCTGCGGGGCGAACCGCTGATGCTCATGTTCCTCACTGCCGTGAGCCTGGCGGTGGCCGCGATTCCGGAAGCCTTGCCGGCGGTGGTCACCATTTCCCTCGCCCTGGGCGCCCGCAAGATGGTGCAGAAGAACGCCCTCATTCGGCACCTGCCCGCGGTGGAGGCGCTGGGGTCCGTCACCTACATCTGCTCCGACAAGACCGGCACCCTCACCCAGAACCGGATGCACGTGGAGGAGCTTTTCATCGACGGGCACCGCCTGCGGCACTGGTCGCGGCAGGACCTGCAGGGCGAGGCCGCCCGGTTTCTGTTCCGGGCGCTTGCCCTCAACAATGACGCGTCTGTGCCGGAGCCCGGCAAGGAATTTGGCGACCCCACCGAGGTTGCCCTGCTCACGGCGGCGCGGGAGGCGGGATTCGAAAAGGATGCCCTGGAAGCCGAGGCGCCCAGAATCGCGGAGCTTCCGTTCGATTCGGAACGCAAGTGCATGACCACGGTGCACCGGAATGCCTCCGGGGCGATCGCTTTCACCAAGGGCGCCCCCGAAAAGATCCTGGAACGCTGCAGCGCCTGGTGCCGCGGGTCGGACCGCATACCGCTCCCGAGGGACGAGGTACTGGTTACTGCGGAGCGCATGGCCGCGGAAGGACTGCGGGTGATCGCGGTGGCCTACCGGCCCTGGGATGCCGCGCCCGAGCCCCTCACCCCGGAGATCGCGGAAACCAGCCTGGTCTTTCTCGGCCTGGTGGGAATGATCGATCCGCCGCGGGCCGAGGCAGAGGATGCCGTCAAGCTGTGCAAGACCGCAGGCATCACCCCGGTGATGGTCACCGGCGACCACCCGGCCACGGCGCGCGCCATCGCCTCCCGGCTCGGAATCCTGGCCGAAGGCGGCAAGGTGGTGACGGGCCAGGAAATGGCCCGCTTCGGGCCGGGCGCGCTGGAGGACCAGGTGCGGGATATCCGCGTCTACGCCCGGGTGGATCCCTCCCAGAAAATCATGATCGTGGGAGGCCTCCAGGCCAAGGGGGAATTCGTCGCCATGACCGGCGACGGCGTGAACGACGCGCCCGCCATCAAGCGCGCCGAAATCGGCATTGCCATGGGGAAGATCGGGACCGATGTCGCGCGGGAAGCCTCCTCGATGGTGCTGCTCGATGACAATTTCGCCACCATCGTCACGGCGGTGCGCGAGGGCCGGCGCATCTACGACAACATCCGCAAGTTCATCCGCTTCGTCATGGGGGGCAACGCCGGAGAGATCTGGACCATTTTCATCCCGCCCTTTCTGGGCCTGCCGCTGCCGCTGCTTCCGATCCATATCCTGTGGATCAACCTGGTCACCGACGGCCTGCCCGGTCTCGCTTTGGCGGTGGAACGCGAAGAGCCCGCCATCATGAGGCGCCCCCCCCGGGCCCCGGGCGAGAACATCTTCGCCCACGGCATGTGGCAGCACATCCTGTGGGTGGGCGTCCTCATCGGCGCGCTGTGCGTGGGGACCCAGGCCTGGGCCATTCACAATGGCATCGAGCACTGGCAGACCATGGTATTCACGGTGCTGACCCTGTGCCAGATGTACCACGTGATCGCGATCCGCTCGGAGCGGGAATCCCTGTTCCGGATCGGATTCACCTCCAACCTCCCCCTGCTGGGGGCGGTGCTCCTCACCTTCCTCCTGCAGCTGGCAATCATCTACGTTCCGGCCTTCAATCCGATCTTCAAGACCCGCCCCCTGGCGCCAGACGAGCTCGCCTTCTGCGTTCTGCTTCCCGCGCTCGTTTTCGTCGGGGTCGAGGTCGAGAAATGGATGGTACGGCGGGGCTGGATCTACCGGACCGGGGCCGCCAGCCCGGTGCCCCGCGCGGCGCTGCCTGGCTAGCGGAAAACCAGCACCGGGATTCTGGAATGGGTAAGCACTTTCTGGGTCTCGCTGCCGAGCAGGACGCCGGCGAGCCCGCGGCGCCCGTGCGACGCCATGAAAATGAGGTCGCACTTGCGCTTCTTCGCCACGGCGATGATCGCATCGGCGGGAAAGTCGTTGGTGACATGCAGGCACTCGCAGGGCACGCCCGCCTGCCTCGCCGCCTTCTCGATGACGCCAAGGTATTTGGCCGCGGTGTTCTCGATCATTTCCGCATGCTGCTGCGGGGTCGCATAACCCACCGGCACGAAATCCTCGTAGACCAGCGGCGTGGCGGGCGGCGCGGCGAACAGCCCGGTGATCCTCGCTCCGAGCGATTTCGCCAGCTTCACGCCGCTGGCGACCGCCTCGCGCGACAGCGGGGAGCCGTCCGTCGGTATGAGGATGTGCTTGTACATGTCGTCTCCTTGTTGTTCAAATTGCGCACGGGCCGATCAAAGGCAAGACCGTTGCGTCTGCTGTGCCGCGGGCTGGCGCAGCCGCTCTGGCCCGCCCCGATCACCCCAGCTTGGCGTAGGGCAGGACCCAGATCAGCATCCCAAGCAGGTAGCACACGCCCGCGGCTACGAGCGTGAACGGCACGCTCCAGGACACGAATTCCCGCAGCGAGATCTTGCGCTGCTCCTCGCGCTCGCAGATATGCAGCGCGGCAAACAGCGCGGGCGCCCCGGCGACCGTCAGATTGCTCCCCAGGGTGCCGGACCACACCAGCATCCACCACAGCGGCCACGGCTCCACCCCGGAGATCTTCAGATCGCGGATCGTGTAGAGGAACGTCAGGATGTAGGCGTCATGCTCGACCAGCCCGACAATGGGCACAGTGGCCCAGTAGAGCAGCGTGGCGCCCAGCGCCAGATTCTCGGCAAAGACCGGCGTCAACGCCTGGGCGAGCAGCTCGAGCAGTCGCATCTTCTCAAGCCCGCCCACCAGGGCAAACAGCGCGATATAAAAGAAGATCGCGCGCCAATCGAGCTCCTGGAGGATCTGCTCGAAGCTTGGCGCCTTGACCCGCTCGCCAAGGACTTCCAGAACGAGAACCAGGGTCACGGCGCCGGTCAGCGCGATGAATCCCAGCTTCACCTGCAGCACCTCTCGGAACGACATCCCGACGACGGTCAGCAGGAACCACCCCACCACGATCGCTGCGAACAACCCGTCCGGGATCTTGAAATCGACTGCGTCCCCTGCGTCCACCGGCGCCGGGCGCCCCTTCGAGCGGAACCCGTAGGCGTACATGGCGCCGAGAGTGATCACGAAGGTCACCATCAGGATCGGGAACGAGGACGGACGGCCGAACTGCCAGATGAAATCGGTGAATTCCGCGCCCGAGACGCTGTGGAGCATTTGCGGCGGCAGATCGCCCAGAAGCAGCGCAGTGCCCATGAAATTGGCGCTGAAGCCGATCATGAGGATCACCGGGGTCACTGGCAGGTGCAGCGCCCGGGCCAGGGGCAGCGCCACCGGCGCCATCATCAGGATAGTCACCACGTTGTCGACGAACATCGAGACCACGCCCGCCATCACCGACAGGATCATGACCAGGAGGCCGGGCCGGCCGCCGGACAGGTGCAGCGCCTGGACCGCGAGCCAGCTTGGCACGCCCGTCTTCCCGAAGTAGCCGGCGATCACCCAGATGCTCACCAAAATCGCCATCACGTTCCAGTCCACCAGCTGGAACGCGTCGACGTCGGTCATGACACCGATCCAGACCATGCCCGTAACGCCGATCAGGGCGGCGACGGTGCTGTCGATGAGGTTGGTGATCACGACCAGGATCGTGACGGTGAACACCGCAAGCGCCAGCCACTGCATCGTGTCCACGGAAAGGAACTCTCCTTTACCAGAATGAATCGGCCGGAACCGAACCTCATTCGCTAGACAGTTGGCATCCTCGTCGTTTGCCGGTGGCGCGGGCTGAAAACCGGCGCGGGCCGCGGCACGCCCGTCGCTGCGACAGGCGGCATAACTATACATGCATGCGAATTAAGGGCATAGGCCGGCCGCGGCGCAGGATGATCGGGCAAAGAAAAAGGCGGGCAATGCCCGCCTTCATGATCCCTGAACAAGCAGGTCCCTCGCTAGGCAAGGGCTGACCGTCGAGGCCATGCCCTGACGGTCATTTGACCAGCACCACCGGGATGTCGGTGAGGTGGATCACCTTGATGGTCACGGAGCCGATGAGCATGCTCGCCACGCTGCCGAGACCCCGGGTGCCCATGAAGATCTGGTCGCACCGCCGTTCCCTGGCGTAGTGGGCAATGACATGAGCCGGCTCGCCGGTGCCGATGTGAAAAACATACGGCGCCCCCGCCGCGTCCAGCTTGTCGCGGGCACCCTTGAGCGCCTTCAGCCCCTGCTCGTGGTGAAACTCCCGGATCTGCTCGTGGGAGACGAACATGCCCACGTCCTGATGCAGGTGCGGTTGCACGTTGAGCAGGTGGATTTCCACGGTATTCTTGTACCAGCCGATCTTCTTCAGCAGATGGTCCACTGCCCGAAGGGATGTCTCGGAGCCGTCGATCGGAACCAGCAGTCGCAGCATGGCATTCTCCCTGTTCTCAGTTGCTCTTGGGACCATCCGCCGGCTGGTCCGCCACCGCCAGATCCACCACCGGATGCACCTCTTCCCCGGCCTCCATCCGCGCCGCCAGCCACTTGCCGGCCGCCACCACGATCACCGCCCCGGCCGCGGGGGCTGCGGTGTGCAACCAGGCGGCATTGGCCTCGACCCATTCCTTGACCAGGGGGTCGGTTACCGCCATCTCCCCCGCCACCCAGCCGAGCAACGCGCCGCCGATGGTAATGATAACGGGAAAGCGATCCATGAGTTTCAGCAGAAAGGTGCTGCCGAAGATGACCAGGGGAATGCTGATGGCAAGGCCCAGGATGAGGAGCACCAGGCTGCCCTTGGCGGCCGCCGCCACCGCGATCACGTTATCCAGGCTCATCACCAGGTCGGCGATCAGGATGGTGCGGATCGCTGCGGCCAGGTTGCCCACCGCCTCGCCGCCGTTGCCTTCTTCCTCTTCCGGCAGCAGCAGCTGGATGCCGATCCAGAGCAGGAGCGCCGCGCCCACCAGCTTGAGGTAGGGCAGTTTCAGCATCTCCACCGCCACCACGGTGAGGATGATCCGCATCACCACCGCGGCCCCGCTGCCCCACATGATGGCCTGTTTCTGCGCCTGGGGCGGCAGGGATCGGGCGGCCAGCGCGATCACCACCGCGTTATCGCCCGACAGAACGATGTTGACGCCGATGATCTGCAGCAGCGCAACCCAGAAAACCGAGCTTGCGAATTCCATCCGTTGTCTCCTCGAAGCGGCGTATTCTACTTAGAACCGGGACAGAAGGGGAATGCGCCCTTCACCTCACCGCCGAACGAAAGCGGCTTTCTCCATGTGAAACCGCCCAGGCGAGAAATTCCACTACCCGAATAGGCGCAAACCCGGATGCTACTGGAATAAATAACGGTCCGCCGGATTGCCTCCGGCGGACCGGAGCGGGAGGGAGGAGCCCTGGCTGCTAGAACAGCCCGACCACCTTGCCCTCGTCGGTGAGGTCGATCTTCTCGGCCGAGGGCACCCGGGGCAGGCCCGGCATGGTCATGATGTCGCCGCAGACCATGACGATGAATTCGGCCCCGGCGGCGAGCCGCACTTCGCGCA
>JACPEG010000003.1 GCA_016183615.1 Betaproteobacteria bacterium
GCGCACCGTGACCGCCCACTTGGTCACCGGCTTGGCGATGGACTCGATGTCCACCGCCTGGAAGTCTTCCTTGTAGAGCCGGGCCCGCGGGGCCTGGCCGGTGATGCACAGGATGGGAATCGAATCCGCGGAAGCCGAATACAGGCCGGTGATCATGTCGGTGCCGGCCGGTCCCGAGGTGCCGATGCACACGCCGATGTTGCCGGCCCGAGCGCGGGTATAGCCCTCGGCCATGTGGGAGGCGCCCTCGACGTGGCGCGCCAGCACGTGCGCGATGCCGCCGGTCCTGCGCATCGCGGCGTAAAGCGGGTTGATCGCCGCGCCGGGGATACCGAACGCCACGTTGATACCTTCTTTTTCGAGAACATGAACGGCGGCATCGGCGGCTGTCATCTTTGGCATTACTCTGCTCCTGGGTATCAAAATTGGTGAGTATTACTATAACTATCGATGCGTCCGTCCACGCATGCGGCATCAAATCTCAAGCAGCAGCTGATCGTCTTCGCCAAACCAGAACTCGTCGCAGTTCTTGCCCGGACCTCCGCGGTCCACCACCAGGAAATCCATCGGCTTGCGGGGCACGAGCAGGATGTGATGCCATACCATGCGGTGATAGTTCACCCCTTGCCGGCCATTCGTGACGAAGGCCTCGAGCTCCTCCGCAGAAACGATGTCTCCGGGGGGCGCCACGACCACCACGAACGGGTTGTCGCTCAACGGCAAGAAGGCCTGGCTCGACCAGGGATGGCGCTCGACGAATTTCACCCGAACCGGGAAGGTGTTGGGCTTGGCCCGCAGCAGATTGATCAGCGGCCTGCCTCCTTGTTCGAAAACATCCACCTTGGCCAGATCGTGGTAGCGCTCTACCATCCCGTCGTTGATGTGAAAGAACTCGCGCCCCTCCAACTCGATGACGTCCCCATACGGCGCGAATGCCGCGCGCTCCAGGGGCTTGAGTTCCAGCTTCTTGATGACCATCGGTTTCTCCTTATCGTCCATCTCAGGCGATGCGGCCGAACAGCCGCAGGCGGCTCACCCCGCCGTCGGGATAGATGTTCAGGCGCACGTGGGTCACGGGCCCGATCTTCCGCACCTCACTCCGAAACGCGTGGATCGCGTCCATCTCCAGCTTCTGCTCGGGCAGCAGCACCGGCCAGAACATGCTCTGGGTGACCAGCGACTCCTCCGTTCCGCCCGTCACGTCGGCGGCCTGGATTGCGCAGCGGTCGGGGTAATTGCCCTTGAAGTGGGCGGTGTCCACGACGATCTCTTCGATCGCGCCGCGGTGGCCGAGGGCGATGATGCACCAGTCGTTTCCAGGCTCGCGCCGGCGGCGCGTTTCCCAGCCGTCGCCCATGTTGACGCCGCGGCCCGGTGCCGTGAGGTTCTCCGCCATCCCGAAATGGGCGTCATTCCAGGCGATGGCGCGCCCTCCGTTCTCCATGGCCGAGAGGTCATAGACGGCGGACCGATCCTTCTGCTCCCAGTTGCATTGCACCTGTCCGTACACGCGCAGCCGCGCAACGCCGCCATCGGGGAAGATGTTCAGGCGCACATGGGTCCAGGTGCGCTCGTCGTCCACGCTGATGTAGTGATGAGAATTGCCTTTCAGATTGGTCGCCGGGATCAGAGTGCCCCACTCCGCCTTGTCGTCCGGGACTCGATCGGTGCTGTAGCACGCGTCAACCGATGCGGCCGGCGGGTAATTGCCGGTAAAGTGGGACGTGTCGATGTCGACGCCCTTGATGATGCCCGGGTGTCCCAGCCTCACGATGGAAGAGTCATAGCCCCCGCCCCTGCGACGGCGGGTCTCCCACCCGTCCATCCACTTGCCGTGCTCATCGTACTTGCCCGGAATGAACATTGCCGGCTCGGGGCTCAGCATCCGGTCCTTCGAAGCGAAGAACTCATCGGTAGCGAAGACCGCCTCTGCGCCCAGGCGCGGCTGGGCCAGGTTGATCCAGCGTGCGACAAAGTCCTGCGGAGCATTAATCGTGAAAGTCATGGATTTAACTCCCATTGAAAGTGATCTTCGGACCCGCATCCACCCGCTTTCCCGGTTCCTTGGGAGAGGCCAAGATCACAAAGAAGGCAGCGCCGGCAGCGGCTCACCCAACCACTTGCGGGACAGCCGGTCAAGATCGCCGGTCAGCTTCTTGTGGAAGACGAACACGTTGACCCAGCCGAGAAGCTCAGCCTCCCCCCGGCGCACGCCGATGCTCGCGGGCGACTCCCGAATGATGAACTTGCTCTCGATTTTCTTTTCCGGATGCTTCTTCGCCATCGTGGCAGCCACTACGTTTCCGGTCGCGATGAGATCGGCCTGACCCGAGAGGAACGCCTGAATCGTCGCATCGTTGTCCGGGAAGCGGATGATTTCCGCACCTTTCGGAGCGCTGCCGGATAGCTCAAGGTCTTCCAGTGTGTTACGGGTCACGGCCACTTTCTTGCCCGCCAGATCCGAGAGGTTCTTTACGAGTACATTGGCCGGACCAAACACGCTTGAGAAGAAGGGCGCATACGGAGTGGAAAACGCGATAGCCTTGGCGCGCTCCGGACTGACACCCAAGCTGGCAACGACCACATCCGCCCTTTTGGTTAACAGAAGAGAAAGACGGTCGCCGCTCCTTACGGGCACGAGCTGCAGTTTCACGCCGAGGTCCTTGGCGATCAGGTTCGCTACATCAATGTCGTAGCCTTCGATCTTCCCGCCAGCGCCGACCGAGCCGAAGGGCGGGAAGTCTTGGGGAACGGCGATTTTGATGACGCCGGCGGCGAGGATGTCATCAAGCGCATTGCCCCGAGGCGGTTTGACCTGTTCTACCCTCGCCCGATAGTCGTCCAAGGGGGTTTCGTCCTGCTGGGCGCCGACACCCCCGGCCCACGCCCACAGCCCCACCAGGCCGCACCAAAGCAGTGCTCGAAGTTGTTTAGAGAAGATTGTCGCTCTCATGGGTTTCTCCTTTACATGTTCCACGCAAACAGCGTGGCGCTCGACGCCGCAATGTATATCGCGCTCGACTCGCCCGCCCGCTTTTGCCAAATTTCAACACTCTCAGACAAGGGGCCTACTTAGCGGAGACTGGCTGAACCACCGGTCCCCCGGTCGTGACCTCAACGAGGTCGATCTCGCCGTCGAGCACCCGCCGTGCCAGCGCCTTATCGATGTCCTTTTCCCAGACCCCGATGACCACCGTAGCGACGCAGTTACCGATGAGATTGGTCAGCGCCCGGGCAATGCCCATGAACCAGTCCACCGCAAGCACCAGCACCAGGCCGATGGCGGGGATCGCGGGAATCGCAGCGAGGGTTGCGGCCAGGATCACGATGGCCGAGCCGGGAACGCCGTGGGCCCCCTTGGACGTGAGCAGCGAGATGCCCAGGATCGTGAGCAGGTCCGTGAGGGACAGGGGCGTATTGGTCGCCTGGGCGATGAACACCGCGGCGAGCGTCAGGTAGATCGAGAACCCGTCGAGGTTGAACGAGTACCCGGTCGGGATCACGAGGCCGACGGTCGAGTCCTTGATGCTCAGCTTCTCCAGCTTCCGCATCACCTGGGGCAGCACGCTGTCCGAAGAGGCGGTGCCCAGCACGACCATGAGCTCTTCGCGCAGGTAGTTGAGGAACTTGAAAATGTTGAAGCCTGCCAGGCGCATGATCAGCCCCAGGATCGCCACGACGAACACGACGCAAGTGACATAAAAGATCGCCACCAGCATGCCAAGCTGTTTCAGCGACCCGATGCCGTACTTGCCCACGGTGAACGCGATGGCACCCAGCACGCCCAGCGGCGCGAGCTTGACGATAAAGCCGATCACTCTAAAGAACACTTGCATCAGCTCGTCGATCAGGTGGACGACGGGCCTCCCGCGCTCGCCCATGAGCGTCAGGGCGGCGCCGAACAGGATGGCAACCAGCAGCACCTGCAGGATGTCCCCCTTGGCGAAGGCGTCTACAAACGTCCCCGGAATGATACGCAGCAGGAAATCGGCCGTGCTCTTCACCTGCCCTACCCGGTCCGTGTAGGACGCCATGGCTGTCGGATCGATCGATCTCGGATCGATGTTCATCCCGACGCCCGGCGCGAACCCGTAAGCGAGTATGACGCCGAGAATCAAGGCAAAGGTGGTGACAACCTCGAAGTAGATGATGGCCTTCACACCCACCCGGCCTACTTTTTTGAGATCACCCGTGCTGGAGATCCCGTGAACCACGACGCAGAAGACCAGCGGCGCGATGATCATTTTGATGAGCTTGATGAAGCCATCGCCCAAAGGCTTCAGCTTCGCCGCGAACTCCGGATAAACGGCGCCAGCGACAACGCCAAGGACCAGTGCGATTACCACCTGCCCGAATAACGACCTGAAAAACTTGGTCATTTCCCTCTCCTACAAAATATACGTGATTTCAATAAGATGCTTCAGGTTAGCCGTTTGAAAACGCCCCAGACGGGAGTCGAAGTTCAGAATTTCCACCCTCGGACCATCCTGCTTGGTCCTACTGGTCTGACCTGTCCGCCACTTTGCTCCAACCCCCCAATAGTTGTCAAGAATTTTTTGGAACCACCTGTCAGGTAAAGAAAACATCAATGATTTATAGTTGTTTTCAACCCATTGGACTGGTCGTGAGACCTCTGATATGATTTTCACGCAAACTGACAGGTCTGACCAGACGCATCGGATGAGAACCGCTGAAAAGACCGGGAATTAATATTTCTATAGCGCTTATGGGCGAGCCTGAGAAAGCTGGAACCGGCCCTGCAAAGGAAGAAGGATACGCAACGCACCCAAGGGATACCCTGCGCCTGCCGGTAACGCGGGTCCCCGTAACGCACCATGCCGTGGAGAAAATCCAGCAGATGATTCTCGACGGCGTATGGAAGGAGGGGCAACGGCTTCCCTCCCAGCGCGAGCTTGCGGAGACGCTTGGCGTGAGCCGCGCCTCTCTGCGGGAAGCGCTTTCGGCGCTTGAAACCCTCGGCTTTCTCCGGATCGAACCCGGCCGGGGGGTGTTTGTCGTTTCAGAGGCAGAAAGGCAGTCGCAGCGAAAAAATGAATGGAGGTTCGCGGGACGTTACGCCCTGCGAGACGTTTTCCAAGTGCGATTCATTATCGAAGGGCTCGCGGCAGCGCTTGCCGCGACGGCGCTCACCGACGAGGAAATTGCCAGGCTGGACAGTATCGTTGGCGACATGCGGGAGGCCGCCAAGCGGCGTGATCTGGTGTTCCTGAGCGACCGGGATTCGGCCTTCCACTCGCTGATATTCGGGTCCTGTCCGAATCGCATGCTCAAAGACATCGCGGACCGGGTTCACCGGGAACGCGATGAGAGCAGTCACCTGGCGTTTACCGACCATCGTCTTATCAGCGCGCCTGTCGACGAGCACCAAAACATCGTGGACGCCCTCGCCGCCCGAGATCCGCTCCAGGCCCGGCTCGCCATGGAATCGCACATTCTCCATGCCGCCGAACGGGCGGGAATAGTCCTCAAGCCCACAGCCGCGATGCTGACCGATAACGCCGCGCACGAATAATGGCCACATAACGCTGCCGCCCAGCGCTATGAGTTGCCGAAAAAACCCGCACGACCAAAAAGCCGCCATGACCGGCCCGAAAACCGCCCGCCCCGCCGCCCTCGCGCTTCTTGCCTGGGCCGGCATCCGCCGGCACGTGGGCGTCGAGCCGGCCGAGGGACAGGAGTAGAATCCGGATCGAGCGAGAGAGCCGCGTTTGCGCGAAGGAGAAAACCATGCCCGACACGGTGCGCAAGGTCGCCTACTTTTCTATCCAGGTCCCCAACAAACCCGGCCAGGCCTTCAAGGTGCTTTCGGTCCTGGTGAGCGCGGGCATCGACCTTTTCGCGTGCACGGCTGCGACCCGTGGCCACCGCGCCGAGATCAACGTGGTGCCCGGCGATCTACGCAGGTTCAATGCCGCGGTGAAGAAGGCTGGGCTCGCCTTCACCGCCAGGAAATGGGGATTCTTGATCCAGGGCGAGGACCGGCCCGGGGCGCTGAGGGAGAATCTCGAAAAGCTGGCCAGGGCGGAAGTGAATGTTACGGCGATTGATGCCGTTTCCGCCGGAAAAGGACGCTGGGGCGCGATCCTGTGGGTGGACCAAAGCAACGTGAGGAAGGCGGCCAGGCTGCTACGCCCGAAGGGGCGATGACGCGACGCCTTTTTTCCGTGGCCCTGCCAGACCCCTGGACCGCAAGCCCCGGTTGGCGCTGCCTGAGGCTATGCCGGTGCTGAACAAGGAGCGCATCATGGGTATTCGGGCACTGGAAAGCGTTATCGAATCCGTCGCCACCTCGGACGGCGCGGGCGTGAAGCTGCGCCGCAGCCTGGGCGCGTCGCAGGCCCTGCGGGTGGACCCCTTCCTGATGCTCGACGAGTTCTCCTCGGACAACCCCGATGATTACATCGCAGGCTTCCCGCCCCACCCGCACCGGGGCTTCGAGACCGTGACCTACATGCTGGAAGGCCACATGCGCCACGAGGATCACCTGGGCCACCGGGGCGAGCTCAGAAGCGGCGGCGTGCAGTGGATGACGGCGGGGCGCGGCATCATCCACTCGGAAATGCCCCGGCAGGAGCAGGGCCGCATGCGTGGCTTCCAGCTCTGGATCAACCTGCCGGCCCGGGAAAAGATGAAGCCCCCCGCCTACCGCGACATCCCGCCGGAGGAAATCCCCGAGATCCGCCTTCCGGGAGGCGGCCGCGCCAAGGTGATCGCCGGCACGCTGGTAGTGAACAGGGAATCCACGCCCGGCCCGGTCCGGGAGCTCGCCACCGATCCGCTCTATTTCGACGTAACACTCCCGGCGGGAGCTTCGTTCTCGCACCCGGTGCCAAACGATCACAACGCCTTCCTCTACGCCCACGAAGGCGAATTAAAGGTAGGCGAGGCGGCCGCGGCGCGGACGCTGCGCGCCCACAGCGCCGGCGTTCTTTCCGACGGGGACGAGATCCTTGTGGCCAACGGCGGGCCCGGGGAGGTGCGCTTTCTCCTGCTCGCGGGCCGGCCGCTGCGGGAGCCCATCGTGCAGTACGGCCCTTTCGTGATGAACACCCGCGAGGAAATCGAGCAGGCGATACGGGACTACCAGAGCGGCGAGATCACCCGGACCGCGGTCTGACGGTATCCGACCCGCGCATCCGCGAAGGGAGGGTGCCGCCGGCCATCTTTGAAAAGCCATGGATGCCGCCCCTTTCGATCCTCTAAAATCCGGGATTTATCCCTTCAATAAGTTGAGCCGGCATGACGGCCAAGTGGCGACCCCGATTATCTTCCGCAACCCTGCCTTATCGGGCATGGCTGCTCAGGCCGGGGTCGCTGACCCGGCATATTCAGAGCGACTGCGGGCAATTCAGCGTGCAGCCCCTGCGCCAGCGCCCGATGCAGCCGAACCGGGACGAGCGCCGCCTGCTGGGGTTGCGTGAGGGAGAACGGGCGATGGTCAGGGAAGTGCTTCTGCGTTGCGGGACCGTCCCGGTGGTATTCGCCCATTCGGTCCTTCCGATGGAATACTTGCGCGGCGAATGGCGCGCCTTCGGAGCCCTGGGCGACCAATCTCTCGGCGCCGCGCTGTTTGCAGACCCGGCGATTCGGCGCGCCGCCCTGCATTTCAGGCCCCTCGGCCGGCAGCACGCGCTCTACCGCAGCGCTTCGGCAGCCCTGGACGCGCCGCCAGGCAGGCTGTGGGCAAGGCGGTCCATCTTCCGGCTCCGGGAAAAGCGGATCCTGGTGACCGAAGTGTTCTTGCCGGAAATCCTGAACCTGGGCAGTCGCTGCTTTCAATGCGCCTGACTAGGCGGGCGCCGGGGTTCACGCCCCGGTTCCGCAGGGCGTCACATTGTCTACGTCGTTGAATAACGGAAATCCATCAGGCCATGACCAAGCTCAAGATTAAACGCGACGACCTGATCGACGCACTTACCTTTCGGTTCGAACTCACGGAGGGTGCATGGTATCTCGACAGGGAAACTGGGGACGTGCTCCTCAAGACGGAAGACCTCGACGATCTGCCTGAGGACATCGAGGAAAACCCGCGTTACCTCGAAATCAACGCCATTTCCTCCCATGAAGAATTCCGCATCATGGAGGACTTTGTCGCTACCGTGGAGGACATAGCGGCGGCCGACCGGCTCGGCCGGGCACTGGAAGGTCGAAAGCCCTTCCGGCGCTTCAAGGACGCGCTGCCCGACTATCCAGATTTAAGGGAACGCTGGTTCAGATTCGAGGAAGACGCGCACGCGGTGCTCGCCGCCGAGTGGTGCGAAGCGAACGACATCGAGCCGGAATGGGTATGAGCGGCGCGTCGATCCGACGCGCGTTCCCGGGATAATTTCCGCCCCGCGCCACGAAATGGACACCCCTTTTGCCCAAGGGCGAAGCGCCTGAACTTTCCCCCCGCACCGCCCACTGGTCTTTGCCTTGGGAGTGGCATACCATCCGCCAAAGTCACCAAGCGCTTGGGGGAGGCGAATCTTGGAACGCAAACTCGCTGCCGTCCTGGAAGCCGACGTGGTGGGCTATAGCCGCCTCATGGGGCTCGACGAGGCCGGCACGCTGGGCACCCTCAAGAGCCATCTCAGGGAAGTGATCGAGCCCGCGGTCGCGCAGCGCCGGGGGCGCATCGTCAATACCACCGGTGACGCGTTTCTCGCCGAATTTCCGAGCGTGGTGGATGCGGTGGAATGCTCCGTGGAAATGCAGGCCGCCCTGGAAATCCGCAATGCCGGTCTCCCCGAAGACCGCAAGATGCGCTTCCGCATGGGCATCAACCTGGGCGACGTGATGGTGGAGGGCAGCGACATCTACGGGGACGGGGTCAACGTGGCGGCGCGCCTGGAGTCGCTGGCGCCGGCCGGGGGCATCTGCATTTCCCAGCCCGTCCATGAGCTGGTCGGCAGCCTCGGGCTCTCCTGGGAGGACGCGGGCGAGCAGTTCGTCAAGAACATCGCCAAGCCGGTCCGCGCCTACCGCTTGCAAAGCGCCGCGCCGGCCACCCGGCTGGAAAAACCCGCGCCATCCGCTGGCCGGCGCTTCCCGTTGCCCGCGGTCGCGATGGTTTCGGCCGCCGTGGTGTTCGTTGGCGGCCTGGGTTTCTGGGGCTACCAGGGCCGATACGCCACGCCGCCCGCCGCCGAGCGGTCCACGGCAAACCTCAAGCCGGCGCTGGCGGTGCTCCCCTTCAACAACATGAGCGAAGACCCGAAGCAGGAGTATTTCAGCGACGGCATCACCGAGGACCTGATCACCGATCTGTCGAAGCTCTCCGGCCTGTTCGTGATCGCCCGCAACTCGAGCTTCGTGTACAAGGGCAAGCCCGTCAACGTCCCGCAAGTGGGCAAGGAGCTGGGCGTGCGCTATGTGCTGGAGGGAAGCGTGCGCAAGGCCGGCAAGGTGGTGCGCATCACGGCGCAGTTGATCGACGCCGCCACCGGGCACCACCTCTGGGCGGAGCGCTACGACCGGGATTTAACCGGGGTGTTCGACGTGCAGGACGACGTGCGGCAGAAGATCGTCGCGGCGCTGGCGGTCAAGCTCACTGCCGGCGAAAAGGAGCAGTGGGGGCGCAAGCCCACCAACAATCCCGAGGCGTACGATCTCTGGGCCCGCGGGCTGGAGCAGCAGGCTGCATTCAACCGGGAGGGCATCCTGGAGGCGCGCCGCCTGTTCCTGCGGGCCGTCGAGCTGGATCCGGCCTTTGCCCGGGCCTACGGGCAGATCGCCAACACCTATACCACCGAGTGGGAAATGGGCTGGAGCGGATCACCGGCGGAATTGCTGGAGACGGCGGTGTCCTTCGCCCAGCGGGCGGTGGCTCTGGACGATGCCCTGCCCCAGGCCCATTGGGTGTTGAGCCGGGCCTACGCCCAGCGCAAGAAGTACGACGAGGCGCTGGCGGAGATCGAGAAAGCCGTCGCCCTCAACCCCAACTTCGCCGACGGGCACGCCTATCTCGCCCAGGTGCTGGTCTACGGCGGTCGCGCCGAGGAGGCGCTGCGCCACGTCGAGGAGGCGATGCGCATCAACCCGCGCGCGCCCTACTGGTACGTGTACATCCAGGGCCACGCCCAGTTCATGCTCGGGCGCTACGACGCGGCCGTGGCCACCCTCAAGCTATCCCTCGAGCGCAATGCCAACTATCAGGCCACCCGCCGCGTGCTCATCGCCGCCTACGGCCAGGCGGGCATGAAAAGCGAAGCCGAATGGGAAATCGCGGAATACCGGGTCGCGGACCCAAGCGCGACCATCGGCCGACTGCGGGAGATATCTCCGATCCGGGACGCGAAGTACCTGGAGCGCTACGTCGAAGGGCTGCGCAAGGCCGGGGTGCCGGAGTAGTTTCGCTGGCGGGAGGACGCATAACCCTGTACTACAGCGCCCACCCATTCCGCTCATTTCGCAAGATAGCGGACGTCCGGAAGGTCCTTGAAGTGACCGTCGCTGGTAATGAATTCCGCCTGGAACCGGCGGGCCGTTGCATAGACGATGGCGTCAGCGGCGGAAAGCCGATGCTTCAGCGCCAGTTCGGCCGCGGCAAGCGCGATCTCGGTCGTCAGCGGCCTGATCTCGCTTTGCTGGGTTGCGGCGATGATCTCGTCGGCCGCAGCATCGCCCAGCGTGCGGGCCAGCCACTTGTACAGCTCGAACTGGACGATCGTCGGAACGATCAGGTCCCGCGGACGGCGCAGCAGGGGCTGGTAATGCCGCCCGAGCGCCGTTCCGGCAATTGCCTCGATCCAGCCGCAGGTGTCCACCAGGATCACTTGCCTTTCCTCCGCGCCGGCCTGGCGTGGGCGTAGCGCTCAAGCCGGTCGCTGCGGTCGCGGTAGCCGGAGGTGTCGGCGCCGCGGGCAGCCCCGAAGAATTCGTCGATCGGACGCACCGGCACCAGCTGGATGGTGTTGCCCTTGCGCAGGAACGTGAATTTCTGGCCCGCCTTGAGCCGCATTTCTTCGCGGATCTCCTTCGGGATGGAAATCTGGAATTTGCTGGACAGGGTGGTGGTCGCCATTTCTTACCTCATCGCTATCGATACCATAAAAGTACGATAGCACGTCATCCGACCATGACGCAAATGACGGCCCGGGGAAATCCGCTACGAAATGCGTTCCTTTCCGGATTCCGCCCCGGCGGGCCATCACGCCAGCCGATCGAGCAGCTCCTTCGCCTCTTTGAGGTCCGCCGTCCCGAAGCCTTCCGTAAACCAGCCGTAAACGGGGCGCAACAGCCCCCGCGCCTCATCTCCCCTGCCCTGCCCCAATTGAAGGCGCGCGAGGCTCATCGTCGCTCGCAACTCCAGCGACTTCGCGCCCTGGGACATGATCCATGCCTGAAGGCAGGCAGCCAGATCCGACCACATTGCAAATCCGCGTTCCCTGGAAAAACGCAGCGCCGCCTCGGAGGCGGCACGCATGGAGCGGGCGCAGACGCAAGGCGCCCCACCATACTCCGTTAACCGCAGCCGCTTGCGCCCCGTCCCGCACCACCGTTCCGGAGACCGAGGCCGGGGCGCCCTCCTCGACGAGGAGGGGAAAAAACCGGAAACCGCTCCGCCTACACCGCGATGCGCTTCGCCACCTCGCTGAAGTCCGCGATCTGGTCGAAGTTCATGTAGCGGTAGATGTCGGAGGCCTTCTGGTTGATGACGCCGATGTGGGCCATGTATTCCTCCAGGGTCGGAATCTTGCCGAGCACGGCACAGATGGCCGCGAGTTCCGCCGAGCCCAGGTACACGCGGGTGTCGAGCCCCAGGCGGTTCGGGAAATTGCGGGTGGAGGTGGACATGGCGGTCGAGCCCTTGCGGATCTGGGCCTGGTTGCCCATGCACAGGGAGCAGCCGGGCATTTCCATGCGGGCGCCGGCGCGGCCCAGCACCCCGTAGTAGCCCTCCTCCGTCAGCACCTGCTGGTCCATGCGGGTGGGCGGCGCCACCCACAGCCGCACCGGGATGTCGCTCTTGCCGTCCAGCAGCTTGCCGGCGGCGCGGAAGTGGCCGATGTTGGTCATGCAGGAGCCCACGAACACTTCGTCGATCCGGTCGCCGGCCACTTCGGAGAGGAGCTTCACGTCGTCCGGGTCGTTGGGACAGGCGACGATGGGCTCGCCGATCTCGTTCAGGTCGATCTCGATCGCTGCCGTGTATTCGGCATCCGCATCGGGCGCGAGCAGCTCCGGCTTCGCCATCCACGCTTCCATGGCCTTGATGCGCCGCTCCAGGGTCGCCCGGTCCTGGTAGCCGTTGGCGATCATCCATTTGAGCAGCGTCACGTTGGAGCGCAGGTACTCGAGGACGGGCTCCTGGTTGAGGCGCACCGTGCAGGCCGCGGCGGAGCGCTCGGCGGAGGCATCGGACAATTCGAACGCCTGCTCGACCTTCAGGTCCGGCAGCCCTTCGATTTCCAGGATGCGGCCGGAGAAGACATTCTTCTTGCCCTTCTTCTCGACGGTGAGCAGACCGGCCTTGATCGCGTAGTAGGGAATCGCGTTGACGAGATCCCGCAGGGTGATGCCGGGCTGCATTTTGCCCTTGAAGCGCACCAGGACCGACTCGGGCATGTCTAGCGGCATGACGCCGGTCGCCGCGGCGAAGGCCACCAGTCCCGAGCCCGCCGGGAATGAGATCCCGATGGGGAAGCGGGTATGGGAATCGCCGCCGGTGCCCACGGTGTCGGGGAGCAGCATGCGGTTGAGCCACGAGTGAATCACGCCGTCGCCGGGCCTGAGCGCCACGCCGGCGCGGTTGGAGATGAATCCCGGCAGCTCGTGGTGGGTCTTCACGTCCACCGGCTTCGGATAGGCCGCGGTGTGGCAGAAGGATTGCATGACGAGATCGGCAGAGAAGCCGAGGCACGCCAGGTCCTTGAGCTCGTCCCGGGTCATGGGGCCCGTGGTGTCCTGGGAGCCGACGCTGGTCATCTTCGGCTCGCAGTAGGCGCCGGGGCGGATGCCTGCCACGCCGCAGGCGCGGCCCACCATCTTCTGCGCGAGGGTGAAGCCCCGGCCGCTGTCCTTCGGGGCCCTGGGCATGCGGAACACGTCGCAGGCGGGGAGTCCCAGCGCGGCGCGGGCGCGGGCCGTGAGGCTGCGGCCGATGATGAGGGGAATGCGCCCGCCGGCGCGCACTTCGTCCAGCAGCACCTCGGACTTGAGCCGGAACTCGGCGATTTTCTGGCCGCCCTTCTCCACCACGCCCTGGTAAGGGTAGATGTCGATCACGTCGCCCATGTTCATGGCGGACACGTCCACCTCGATGGGCAGCGCGCCGGCGTCTTCCTGGGTGTTGAAGAAAATGGGCGCGATCTTGCCGCCCAGGCAGTAGCCGCCGTAGCGCTTGTTGGGCACGAAGGGGATGTCCTCCCCGGTCCACCACAGCACCGAGTTGGTGGCCGACTTGCGGGAGCTGCCGGCGCCCACCACGTCGCCCACGTAGGCCACCGGGTGGCCTTTCTGCTTGAGGGCCTCGATCTGCCGGATCGGACCCACCCTGCCGGGCTCGTCAGCCGTCACGCCCTCGCGCGGGTTCTTGAGCATCGCCACCGCGTGCAGCGGAATGTCCGGCCGGCTCCAGGCATCGGGTGCGGGCGACAGGTCATCGGTGTTGGTCTCTCCGGTCACCTTGAAAACCGTGACGGTGATTTTCTCGGGGACCACGGGGCGGGAGGTGAACCACTCGGCATCGGCCCAGGACTGGATCACCTTGTTCGCGTTCACGTTGCCCTGGTCGGCCCTGGCTTTGACGTCGTTGAAGTAGTCGAAAATGAGCAGGGTCCTGGTAAGGCCTGTGGCGGCGATGGCGCCCACCTTCGCGTCGTCCAGCAGATCCACCAGGGGCTTCACGTTGTAGCCCCCCAGCATGGTGCCGAGAAGCTCGGTGGCCTTTTCGCGGGAGATCAGGGCGCAGGACTCCTCGCCCTTCGCCACCTTCGCCAGGAACTCCGCCTTCACCCTGGCGGCATCATCCACGCCGGCCGGCACGCGGTGAGTGAGGAATTCCACCAGCGCCGCCTCCTCGCCCCTGGGCGGGTTCCGGAGCAGGCCAACGAGATCGGCGGTCTGCCCGGCGGCGAGAGGAAGCGGCGGGATTCCGAGCGCGGCGCGCTCTGCGACATGCTGGCGATAGGCTTCTAGCATTTCTTGTTCCTCCGAGAGAGGTTGGGGGAAGGAGCGGGCCACACCACCTGTCCTCGTCATTCCGGCGAAAGCCGGAATCCAGGCTGGTTTGGTGGGCTCCCCGGGTCGCTGCATTCGCCACGACGATGGTCTTGTCCGGCTCCAAGTCTTATATATGTTATCTTTTATAAGTCACTTTGGGAAGCCGGTCCGCCGCCGGGCACGACCGCCAACCCTGCCAGGAAAATCCCTACGATTTAGTCAGTTATCGTTAGACACCAGCGCGGGGCGTTCGCAATTGAACGGGTCCGGGCCTCGGCCATCCCTCCCCATATATCGCCCAAACCCTGCTAAGCTTCATTCATAGGGTCGCGCCGCCGCTCTCGGGTGCGCCCTTTCGCGTTTCAGGCAAACACGGAGAAAAGAAAATGGCCCACAACCTGTACAACACCCTGCAAGAGTTCCAGATTTCCCCGGGCAAGAAGGGCAAGTTCTATTCGGTCCCGGCCCTGGAGAAGGCCGGCCTCGGCAAGATCTCCCGGCTCCCGGTCTCGATCCGCATCGTGCTGGAGTCGGTGCTCCGGAACTGCGACGGCAAGAAAGTCACCGAGGCGCACGTGAAGCAGCTCGCCGGCTGGAAGCCCCGCGCGCCGCGGACGGACGAGATTCCCTTCGTGGTGGCGCGCATCGTGCTGCAGGACTTCACCGGGGTGCCGCTGCTCGCGGACCTCGCCGCGATGCGCGGCGTGGCGAGCAAATTGGGCAAAAACCCCAAGGTGATCGAGCCGCTGGTGCCGGTGGACCTGGTGGTGGACCACTCGGTGCAGATCGACCACTACGGCCGCCCGGACTCCCTCAGGATGAACATGGATCTGGAGTTCTCCCGCAACCGGGAGCGCTACCAGTTCATGAAATGGGGCATGCAGGCCTTCGACACCTTCAAGGTGGTGCCCCCCGGCATCGGCATCGTGCACCAGGTGAACCTGGAATATCTCGCCCGCGGCGTACACCGCAAGGACGGCATCTATTATCCCGATACTCTGGTGGGAACCGACTCCCACACCACCATGATCAACGGCATCGGGGTGGTGGGCTGGGGCGTGGGCGGCATCGAGGCGGAAGCGGGAATGCTCGGGCAGCCGGTGTACCTCCTCACTCCCGACGTGGTCGGGGTGCACCTCACCGGGCGCCTGCGCGGCGGTGTCACCGCCACCGACCTGGTGCTCACCATCACCGAGATGCTGCGCAGGGAAAAGGTGGTAGGCAAGTTCGTGGAGTTCTTCGGCGAGGGTACCGAGTCGCTGTCGCTGCCGGACCGGGCCACCATCTCCAACATGGCCCCCGAGTACGGCGCCACCATGGGCTTTTTCCCGGTGGATGACTCCACCATCGAGTACTTCAAGGGCTCCGGGCGCACGGCGGAGGAAATCAACGCCTTCCGCAACTACTTCAAGGCCCAGGACCTTTACGGCATTCCGAAGGCCGGCGCCATCGACTACAGCAAGGTGGTGAAGCTCGACCTCGCCACCGTCGCGCCGTCGCTCGCGGGACCGAAGCGGCCCCAGGACCGCATCGAGATCGGCAAGGTCAAGAAATCCTTCATCGCCCTGTTCTCGAAGCCGGTGGCGGAAAACGGCTACGCCAAGCCTCACGAGGATCTCTACCGGCGCCATCCCACGCGGCTCGGCGTGTTCAGCGGCGGAGTCACGGTACCCCTTTCCGGCGGCGGCGTGCAGGAGCAGGAAGCGCTGGCGAGCGGCGCCGCAACCGACGTGGTGGAAATGGTGGACAACCGCCCCACCCCCGACGAGGTCATCGAGTCCCCCAACGAGTCACCCCGGGACTACGTGAGCCTCGGGCATGGCGACGTGCTGATCGCGGCCATCACCTCCTGCACCAACACCTCCAACCCGGGCGTGCTGCTCGCCGCGGGGCTGCTCGCGAAGAAGGCTGTCCGGCGCGGGCTTTCGGTCAAGCCTCACATCAAGACCTCCCTCGCCCCCGGATCCCGGGTGGTGACCGAGTACCTGAAGCGGGCGGGGCTGCTGCCCTATCTGGAGAAGCTCGGATTCACGGTGGCCGCCTACGGCTGCACCACCTGCATCGGCAACGCGGGGCCCCTCGACCCCCACGTCGAGGACGCCATCACCGAAAACGACCTGATCTGCTGCGCCGTGCTCTCGGGAAACCGCAACTTCGAGGCCCGCATCCACGCCAATATCAAGGCCAATTTCCTGGCCTCCCCGCCACTGGTGGTGGCCTATGCCATCGCGGGCACCGTACTCAGGGACCTGATGACCGAGCCGCTGGGCGTCGGTTCGGACGGCAGGGAGGTGTGGATCGGCGACATCTGGCCCAGCGGCGAGGAGATCTACCAGTGCATGAAGCACGCGATGGATCCTAGAACCTTCCGGCGCCTCTACAGCAACCTCACCAAGGACCACGAGCTGTGGAACGCGGTGCCCTCGGCCTCCGGCCAGGTCTATGACTGGCCGAAGTCCACCTACATCGCGGAGCCGCCGTTCTTCCACGGTTTCGGGCCGCGGCCGGCCCCGCCGCACTCGATCCGCGGCGCGCGGGCGCTCGGCATCTTCGGCGACTCGGTCACCACCGACCACATCTCGCCCGCCGGGTCCATCAAGGAGACCTCGCCTGCGGGCAAGTGGCTTATCGCCCACGGCGTGGGCAAGGCGGACTTCAACAGCTACGGCTCCCGCCGCGGCAATCACGAGATCATGATGCGCGGCACATTCGCCAACGTGCGCATCAAGAACATGATGCTGCCGCCCAAGGCCGACGGCACCCGCGTCGAGGGTGGGGTCACCGCGCACCAGCCCTCCGGCGAGCAGATGAGCATCTACGACGCGGCCATGCGCTACATCAAGGAGCGCGTGCCGACCGTGGTGTTCGGCGGCGAAGAGTACGGGACCGGGTCATCGCGCGACTGGGCGGCCAAGGGCACCCAGCTCCTCGGCGTGAAGGCGGTCGTCGCCCGCAGCTTCGAGCGCATCCACCGCTCCAACCTGGTGGGCATGGGCGTGGTGCCGCTCCAGTTCAAGGGCGACGACTCGGTACAGTCCCTCGACATCCGGGGCGACGAGGAGTTCGACCTGATCGGGATCGAGGGCGAAATCAGGCCCCGGCAGGACGTGACACTGGTCGTCAAGCGCAAGGACGGCAACCGCCGGGAGGTGAAGCTGCTGCTGCGCATCGACACCGCAATCGAGGTGGATTACTACAGGCACGGCGGAATTCTGCCTTTCGTTCTTCGGCAACTGGTAGCCGCGTAGGACCCGCTCGTAGGTTGGGCTTCCGGCAGGAAGCCCAACACCGCGGAATCGTTGGGCTGCAAGCAGCCCAACCTACGGGCTGCGCACCGGTCGTACCTGGTTTAACCCACCGGCCATTGCCGGCGGTCAGCGCTTGCCGGTGAGCCGGGAAAGCTGCCGCCGGTCCTTCTTGGTGGGACGGCCGCGGATCGCGGCGACGGGATTGAACTGGGTGCGGACCTCGGCCACCCGCGCGATGCGCCGCGCCCTCGATTCCGCGCCCTCCTCGTAGAGCGTGTGCGCGACCTCCGCCGGTCCGCGACGGTCCGAAAGGACCCGCACGGTGATCTCCCATTCGTAGGGGCCGATGTGAATGACGATCCGGTCGCCGGGCTTGATTTCCCTGGCGGGCTTGGCGCGTTCGCCGTTGAGCTTCACCTTGCCGCCGTCCACCGCCTGCGAGGCCAGGTTGCGGGTCTTGAAGAAGCGCGCGGCCCAAAGCCATTTGTCGATTCGCACGCGGGCGTCAGATTCGGTCATCGGGCGGGTCCTTTTTCCGATATTCTATCCGCTTCGACCATGATCCATCCCCATACCGGACTGCACTGGATCGGCGAAGCAGTCGGCCACGGCATCGTCGCCACGCGCTTGATCCCCAAGGGCACCCTGATCTGGGTGCAGGATCCGATCGATCAGGTTCTGTCTCCGGCCCAGGTGGAAGCCCTGGGGCCCGCCTATGCGCCGCTCCTCGACCAGTTTGCGCATCGGGACGCCGAGGGCAACGCCGTCGTCTGCTGGGACAACACCCGCTTCATGAACCACGCCTGCGACTACAACTGCCTCGGCCCGGATCTTCTGTTCGACGTGGCGCTGCGCGACATCCCCGAGGGCCGGGAAATCACCACCGATTACGCTTCGCTCTACCTGCTCCCGCGCGAGAGCTTCGACTGCCATTGTGGCGCGCCCAACTGCCGCGGCCGCATCAGCGCCGACGACGTTTATACCCAGCGCGAACGCTGGCGGCGGCTCATGGCCGAAGGCCTGGCGCGCGTCGGCGCGGTGCCGCAACCGCTGATGCCGCTTCTGGATCAGGCGCTGCTCGCCCGGGCCTGCCGCGACTATGGCATTCCGTTCAGCGGCGGGCCAATAACCGCCTGACGGGTTGCGCCGCAGTGTTGGGCTCGGGTGAAAGCCCGAGCCCAACCTACGCCTGCTGATAGAATTTCCGGGATGCTCGCCCTGCTCGCCCTGCTTTGCCTCCTGCCGCCGGTAACACTTGCGGCGGAGGACTTCGCCGCAGAGCGCCGCCGGATGGCGGACCAGATCGGCACCATGGCGGCGCAGACGGCGTTCGAGACCGCGCGGCCCCGCTTCGACTCCCGGGTGATGGACGCCCTGGCGAAGGTGCCGCGTCACCGCTTCGTCCCGGCAAACCAGATGTCCCACGCCTATGAGAACCGCCCGCTGCCCATCGGCTACGGACAGACCATCTCCCAGCCCTACATCGTCGCCCTGATGACCGACCTCGCCAATCCGCAGCCCGGGCAGAAAGTGCTGGAGATCGGCACCGGCTCCGGCTACCAGGCGGCGATCCTTGCGGAACTCGCGGGCTGGGTCTACACGATCGAGATCGTCGAGCCCCTTGCGAAACAGGCTGAAGAGCGCCTGAAGGCCCTCGATTACCGCAACGTGGAGGTGCAGGCGGGAGACGGCTACTACGGATGGGCGGCCCATGCGCCCTTCGACGCCATCATCGTCACCGCCGCGGCGAGCCATGTCCCGCCGCCCCTGGTGAAGCAGCTCAAGCCCGGCGGAAGAATGGTGATTCCGGTGGGCACGCCCTTTCTCACCCAGAACCTCATGCTGGTGGAGAAGGCCGCGGACGGGAGCGTCTCCAGCCGCCAGATTCTCCCGGTGCGGTTCGTGCCGCTCACCGGCGGACATTGAGGAAGGATGAAGGACCGTCCTCCCTTCATCGCCATCGCGCTGATTTCCGCCGCCGCGCTTGGCTACGAAGTGCTGCTCACCCGGCTGTTCTCCATCACCCTGTGGCATCACTTTGCCTACATGATCATCAGCGCCGCACTGCTGGGCTACGGCGCGAGCGGCACGTTCCTGGTCCTGGCGCGAAGCCGCCTCGAAACGCGCTTCGACGCCGCGTTCGTGGCGTCTGCCGCCACGTTCGGGCTTTCCATCGCGCCGAGCTTCCTCCTCGCCCAGCGCATTTCTTTCAATCCGCTGGAGCTGTTCTGGGATCCCCGGCAGGCGCTCTACCTGCTGGGGCTGTACCTCGTCCTGTTTGTGCCGTTCTTTTGCGCCGGCACCTGCACCGGCCTGGCGTTTTCCCGTTTCCGGGGGCGCATTCACCGGGTCTACGCCGCCGACATCCTCGGCGCCGGCGCGGGAAGCCTCGGCATCGTGCTGGCGCTATTCGCCTTTCCCCCCGTGCAGGCGCTCACGCTGCTTTCGGCACTGGGGCTGCTCGCCGCCGCAATCGCCGCCCTGGAGACGCGCTCCGGATTCGTTCAGTTTGCGGCGCTCCTTGCGGGCGCCGGGCTGATGGCGGCGATCCCCGCCGAAAGCTGGATCGAGCTTCGCCCCTCTCCCTACAAGGAACTGAGCCAGACCCTTCAGGTCGCCGGCGCCCGGGTCGTCGCGCGGCACTCCAGCCCCCTGGCGCAAATTACCGTGGTGGAGAGCCCGCGGGTGCCGTTCCGTCATGCGCCGGGGATGAGCCTCGCCTCCCCCGCGGAGCCGGCGCCCCAGCTCGCGGTCTTCTCCGACGGCGAGGGGCTGAATCCCCTGACCCGCTTCGACGGCGACCTGGCGCCGCTCGCGTACCTGGACTACCTCACCTCGGCGCTGCCTTACCACCTGAAGCGCGAGCCGCGGGTGCTGGTGCTCGGCGCCGGCGCCGGCGCCGACGTGCTGCAGGCCCTGTACCACCGATCGCCGCGGGTGGACGCGGTGGAGCTCGACCCCCAGGTGGTGGCGCTCCTGCGCGGCCAATTCGCCGGATACGCGGGGCGCCTCTATGAGCGGCCCGAGCTGCGGGTTCACGTCGCGGAGGCCCGCGGCTTCGTGGCCGGAAGCCCCGAGCGCTACGATCTGATCCAGGTGGCGCTGGTGGACGCCTTTAGCGTGGCTTCGGCGGGGCTGCATGCCCTGTCCGAGAGCTATCTTTACACCGTGGAGGCCCTGCAGGATTACCTGGGCCACCTGCAGCCCGACGGCCTGCTGGCGGTGACCCGCTGGGTGACGCTGCCGCCCCGGGACACCCTGAAGCTGTTCGCAACCGCCGTGGCAGCGCTGAAGCGCTCGGGCCTGCCCCATCCCGAGCGGCGCCTGGCGCTGATTCGCGGCTGGAAAACCGCCACGCTCATCGTCAAGAATGGGGAGTTCAACGAACGGGAGATCGCCGCGCTGCGGGCGTTCTGCCGGACGCGCTCTTTCGATCCGGCCTACTTTCCCGGGATCGCTCCCGACGAGACCAACCGCTACAACCGCCTCGACGAATCCTATTTCTACGATGGCGCCACGGCGCTCCTGTCTCCCCGGCGCGACGCCTTCATCGAGGGCTACAAGTTCCACATCGAACCCGCCACCGACGACCGGCCCTATTTCTTCCGCTTCCTCAGGTGGCGGTCGCTGCCGGAGATCCTGGCGCTCAAGGACCGCGGCGGGCTGCCGCTCCTGGAATGGGGCTACCCGGTGCTCGCCGTGGCGCTGGCCCAGGCCGTCGCGGCGGGCGCACTTCTCATTCTGCTGCCGCTGCCCCGCATCCGCGGCGAGACCGGGATGCGCCGCGGACGGGTCGCCGCCTACTTCCTCGGCATCGGCCTGGGTTTCATGTTCCTGGAGATCGCCTTCATCCAGAAGTTCATCCTGTTCCTCGCGCATCCGCTGTATGCGGTGGCCGTCGTGCTGTGCGCGTTCCTCGTTTTCGCCGGGCTGGGCAGCCTGCTTTCCCGCTCCGTGGTGACGGCCCTGGAACGGGCCACCGACCGCCCGCTGCGCTGGGTCGCGGCGGCCATCGGGGCCTTCGCCCTCGCCTATATCTTTGTGCTCCCGCCCCTGTTTCGGGAACTCATGGGCCTCCCCGGCCTGTCAAAGGTAGCGATTTCCGTCGCCGCCATCGCGCCCCTCGCTTTCCTGCTGGGCCTGCCGTTTCCCACCGGGCTCGCGCGGGTTGGCCGGGAAGCCGAGGCGCTCATTCCCTGGGCCTGGGCGGTGAATGGGTGCGCCTCGGTGGTGGGCGCCGTGCTGGCCGCCCTGCTCGCGGTCCACCTGGGCTTTACCGTGGTGGTGATCCTGGCGGTGGTTCTTTACCTGTTGGCATTGGGAGTTGCATTCGAAGGGACCGCCGCAGCGCCAAATGGACAACCCGCCCCCGAGCCTTCATAATTGCCCCTTCCCGAAAACTCCGTGGATTCATGAAGTTTCTTTTTGACCTGTTTCCGGTCATCCTGTTTTTTGTCACCTTCAAGCTCGCGGGCATCTACGCCGCCACCGCGGTCGCCATCGCCGCCACCTTTCTCCAGATCGGCTGGGTGTGGTTCAGGCACCGGAAAGTGGACACCATGCTGTGGGTGAGCCTTGCGGTGATTACGGTGTTCGGCGGCGCCACGCTGGCGCTGCGCGACGAGATGTTCATCAAGTGGAAGCCCACCATCCTGTACTGGCTGTTCGGCGCCATCCTCGCCGGCGGCCAGCTCGGGTTCGGCAAGAACCTGATCCGCGCCATGCTGGCGGCGCAGATTGCGCTGCCCGACTTCGTTTGGTCCCGGCTCAACTGGAGCTGGATCGGGTTCTTCGCATTCATGGGGGCGGCGAACCTGTTCGTGGCCTACAACTTCTCCACCGACGGCTGGGTGAACTTCAAGCTGTTCGGCGGCATGGGCCTGATGCTGGTGTTCGTGCTGCTGCAGGGCGTGATGCTGGCAAAATACGTGGAAGACAAAAAGGAAAATTCCTGATGCTGTACGTTATTCTCGGCGAGGACACCCCGGGCAGCCTGGACCGGCGCCTTGCCGCGCGCCCCGAGCACGTGAAGCGGCTTCAGGCGCTCCAGCAGGAGGGGCGCCTGGTGCTGGCCGGGCCGTTTCCGGCGATCGACGCGACTGACCCGGGACCCGCGGGGTTTTCCGGCAGCCTCATCATCGCGGAGTTTCCCTCTCTCGCCGAGGCAAAAGCCTGGGCCGATGCCGACCCCTACGCCGCCACCGGCGTGTTCAGGACCGTCAGCGTCAAACCATTCAGGAAGGTCTTCCTCCAGTGACCACGGTAGAGAAAATCCGCGCCAGGCTCGGCGCCCTGTCCCCCGAGAAGCTCGACATCGTGGACGAAAGCCACAAGCATGCGGGCCACGAGGGCGCCAAGGGAGGCGGAGGCCATTACGCCGTGACCATCGTGTCCCGCGTCTTCGAGGGCAAGAACACCATGGCCCGCCACCGCATGGTGTACGGCGCCGTTTCCGATCTCATGCCCCGGGAGATTCACGCGCTCAGCATCCGCGCCAGCGCTCCCGGGGAAATCTGATTCATCCGTCGTTTTCAACCAGCCAAGGAAGTCACATGCGAACCATCCGAATTTTCCAGATCGCTTTTGCCCTGTACTCGGGGCTGGCAGCGCTGTCCGCCTGCAACGCGCAACAGCCGGCTGCGGCCACGGGGACCGTCGCGAAAGTCAACGGCACCGCGATTCCCCAGTCGCGCCTGGAACTCATCGTCCGCGAGCGGACGAGCCAGGGGCAGCCCGACTCCCCCGAACTTCGCAGGAGCGTGCGCGAGGACCTCATTAACCGGGAAATCCTGGCCCAGGAGGCCGTAAGAAAAGGGCTCGACAAGAACGCGGACGTCGCCGCGCAGGTCGATCTTGCCCGCCAGTCCGTGCTGGTCCGGGCCTTCCTCCAGGATCACCTGAAGGCAAACCCGGTAAGCGACGACGCGCTGATGAAGGATTACGAAACCATCAAGGGCCAGCTCGGCAACAAGGAGTACAAGGCGCGCCACATCCTGGTGGACAAGGAGGAGGATGCCAAGGCCATCATCGCCCAGATCAAGAAGGGCACCAAGTTCGAGAAGCTGGCCTCCGACAAGTCCAAGGACATGGGGTCGAAATCGAAGGGCGGTGAGCTGGAGTGGAGCTCGTCCGGGAACTTCGTCCTGCCCTTTGCCAGCGCGCTGACCAAGCTGCAGAAAGGCCAGATGACCCAGGAGCCGGTGCAGAGCCAGTTCGGCTGGCACGTGATCCGGCTCGATGACGTGCGTCCGCTCAAGGCACCCTCGTTCGAGGAAGTAAAGCCGAATCTGGCGCAGCGCGTCCAGCAGCAGCAGCTGGAAAAGTTCATCAGCGAGCTGCGGGCGAAGGCGAAGGTGGAATAGTAGGTTGGGCTTCGCTTGCGAAGCTTAACAATCTAGCCCCATGCGGAACGTTGGGCATGAATGCCCAACCTACGCAGTGGCGCCAGTTTTCGGGTAGGGTGCGTCCCACGCACCATTCATGCGCCGGAATCGGTGCGCTGGGTGCTCCCTACGCGCGGGGGCGCGGCACGCGCGGCCGCGCCGCGCTAGAATAGCGCCGACAACCGCGCCCGCCTTCCACCAATAACACGCGCACCATGGCGACCCCTTCCATCCCGGCCCAGCCCGTCTTCCGCACCGCCGAGATCCGCGAAATCGAGAAGCGCGCGATCGCGGGGTCCAACCCTCCCCGGCTCATGGATCTCGCCGGCCACGCCGCGGCGGAACTGGCCCGGGAACTGGCGGGCGACCGCGCCGACATCCTGGTTCTCGCCGGGCCCGGCAACAACGGCGGCGACGCCTTCGTCTGCGCCCGCTACCTGCGCCAGTGGTGGTTCAGCGTCACGGTTGTGTTCGCCGGACGTGTCGAGAAGCTCTCTACCGATGCGAAGCAGGCCCTGGACGAATGGCGCGCCGCGGGCGGGGACGTGGTCGACGCCCTTCCCGCCCGGCGCGATTTCGGGCTCGTCATCGACGGCCTGTTCGGCATCGGCCTGGAACGCGGTCTCGAAGGAGTCTACAAGGCGCTGGTGGAAAGCCTCAACGGCCTCGAGTGTCCCGTGCTCTCGATCGACATCCCCAGCGGGCTCGCGAGCGACACCGGCCAGGTGCGCGGCGGCGCGATGCGGGCCGGCCACACGGTCACCTTCATCGGCCTGAAGCCGGGGCTGCTTACCGCGGACGGGCCCGAATACTGCGGCCGCATCCACCTTCGGGAGCTCGGTCTCGACCCGGAGGCGCTCGTCGCCCCGTCCGTCTGGCGGATCGGGGAATCCGCGGTTTCGGGCTTCCTGCCGCGGCGGCCGTTCAACAGCCACAAGGGGCTGTACGGCTCGGTGGCAATCCTGGGCGGAGCCCCCGGCATGACCGGGGCAGCGTTGCTGGCGGGACGCGCCGCGCTGAAGCTGGGAGCCGGGCGAACCTACGTGGGATTCATCGGCCCGGCGCCGGTCGTGGATACCGAGCAGCCGGAACTGATGCTGCGCCCCGCCGATGAGGTGATGGGACTCTCCAACCTAAGCTGTATCGTCGCCGGTCCCGGGCTCGGCCAGTCGGTGGACGCGTGCCTCCACCTGGACGCTGCACTGGCCACGGGCCTGCCCCTGGTACTCGACGCCGATGCGCTCAATCTCATCGCGGCCTTCCCCGATCTCCAGAACCGCCTGAAGAGCCGCCAGGAAGCCACGCTCGCGACGCCCCATCCGGCGGAAGCGGCGCGGCTGTTATCCACCGATACCGCATCGATCCAGGCAGACCGCCTCGCCGCGGCCCTGGATCTGGCGCGCCGCTTCCGCATCTGCGTGGCGCTGAAGGGCGCCGGAACGGTCTGCGCCCTGCCGGACGGACGAATGTTCATCAACTCCTCCGGCAATCCGGGCATGGCGAGTGCGGGAATGGGCGACGTGCTTTCGGGAATGCTGGGGGCTTTTCTGGCCCAGGGGCTGGATGCGGAGCACGCTCTGCTGCTCGGGGTTTATCTCCATGGGGCCGCCGCCGATCGGGCGGTGGCGAAGGAAATCGGCCCGGTGGGCCTCACGGCATCGGAAGTCACGGAACAAGCCAGGCGGCTGCTCAATCGCTGGGTGTACCGGACGCCTTCGTAGGTTGGGCTTCGCTTGCGAAGCCCAACCATTCTGCCGGGCGCGGAATGTTGGGCATGAATGCCCAACCTACGCGCTGCCCAACGATCCGGGATCCATCTCGTCATGTTGGGCCCATGAATCGGAGCCCAACCTACCCACTGCGTGGTTCCGCTCTACGAGCATCGTTTACCGTTCACGTTTTTATGGTGCGTCCCACCGTCCCGTACTCGGCCTTCACCAGCACGTAAAACAGGTCGAGCCGGTGCTCTTCCAGCAGCTTCAGGAAATCCTTGGCCTGGCGGTCGGTCATCACGAATCCCACTTCGATCGGAAGGTCGCCCGCCAGCTCGAAAAAGGTTTCCTCGTGCAGCTTGCCGTGGCGGCCATAGCCGGCGATGGCGCGGAATACCGAGCAGCCGGGAACGCCCAGGTCGCGGGCCTTCTCCACCATCCACTCGTAAAGCAGCCGGCCTTCGTACTCGCTAAATTCCGTCACGTAGATCTTGAGATGAACGCCCTCCATACGCCCTCCTAGGTTTGGAAGCCCCTGACCGTCAGGATGCCGAGCAGCGTCATGACGAGCGATCCCGCGAGGTGGGCCGCGATCATCGCCAGAGCCCAGAAATACTGCAAGCGCAGCAGCAGCGTGAGCGCTTCCGCGGAAAATGTGGAAAAAGTCGTGAGCCCGCCGAGAAAGCCGGTAATGATGAATAGCCGCGCTTCGGGGGAAAAGACCGCGTGCTCGGCGAACAGCTCGACGGCGACGCCGATGAGATAGCCGCCCACCAGGTTGGCGGCCAGCGTGCCCAGGGGCACCGTCGGAAAAACGGGGTTGAGCGCCATGCCCAGCCACCAGCGCAACCACGCTCCGAGCGCGGCTCCCGCCCCCACTGCGGCGACGGCGTAGATCCCCATCCTGGTCGGCCTTGTTGTTGTCGGAGTGTCCGCCCGAAAGCATACCTTGATTGACGGTGCCCGCCCAGTGGCAGCGGCCTCCGCCTGAATCGGATCGGGAATGAATTCCCTCCTACGTTTGGTCGTGCCAAGAGTGGTAGGAGGGGATTTATCCCCGATCCGGGTCGCGAATGAATTCGCTCCTACGTTTGGTCGTGCCAAGAGTGGTAGGAGGGGATTTATCCCCGACAACAGGGCGACGATGGTCGCGAATAAATTCGCTCCTACCTCACCTCGTCCCAGGGCATGAGATGGATGCCCTCGGCGAGCAGCGACACGGTCACCTGCTCCCCGGGACCGAGCTGGTTGCGCCGGGCCACGTGGGTGGGTACCGTCATGGCGAGCGGGTGCTCCGCCTGTCCGTCCACCAGGATCGTGACGCTTGTCATTTCTCCCAGCTCCACGTACTCGTCGATGACGCCGGGAAGCGGGTTTTCCCGCTCGCCGCGGGAGGGACGGTCGCGGCGGTGCAGGATGACGTTTTCCGGCGGAATCACCCAGCACACCCGGGTCCGGGGCGAAAACGCTCCGTTGTGGCGGGCCTCCAGCGCGTGCTCCTTCCAGCGCAGAACCGTGACGCCCGCCTCCAACCGCTGTTCCAGCACTTCCCCCTCGAACAGGTTGGTGAGCCCGATGAGCCGCGCCACCAGGGCGTTCTTCGGCCGGGCCATGATCTCCGAGGGGGGGCCGGCGTGCAGGGTCTGCCCGCGGTGCAGGATGCAGATGCGGTCCGCCAGCGCCCGCGCCTCGTCGAGATCGTGGGTGACCAGCACAATGGGAATCTTCAGCCTTTTCCTCAACTGGGCCAGCTCCCGCTGCAGCTTGCGGCGCGTGGCCTGATCCACCGCCGAAAACGGCTCGTCGAGGAGCAGTACCTGGGGATCGCGCGCCAGGGCCCGGGCCAGCGCCACCCGCTGCTGCTGGCCTCCGGAAAGCTCCCGCGGGCGCCGCGCTTCGAGACCGTGCAGATGCACCAGCTCCAGGAGTTCCCGCGCCCGCTTCTCCCGCTCACCGTTCGCCAGATGCCCCAGGGCCACCACCACGTTGCCCAGCGCCGTCAGGTGGGGGAACAGCGCATAGTGCTGGAACACCAGCCCTACCGAGCGCGCCTGGGGCGGAAGCCCGATCCCGGCGGCGCTGTCGAGCCAAACCTCGCCGTGGCACCGCACCTTCCCGCTTTGTGGCGAGAATAACCCGGCGATGCAGCGCAGGATGGTGGATTTGCCGCTGCCGGAAGGCCCCACCAGCGCGAGCAGCTCGCCCGCCTCGCAGCCGAATTCCGCCCCTAGCGGAATGGGTGAGTCCTGATGAAGCGCGACGTGCAGTCCCGACTCAGCCATGCGTCCGACCGAAGCGGCTGCCCACCGCGTACACCAGGCCGATGGCAGCGAAGGCGAAAAACAGCAGCAGCGCCGACATGGCCCCGGCCCGGGCATCGTCGAACGCCTGCACCCGGTCGTATATGGCAATCGCGATGGTCTTGGTCTCGTCGGGAATGTTGCCGCCCACCATCAGCACCACGCCGAATTCGCCCATGGTGTGAGCGAAGGTGAGCACCAGGGCGGTGAGTATCCCGGGCCAGGCGAGGGGCAGCTCGATTTTCCAGAATGTCGCCGCGCGCGACATGCCGCTCACCCAGGCCGCCTCCCGCACATCCGGCGGCAGCGCTTCGAAGGCTCGCTGCACCGGCTGAATCACGAAGGGAATGTTGAAGACCATGGAAGCGAGCAGCAGCCCCTCGAAAGTGAACACCAGCGAGCGGCCGGTGACGGATTGCCAGGCGGCTCCCAGTGCGGATTCGCTGCCGAAGGCGACCAGCAGGTAATAGCCGAGCACCGTGGGCGGCAGCACCAGGGGCAGCGCCACCCCCGCCTCCACCCACGCCTTGCCCGCGAAGCGGCGTGCCGCCAGCGCCCGCCCCGCAATCACGCCGGCAGGCAGCAGCAGCGCCGTGGTCCAGGCGGCGAGCTTGAGGGAAAGAATGAATGCGGACCAGTCCATGGCTACCCGAATGACCCATCCCTCCCTCCCCCTTGATGGGGCAGGGTTGGGGACGGGGTGATGCCAACGTCGCAGGATTCCACCTGATTCATTCGATGGCCCACGGTTTTCCCCCCATCCTGCCCTTCCCCCACAAGGGGGGAAGGAACCTTCTGCCAGTACTCATGCATTACTTACCCGTCGTCGCAACAGAAGGCAGCGCAAACCCGTAGCGCTCGAAAATCTTCCGCGCTTCCGGCTGCTGCAGGTAGTCGTAGAATAGTCGCGCGGTATCCCCGGCACCCTTGACGAGCACCATGCGCTGGCGCAGCGGCCCATGCCATTCCTGATTCAGCAGCACGTAGGACCCGCGATCGGCCATGGCCGGCGCCAGTGCCAGCGAATAAGGAACAATCCCGGCCTGGGCGGCGCCGGTGGTGGCGAACTGGGCCGCCTGGGAGGCGTTCTCCCCCAGGGCCAGCCGGCCCTTCACCTGCTCCCAGATTCCGGCCCGCATCAGGACCTCGCGCGCCGCTCTTCCATAGGGCGCGTGTTCCGGGTTGGCGATGGCCAGCCGCCTGAGGCGCCCGTCGGCGATCGAGGCCTTCAGGTCCCGCAGCTCGACATCGGCCTTGACCGGCGAGCGGGCGGGAACGAACAGCACCACCCGTCCCACCGCGTACGGCACGCCGCCGCCTTCGGTGTGCCCCCCCTTCTCCAGCAGGCGCACATAACCCTCATCGGCGGAAAGAAACAGCTCGAAGGGTGCCCCGCGCTGGATCTGGCGCGCGAAGTTGCCGGATGATCCGAAAATCAGCTTCACCAGGTGGCCCGTCTCGCGCGTAAAACTGCCGGCTGCCTCCTGCAGCGCATAACCGAGATCGGCGGCGGCGGCAATCACGGGCGGCTCGGCGCCGGGCGCCGGCCCAAGGCCGATTAGAACAAGCAGTGCAGCAAGACCGATATGGAGAAGCTGGCGCGCCCGGCTCAATTCCCGCCTCCCACCTTGTCCGGCACGCCCAGTCGCTTCATTTTTTCTCAGATTGTTGCAGCCAACGCCAGAACCGCGCGCGGCCCGGACCTTTTCTCCGGATGGTACCGCAATCTCTGAGGGAAAAGGTACTCACAGGCAGCCGCACCGGCGGCCGGCGTGAGCAGCCTTTCGGTCCGGGCTCGAAAATGACGCGCGGCTGTTACGGCCGGGTAACAGCGAATCGGGGATGCTGTCACCGCGGCGTAACACCTGGCCTGACCGAACGTTTTCCGGGTTTTAAAAATCAACGGGTTGAAAATTGGAACGGAATTTGCGAAAGGACCCCGGCCGGGCTGATCCGCCGGCTCGAAAACTGACATAGGAGGAAGATGACGTCATGAATCACGCCAAAAAACCAGCCGGGTCAAACCGGCGATGTGCAAGGCCCCCGGTACGCCTTGTCCGCTCCTGCATGGGACTGGCCCTTGCGGCCGTTTTTGCCGCGCCGCCCGTCCTGGCGGCGGAGGCCGACCTTGTTAAAAAGCTGGAGGCGCTCGAAAAGGAAATCCAGGCGCTCAAGGCGCAGATGAAGAGTCAGTCGGCACCGCCCACCGGTGGTGCAACGTGGCCAGCCGGTTTCGAACTGTCGATCTTCGGGGTGGGTCACCTGTCCGTCGACAGTACCGATACCGGTGTCACCACCAGCAGCTACGTGCACAGCAACTCCTCGCGCCTGGGATTCAGAGGCAGTCAGGATTTGGGGGGCGGAACGGCTGTCGTGTTCCAGTACGAGTCCGGCGTTGACCTTACCGGTCAAGGCGTCGGGGACGGCAATGGCGGCGCGACATCGACAGGACAGATTTTCACCCGCACCCGCGACGCCTTTGTCGGCTTGAAAGGTGGATTTGGTTCGGTGGTGTTCGGGCGCCAGGGCGGTCTCAATCAATGGGTTTACGATTACAACCTGTTCGGCGATCAGATTGGCGACCTGGGCAATATCTGGGGCGGCGATGGCCTGCCCGGACGGCTCAACAATGTCGTGAAATACACGTCCCCCGACCTGAATGGCTTTACCCTGGGCCTGACCTATGCGCCGAATCAGGGCACATCCGGCACCAGTTCTGCCATTGGCAAGGCGGATTTTGCCAGGGGCGGATTCAAAGTAGGCGCCGCCGTGGCCAGTTTCGGCATGGGCACCGGGTTCCCGGATAGCGACGCCAGGGTGATTACCGCCAGTTATGGAACGGATCGGTTCAGCGTGGGCGGGGGCTGGCAGCGCGAAACCGATATTGGCGGCGTGGCGGGCGCCGACCGAAACAAGTACACGGCAGGCGCCAGCGTCAACATAGGCAGCAAGGGCGCCGCGAAAGCCCAGTACGTCCGCGCCAACGATTTGGGCGGCACGGCCAACAGCGGCGCGCGTCAGTGGGCAATCGGCTACGATTACGGCTGGACCAAAGACACGACGGTATACGTCGCCTACGCCAGGACGACCAACGATGGCCTCGTCACTGCCTACAGCGCCGACAACTATGGGCACGGCAATCAGGGTGTGCCGGCGATTGTCGGTGGCAATGATCCTTCGTCTCTGTCCGTGGGGCTGGTCTACAAGTTCGATGCCGGCCTGATCGGGCGGCGGTAACCGAGTCCGCGACAAACGGTATTTCCCGCGGTATCAAGGTCCCGCAGGCCGCCCCTGCGGGGCTCCTTCATTTTTGCTTGTTCCAATTGGGCGGCGGATGAGGATCGCCCACTCACCTGCCTGTTTCAGGGTCGGGGACCGGCCCCTTGATTCCGAGCTTCTTCAACTTCTCCCACAAGCTCTTGCGGCTGATGCCCAGTTCGGCTGCCGTTTGGCCCATATGCCGCCCGTGGCGTTCCAGCGCCCGGGAAATGTAATTGCGTTCGCACTCCTGCAGGTAATCGTTCAGGGTGCTCGTTGCAAGCTTCCCCAGGTCTGCCACCTTCAAGGGCGCTTCGAACAGGGCATCGGGTCCCAGCACCGGATCCGGCGAGAGAATGCAGGCCCGCTCCACGCAGTGCCTGAGCTCGCGAATATTGCCGGGCCAGGGGTAATTGACCAGCGCCTGCTCTGCAGCGGCGCTCAGGTGCCGCCGCGATCCCTGCTCCTTGCGGGAAAATTCGTCGAGGAACTGCTGGGCGAACCAGAGGACATCCTCCCTGCGCTCCCGCAGTGGCGGAATTTTCAGGTGGATGACGTCGATGCGGTAGAACAGATCCTCCCGGAACTCGCCCTGCTCGACCATCTGCCTGAGATCCCGGTTGGTGGCGCACACCAGCCGGAAATCCACCGCAATGGGCGCTTCCGCGCCCACCCGGGTGATGCGGTACTCCTGGACCGCCCGCAGCAGCTTGACCTGCATCGCGAGCGGCATCTCCCCGATCTCGTCCAGGAACAGGGTCCCGCAATGGGCCTGCTCGAAATAGCCCCGCTTCGCCTTGACCGCCCCGGTAAAGGCGCCCTTCTCATAGCCGAACAGCTCGGCTTCCATCAGGCTTTCCGGGAGCGCGCCGCAGTTCACCGGGACGAACGGACAGGTTTCCAGGTCGCGGGCATGACGATGGATCTGCTCGGCCACGTGCTCCTTGCCGACGCCGGACTCCCCGCTCAACAGGATCGCGCTCGCGTGCTTCGCCAGGCGCGGCAGCGTCTCCTCCAGCCGCCGCATGACCGGCGAGATTCCCAGCGCCGGGCTGCCGGCCGCTCCCGCCGCGGCCGCCTGCCGGTGCAGCGCCCGCACCTTTTCGATGAGCTGGTCCAGGTCGAAGGGCTTGGTGATGTAGTCGGCCGCGCCCATTTTGAGCAGCTGCACCGCGCGGTCGATCGCCCCGAAACCGGTGATGAAGATGAACGGCGGCAACGGGCGCCCGGACTTCACCAGCTGCGCGAACATCTCGTCTCCGCCGAGATCGGGCAGGCGGATGTCGCTGATCACACAGGCGTAGCGCTTGGCTCCGATGGCCCGCAGCGCGTCCTCCGCCTTGCGGTGCCAGTCGAAGGCGAAACCCTCCAGCTCGAAGCGGTCGCACAGGGACTCCCCCATGATGGGATCGTCCTCGATCAGGCACAGACTCGGCTTCTCGGTCGCCATCACGCGTATCCCGCTGCAAAGGGTATGGCGACGGTGAACCGGGTTTCGGCGGGTTCGCTCTTGACCGCGATTTCGCCGTTGAGCTGCCGCACGATCTGGTAGGTGACCCACAGCCCCAGCCCGTGGCCGCTTTCCCTGCCCGAGGAGAAGGGCTCGAACAGGTACTCCAGCCGTTCCGGCGGGATGCATTTCCCGTCGTTCTTCACCAGGATATAAAACGAGTCGCTGTCGCGATAGACGTGACAGAACACATCGCCCCTTTCGTCGATGGCCTGGATGGCGTTGAGCAGCAGGTTGATGAGCACCTGGCGCACCAGGGTCGAGGGCAGGGGCAAGGCGTCGATGACGTCGTTTTCCCAATGAAACCGGGCCTGCTTGCCGTGGACGTCCGCCAGCACCAGGGTGCGGGTATCCTCGATGTCCTGGCGGGAGAGCGGGTGGCTTTCCACCGTGGCCTCCACCAGCAGCGCCGCCACCGTATCCCTGATCTGCATCAATCCCCGTTCCAGGAGCGAAATCGTTTTCGCGGTAACCGGGTCCTCGTCGCCGTGGCGTCGGTAGGTGTTGATGGCATTCAGCATACCACCGAGCGGGTTATTGATTTCGTGGGCAATGCCGGCCGAGATCCGTCCCACCGCCGCCAGGCGCTCGGAGAGCACCATCTCCCTCTCCAGTTCCTGATTTTCGCGCAGTTCCCGCAGCATGTGCCTGAAGGCCGTGCCGGCCCGTCCCAGCTCGTCCCGGGACTCGTAGGCCGGCACGTCCTCGTCGCCGGGAATGCGGGTCCCGATCTTGCCCATGGCCTCGGCCAGCCGAACCAGCGGAACCGCAAAGCGCTGCCCCCAGTACCAGCTCGCGGGCAGCAGCACCGCCAGCACCAGCAGCGTGATCAGCCCGGCGCGCCCGGCAATCGCGTAATAGCGCGGCAGGAATATGGATTTCGAATAGCCCATCACCAGGGTGCCCAGTAGCACCCCGTCGGACACGATCGGCGTCACCATGTAGATGTTGTTCGAATTCGGCATTTCCACCGCACTGGTTTCGAACTCCCGGTAGTTGGTTATGGCGCTGCGCAGCGCATGGAACTCCGGGTTGATGCGGGCGGGATCGCCCAGCATCGGGTACTGCTGGGGATGGGTCGAAACATAAATCTGCTGCCTGGGGTCGAGCACCATCACCACTTCCGCGGCTTGCGCGTTGCTCTGCGGGGGGCCCGCCTGAAACGGCGTGTTTATGATCTCGAAGGCGCGCCAGACATCGTCATGCACCAGCGGAGCAATCAGCGTCTTCGCCAGCACCCGTCCGATGCTGGCGGAGTTACCGATCAGATCCTTTTTGACGGCGTCGTATTCCTGGAATATCAGCGATGCGGTCACCACCACGGCGGTGATGATTACGAGCAGGCTGCCGCGCAGCGGAATCTTGTAGCGGAAGCTTAAGTCACGGAGCCTTGGCATGGATTGAGCTGCGCACCACCGCCGCCATATTGGCGATGCTGTCGAAAAGGCTCAATTCTCCCGGGGTGAATCCGTCCAGGTTCAGCTTCTTGAGCAGATTCGTCCCCTCCGCGTTGTTCGACATTTCCACCAGGACCCGCTGCATGGCGCCGAAGTCGCCACGCGGGACTGACCACCGGGCGACGAAGGGCGTATGGCCGAATTCCGGGGACTTCTGGACAACCCGCGTCTTGCCCGTCAGCTCGGGATGATAAATCTGCAGCGTTTCCCAGACATAGCCGTCCACGGCGCCACCCTGGGCCAGCCCTGCAGCCACCGCCTCCACCACCTGCCGGTGGGCCCAGGTGAAAAAGCTGCGGCTGAAAAACGCGGACGGCCGCTCCTTGAGCTGGAACAGCGCGTAACTGGGAAACAGGTACCCCGAATTGGAGTCGGGGTCGGAAAACGCGAATACCTTGCCCCGCAGGTCCAGGATCGAGCGGGTCTGCTGGTCCGAAGCCGGCACAATGAGATAGGACTGGTAGAGGGGCTTGCCCTTGAACACCGGGACCGCCAGCAGCTTCATATGCTGGGGGTTCTCCACCATGGGCAAACCGCATACCCAGGCGAAATCCAGCTTTTCCTGGCGCAGCAGATCGGTGATCTCCCGGTAGCTGCCGCGTTGAACGAACACCACGGGCCGCTGCAGGCGCTTTTCCAGGTACTCGCGCCAGACATTGAGAAATGCCGTCTGGTCGTCCAGGAAAACCGGCGTCAGGCCGATCCGCACCGGCGCGCCGTTCTGGGAGTTCTGGGAATGGGCCGCGAGCGGAAAGACCAGCAGGGCGGCGAGCAGCGGGAGCACCGCCCGCCGCAACGCCCAGGCCAACATGTCGCTTACGCGCTTCACACGGCTATTCTAGCGCGAAACGGCCGCTCGGGCCGCGCTGCGCTCAGCCCCCGGTCCGCGCCATCACCCGGACCACCCGGGTGGGGCTTTCGTTGAATTCGTGGCGCTCCGGCTTGAGGTTCACCGCCGCGCGGATCGCGCTTTCGAGTTCCGAATCCGACGCGCCGCCCCGCAACAGCGGCCGCAGATTGACGCTGTCGTTCTGGCCGAGGCAAAGGTAGAGCATCCCGTCCACCGACAGCCGCACCCGGTTGCAGGTCGCGCAGAAGTGCTGGGAGATGGGCGTGATGAACCCCACGCTGAACCTCCCGTCCCGGGAGCGCAGGTAGCGGGCCGGACCGCCCCCCGGGACGATTCCCTCCACCAGCTTGAAGCGCGCCTGCAGCCGCTCCTGGATCGGCCGCAGATCCTGATAGCGCGCTTGCCGGCCGGCCTCCCCGATCGGCATGGTTTCGATCAGCCGCAGCACGAATCCCTGCTCGATGCAGAATGCCGCCATGTCGTCGATTTCATCGTCATTGATTCCGCCCAGCACCACCATGTTGATCTTGATGGGGCTGAAGCCTTCGCCCCTGGCCGCCCGCAAGCCGGCCAGAATCCTGTCCAGCACATCGCGGCCCGCGATCTGCCGCACGCGCTCGGACTGCAGCGAGTCCAGGCTCACATTGAGGCGTGAGATGCCGGCCCGCTTGAGCGCCGATGCGTGTTTTTCGAGCTGGGTGCCGTTGGTGCTCAGAGACAGGTCCGCGATCCCCGAAATCGAACGGATGCGCCGGGCGAGCTCGACGACGCCCCGGCGCAGCAGCGGTTCGCCCCCGGTTAGCCTCACCTTGCTCACCCCCAATCCCGCGAACGCCCTGACCAGTCGCTCGATCTCGTCGAGGCTGAGCCAGTTTTCGGGCTCTTCGAAATCCTTGAACCCCTTGGGCAGGCAATAGCTGCAGCGCAAATCGCAGCGGTCGGTGATCGAGAGCCTCAGGTATTCGATGGCTCTTCCAAAACGGTCGCGAAGCACGGGGCTCATCATCGGCATCAAAGGCGCAATGGAATTTATTCGGACCGGAATAGTTGCAATTTTGATGCCAGCCTCGCCCGAGAATCCGGCCAGTTGCAAGGCTCCTTCCGAAACAAGCCGCTGACCCCGATGGGAGGTACGAAAAAAAACGTAGTGAATTGATCGAGTTTTACGAAGCGGTAACATATTGCAGCGCAGCATGTTACTGCGCCGTGATGACGAAGCCGCGCGCTCGAATCAAAACCATTGAAAAAACAATTCGCTCATTGCCTGGCCCGCGACTTGCATAAAGAAGGTCAACCCGCGGTGCGCTACCGGGGGAACGCGCTGGCCGGACCCGAGCGAGTCCGGCGATCGCAAAGCCAATACTGAGGAGGCGATCTGATGAGTGAAGAACTAAGGACTTCGTCCATTGAAACGAGGGGGGTCGCGGGCAAGAAGCGCTACGCCATGGTGATCGATACACGACGTTGTATCGGCTGCATGGCCTGCCAGGTGGCCTGCAAGGCGGAGTACGACACGCCGCTGGGCGTGAACCGTACCTGGGTGCCCTACAAGGTGGTCGGCACCTACCCCGTGGTCAAGAAGCAGTTCCTGCCGCGGCTGTGCAACCACTGCGACGATCCCCCCTGCGTGCGGGCCTGTCCGGTGGAGGCTACCTACAAGTCGGACGACGGCGGTTTCGTGCTGCAGCGCTACGAGCGCTGCATCGGCTGCCGCGCCTGCATGGCGTCCTGCCCGTACAACGCGCGGTTCATGCTGCCCGCGAGCCGCACCTACACCAAGATCACGAACGTGGTCGACAAGTGCACCTTCTGCTTCCACCGGGTTGCCCAGGGGCTGGTCCCGGCCTGCGTGCAGACCTGCATCGGGCGGGCGCGGGTGTTCGGCGATCTCAACGATCCCGCGAGCGAAGTTTCCTATTTGGTAGCGCGGAACGCGACCCAGGTGCTGCGGCCGGAGCAAGGGACCAAGCCCCACGTGTTCTACATCGGCGCCGACCGCAACCACACCGAGTTCGGGCGCGACATCTATCGCCGCCCCGACGTGCTGGAAGGCGATCGCGCCGCGTTCCAACGTACCCGGGCATAAGGGAGGCTCATCATGGGTGACTATGTGGTATTTCACGACGTCGCGTGGCACGGCGTCTACGCGCTGTACTTTTTCCTGATCGGCATCTCCGCCGCCCTGTATTTCTTCTCGGCCCTGTCGTTCTACCGGGAGGAATTCAAGCCGCTGCGGGCGACCTCGTTCTATGGGGCATTCGCCCTGCTGGCGGTGGCCGGGCTGATTCTGGTCGGGGACTTGTCCCAGCCGTTGCGGTTCGTCAATACCTTGAACCCGGGTTACTGGAACATGAGCTCTCCGCTGGTGTGGGGAACCATCCTGATCGTGCTCTACGGGCTGGTGTCGGTCTGGTACTTCCTGAAGCTCGGCGACGAGAAGGCGGCGAAGCTCCCGGCCGTCATCGGCGCAGTAATCGCCCTGGGGCTGCCCATCTACACCGGCTTCGACCTGGCGGTGCACCAGGCGCGGCCGGTGTGGAACACGCCGCTGATGCCGGTGCTGTTCGTGGCGTTGTCGCTGGTTTCGGGAGCGGCCGTCGCCTCCTTCCTCGCCAAGGGTGAAGCGCGGCTGCTCGGCGCTCTGCGCCAGATCATGCTCTGGACCACCGGCGCCACCGCGGTCATGGTGCTGTCTCTGCTGATCACCACCGCCTACGGCGGATCAAGCGACGAGCTGACCTACATGTTCATGACTTCCGGCACCATCGGCGGCATTTTCGTCGGTCTTGGCATCCTGGGCGGCACCGCGGTGCCGCTGGTCCTGCTGCTCCTGCCTTTCGGCAAGGAACGCGCGGGCCTGCTGCTGTCCTCGGTGCTGATTCTGGTGGGCGGGCTGTCCCTGCGCTACTCCATCCTGATGGGGCCGCAGATCGTCCAAACGTTCTTCTCGTAAGCCTGGATTGGGAGAAATGACCATGCTAGACAAACTCAAAATGACCCGCCGCACCTTCATCAAGGTGGCCGGCGGCACCACGGCGGCGGCGGCGGCCGCGCCCAGGCTGCTGAGCGCCATGGAACAGGACCTGGGAGGCAAGGACTTCTCTCCCGTGGATCTCAAGGAGCGCCAGGCCATCCCGGTCAACTGCCACGTCTGCAACATCCAGGACGGCGCCATCGCCTACGTGGAAAACGGGCGGGTGGTGAAGCTGGAGGGCAACCCGGAGCACGTCTCGACCCGCGGGCGCCTGTGCGCCAAGGGCAACGCCGGGATGTGGTACAGCTACGATCCGGACCGCATCCTCTATCCGCTGAAGCGGGTGGGCGCCCGCGGCGAGGGCAAGTGGAAGCGCATCACCTGGGACGAGGCCCTGAACGAGGTGGCCGGCAAGATCAAGGAGGTGCTCGACAAGGGCGAGCCCAACGAGATCATGCTCAAGTACGGCCGCAACCGTAGCGGCGGGGCGATCGACCGCTTCATGCGCACCCTGGGCTCGAACACGATCGTCAACCATACCTCGGTGTGCGAATCCTCCAAGAAGATCGGCATGGAGCCCACCTGGGGGCCGGACATCGAGACCCCGGACTTCGCCAACACCAAGTACGTGCTGAACTTCGGCTCCAACATCCTGGAGGCGGCCTACTTCCACAACCCGCTGTCCCAGCGCATCGCCGAAGGACGGGTGGACAACAACATGAAGATCGTCACCTTCGACGTGCGGCTGTCCAACACCGCGGGCTTCTCCGACGAGTGGATCCCGGTGTTCCCGGGAACCGACGGCGCGGTGGCGCTCGCCATGGGCCACGTGATCCTGCGCGAAGACCTGCAGGACTCGGAGTTCATCGAGAACTGGACCAACGTTTCGGTGAAGGAGTTGAAGGAGCACTACAAGCAGTACACCCCGGAATGGGCGGAAAAGCTCTCCGGGGTTCCCGCCGCCGCCATCGAGCGCATCGCCCGGGAGTTTGCCCAGACCAAGCCGGCGACGCTGTTCACCTACCGCGGGCCCTGCAAGCACCTGTACGGCTCCTATAACGAGAAGGCCTGCATGATGCTGCCGATCATGACCGGCAATGTCGAGAAGCGCGGCGGCTACTGCCTGCCCCGCGGCATGGGCTGGCCCCAGCCCCAGCCGGAGCCCGCGAAGCCGGGTAAGGACTCCTACCTGTCCCATCCGCCGGACTATCCGCTGGCGGCCCACAAGGTGAGCCACTTGACGCCGTTCTTCCTGGCCGACGGCAAGCAGAAGATCAAGATCTACTTCACCTACCAGGACAACCCGGTGTACACCAACCCCGGTTCCGTGGCGGTGTGGGGAAAGGTCATGCGGGATGAAAAGCTGTTGCCCTACTTCGTCTCCATGAGCTCCCACATGGGCGAGGAGACGGCGCTGGCGGACATCATCCTGCCGGACTGCCCCTACCTCGAGCGCTGGGAGCCGGAGTCCATGCCCAACTCCCTATGGCCCTGGCTCGGGATCCGCCAGCCGGTGCACGCCTACCTGGGCGAATCCCGGGAAAACCGCATCATCCTGCGCGACATCATCCACAAGGTGGATCCGGACGGCAGCCGCGGCATGAAGAAGTTCTGGAACTTCAAGGACGGCGAAGACTACATGCGCCAGCACTTCGACAACATTCCGGGCCTCAAGGAAGCCGGGGGCATGAACTGGCTGAAGAAGCACGGCGTGTGGCCGGTGTACGGAAAGCTCGATCCCAAGTCCGGGAAAGTCACCGACAAGACCGGGCGCGAGATCAAGGCCGACTACGGGCTGTACAAGAAGGAGCTGTCGGATGCCGACATGGCGGGCGCCGTGGTGGACAAGAACGGCACCATCACCAAGAACGGCAAGGCCATCGGCGTGAAGCGCGGCGGCAGGAACTACGTGGGTTTCCCCACCGGCAACCGGCTGATCAACGTGCGCGTCGAACACTGGGCGGAATATGGCTTCAACCCCATGCCCACCTTCAAGCAGGTTCCCTGGCACAAGGACATAAAGGACGACGATCTGATCCTCACCACCTTCAAGCTCAACGTGCACAAGCAGTCGCGCACCGCCGCGGTGAAGTGGCTGGCCGAGATCGCCCACAGCAACCCGGCCTGGATGAACCCGCAGACGGCAAAGAAGATCGGCGTCAAGACCGGGGACCTGATCCGCGTCGAGAGCAAGGTGGGTCACATGGTGACCAAGGCCTACGTCACCGAGGGCATTCATCCCAAGGTCATCGCGATTGCCACCGCCTTCGGCCACTGGGAATACGGCCGGCTCGCCACCCTGAAGCTGAAGGAAAAGCCCCAGTGGGGCGGGCAGGACGACCCGGACCTCAACAACGTGTGGTGGGATGACAAGGGAGTGCATCCCAACGCCATCATTCCGGTGGTGGCGGACCCGATCGGTGGCTCCCAGGGCTGGTACGACACGGTGGTGAAGGTCACCAAGGCCGGTCCCAACGACAAGTACGGCGACGTCCAGGGGGACTGGCAGAAGCACTACGAGGCCTACAAGGAAACGATACGCTACGCCTACACCGGCGACCTGCACCGCAAGATGCACCCCGAGATGGCGTCGTGGGCCGGCCCCGAGAGCCTGAAGGGCAAGGCGCCTGGTGGCGGGCATTGAAGCGATCCGACCGAGATGCCCGCAAATTGCAAGCAGTACTGAGGAGTTCCCCGGTCCGCCTGCAAGTCCTCTGGCGGACCGGGGTTTTTTGAAAGGTTGCCGATGCTGAAAGGTCTGGCCATTGATGTGAGCCGGGTCGAGCCGGTGGAGGCTCCGGAATCCGCCGAGGAAACCCGGCAGCTGCTGGAAGCCCGGGCGGGGCTTTACCGCCTGCTGGCGGGGGTATTCGTGGAAGAGCCTGGACGCGAATTTCTCGAAGCCCTGCGCCGGCCCGAAGCGCTCGCCTCCCTCGCCGAGGCCGGCGTGAGCTTCGACGCGGATTTCCTCGAACCGGGGCTGGATCAGCTCATCGACGCGCTATCCACCGAGTTCACCACCCTGTTCGCCGCCTCGGGCGGCTTTCCACCGGTGGAATCGGTGCGGCTCACGGGCCGCTACCAGCAGGATCCCCTGTTCACGGTGCGCGAGGATTACCGGCGGGCCGGGTTCAAGGCCCTGAAGGGCCGCTTTGCGGTGTTCGAGGACCAGCTCGGGATGGAGCTGCTGTTCATCGCCGAAATGCTGGAATCTTGTGCCCGGGCCCTCGACTGCGGCGACCGCTCGGAGTACAACCGCCTGACCCGGGAGGTGAAGCGGTTCTGGACCCTGCATCTCGGGAAATGGGTGCGCGGCTATTGCGGGCTGGTGCAACGGGCCACGGAGCATTCGTTCTACCGGGAAATGGCTAAATTCCTTGAGGCCTTCGCCGGGGAGGAAATCGCCCTCCTGAAGCTGCGCATCGAGGACACCGACCAAGGCAGGGAAATCGTCCCCAAGAGCGAAATCCAGGTCCTGTTCAATCCGGACGAGCCGGTTTGCAACGCCTGCGGCGAAAACACCGACGCTCAGGGAGGCGCCCGCGCCTGAAAGTCCGATCCATCAGGCCGGAAAAATCGGCCCCGCCGAACAAGGGGAACGGCAAAGGGAGGGGAGCGTCGGGGAAACCACCCCTGCTCCCCTCCGCCGTTTGCCGGTCCGGGAAGGCCGGCTTGATTCAGGTCAAAGCAGGCTGCGCCATTGCGACTATTCTTCGAAAATGCTTAGAGATCTCAACACCCGGCCCCTGATCGTTCCCACCCGGGACAGCACCCACGATTATCCCTGGGATGAGCTGGCGTTCCTGTGGAACAGCAACGACATGGCGGGCGTCCACGACTGGCTCAACCGGCACTGGGCCGACCTGATCCAGAGCCGCCTCCTGGGCCAGTCGGACCCGGAGGCCCAGTTCCTGCAGGGGCTGGCCTTCGCCGCGCTGGCGCTGTTTTTCACCCAGCAGCGCAACCAGGAGGGCGCGCTCCTGATGCTTGACGATGCCCTGGTCATGCTGGCGAAGTTCCGCCCCCATTACCTGGGCGTGAGGGTGGATCCGGTCGCCGCCACGCTGGAGGAGTTGCGGCCCCTCCTCGTCGGGCTTGCGCCCGATGCGGAATGCCCGCTCCAGCCCTTCGTCTACCGCAAATTCGAGTTTGTCTGCTGAAGATGAGCACCGAGACGCCGGCACCCCGGATCATCCTTGCCCGCTGGGCGACCCATTCCGCGGCCGAGCCCGGAGAACTCGTGTTCATTCCCGAGTCGGGGGGAGCCGCGCCGCAGCCTGCAGATGCCTGCGTGATCCTGCCCGCTCAGGGCGCGGAGCGGGCCCGGGCGCTGCTGGCCCAGGGGGTCCGCCAGGTCCTGCTGGGAGAGGCCGCGCTGCTCGACAGTGCCCAACTCGATCAGCTCGCCCGGGAATTCGGGCCTGCGAGGATCGGCCTCTACGTTCCATCGAAGCGCATGCAGGTGAGCTGGTCCATGGACGTGGTTTCCAACGCTGATTTCAGGTTCGTCACTCCCTCCCTGTGCGAGCCCAGCTGGGAGGTGCTGCGCGCCGACGGCTCGCGCACCGGGACCATCGTGGACTGGTGGATCGGCGCGATGTTCGACCTGGGGGCATCCTCGGCGCTGGTCAGGGTGGACCTGGAGGACGACAACGACCTCAATATCTGCGCGCGGCTCACGGAGCGGTTCGGCGACCGCCTGTGGCTCGCCGCGGCCGAGGGCGCGGCGCCCGCATTCGATCAGTGGGTCGAATACGGCAAGGCGATGCGCCTCGTGGTCAGCGACGAGCAATACCAGGAGAACCCGGCGATCCTCGCCTTGCGGGGCGTGCCCGGTCCCGACCAGCAGCAGGTGGCATGATGCACGCCGCCACCCCGTGGGTTCTTGCCCTTGCGGGTTTGCTGGTCGCCCTGCCTGCCTCCGCCGCCGGGGTCAGTCTCCAGGACCGGCCCCAACTCATCGAACTGCTCAGGGAAGCGCCTCCCTGCTGCGTGATTGACGCCCGGGCCGAAAAGGCCCGCAGGGAGAAGCCCATCGCCCATGCCCTGGCGTACAGGCAAGGGATGAGCATCAATCCCAGCGGCCCGGTGGTAGTGATCGGCAGCAGCGACCAGCAGGCGCTCGCCGTGGGCAACACTCTGGCAGACCGGTCCGGCGCAGCCGCGGTCTATGCCGTCAAGGGCGGCTACGCGACCTGGCAGGCCGTGGAGCTAAACCGGCTGAAATCGACCCTGCCCTCGACTTTCGTCATCCCCAGCGACACCTGCCAGCAGGGCCCGGCCCTGCAGCAGCTTCCCTTCGACCGCCAGTGACTGTCTCCATTCCCGAATTCCGCGCCTCGCATTGCGTCCGCTATCGCTTTCGCTACAGCGAATGCCGGCGCTGCGCCGATGCCTGTCCCCATGAGGCGGTGACCCTCGGCGACGAGGGCGTGACGCTCGACGGCGCCCGCTGCCAGAACTGCGCCCTCTGCACCAGCGCCTGCCGCACCGAGGCCCTGGTTGCGGGAAATCTGCAGCGCATCGAGCTGCTCAAGCAGGCGTCGAAGCAGCCGGCCTTCAGCTTCGCCTGCGCGCCCTCCCAGGCGGCGGGCGATGCCGTGGTGCCCTGCCTGGGCGCGCTGGGCGCGGCCGCGCTCGCGTACCTCGCCCTGCGCCGGATCCCGGTGGCGCTGCGGGGGTCCGGCCACTGCGGGGAATGTCCCCACGGCGCCCGGGGCGCCGCGCAGCTGGAACTCAATCTGGAGGCGCTGGAGCGCCTGCGCGAATGCGCGAAACAGGAAGAGTGGGCCGCCATCACCGTCGACGGCACGCTCGAGGAAGGGTCCGAAACCGTACGTCACCTGCCGTCGCGGCGGCAGCTGTTCCGGCGCCTGATCGGCCGCGGCGTAGCTGTTCCGGCGCCTGATCGGCCGCGGCGTAGACGAGGTGGTGCGCTCGGCCGCACCCCAGGCGCAGCTTCAGGTTCCGGAAAAGGCAATCCGGGCCGGCCGGCCGTTTCTTACCGCCGAGCGCGAGCTCCTGCAGCTGGTGCTGAAGACCGGCGAGGAGCAACGCGCCGTCACCCTCAAGCCCCATGCCGCGCTGCCGCTGATGCAGCTGCGCCTGAAGCCCGGCTGCAACGCCTGCGAGGCCTGCTTCCGCGTCTGCCCCACGGGCGCGATCCAGGTCCGCGAAAGCGCCACCGCCTGGGCGCTCACCTTCGAGCACGACCGTTGCGTTTCCTGCGGCGTGTGCTCGGAGGTATGCCAGCCGAAAGTGCTGTACGAGATGGAAGAGATGAACGCCGCGCCGGCGCAGGAGCCGGCGATCCTGCTCGCCATGCACAAGCAGCGCTGCGGCCGCTGCGACCGGTTCTTCGTCTCCGCCCGACCGCAGGAGGTCTGTCCGATCTGCACCGACGACGACGACGCCTTCTCGGCGATATTCGGCTGACGGTCCGCGCAATCTTCGTCAAGGAGCCAGGCAATGGAATGGGAATTCACGCCGGAGCAGGTGGTCAAGGGCGAGGTCGGTTACGGCCTGGAGGGCTTTCGCGACGATCTGGCCCGGGAGGTGAGAGACAACATGGCCGGGGTGCCGCGGGCCGAGCAGGAACAGGCGTTCCACGTCCTGTATGACCTTTGCCACTGGCTCGCCACCGGGCGGGATTTCGAGGCGTTCGCCGCCGAGTTTTCGGAATCGCCTCTCGCCGACGCCTTCCTGCGCACCATCCGCGACCCGATTGCGCCCAATGTGGAAATGCTGGGCGCCATCCTGCAGCGGCTCATCATGGAGCGCGTCGAGGCGGGCCTGCCGCTCGAGCAGGCGCTGAACGCGGCGGCGGAATTTCATGGCGCCACGGTCCGGCGCCATAATCCTTTCGCTTCCCAGGCGGCCTGAACGCGCCCGCTTCCGGGCGTTCCAAAATCCACCACACCACGACAGGAAACTTGACAGGTAGATTTTATTTCCATATCTTTGGAAATATGGAAATTGAACGAGCCGTCAATGGATTGGCCGCCCTCGCCCAGGAATCCCGCCTCGCCGTGTTCCGCCTCCTGGTGACGGCGGGGCCCGAGGGGTTGCCGGCGGGAAGCATCAGCGAGCGTCTCGCCATTCCGGCGGCGACCCTTTCCTTCCATCTCAAGACGCTGGCCCAGGCGGACCTGGTGAAAAGCCGCTCGGCGGGGCGCTTCGTCTATTACTCGGCGAACTTCGCCGCCATGAGCGCCCTTCTGGAATTTCTCACCCAGGACTGCTGTGGCGGCCGGCCCGGCCTCTGCCTTCCGGCGCAAGCCACGGTCGAGCCGCCCAAGCCGCGGATCAAATCCCGCGCCCAACGCTGAAACGCCTGGAGAACCCATGACCGACCGCGTCTACAACGTGCTATTTCTCTGCACCGGCAATTCCGCCCGCAGCATCATCGGCGAGGCGCTGCTCAACAGCCAGGGCCGCGGCCGCTTCCGCGCCTACTCCGCCGGCAGCCATCCCAAGGGCCGGGTCCACCCCATGGCTCTCGACATCCTGAAGAAAAACCGCCTCGCCAGCGACGATCTGCGCAGCAAGAGCTGGGACGAGTTTGCCGCAGCCGGAGCGCCGCGGCTCGATTTCGTCTTCACCGTGTGCGACAACGCCGCCGCCGAAGTGTGCCCGGTGTGGCCCGGGCAACCCATGACCGCCCACTGGGGCGTCGAGGATCCGGCCGCGGTCTCGGGTCCGGACGAGGTTGTGCGCCGCGCGTTTCTCAAGACCTTCACCCAGATCCAGACCCGGATCTCGCTGCTGCTCGCCCTGCCCATCGAGAAACTCGACCGCTTGTCCCTCCAGAAGCGCCTCGCCGAGATCGGAAACACCCGCGACGCGGAGAAAAGCGCATGAGCAGGGAGCAGGGGCCCCATGGTTTTTTGGGGATGCGACCGGCCGCGATTGCCGCTGGCCGCCGACGCCCCGGCGGTCAGTTTTCTCGGTGCCCATCGGAGGCGGCGGCATGAGCGCCCAGTGCGAAATCGCGGCCGCCGGGGCCGCGGGAGCACCCCTCGGCTTTTTCGAGCGCTGGCTGACCCTGTGGGTGTTCCTGTGCATCGTCGCCGGAATTCTACTGGGACAGGTTTTTCCCGTGCCGGTCCGGGCCATCGGGCGCATGGAAATCGCGAAGGTCAATCTTCCGGTCGGGTTCCTGATCTGGGTCATGATCATCCCAATGCTGATGAAGATCGACTTCCACGCCCTCAAGGAAGTCGGGCGCCACTGGCGCGGCATCGCTGTGACCCTGTTCGTGAACTGGGGCGTGAAGCCCTTTTCCATGGCGCTGCTGGCCTGGCTTTTCGTGCGCGGCGCCTTCGCGCCGCTGCTGCCGCCGGACCAGATCGACAGCTACGTGGCGGGACTGATTCTGCTCGCCGCCGCCCCCTGCACCGCCATGGTGTTCGTGTGGAGCCACCTCACCCGGGGCGAGCCCCACTTCACGCTGTCCCAGGTGGCCCTCAACGACACCATCATGGTGTTCGCCTTCGCCCCCATCGTCGGACTGCTGCTGGGGCTCTCCGCCATCAGCGTGCCCTGGGACACCCTGTTTCTCTCGGTGCTGCTCTACATCGTGATCCCGGTGGCCATCGCCCAGCTCTGCCGCGCCGCGCTTCTGCGCAATGGCGAAGCGGCGCTCAAGCGGGCGCTGGAGACCATTCAGCCCGGGTCCCTCACGGCGCTGCTCGCCACTCTGGTGCTGCTGTTCGCGTTCCAGGGCGAGGCCATCCTCGCCCAGCCGCTGGTGATCGCGCTGCTGGCGGTGCCGATCGTGATCCAGGTGTTTTTCAACGCCGGACTCGCCTACTGGCTCAACAAACGCCTGGGCGTGGCCCACTGCGTCGCCGGGCCCTCCGCGCTGATCGGCGCCAGCAATTTCTTCGAGCTGGCAGTAGCCGCCGCCATCAGCCTGTTCGGCTTCCAGTCGGGCGCGGCGCTGGCCACCGTGGTCGGCGTGCTGGTGGAAGTGCCGCTGATGCTGGCGGTGGTGCGGGTGGTCAATGCCACCCGCCCGTGGTATGAGGCCCGCCCCGCCTTTGTCCGCGCCTGAGGCGCGTCCCCGAAGATAAGCCATGCCCCTGACCGCCCTTCGCCCGGGAATCTGGGACCGGCGGCTCGCCGAGTCCCTCAACCGCGACTGCCACTGCATCGGCGTGGACCTGGACGCGCTCCGGGCAGAGCTGGAGCGGGACATCGCGCAGCGGGGACTCTCCCAGTCGCTGGTCCAGTCCCATCCCCACCTGTTTTCGGCGGCACCGGTGTTCGTTGCCCGCGAGCACCTGCAGCGCATGGCGCAAATCATCGCTGCGGTGGAAAGCGTGGTGGCCCTGCCCGCCTGCCGGGACCACGTGCTGCAATGGGCGCCCGAGACCGCGCGCTTCGATCCGGGTCCCATCGGGGTTTTCCTGGGCTATGACTTCCACATCGGTCCCGAGGGTCCCCGGCTGATCGAGATCAACACCAACGCCGGGGGCGCGATGCTCAACGCCGTGCTCGCCCGCGCCCAGCGCGCCTGCTGCGAGGAAGTGGAAACCCTGTTTGCGGAGGCCGGGGACGTCGGCGGACTCGAATCCCGCCTGGTGACCATGTTCCGCGCAGAATGGCGGAAACAACGCGGAGCGGCGCCGCTCACGCAAATCGCCATCGTGGACGACGCGCCACAAACCCAGTACCTGTATCCCGAGTTTCTGCTGTTCCAGAAGCTGTTCGAGCGCTCCGGCATCGCGGCGCTGATCGCCGATCCCTCGCGCCTCGCGCTACGCGACGGGGCGCTGTGGGCGGGCGAGCACCGGATCGACCTCGTCTACAACCGGCTCACGGATTTCGCCCTTGCCGATCCGGCCCATGAGGCGCTGCGGCGCGCCTGGGTGGACGGCCTCGCGGTCGTGACGCCCCATCCCCGCGCCCACGCTCTCTACGCCGACAAGCGCAACCTCGCGGTGCTTTCGGACAGCGCGCTGCTCGATCGCTGGGGCGTATCCGCGGAAACGGCAACCCTGCTGGCGCAGGGCATTCCGCACACCCGGGTTGTAACGCCGGATGCGGCAACCGATTTGTGGGAAAGCCGGAAGCGGCTGTTCTTCAAGCCGGCTGCAGGCTTCGGCTCCCGGGGCTCCTACCGCGGCGAGAAGCTCACGCGGCGCGTGTTCGAGGACATTCTTGCGGGCAGCTACGTGGCACAGGAATTCGTGCCGCCAAGCGAGCGGATGTTGAGGGACGCGGACGCGCCCTCCGCCCTCAAGCTCGACCTGCGCAATTACGTCTACGACGGAGAAGTCCAGCTCGTGGCGGCGCGGCTCTACCAGGGACAGACCACCAATTTCCGCACCCCGGGGGGCGGTTTCGCGCCGGTGTTTTCTCCCGCCCTGTAGGGATGTTGCTGAGAAACTCTCCTGCACGGCCCGGAGGCTGCCCGCTCCGCATCATTCGCCCCGGTGCTTCGCCGCCCGGCCCGGCAGGAGACGGATTTCGCCGGGACGGCGCCGGATGCCGCCGCCCCGCTCCAGGGTCGAAAGCGCGCGATACAGAGCCTCATGGGTCAGTCCGATCTCCTGGGCGAGATGCTTCAGGGTACCGTCGAGACGCGCGACGCCATCGGCACTGCAGCGCAAGCGCAGGTACTGTAGCACCCGTTCAGGTGCCGATCGGATCTGGACAATCTCGAGGCGGGCGCGCAGCGCCTGGAGGCGGCGCGCCAGTTCCGCCGTGAACTCCCACAGCCCGCCCGGATCGTTCCGCAGCGCCCGCGTGAGTTCTCCCTTCGGATACAGCAGCACCTCGCTGTCGGCAAGCGCCACCGCGTCGCAGTGGTAGCGCGCGGAGAACAGGGACGCCTCGGCGAACAGCTCGCCGGGACGCACCGTGTGCATCGGCACCTCCACCCCGTCCGGGGTGACCCGCAGCAGCCGCATGCTCCCGCTCGTCAGGCGGAAGATGCCGATGGATACATCGCCCTGCCGGAACAGCGCGCTGCCCGCTGTAACCCGCCGCGGCACGGGCGCAATTGCCGCGAATCCCTTCCCGCTTGCCGGCGCCGGTCTTCGCGACCGCGAACCGGAGCTGGTGGTACGTTTCCTGGGCATATGATCGCAATCATATGCCGATCCGGGCAGGGGCGGTATCTTTTGCCCGGTCAACGAGGAGAACCGAACCATGAGAAATGTTTTCCGGCCCTGTCGCGCTCTCGGGCTGGCACTGCTCTTCATGGCGGCCGTGCCGCCAGCCTCTGCCCAGGAGCATTCCCCCGACCACGATGCCCACAAGCCGTCCGCCCCGGCGCCCGCCGCCGGCGGCCGCGAGACGCGGCAGGCGGTGCGGCTCCCGGCCCGCCTCCGGGAAGACACCCTTCGAAACATGCGCGACCACCTGCTGGCGATCTCGGAGATCCAGGAACATCTGTCGAAGCTTCATTTCGACCAGGCCGCGGAAATTGCCGAAAAGCGCCTGGGAATGAGCTCGCTGACGGCTCACGGCGCCCACGAAGTCGCCAAGCACATGCCCAGGGGAATGCAGGATGCCGGCTCGGCCATGCACCACAGCGCCAGCCGGTTCGCCCTGGCAGTGCAGGAAGCCGCGATCGACCGCGACCTTGCCCGCGCGCTCGCGGCCCTGAACCAGGTGACCCAGTCCTGCGTCGCCTGCCACGCCAGGTATCGACTGAAATAACCGGGAATACCCGCCCCGCCCGGCGGCTTGCGGCCGCGGCGTCGAGCCGGTGTCAATCCGGTTGCCACCGCCGGATGTTTCACCTAGACTTGGGATCGTACCCAGGAGATGGCATTCCTCCTTTAACCGCCCCCGTGGCTGATGATGCCTACGAGATTTTCCCCCGTACGGGCGGAACGTAGGCGCAACGGCGGTTTCCTGATAATTCCCCGCGCCGCTTCCCTGCGTTCCGGTTCCATTAACCGGCGGGTTACGCTTTGGCTCCGACTTCGGGAGAAATCACTGTGAACGGCACCTACCTCAAGTTCTACGTGCACGAAAACAGGAAGCACGCCGGCATCCTGCTCTACGAATGGCTGCTGGAGCAGGCGAAGCGCCTGGGCATTCACGGCGGCACGGCGTTCCGCGCCATTGCCGGATTCGGTCGCCACGGGATCCTCCATGAGCAGCATTTCTTCGAGCTGGCGGCGGACCTGACGGTGCTCGTCGAGTTCATTGTCAGCGAAGCCGAGGCCGGCCAGCTCCTGGAGATCGTCGACCGGGAAAAAATCCGCATCTTCTACCTGCGCATGCCCGCGGAATTCGGCGTGCGCAATGCCGACGCCGATGATGTAGTCCGCTGAGGATGCACCGCCTCCGCGCCGATCGACGGGAGCCGATCCCATGACCGAGACCTGGAGTCTCGCCGCCCTGTGGCTGGGACTGGCGCTTGGCGCCACCCTGCTCTCGATCTGGTTGCGGATCGCGACGGCGCTGTCCGAGATCGTCATAGGGATCGTGGCGCAGCTCGCCATTGGCGCCTTCGCCGGCAGCGCCGCTCTCGGCGCCGACGAGCCCTGGATCAGGTTCCTCTCCGGAACCGGCGCCATCGTGCTGACGTTCCTGGCCGGCGCCGAACTCGATCCCGCAGTGTTCCGGGTGAAATGGAAAGAGGCGACCGCCGTGGGCCTGATCAGCTTCGCCGCCCCGTTTCTGGGGTGCGCCGCTGCGGCATACTACCTGCTCGGATGGACCGGCAACGCGAGCTGGCTCGCCGGCGTTGCCCTGTCCACCACCTCGGTGGCCGTGGTATACGCGGTAATGCTGGAGTTCGGCTTCAACAGAACGGATTACGGGAAGACAGTGCTGGCGGCCTGTTTCATCACCGATCTGGGAACGGTCGTCGCTCTGGGTCTGCTGTTTTCGCCCTTCACCTTCCGCACCCTGATCTTCATCGGGGTTTCGACGCTCGCCTTCGCGGTGCTACCCTGGCTCACGCCCCGATTCTTCAAACGGTATGGAGAGCGACCTTCCGAGATGGAGGCCAAATACCTGCTGCTCTGCCTGTTCGGCCTGGGGGCGCTGGCCACCTGGGCCGACAGCGAGGCCGTGCTTCCCGCGTACGTGACGGGAATGGTGCTGGCCGGCACGGTAGGAAAGGACCACGCCCTGATCCGCCGGCTGCGCACTCTCACCTTCGGGCTGCTCACGCCTTTCTACTTCATCCGCGCCGGTTCCTACGTGTCGATCCCTGCGCTGGTCGCTGCGCCCGGCGCCCTGCTGCTGCTTCTGCTCACCAAGATGGCGACCAAGATGGTGGGGGTGTATCCGGTAACGAAGCTCTACGGCTCGCCGAATAAGGAGGCCATGTACACAACCCTCCTCATGTCCACCGGGCTCACCTTCGGGAGCATCTCCGCCCTGTTCGGCCTCAGCCACGATATCATCGACCAGTCCCAGTACTCGCTGCTGGTGCTGGCGGTCATCGGCAGCGCGGTCGTACCGACGCTCATTGCCAACGCGTTCTTCATGCCGCACCATCTGCTGCGACACCCGGAATCCGGGGCGGAAGCCGCCGCGCAGGGCCAGAGCGCGGCGCAGCCTGTCAAAGCCAAGTAACGGGAGGCGGACCATGATCCAGCGCATTCTTGTAGCCTATGACGGATCCGAGCCTGCATCGAAGGCGTTCGAGCTGGCCGCGGACCTGGGAAAGAAATACTCGGCAAGCCTGCATGTGCTGGCGGTGGCGAAGCCGCCCGAGTTCGGCGATGACGTGGAAACCGAGGCGATCCTGGAGAACTCCCAGAGGCACTACACGAAGGTGCTGGCAGCGCTCAAGAACCGGGCCGCATTACTGGCGGTCAGCCCGCGCTTCGAGATCGTCGTGGGCCATCCAGCCGACCAGATCGTTTACCACGCGGAACAGACCGGCGCCGATCTCATCGTCATGGGGCATCGTGGCAAGTCCTTCGTCAAGCGACTCCTCATCGGATCGGTTTCCAGGCAGGTCATGGATCACGCCCACTGCGCGGTGCTGATCGTGCGCTGAGGCACGGCGGTGGAAACCCTGAACGCGGCGGATGTCGTATGTCCGAGCGTGCTGGACGCCCTCGACCTCCTCGCTAACCCGCTTCGCCTGGGTTGCCACGCTGCGCGGCTGACCGGCGGGCGCAGCCCGCCCTAACCCTTGCCCGTTTTCCAGCGCCCGGCGGCGTGGTCGTCGGATTCGCGGGCGTCGACCCAGCGCGAACCAGTGGGCGTGTCTTCCTTTTTCCAGAACGGCGCCTGGGTCTTGAGGTAATCCATGATGAATTCGCAGGCGGCGAAGGCCTCGCCCCGGTGGGCGCTGGAGACCACCACCAGCACGATCTGGTCGGTGGGCTTGAGGGGGCCCACCCGGTGCACGACGCTGACCTCGATGAGGTCCCAGCGGGAACGGGCCTTGGCCACGATGTCCTCCAGGGCCCTTTCCGTCATCCCCGGGTAATGCTCCAGGGACATGCCGGCGACGGCCTCGCCGTCGTTCACATCCCGGCACAGGCCGACGAAGCTCGCGATCGCACCCACCTTGGGGTCGCCCCGCAGGCGGGCGATCTCGGCGCCCACGTCGAAGTCCTGGGTCTGGACCCGGACCGTCATCTCAGCCTCCGGTCACCGGCGGGAAGAACGCCACTTCGTCGCCGTCGGCCACTGCCGTGGCGTCCCCAGCCATGTGATGATTCACCGCCACCCGCACCGGGCGCCCCGGCGCCAGTTCCTCGGCCCACAAGCCTCCGCGATCCCGCAGCCACCGGCTGAGCCCCGCCACGTCTTTGACTTCCGCGGGCAGCACCACCTGCTCGGAATCCACGCCGAAATTCTCCCGCAGCCGGGCAAAATATCTCAGGGTCAGCATCCTCGCTTCCATCAGCCGGCCTTTCCCGCGGCGGCGTGCTTTTCAGTGTTTTCGGCGCGCTCGATGCCGAAGTAGCGCAGGATGAAATTCACGATGGCGTCGTAGTCCTCCAGCCCGAACTGGGGCAGCGTGGTATCGAGCTTCTCGTCAGTGGCGATGGCCACGACGTGCTTGTCCTCGGGAAACAGCAGGGGCTTGTGGGCTTCCTTGCGGTGGATCTCCAGCTTGGGAATGGGCTGGCGCTTGAAGCCTTCCACCAGAACCAGGTCGCAGGGCGACAGGCGTTTAAGCTGCTCCGGCAGCTCGGGCTCCGGCTCGTTCCCGAGCTCGTGCATGATGACCCAGCGCCGGCTGGCGGTGATCATGACTTCCGTGGCGCCGGCCCGCCGGTGGCGGTAGGAGTCCTTGCCGGGCTTGTCGATGTCGAAATCGTGATGGGCGTGCTTGATGACCGAGACCCGGAGCCCCTCCATCACGAAGCGCGGGATGAGCTCCTCCACCAGCGTGGTCTTGCCGCTTCCCGAATAGCCTGCAAATCCGAAAACCTTCATGTTCCCGATTCCTTGATCGCGTAGGTTGGGCTGCACCCGAAGTGGTGCAGCCCAACGGAAAAAATTCGCCACTCCGATTGTTGGGCTTCGCCCGGCGAAGCCCAACCTACGCTCGCTGGTAGGGCCGAATTCATTCGGCCGTGCGAATGAATTCGCACCTACGGGCAGGTAGGAGGGGATTTATCCCCGACTGGGGGTCGCGAATGAATTCGCTCCTACCTCGATTTTACCTCAGCCGCCTCGCCCGCCGCCCCCGCCTCCTGCAGGAACCGCGGCTCCGTGAGCAGCCATACCGTGAACTCGGCGCCCTGTCCCGGTGCGCTTTCCACCGAAATGGCCCCTCCGTAGCGCTCGACCAGCGCGTAGCTGATGGACAATCCGAGCCCCGTTCCATGGACCCGCTTGGTGCTGAAGAAGGGGTCGAAAATGCGCGACACGTCCTCCGGCCTGATGCCGTGGCCCGTGTCCTTCACCGCGATCGCGACGCCCTTGTCGTCCCAGTCCGCGGAGCGCAGCGTCAGGCGCCCGCCCTGGCCCATGGCGTGGACCGCGTTCACCAGCAGGTTGATCAGCACCTGCTGCAGCTCGTTGCGGTTGATGCCGGCGCTGCGCCGGGCCCGGTAATCCTTCACCACCTCGATCTCGGTCTTCTGCAGGTGGTGGCGCACCAGCACCAGGCAATCGTCGAGCACGCCGCTCACGTCCACCTGCTCCACGTAGCCGGCAAACTCCGAGGGACGCGCAAACTGCAGCAGCTTGGTGACGATCTCGCGAATGCGGTTCACCTGCTCGTCGATGAGCCGGATCTCCTGCATCACCGGCCCGGCCTTCGGGCCCAGCACCTCCTTCAACACATCCAGGTTGCCCTGGATCACCGCCGTCGGATTGTTGATCTCGTGTGCCACCCCCGCCGTGAGCTCGCCGATCGCCGCCAGCTTCTCCGACATCACCAGCTGGCGCTGCGCATCGCGCAGTTCCTGGTTCGCCTGCGCCAGCTCCCGGGTGCGTTCGATCACTTTCCGGTCCAGCTCGTCAGCGAGATGCTTGAGCTCGCGGTTGCGGGCCTGCAGGCTTGCCAGCAGCCGGTCGAAGTGGGCCGCCAGATCGCCAATCTCGTCCTGGCTCTCGATCGCGCCGACCCGGGCGTCGGGATTGCCCGCCTCCACTTCGTTCATGGTCTGGTTCATGCGCTCCAGCGGCCTGAATATGGTTCGCGCCCAGCGCAGGGACAGGAAAGCCCCCCCTGCGCTGATGACCACGAACAGGGCCACGATCACCGCCAGCGCCTGGAACTTGGCCGCCTCGAAGGGCGCATCCAGGTACCCCACGTAGAGCATGCCGACGCGGCGGCCGAGGCTGTCGATCACCGGCTCATAGCCCGAGACATACCAGTCGTTTACCACGAACGCCCGGTCGAGCCAGGTTTCCCCCTTGCCCAGCACTTTCTCGTGAACCTGCCTGGAAACGCGGGTTCCGAGCGCCCGCTCCCCCTGGAACAGGCGCACGTTGGTGGCGATCCGCACGTCGTCCAGGAACAGGGTGGCGGTGCCCTTGCTGCCGAGCGGCAGCGAACCTTCCCGGTAGACGATGCCGTTGATGGTGTCCACGAAGTCCAGGTTGCGGTTGAGCATCAGCCCGCCCTGGAGGACGCCGATCTGGCGGCCGTCCGGGTTGAACACGGGTGCCGCCGCGTGAATGATCATGCCGCGCTCCTCGGCCTTCTTGTCGCTGGGCATCACATTCTGGGTCGGGACCACCGGGACGTGGGCCCGTTCGCGAAGGCGCGGATCGATGTCCGCCAGCTGCTGGGGCGAGAAGATGTCGATGGTGGTGCTCGCATCGCCGGCTCCGGCCCGCTTCACCACCGGCCAGTCGCCGTAGCCTGAGGCAACAGAAAGCTCGTTCCCGGAGGCCACCACCCTCCCGTCCAGGGTCAAAAGATTAAGGAAATCGAGCCGGTGCTCCTCCCGCGCCCCGCCGAGCAGCCTGCCGATCTCCCGGCGGTCGGCGCCATTGAGGGCGGTGATCAGGCGGCTCGATCCGGCGACGTTGTTGACGTCGTTGCCGACATTGTCCATCACCCGCCGGAAATACTCGTGGGCCACCACCAGGTCGCTGTTGATCTTGAAGATGAGCAGCTTCTGGTAGGAGGTGTTGCCCCAGTAGACGACAAGTCCCACCAGGATCGGCAGCACGGTCAGCAGGGGCAGCAGCACCATGAACAGGAGCTTGGCGCGGACCGAAGCGCGCAGGTGATCACGGAGTTTGCCCAGGTAATTCATGGCTGTTGGAATCGTTGCGCGCGATGCGCTGCGACTAGCCGCGGACCTTCCACCGGGCGCACTTGCGCTCGAGGGTCTTGCGGGAAATGCCGAGGCGGCGCGCCGCCTCGGACTTGTTGCCCGAGACCGCGTTCAGAACCGAGAGGATGTGCTGCTTTTCCACTTCATCCAGGCTGGCCCGGGTCGAAGCGGCAGGTGCGTCTCCGGTCGCGCTCGGACCCGCGCCGACCGGCAGGTTCTCCAGCGGGAAATAGCCCAGGATCAGGGAACGCTCGAGGAGATTTTTCAGCTCGCGAACGTTTCCAGGCCAGTCGTAGGCGCCGAGCCGCGCCATGACTTCTGCGCCCAGCGGAATCGGCGGCACTCCGAGCTGGGCCGAGAGCTGCTGGCAGAAATGCCGCGCCAGGATCGCAATGTCCTCTGCCCGCTCGCGCAGCGGCGGAATGGTGATGTTCACCACGTCGAGGCGGTAATACAGGTCCTGGCGGAACCGCCCCGCCGCCACTTCCGGCGCCAGGTTGCGGTTGGTGGCCGCCAGGATGCGCACGTCCACCGGGATCTCCTTCTCGCTGCCCACCGGCCGGATACGCCGCTCCTCCAGCACCCGCAGCAGCTTGGTCTGCATCGGCAGCGGCAGCTCGCCCACCTCGTCCAGGAACAGGGTGCCGCCCTGAGCGTAGAAGAACAGCCCGTTGTGGGCCTCGTTGGCGCCGGTGAAGGCGCCCTTCACGTGGCCAAACAGCTCGGATTCGATGATGTCGGGGGAAATCGCCGCGCAGTTGACGGGTACGAAGGGACGCTGGGCCCGGTTGCTCATGCGGTGCAAGGCCCGGGCCGCCACTTCCTTGCCGGTGCCCGATTCGCCCTGGATCAGGACCGTGCTCGGCAGCGGCGCGAGCCGCTTGATCATCCCGCCGAGGTTGCGGATCGCCGTGGAATCGCCGACCAGGCCTTCGATTCCCGCCAGTTCTTCCACTTCCCGCCGCAGCACGAAGTTCTCGCGGGCGAGCCGCGCCCGGTCGAAGCAGCGCTTGATGGAATTGAGGATCTGGTCCACCCGGAACGGCTTGAGGATGAAGTCCGAGGCCCCGGCGCGCAGCGCGTCGATGGCGGTTTCCAGGTCGGCGAAGGCGGTGATCAGGATCACGTCGCCGGTGAAGCCGCTTTCCCGCAGCTCGTGGAGCCATTCCACCCCGGCCTTTCCGGGCAGCGCGATGTCGAGGACGATGAGGTCGAAGTGGCAGCGTTCCACCAGCTTCGCCCCCTGCTCGGCGCTGGCTACCGTCTCCACCAGGCCGCAGCGGTTCCGGAGCGTGCGCAACAGGAAATTGCGCATGCCCGCCTCGTCGTCCACGATCAGGACCGAGTACTGATGCCACGCCCCCAAGTCCGTGGTCCTGGGGGTTGCGGCCTCCTCCTGGCTCGTGCGAATGGGGTCCGTCGCACTCATGCCGTCATGGATATTATTTTAAATACGACAAGGGATTAGACCACGGGTTGCGACATTTTGTCCAATGCGTCCGCTTCAGACCGGCACCAGGTCGTCGCCGCTGGCCTCTGCCTGGCCCCGCGCCGGCTCGACCCGGATCGCGCCCCCGGCCAGGTGCAGCCGGTGCATGTGGGGCAAACGGATGATTTCGTGGTCGTGGCAGGCCACCAGCACCGTGTTGTTGGCGCTGCACAGGCGCTGGATCAGCTCGATGGTCATGGCCCGGCCCTCCTGGTCCAGGTTGGCCGTGGGCTCATCGAACAGATAGACCTTGGGCTCCAGCACCCGCACCCGGGCCAGGGCCACCCGCTGCTTTTCCCCGCCCGAAAGGCGGTGGGGCGGCACGTCCGCCAGGTGGGCGACCCCGCCCCACTCCATCGCTTCCCTCACCTTCGCTTCGCAGTCGGCGCGCGACAGTCCCCGCGACCTGAGCCCGTAGGCGACGTTATGGGCGATGCTGGTGCGAAACAGGTAAGGGTGCTGGTGCACATAGATGACCTGGCGCCGCAGCCATTCGGGATAGGGCTGCAACGGCACCGGCTTGCCCTCGAACCGGTACTCGCCCGCGTCGGCCGGCTCCAGCCCCGCCAGCACCCGCAGCAGCGTGGTCTTGCCGCAGCCGTTGTCCCCCATGACCACATAGCTCTCGCCCGCCTCCAGGGTGAGCGAGGGAATGTCGAACACCACGCGCCCGCCGTAGCGCTTGCGCAATCCGCGCATTTCGAGCAGCGGCGTCACTTGAGGCCTCCTTCGCCCTGCAGAAACGCGAGGGTGAAATTGATGCCGAGGGCCAGCGCAATGAGCACGAAACCCAGGGCGACGCCCTGGGCGAACTCCCCCTTGCTGGTCTCCAGCGCGATTGCCGTGGGAATGTTGCGGGTGAGTCCCGCGATGTTGCCGCCGACCATGAGGGCGCAGCCCACCTCCGAAATCACCCGCCCGAAGCCGTTGAACACCGCCGCCATCACGCCGAAGCGCACCTCCCCCAGGGTGGTGAGCGCCGCGCGCACCCGCTTCGCCCCGAGGGTAATGGCGGTCTCATGGGCCCGCGGGTCGGCCCCCTGCACCGCCGCGAGGGTGAAGGTCACCAGCACCGGCAAGGCGATGATCATCTGGCCGATGATCATCGCTTCCTGGGTGAACAGCAGCGCCATGCTGCCGAACGGCCCCTGGCGCGACAGCAGCATGTACAGGATGAGCCCCACTACCACGGTCGGAAACGACAGCAGGCCCTGGATGACGATGACCACGGCGCGCCGCCCCCGGAACGGCACCATCGCGAGGACGAAACCGCAGGCCACCGCCGCGGGCGTGATCAGAACCAGCGCGGCGATCGAGACCTTGAGGGAGATCCAGATAATGCGCCACAGGTCGGGATCCCCCGTGAACAGCAGGCGAAATGCCTCCCGGGAGATGTCCCACAGTTCGGTCATTTCCCTGCGTCCGGGAAGAACAGTTGCTCGCCGTGGACCCGGAAGCCGGCGATGAGCTTCTGCCCCTCCTCCGAGGTCAGCCAGTCGATGAAGGCCATCGCGCCCCGGTAATTGATATCGGGATACTTCTTCGGATTCACCGCAATCACGCCGTAGGGATTGAACATGCGGGGATCGCCCTGCACCAGGATCTCCAGCCCGGTTTTGGCGCGGTAAGCCCCATAGGTGGCCCGGTCGGAAAGGGTGTAGCCCTGCATCTCCCCCGCCATGGTCAGCACTTCGCCCATTCCCAGCCCGGCGGAAACGAACCACGGCCGTCCTTTGGGATCGACACCCGCCGCCTTCCAGTAGCTCTTCTCCATCTTGTCGGTGCCGGAGTCATCGCCGCGGGAGACAAAGCGCGCGCCGCCATCGCCGAGTCTGCGGAAGGCCGCCACCACTTCCGTCACCCCGCGCAGTCCGGCGGGATCGGATTTCGGGCCCACCAGGATGAAGTCGTTGTACATCACGTCGCGCCGGTCGACGCCGTGGCCGGCGGCGACGAACCTGACCTCGTCGGGGCGGGCGTGCACCAGCACCACGTCCACGTCGCCGTTCTCGCCCAGCTTCAGGGCCTTGCCGGTTCCCACCGCGATCACCCGGACTTTCGCGCCATGCTTCGCCTCGAATTGCGGCAGCAGGTATTTGAGCAGCCCCGAGTTGTCGGTGCTGGTGGTGGTGGCAAGGCGGATATCCTGCGCCGCCCAGCCGGGCGAGATCGGCAACCCAAGGAGCAGCGTGGCCGCCAGTTGTATCAGTTTCATCGTTCCGGGTTCGTTTCCACGACGGGGTTGAAATCCATATAGGCTGTTGTTAGCATAACTTCGCATGCCGCAGGTTTAAGCCTACCGTAGATGTGAATCGCGACAAATAGGCTGTGGTCAGCATAATGAAGTCCATGCGTTTGAAATGGGTCTGGGAGCTGGGCGCAGACCGCCCGGCGAGCCTCGAGCCGCGGCTGCTGGAGCTGCTGCGGGCGGTGGCGGAATCGGGCTCCCTGCAGCGGGCGACGCGCCGCCTCGGCATGTCCTACCGCTACGCCTGGGGCCTGGTCGGGCGCTGGAGCCAGCGCTTCGGCGCGCCCCTGATCCATCTCGAGCGCGGGCGCGGGGCGCGGCTTGCGCCCCTGGGCGAAAAGCTGATCGAGGCCGACGAGCGGGTCCGCGAACGCCTGGGCGCCGAGCTGGCAAACGCCGCCGCCTGGCTGGAAGGCGAAATCCGGGCCTTTGCCCCGGCCGGTGCGCTGCGGCTGCGCGTCGACGCCAGCCACGACCTCGCCCTGGCGCGGCTGCGGGAGCTGGCGGAGCCCGCGCTTCAGCTCGACCTGCATTTCCGCGGCAGCCTGGAAAGCCTGGCTTCCCTGGGCCGCTCCCAGTGCGAGGTGGCAGGCTTTCACATCGCCGAGGGCCGGCTCGGCGCCGCCCTGGCGGCGCCCTACCGGCAGTGGTTGAGAGCGCCCGACCTGCGGCTCATCCAGTTCGTCACCCGCACTCAGGGACTGATGGTGGCTGCGGGCAATCCCAAGCGGATCCGCAACCTGGCAGACCTGAAGCGCCGGGGCGTGAAACTGGTGAACCGCCAGGCCGGATCGGGCACCCGCCTGCTGCTGGACCGCATGCTGGTGGACGCGGGCGTGGATCCCCATGGAATCGCGGGCTACGACATGGAGGAATTCACCCACGGCGCGGTGGCGGCGACCGTCGCCAGCGGCATGGCCGACGCCGGCTTCGGCGTCGAGGCCGCGGCGCGCCAGCTCGGCCTGCACTTCATTCCCACCGCCCGGGAGCGCTATCTCCTCGCCTGCCGCAAGACGGTCCTCGACACCGCAGGCGGCGCCGCATTTGTGAAGCTCATCGCGGGCCGCGCATTCCGGACCGCGGTCAAGGCACTGCCCGGCTACGAGGCGCGCGGCGCGGGAAAAATCTCGGTTCCCGGCGAGGCACTGCCGTGGCTGCTGCCGCCGGCCGCGCGATAACTTGTCGCCGCCCCGGATGCGGGTGTGGTCATGGTTAAGGTAGAATTTCAAGAGCGGCCTTTCCTGCCGTCCGCTTCCTGGAATCGATACCCGTGACCGAGACCTCAAAATCCCTGCGCGCTCTCTCCTGCGCCGACGACTACGATCCCGACTCCATGCCCGTGGCCAAGGCCCGGGCCTACATCCGCGAGTTCCTGAGCCCCATCACGGGCACCGAGCGGGTGGCGATCCGCGCCGGGCTGGGGCGGGTGCTGGCGGAAGACATCGTCTCTCCCCTGGACGTGCCGGCCCATGATAATTCCGCCATGGACGGCTACGCGGTGCGTTTCGCCGACCTGGGCGACAGGGAGATCACGCTGAAAGTGGCAGGTACGGCGTTCGCCGGAAAGACCTTTGCCGGGGAATTGGGACTGGGGGAGGCCGTGCGCATCATGACCGGTGCCAAGATTCCCGAGGGCGCCGACACCGTCGTGATGCAGGAGCACGTGAAAGCCGAGGGGGACCGGGTCACCATCGGCCCGGGCCACCGGAAGGGCCAGAACCTGCGCCGCGCCGGCGAGGACCTGAAGGCGGGCCAGGCGGTGCTGGCGAAGGGCCACGCGCTACGCCCCGCGGAGCTGGGGCTCATCGCCTCCCTCGGCATCGGCGAAGTCACGGTGTACCGGAAACTGCGCGTGGCGTTCTTTTCCACCGGGGACGAATTGAAATCCATCGGCACCGCGCTCGCCGAGGGCGAAATCTACGACAGCAACCGCTATACCATTTACGGCATGCTCCACCGGCTCGGCTGCGAAATCATCGACATGGGCGTGGTGAGGGACGACCCGGCGCTCCTGGAAAAGGCGTTCCGCGAAGCCGCATCGATGGCCGACGTGGTGATCACCAGCGGCGGCGTCTCGGTGGGCGAGGCGGACTTCATCAAGGACCTGCTGGAAAAGCTGGGGGAAGTGCTGTTCTGGAAAATCGCCATGAAGCCGGGCCGGCCCCTCGCCTACGGCAGGATTCTCGGCGCCCACTTTTTTGGGCTGCCGGGCAACCCGGTGTCGGTGATGGTCACCTTCTACCAGTTCGTGCGCGACGCCCTCCTCGTCCTGCAGGGCCGCACCGACGTGACCCCGCTGCCCACGCTGCGCGCCGTGTGCACCACGCCGCTCAAGAAGGCGCCGGGGCGCACCGAGTTCCAGCGCGGCTTCATCAGCCAGGACGCCTCAGGAAAATGGGTGGTCCGCGCCACCGGCGAGCAGGGCTCAGGCATCCTGCGCTCCATGTCGGAGGCCAACTGCTTCATCATCCTGCCCGATTCCCAGGGCAACGTGGCGGCCGGCGCCGAGGTGGAGGTGCAGCTCATGGAAGGGCTGATTTAGCACCGCTATTTCAGTACGGCGTGAAAATCCGCGCTGAAGCAGGCGCTGGCGTCCTCGGCGGCGAATTGACTCATTCCCTGCTGCGCACCCTCCCCCACCGAAAAACCGCCGCAGGGGCGCTGCGCGGCGCTTGGAATTCCGCAAGATAACTCTCGGCGCGCCTGGCCGTGGCAACGGCCGATTCCACGCATGTCCTGCAGGAGGGTCCGGAAAAATAGTTTCCCGTAAGGAACAGGCCGGGGTACTCCGTTTCAAGCGCTTGAATCCTGCTTAGCCGCTGTGCATGCGCGAGATCGGGTTGCGGAAGCCCATGCCGCCAGTAACGAACACGAACGAGGCGCGGCCGGACCCGAGCGCCAAGGAGGTCGCTCACCTCCGCATGAACCAGATCCCCAATCTCGTTTGGCGCCAGCATGGCGAGACCCGGCTGCCGAGCGCCGCCGACAAAGGCGGTGAACGCCACGTGCCCCGTCGGCGCCCGTCCCGAGAACAACGTGGAGGAAAACAGGATCCCCAGCACCTTGCGTCTTTCGGCGGCGGGCGCGAGCAGGCCGATGGCATCCAGGGGGTGGCTGACCGAGCTTGACCGATAGCCGAGGAACACAACCGCCAGGGGCGGATGACCGATCTCCGAGAGGGTTTCCGCCACCCGCCGGTCGAGGTGCTGCAGAATCCGGGCCGTCGCGTAAGCCGGCAAGGCGACGACTACGCTGTGGGCGATTATCGCGCGCGTGTCCCGGTGGTCCCGCACCCGGACACGGAAACCACCGCCCGCCCGCGGCTGGACTCCCTCGACGCGGCAGCCGAGGAAAACGCGATCTCGCAACCGTTTCGCCAGTGCAAGCGGCAGCGTATCCAGCCCTTGACGGAAGGAAAACAGTCCGCCGTTGCCGGGACAACGGGCTCCGGCCGTGCCCTTGCCGCGCAAGCGGGACTTGATCGCACCGCCGATTATCGAACCCGATTCACGCTCCAGGCGCTTGAGTTGCGGGAACACCGCCGATGCGCTCAGTCGATCCGGGTCTCCCGCATGGATGCCGCCCACAAGCGGGTTGATGACGTAATCCAGGAACTCGCACCCAAGGCGCCGGCGTACGAAATCGGCGACGGTTTCATCCCGGTGTTCGGCGGGAACAAAGGGTTCCATGAGCATCCGCAAACGGCCCGGCAGCGACAGGAAATTGGACAGGAGGAACCGGCCCGGCTGCGGAGGCAGGGTATGAACGCGCCCGTCGCGCACGAGGCATCGGTTGCGGGCAGCGTCGCCGCGAAAAACCTTCTCCTCGGCAATGCCCAGATCGTCAATCAAGGCTTCGGTGGCCGAGACCGGGGAAATCATGGCGTTCGGCCCGTGCTCCATGAGAAAGCCCGCCACCCGCTCCGAGTGTATTCGCCCCCCGGGGCGACCGCTTTGTTCCAGAACCGTGACCTCATGCCCCGCTTTCGCCAGCGCATGCGCGGCAGTCAAGCCGGAAATGCCGGCGCCGATAACAACCACTGTCGCCATGCCGTCTCCGCGTTACCCTCCACCGGGCGCGCGCTCCGCCCCCGGCCCCGATACAAGAGAACGGAATGGGCCGGCCGGCCGGTGGGCCCGCATGAACTCCACGGTGATCCGGGGCACTCCTTCCTTCCCTGCACAATCCTCGAGCCGGGCCCTGACCCTTGCGCGGACAAAACCGGGAATCCGTTCCAGTAGCGCCTGTGCCGCCGGATCCCAGCTCACCGCCGGCGCCGTCACCGGCGCAGGCCTTGCTTCGGGGCGGCTGCCCGGCGGCCTCGTATAAGTGCACTTGGGATCCTCGGCCATCACATCGCCGTGCTGGGCGAATGCCCGGGCACGGCAGCCGCCACAGCCGTAGCGGAAGTCGCAATCGCCGCACTTTCCCCCGGGAAGCTCCGTGCGCAGCCGGGCAAAGACCGGAGGTTGCTCCCAGATTTCCCGCAGTGCGGTCTTCCTGAGATCCCCGACCGCTTCCGGGAGGTAGGGACAGGGCGTCACCTGGCCGTGCGGCGTGATTCGGAAATAGCTGCGGCCTGCCAGGCACGCGCTCGACCATCCGGCATAGCCCCCGGCGCCCTCCCCGCCATGCAATGCCAGCAGCCGGCGCATATAGGGTGCGCAGCGCGCGCGCATCACCAGTTCGGGGCGTTCTCGCTGCAGCCGGACAATGTCCGCCAAAGTCTCCTCGTAGGCCGCCGGCGGCAGGTCGGTCCACCTCGCGCCGCGACCGGTGCACACCAGGAAAAAGACATTGAACGCGATCGCCCCGAGGGACTCCGCGATGTCCGCGAGGAGGACAAGCTCGCGGCGATTTTCCGCGAACATGGTGGCTTGCAACAGGACCGCCAGGCCGGCGCCGCGGGCGGCGCGGATACCGCGCATCGCCCCCTCCCACGCTCCCGCCAGCCCTCGCAGCCGGTCGTGAAAGGCAGGCTCGGCCGAATCGAGGCTGACCCCCACCCCGGCGGCGCCGGCGTCCTTGAGTTCCGCGGCCCGGCGCGGGTTCAACAAGGTTCCGTTGGTGCCGATCACGGGCATCAGCCCGCGCTTTGCGGCCGCCTTCACCAGCACCGGCAGATCGCGACGCAACAGCGGCTCGCCGCCGCTGAGCACCAGCATGGCGCCCGGCGCAAGATCGGCGATCTGCTTGACGACACTCAGGGCCTCGAGTGTGTTTAATTCGTCCGGAGATTCACGCCTGCGCTGCACGGCGTTCAGATAACAATGCCCACACGCAAGATTGCACAGGCGAGTGAGGTTCCATGCAACGATCATGGGCGCCGTCATTTTTTTCGTCGTCCGGCAAGATGGGCGAACGGGCAAACGCCGGCCCCCACACGTTCGTTGCTCGTGTTCCGGGCAACCGCCCCGGCCCGAGCCTTGTCGCCGCGCGAGGCCATCAAGGATTCGAGGCAAGCGTCGATCAGGTCCGACGTGATCACGGTGTGGCCGCGTTCGACGGCATGCCTGATCACCATCTTTGCCGCCATGCCGCGCACGGACGGCGGCACGCGTCCCATGCGCGCCGTGGCCTCCCCGGTCCAGGCCACGTTGGTTTCGGCCACCTGGTCCGGCGCCGGCTCGCAGGTGCGTGCCGACAGCAGCAGATGGCAGCCGGCAAGGCGCAACAGGTTCTCGGTGTTGCTGCCGAGATCCATGCTGCGATCGGAGTGAGCGCCGATGCGACCCAGCGCCAGCAGCCAGGGCTCGTGCTGCCGGACGTATTTCAAGATCTGCTCGAAGGTCTTGCCGGCAAGCAGCGTGGTGGGGAGTTCCACGCCCGCTTCCGAGGCTACCTTGACCGCCAGGTCCAGATGGGCCTGGTAGATCCTGGCCAGACCGTTGTCGATAATCTCCTCGTGCAGCTTTTCCTGCTCCTCGAACCGGAACACGCTGGCGGCCTCGGCAGACAGCACGCCGGCAATGCGGTGGAAGGCCACGTAGTGGAAGAAGGGATCGAAGACGGAGACGGCCTCCACCGGCCGGCCGAAGATCCGCCCCAGTTCAAGGGCGGTCTTAAGGGCGCCGTAGGAATGGGCGCTGCCGTCAATGGCCGCCACGATGGCGCCCGGCCGATCCGGCCCCAGCGATTTCACCGCCAGCAGGTCGCGATCGATACGCCGGGCCACCCGCTCGCACACGCTGCCCAGGAGCGAGGCTTCCACCGCCCCCAATCCCAGCGCGCCCATAATCACCAGGTCATGACGGGAGGACTGTACATCGTCCGCCAGCTTCTGCCAGTTCCTGCCTTCCAGGGACACCCGCTGGCAGGGGACGCCCGCCTCCTCGCATTTGCGGCCAAAGACATCCAGGTAGGAATCGGAAACGATCCTGAGGCCGCGCGTGATCAAATCCTCATGGACTTCGCGCTGCTCCTGGAGTTTTTCTTGTTTCAGGTACCGGTCCGGCAAGCCTCCCTCCATCTGGCGGAAACGCCGGTCGTGCAGCTTGGCGGCGTAGACATGGCTACCGGTCAGGGTGGCTCCCGTCTGCCTGGCAATAGCGATACCGATATCCACGCCATGCAGCGCATGGGCGGAATTGTCTACGGGGATGTATATGGACCGGTACACGACGCGCCCTCTGGCCTGAGTCTCAGAACCCCAACCTGGCCCTCGCCTCGTCCATGACTTGCGGCGTAATCTCCCGGTAGCCGCGCTCCCGGGCATAGCGCTCGATGCTCCCGCGAGCCAGGGGCCGGGCAATCTCGGGCACCCGTTCCAGACGGCTTTGCGCCTCCTCCGTCCACAGGACAACTCCGGTGGCCAGGGTGGTCCGGATCAGCTCCAGGGGTTCCGGCGCAACCGCTCGCCCGCCGATCGCCACTCCCAGGCTTCGCACCAGCTGGGTTTCCCAGGGATTCGTCAACAGGGCCACTCGATGGCCGCAGCGGGGGCAATGGAACAGCACCGACAGGGAGCCCTCGCGCGGACCTTCCGCCTGCGTGAATTTCATGGCTTCATCACACGCGCCGCAAAGCAACTTCATCGCCGGCTCTCCTCTTGCGGCAGGCGCTCCTCGATCTTTCGGGCAATCTGGACCATGGCATCGCCGGACCTTGTGTCCGCGTGCCCGATGGCGAAGGGAACTCCCTGATCGGAACATCCGGCGATCCGCGGGTCGAAGGGGATTCTGCCCAGAAACGCCACGCCGCAGGCCCTTGCCGCCTTCTCCCCATCGCCCGGGAACAGCTCGCCGAGCGCACCGCATTGGGGGCAGACGTATCCCGCCATGTTTTCAACCAGCCCGAGAAGCTTCACCTTCAGCAACTGAGCCGCCACGATGGATCGCTTCACCGCGAGCTGGGCCACTTCCGAGGGAATAGTGACGGCGATCGCGCCGTCCAACTCCGGCAGCACGGCCCACAGGTTGGGCAAGCGTTCGGCGCCCGGCGGGAGATCGACAAGAAGAACGTCGAGCCCGCCCCAGTCGGTATCGGCGAGGAGCTCTCCCAGGGCACTGGCCTCGATGCTGCCGCGCCAGACGAAGGCGTGCTGCTGCGTAGGCGCGTCCCACGCCACCGGCGTCGTCTCCTCCCGAGGCAACAGGAGGTCCATGGACATGGCCTTGATACCCAAAGGCCCGACGGCGGGGATAACACCCCCCGCACCGAGCCCGAGGAGTTGGCCCGATACCCCGAGCATCCTGGCGACCGAGGGCCCGTTGAGGTCCGCGTCCATTATCCCCACCTTGCGGCCGCGCATCGCCCAGGTAGCGGCCAGATTCACCGCCACGGCGCTCTTGCCCACGCCGCCCTTGCCGCTCATGACCGCGATCTTGTGAGCCACCCCTGCCAGACGTGCAAAACGCCGCGTCTGCCGCGCCGTCACCTGGCCGAGAATGTCCGAGCCGCCGTCCCCGGCGATCTCTTGATAGGTCTTCATTTCGTGATCATCTCCCGCGCTTGGCGAAGAACCATCCTCCCAGACTTGCCCCCACGGTGGCCGTCGCCGCCTGTCCCAGCGGCCAGACGAAATAGAACGTCGAGTCTCCGCGCGGCAGCCCCGGCAGCGGGTCGGGCAGCACCGCAAAAAACTCGCCCATGAAGATAACCACCATGATGGTTCCGAAATAGAAAACCCCGATGAAAACCCCGTTCAGGGGCTCGGCAGCCCTTGCCATGGCCCCCGCCACGAAGCCGCCGACGAACAGGAAAATCATGCTCCAGCCCGCTACCCACCACATTCCCTCTTTAAGGATCCAGAGCCCCGAGCCTCCGACGACGAGCGTTCCCAGCAAGGCGATGCCGTAGCCGAGCCAGACCGCACCCCAGGCGATGTCACGAGCCCCCGCCGCTTCAAGCTCCGGGCTTCTAGCGACTCTTGCCATCTTGCTCCGCAAGTCCTTTCAGGCCCATCAAGAAAGTCACGAGGTCGTTGATCTGCTCATCGCTCAGCCGATCCTTGAACCCGGGGGGCATCAGGGGGGGGTAGGTCCTCGCGGGGTCCGCCGCAGGCAGGCATTCAGCGAGCCCGCTGGCGGGCAGCGGCGTCAGGCATGCCGCCGGGTTCACGATGGATTCCCGGATGTAATCTTCCGCGGGCGTGCCGGACTTGCGGGCCTCGGCCTGGGCGCCAACCGCCGAAAGGTCCGGGCCCCGGGTACCGCCCCGAATTCCCAGCGCCTCGATCGAGTGGCAAGCAAAACAATTGGCGGCGGGACTCAGAAAGGCCTGTTTCCCCCGCTCCTGTGCTCTTGCCTGTTCCACGGCGGGCTTGGGGATCTCAAACTGAGGGTAGTACCAGAGCCCGAAAGACATCACACCCCCGACCGTAGCCCCATACACCAGGAAAATGCTCGCAAACGTCGTCAGGGGCGAGCCCGGGGCCGGGATCGGCCCCCAATTGAGCAGGATGAAAAACAGGGCGGAACCGAGCACGGCCAGGCTGAAGAAAACCCGGTAGGGCGCGCCGAAGCGTATCCCCCAGCTGTCGGACACCATGGGCAGCAAGACCCAGATCGCCGCCAAGCCAGCCAGGGCGAAGATCCCCGGGCCCTTCACCCGCCGCCACCCGCCTTTGGCTCCAGGCGTCAAAGGCACTGCTTCAATCCTGGCTTCGCGCGGATCGGTTCCGGGATCACTCATGGGCCTTTCCCATCACGAATCCGACCCAGAACACAAAGACCAGCAACAGAAAGAACGACACCGTGGTGATCGCCGCCATGACGGACGAGTGCCCCAGGGTCACGACATACCAATACGGGGTCAAGTCCTTGAGGGCGCCATAGACGTGATAGTCCATGCGGGTGAGCGAGCGGATCGCCCCCATCAGCCCCATCAGGTACACCGCCACCGCCGGAATGAAGATCAGCACGTACTGGGCCATGGGATCGATGCGGCCCCAAACAATTCGGCCCGTGGCCCGCGCCCGCCGGTAGAGCAGGTAGGTCACGAAAGTCATGATGATGATCGCCGTTACCGCCAGCGCTTTCGCCACCATCAGGCCCAGGAACGCGAAACGCTCGGGGAGAATCAGCGCCTGCTCGCTCACCCCGGGGGGCGCCTTGCTGAGGAGATCGGGAAAGAAGTTCTGCGGCACCACCCAGATGACGCCCCCTGCCAGGAGCACGCCGAAGACCGCCTTCATGTGCGGGGCGAACCGCGGACCGCCCTCGATGCGCTGCATGGAAAGCCACATGTAGAAGTTCGCGCCCAGGAACAGCAGCACCACCAGCAGTCCCTGCATGACGAAATAGCCCGAGAGCTTGTCGGCCATCATGAAGGTGGCGAGCTGCGCGTCGTAAAGAAACAGTTCCTTGGCAAGGACATAGCCCGCCAGCGGCATGGTCATGAGGGCCCCCACCCCGATGAGATTGCCGATATAGCCCATCCAATCGTAGAACTTCCGGTCTTCCCCGGTTCGGGAGGTCAGGAACATGAACGCGGCGAACAGCGCCACCACGAATCCCCCGAAGGTGATGTTGCCGAGAAAACGGTGCAGGTTCAGGGGCCACCACGCGGCATTGTTTACCAGCTCCCACAGGGTTGCCGTTTCGATCGCTTTCGGAGGCGTGTTCATGAATCCGGCCACGGCATTCATCAGAAGCATGACGATGGTGCCCAGGACGTTCAAAACGACGCCGATGCCGATGTGCATCCACTTGCGCACCGTCGTCGCGCTCAGCGGCCCCCAGGTGTACCAGTAGAGGTACATGCAGACGGTTTCCAGCAGGATGAAGAGCCCGTACAGGGCCCACACCGGATAGAGCGCCCTGAACAGATAATTGGTGAGGAGCTGATAAGGGCCCATGAGCACGAACGCAAACAACACGCCGAAAACGGCGGTGAGCGAGTAGGCGATGGCCACCACCTTCATCGTTTCCCTGGCCAGGCGCTCGTATCGCGGGTCCCTGGTTTGCAGCCCGAGCCATTCGCTGATCACGATGAAGATCGGCGCGCCGAGCACGAAGGCCGCGAGAAAAAGGTGGATTTGAGCCACCAGCCACAAGGCGGTACGCGCCCCGATCAGCGGGATGTCCAAAGGCATCTCAACCCTCCTTGGGCTGGGAGGTCACGAGCAGCGTTCCGTGCATCCCGCGCTTGTCGTGGTTGGAGAGGGGACAACTGATCTTGTATTCGCCTTCTTTCAGCGTGACCTCCAGGCGCACGGTGTTCCCGGGGCCAAACTTGGAAGCGCGGGCATCGACGTCCGGGCCCTCGATGTGGAAGTTATGGGCGAAGCGCCCCTCGTTGCGCAGGACAAACGTGATCGCGAGCCGCCCGGGTCTGACCCTGATCTTGTCGGGCACCAGCCGGTACTCTTTGAGGGCGATTTTGATTTCGCCGCCCGCGACCTCCACATAGTCGTCTGCCACCGTGGATTTGTCGGCCGCGGCACGCCCTTCCTCGACAGGGGCCGGGGCCTTTTCGGCCGGTGCGGACAGGCTGGGCGCCCGTCGCATGGCGGTTGTTTCGCCCGCGAACCACGAAGGCAGGTCCCCGACCTCGCGAGGCAGACCGGGATGCTCCGCAACTTTGGCGAGCATCCCGCCCATTAGCGCCACGGTGAGGGAGAGGATCGCCAGAAATGAAGCAAGTGCCGCGAACCTCTTCACTTGTGCCTGCTCCTTCCAGCCGCCAAAGGAGAGACCCGTAGTCAGGATGCCCCTCCTTCCCGCTTGCCGCAGGCGCCCGGCTGCTTTACGGGAGCACCGTCACGTAGCCGACCATCGGACCACTCAGCGGCTTGCCTTTTTCGTCGTATCCTCTGAGCTCTCCCTTGGGCCCGATGAAAGTGTGCACCTCGCAAATCATGCGATAAGTCCCGGCCTGGTTCGCCTGGAATTTGAGCACGATTTGTTCGCCGCGAACGAATTCACCATCCTTCAGCCTGGCGGGGTCTTCATACGGGTTGGGATTGGAACGGGCGACGGCTTTTACGCCGGTGGGAGCGCCGTTATCATCGACGACCGGGGCCCCCTCGCTGCCGATTTCCGTGCCCTCGATGGTCACATTGTGATGGCTGCCCTTGACGACATGGATGCGCAGCACAACGCAATCGCCTCTTTTCACGATGATGACGCCGGGATCAAAGGTGTAGCGTTCGAGCTTCGAGTTGGCCGCCCGCGCCTGTTGCCGGTCGGTGTAAGGCGCCGGCATCCCGCCGCGTTCCTTGGGGACCGTGTCCCATTCACCGGTGGCAACAAGGAACTCCTTGACGGGCGCCTTGGCCGAACAATTCGGCGACAGCGGCGCCGCACTCCCTTCCTGCGCCGCTATTGCCGTGGCAGCGAAAACTGCCAGAAACAACGCTGGTTTGAGCATATGTCCCTCCTTTCCCTTTTTCCTGGCACCGCATATCAAGCATGCTTTAGAAGATGCGCTCTGCCCATGGTCCGGGGGCGCGAGTTTGCCGGGCCGGTGGACGCGGAAAATATGGACTTTGGTCCCTGGCCCGGTCAGACGTTGGCTGCTAACATCAATAAACGAGACTCGTCTCCATGGTTCGATTCGCCCGTCTTAGCCTCTCCCGCCAGTTCCTGCTCGCCGGCCTCCCCATCCTGCTGGCGGGGATGCTGGTGATCGGAACGTGGGTGGGAACACAGATCGAAGCCAGCGTGATCCACCGCATCGGCGTGGTGACCGGGCTGTACGTGAACAGCTTTGTTGCCCCCCATCTGCAGCAGTTGCCCAATTCCGGCCAACTGAACCAGTCGAATCGGACCGCCCTCGATTCGCTCCTTGGCAGCACCCTGCTCGGGCAGCGCATCGTTGCCTTCAAGATATGGGGGCGGGACGGACGTATCGTGTACAGCACCAATCCGGCCCTCATCGGGCGTACGTTCCCGGTTACCCAGCGGCTTGCCTCGGCGTTCTCCGGCGAAGTGCATTCCGGGATTGCCGACCTGAATGAGCCCGAGAACGAATTCGAGCGCCGACAATGGTCGCAGCTGATTGAAACCTACGCTCCCGTTCACGCAGACGGGACCGGGGCGATAATCGCCGTTTCGGAGTTTTACCAGTCGACCGACGAGTTGACGCGGGAAGTGCGGGCGGCGCGGTTTCGCAGCTGGCTGGTGGTGGGCGCCGTAACGCTGCTTACCTACCTGCTGCTGTTCGGACTGGCTGCCCGGGCCAGCAACACCATCGACGCCCAGCAGCAGGAGTTGCGCGAGAAAGTCGCCCAACTCACTGCGCTCCTGGACCAGAACCAGCAACTCCACGAGCGGGTGCGGCGTGCCGCCGCCCGCACCACCGCGCTCAACGAACGTTTCCTGCGCCGCATCTCGGCCGATTTGCACGACGGGCCGGGACAGGATCTGGGATTGGCGCTGATGCGCATCGAAGGGCTGGCCGATACCTGCATCAACTGCCCTGAGGCCGTCGACAGGCGGTGCGCCGTGACCGATGATTTTCTCGCAGTCCGCTCGGCGCTTCAGTCCGCGCTCACCGATCTACGCTCCATTTCCGCCGGACTGCACCTGCCGGAAATCGGCCGGCTTTCCCTCGCCGACACCGCTGCGCGCGCCGTGCGCGATTACGAACGCAAGACCAGAACGAATGTTGCGCTTACCGTCGGGAATGTTCCGCCCAGGGCGGCGTTGCCGGTCAAAATCACCCTGTACCGCCTGCTGCAGGAGTCTCTCGCCAATAGTTTCCGCCACGCCGGCAGTTGCGGTCAGCGTGTGAACATCGACAATGCTGACGGTCAGGTAGTGGTCGAGGTGGCGGATAGCGGCCCGGGCTTTGATTCGCGGACTTCGGCCGCCGAAGAGCATCTTGGCCTGGCCGGGATTCGGGAAAGAGTCGAGGTCCTGGGCGGGACATTCGAGTTGCACACCGCGCCCGGCCAGGGCACCGTGATACGGGTATGCCTGCCGCTGGCCGTGCCCGAGGTGGAAAATGAGTGAGCCGATACGCATCCTGATCGCCGACGACCATCCCTTGTTTCGCGAGGGCGTGGTGCACTCGTTCGGATCCGAACCGGATCTCAGCGTCGTCGGGCAGGCCGCCAATGGCGAAGAAGCCCTGCAGTTGGCGCGCGACCTCCTGCCCGACGTGGCATTGCTTGACATCGGCATGCCGGGGTGGGGCGGACTCGTCACGGCCGAGAAGATCACCACCGCCTGCCCGGCGACCAGGATCGTCATGCTGACCGTTTTCGAGGATGAGGACAAATTGCTCGCGGCGTTCAAGGCCGGAGCCCGGGGTTACGTTCTCAAGGGCGTATCGGCTCGCGAGCTGGCGAGCGTGGTTCGTGCCGCGGCCGGCGGCGAGGTCTACGTCTCGCCGTCGCTGGCGGCGGGAATTCTGGTTGCCCTGACCCGCGGGCGCCCCCCTGACCCGCTGCAGGAACTGACCGACCGCGAACACAGCATCCTCGAGCTGATCGGAGAAGGCTTGACCAACCGTGAGATCGGTGAACGCCTGTATCTCTCTGAAAAAACGATCAAGCATTACATGACCAATATCCTGCAAAAGCTGCAGGTTCGCAGTCGGGTGGAAGCCGCGTTGTTGGCCGCGCGCTACGGGAAGCAGGAATAAGCCGGAAAAGGTCGGCTTTGGTTCTAGCAATCGTCAGCAAACGCCATCGCGTTCCTGGCAGGCCATTTTTCACGTTGGTGCGGCGGCCGGCGCCGAGGTGGACGTTCAGCTCATGGAGGGGCTGATTTAGCCGCCAAAACGTAGGGTGGAATAAGCGCAGCGATTCCACCATGACGGTGGATTCGGCCTGCGGCCTATAATTCACCCTACGGGTCCGGAGCAACAGGAGCGGGCGTCCCGCCCCGCTCCCCGTTTCTTCCGGGCAGTTACTTGATTTCTGCAGCGGTGATCTCCCCGGGGCCCTTGCCGATGCTCAGCTTCAGCGGGAAGCTCACCTGATGGAAGCGCGCCGTGACGTTGTCGTCGTGCACCGCCATCCCGATGGGATAGGTCTCGCCGGCCTTGAGCACGAGGTCGTCCTTGTTGCCGGTGTTCAGCTTGCGGGTCCATAACAGAGTCCAGCCGCCGTTGCCGAAGGTCCCGGCCACCGCGTTGTCGGCCGCGCTGCCCTCGGGCGTCTCGCTTCCGTATTTCACCATCAGGTCGCCGTTTTTCCACTTGTAGTTCGGGTCGTAGGGCACCCGGTTCTTGGCGCTGAGCAGCGGCGCCTTGGGATTGCGGAAATCGCTCTCGGTCAGCCCGGCCCGGCCCGGCCCTTGTTCTTCGCCGGGTCGAACATGAAGCGCGGCTCGCTCTTCGCCCCGTCCCAGTTGTTGAAGAACGGATTTTTCCCGGCGTCGAAGTTCCGGTATTCGAGCACGTAGCCGTCATCGGCCGCCCCCGCCGGATTCGAACGGTAGGCGCGCCATTGCCAGAGCTCGAGCAACACGCCCTTCGCCTTCAGCGCGTCGGTCTCGTCCTTGGACTTGATCTTGTCCCAGCCTCCCGTCGGACCCATGGCGGTGCGGCTTTCGGCAATGTATTTGCGGATGTCATCTTTCTTCATCCCCGCGGCACCGAGAACCGGGTGCGCCTTCACCTCCTCCTTCTTCGCCTCGTTGGGCATGTAGCGCATGTCGTTGTGGCAGGTGACCCAGCAGCCCTGATTGCTGAACGCCGGCACGCTCTTGCCGTCGCCCAGCATGATGGTGAAGCGGTCCTCGTAGGAGACCTTCAGTTTCCCGGCGGCAACCGCCGGGTTGTTGCGGTTGGTCGCGTAGGTTTCCCACTTGCCGTCCTTGTACACGGTGTATTCATGAAAGGCATCGGCTTCCTTCGCCGGCGAGCACCCCCTTGGCGCCGCCCTTGCGGTGCTCCTTACCGGTCACGAACTGCAGCGATGCCTGCCCGGGATAGAACAGCACCACTTCGGATTTGGGAACCCCCGACCAGTCGATCTTCTTCGGGTCCGCCGCGGAAGCAATGCCCGGTACCAATAATGCAGATGCAATAGCGGCTGCCAGCCCTGCACCGATGGAACGTCTCATGGTTACCTCCAGAGTGTGAATTGATGAACAGCGCCCATCGTGACGGCAGAGCGCTCCGGAACTCTAATGGTGTTAACATACTGCCTGCGTAGGCGCCGCTTGTTGATCCGGATCAAACAGCGTGCGGGCGCACCGGCGGCGCACATCGCCATTGGGGAGACATTGCCATGCGCTCTTTTAATCACTTCTTTGCCGTTTTCATTTCCCTGGCACTGGCGTCCGCGACCCAGCCGGCGCTCGGCGCCGCGCCCGACCCTTTCGCGCTGAAACAGCCACAAGTTATCAGCATAGCCAAGCGCGCCGGCGTTCGCGTCGCCTACGACGTCAAGGACGACGTGTGGGACGCGGGCATCGGCAAAGGGCTCTATTACGTGCGCGGGCTGCTGGAATCCTACAAGGCCCTGGGGGTCGCGCCGAAGAACCTGAAGATCAGCATCGTGCTCCACGGCAACTCCGCCTACTGGCTGCTGAACGAAACCGCCTACCGGCAGCACAAGAACGATCCCTTCGATTTCAATCCCAACGAGAAGGTGGTGGAGGAACTGCTGGCCCACGGCGTGAGCGTGGAGATCTGCGGCTCCACCATGAGGAGCAAGGGCTGGGTGGCCGAGGACCTGCTGCCCGGCGTGACGATCGTGCGCGACGCCTACACCCGCCTCATCGATCTGCAGCAGCGGGGCTACGCCTACATCCGGTTCTAGCAGCCTGTCGGACTTCGGATCGTGTTTCCTCCGGGACGCCCTGTCAGCAATGCAGAAAAAAAAAGCCCGCCCCATTGCGGGGCGGGCCTCGAGTCCAATCTTGTCGGTTGGACTGCCGCCTGCTATTTCTTCGCCGGTGCCGCGGCGGTCTTGGCGGGCGCCGCCGGTGCCGCCCCCGGCGCAGCGCCGGGATCCTGGCAGGCCGGCGTGTCGGTGGGTTTCACCGTTTTGCCTTTCGCCTTCTGCTCCTTGATGTGCTTCTCCGCAACATTGTTCATCGACAGGCAGAGCTTGTAGGCGGCCACCTTGTTGCCATGGTCGGCTTTCGCCTTGGCTTCCGCCGCCTTGGCCTTGGCCTCCTCCGAGGGCGGCGGCAGCTTGGCGAAGGCCGCGCCCGAAACTGCAAGCATCAACGCTGAAACCAGTGCGATTTTGTTCATGGATTTCCCCTTGATTAACGGCCGGCCTGGGGCACCTGGCCGGCGCCGGCCACCCCTGCCGCAGCCTTCTGCCCGGTCCTGTCCGCCTTGACGTCCTCGTACCAGTAGCCGTGGTGTTCCTTGGCCCAGGCCTCGTCCACCTGGCCGTTGGTGCGCATGGAGTCGTAGGCGCCCTCGACGCCGATGGTGCCCATGTAGATGTGGCCCAGGGACAGCGCCATGTAGAGGATCGCCGCGATGGCGTGAACCACGTTGGCCTGCTGCATGATGGCCCGCCCCTGCTCGAAGTTGGGGAAGTCCAGGATGAGCCCGGTCACGGCCACGATGATGGTCAGAACGAACAGCCCCAACCAGAACCACACCTTCTCACCGGCGTTGAACTTGCCGGAGGGAATGTGCTCGCCGCCCAGCATCCCGCCCATGTTCTTGAACCAGCGGAAGTCATAGGACTTCCACAGATTGTCCTTGACGTAGGTGACGAACATGACGAGGGCGGAAAAGATGAACAGCGGTCCCACGAAGTTGTGCAGATTCTTGCTGAGGATCGCCAGCCACGAGAACAGCGTGTGGCCGATGATGGGCAGCAGCACGTTCTTTCCGAACAGGATGATGAGCCCCGAGATCGCCAGGATGCAGAATGTGATGGCGACCGACCAGTGGACCCAGCGCTCCCAGTCGTTGAAGCGCTGGATCATCTTCCCGGCGGGCGGACTCGTTACCTTGATGCTGCCATGCATCACGTGGAACAGCAGGATGATGGCGGCGATCGCCACCAGCAGCAGTCCCCCGATCAGCGACACCGGGCCGTTGCGCAGTTCACGCCAGGTCTCGCCCCCCGACTGCACCAGCACCCCGGTCTCGATGCCGCGGACCTGGGTCTGGTGCTCCCGCTCGGAGCGCACGTCGCGCCACATGGGCGCGTTGTTGTAGGGCTGGGCCTGCTGCCTTTGAGCCTGCTCCCTGGCGGATTCAGGACTCGATGGCGGCACGAACGGCTGCGGCGCCGCCGCCGCGAGCCCCGGCGCCAGGAGCGCCAGCAGCAGGAACAGGCGCCAGACGAAACTGCCGTGACTTGTCCTCATGGCGGCTGTCCTCCTCACTTGGAATGGGCTACACGGGCATACTCGTTCTGGGCCACGCTACGGTCCTTGATGGCCTTTTCCCAGGCGTTCCTGTCACCCTTGAAGCGCTCGTTGTCCCAGGGCTGGCTGTCGGCCTTGCCCTGGTATTTTCCCGCTTTGTAGACGGTGACCGGCTTTTCGCCACAACCGGCGACGAGGCCCAACGGCACCAGGGCCGCCGCCGTCATCAACCATGTTCTCCTCTTCATGATTTGGCTCCTTGTGCGGCAGGTTGTTGTTGCGGTTGCTGCTTCTCGGGCTTGCCGTAGGCGGTGCCCCAGCCCCAGACCTCGGAGCCCTTGCCCCGGAACACCACGCGGTTGCGGTAGATGTCCGCAATCACGTCGCCGTCGCCGCCCAGCAGCGCCTTGGTGGAGCACATCTCGGCGCAGGCCGGGAGCTTGCCCTCGGAAATCCGGTTGCGGCCGTACTTCTTGAACTCGGCCTCCGAGCCGTCGGCCTCGGGGCCGCCGGCGCAGAAGGTGCACTTGTCCATCTTGCCGCGCAGTCCGAACGCCCCGTCCTGCGGGAACTGGGGCGCCCCGAACGGGCAGGCATAGAAGCAGTAGCCGCAGCCGATGCACAGGTCCTTGTCGTGCAGCACGATGCCCTCGGTGGTCTTGTAGATCGTATCCACCGGACACACCGCTATGCAGGGCGCATCGGAGCAGTGCATGCACGCCACCGAAATGGACCGCTCGCCCGGGATGCCATCATCGATGGTCACCACCCGGCGCCGGTTCACGCCCCAGGGGATTTCATGCTCGTTCTTGCAGGCCGTAACGCAGCCGTTGCACTCGATGCAGCGCTCGGCGTCACTGATGAATTTCATTCGTGCCATGGTTGGCCTCCTCCGGTGTCGTTACGCCTTGGCGATCTTGCAAAGGGTGGTCTTGGTTTCCTGCATCATGGTCACGGAGTCGTAACCATAGGTGGTCGCGGTATTGACCGCCTCACCCCGCACGATCGGCGCAGACCCCGGCGGGTAGTACTCGAGCATGTCCTTGCCCATCCACCATCCTGAGAAGTGGAACGGCAGGAATACAGTGCCCGCACCCACCCGCTCTGTGACCTGGGCCTTGACCTTGAGCCGGGCCTTGGTAGGCGTCTCGACCCACACGTAGTCGCCGGCCTTCACGCCGCGGTCGTTGGCGTCCTTGGGGTTGATCTCCACGAACATGTCCTGCTGCAACTCGGCGAGCCACGGGTTGGAGCGCTGCTCCTCGCCGCCGCCCTCGTACTCCACCAGCCGCCCGCTGGTCATGATCAGCGGATACTCCTTGGAAATGTCTTTGTTGGCCTGCTGGATGGTCTTGTACAAGGTGGGCAGCCGCCAGAACGCCTTTTTATCGTCATGGGTCGGGTACTTGTCGACCAGGTCCGGCCGCGGCGAGTACAGGGGTTCGCGGTGCTGCGGGATGGGATCCGGGAAGTTCCACACCACTGCCCGGGCCTTGGCGTTGCCGAAGGGATGGCAGCCGTGGTTCTTCATCGTCACGCGGATAATCCCGCCCGACAGGTCGGTTTTCCAGTTCTTGCCCTCGGCCTCCTTCTTTTCGGCCTCGGTGAGATCATCCCACCACCCGAGCTTCTTCAGCAGCAGGTGGTCGAACTCGGGATAGCCGAACTGGAGATCGGCGCCCTTGGAAGCCGAGCCGTCCTCCGCCAGCAGGTTCACCCCGTCCTTTTCCACGCCGAAGTTGGCGCGGAAGTTGCCGCCGCCGTCCATGACGTGCTTGGAGGTGTCATAAAGGTGAGGCGTGCCGGGGTGCTTCATCTCCGGCGTCCCGTAGCACGGCCACGGCAGACCATAGTAGTCGCCATCGCAGGGTCCGCCCTTGGCACGCAGGGTCTTCACATCGAAGGTGTGCTGGTTCTTCATGTGCAGCTTCAGCCGCTCCGGCGACTGGCCGGTGTAGCCGATGGTCCAGACCCCGCGGTTGATTTCCCGCAGGATGGACTCGGGCTCGGGTTCGTCCCACCCATCCTTGTCCTTGACGATCTTGTAGTTCTTGGCGAGCTCCTTGTCGAAGCCGAACTTCTTGGCAAAGGCCAGCATGAGGGTGTGGTCAGGCTTGGACTCGAACAGCGGCTCGATCGCCCTCTCCCGCCATTGCAGCGAACGGCCGGATGCCGTCACCGAGCCGGAAGTCTCGTACTGGGTGCAGGCCGGCAGCAGGTAAACGCCGTCCTGGCGCACCATCGCCGCCATGGCCGCGGTGGCGGAAGGATACGGGTCGATCACCACCAGCAGGTCGAGCTTCTTCATGGCCTCGACCATTTCCTTGCCCCGGGTCTGGCTGTTGGGGGCATGGCCCCAGTACACCACCGCCCTGAGGTTCGAATCCTGGTCGATGTTCTCGTTCTTTTCCAGTACGCCATCGATCCAGCGCGATACCGTGATGCCCGGCTTGGTCATCATGGCGGGCGAAGCGAACTGCTTCTTCACCCACTCGAAGTCCACGCCCCAGACGCGGCACCAGTACTTCCAGGAGCCTTCGACGATGCCGTAGTAGCCCGGCAGGGAGTCGGGGTTCGGGCCCACGTCGGTCGCGCCCTGGACATTGTCGTGGCCGCGGTAGATGTTGGTGCCGCCACCCGATTTGCCGACGTTGCCCAGCGCCAGCTCCAGAATGCAGGAAGCCCGCACCACGGCGTTGCCGTTGCTGTGCTGGGTCTGGCCCATGGCCCACACAATGGTGGAGGGCCGGTTCTCGGAGATCATCTTCGCGACCGTGTACACCTGCTCTTCCGGGACGCCGGTCACGTCCTGGACCTTGTCGGGCGTCCACTTGGCCATGACCTCTTCCTTCACCTTGTCCATCCCGTAGACCCGCTGGCGGATGTACTCCTTGTCCTCCCACCCGTTCTTGAAGATGTGGTGGAGCAGGCCGAAAATGAACGCCACGTCGCCGCCGGAGCGGATGCGCACGAAGTAATCGGCCTTGGCCGCCGTGCGGGTAAAACGCGGGTCGCAGACGATGATCTTGGCCCCGTTCTCCTTGGCATGCAGGGTGTGCAGCATCGACACCGGGTGCGCCTCGCAGGCATTGCTCCCCAGGAACAGGATCGCCTTGGAGTTCTGCATGTCGTTGTAGGAGTTGGTCATGGCGCCGTAGCCCCAGGTATTCGCCACCCCCGCCACCGTGGTGGAATGGCAAATCCGGGCCTGGTGGTCGCAGTTGTTGGTGCCCCAGAAGGACACGAACTTGCGCATCAGATAGGCCTGTTCGTTGGAGTGCTTGGAGGAACCGATCCAGTAAACCGCATCCGGCCCGCTGTCCTTGCGGATGGCGAGCATCTTGTCGGTCACTTCCTTCATGGCCTGGTCCCAGCTGAGCTTCTTCCACTTTCCGCCTTCCAGCTTCATCGGGTACTTCAGCCGGGCCGAATGGTCGGTCATGCCATGCTCGCGCGCGGCTGCGCCCTTGGCACAGTGGGCCCCCAGGTTGAGGGGCGAATCAAACACCGGCTCCTGGCGCACCCACACGCCGTTCTGCACATGGGCGTCAATGGAGCAGCCTACGGAGCAGTGGGTACAGACGGTGCGCGCGACCCTGGTTTCGCCGCCGCCCTGCTTCGCGGCCTCCGCCTTGTCGATCATGGCGAACGGCAACTGGGTGGCGAACGCGCCCGCCCCCACCGCCAGACCCGAGCGTTTCAGGAAGGCCCGGCGGTCCAGGGTGTTGCCCAGGTATCCGGCCACCTGGCGGCTCAGCCGCCCGCGGGTTCCGGCTTGGCTCGATGCTTTCTTGGTCAGCAACATGGTCGTCTCCTAAGAATTACACCCGGGCGGTCCGGTAATAGTCCTGGATGTGCTCGGTCAGCCGGTAGCCGCCGGGCTTGCCGGCTTCCGCGGCCTTCTTCGCCCCCTGCTTGTTCTGCGAGGTCTGCACCGTCACTGCCGCCGCCGCGGCGGCCGTGGCGCCGAGCCCCATCGCCATCATGAATTTCCTGCGGCCTGGCTTCGTCGTGCCCATCCTGATCCTCCTTTATCTACTCTAGTTCAATTTCAAACGACTGGGTTTCCACATCAAAGAATGCCTGGGCCAGCCTGCCCACGATCCGATAGAAATCCGCCCCTTGTGCGCCCGCGATGTCGGCCATCAGGAGCTGGTACGCGGGCCGGACGAAGCGGGCGAAGAAATCCTGCTGGGCCCCGAGACCCGATTCGGCGCCCGCAATCAGCATGCGCATCACGTCGCATAGCGCCGAAATGTGATCCTCCGGCTCTCCGGCTCCCGCGCGCCGCGAAAATCCCAGCCGCGCCAGCTCGTCGCGGATCGCCACCAGCGCCTGGCTCCCGTCCACGTTGCGCAGGTAGTGGGACATGTAGAGCGTCACCGGCGCCTTGCCCACGGCAACGAACAGGCGCTCGTATTCGTCGCGCACCGCGTCCGGATCGGCGACAGCCGCTGCTCTTTGCAGCTCGCGCCAGGCTTGGGCAAGCGAGGCGTCCTCCGCTTCTCCCTCCGCCGACGGTGCCTGCACGATGGCTCTCAGCAGATTCGCGTCCGGCGCCCCGTAAAACAGGCTCGCAATCAGCGCATACATGTCGGCGCGCGCCCGGTCTTCCGGTGCGATCGCTTCCGCCTTGGTCACTGCCTGGGTGCGGACGGTTTCCACGTTCGGGTTCATACGTCAAAAATCGTGACTTCCTTCTTGGCCTTCATCATGTCGATGACCCGGCAGTCGGCGCACATTTTCAGCCGTTCCAGCGCGCCGGGCTCCGAAAACATCGAGTGACCGGCGAGGCTGCCGAGCATCTTGTCCAGCATCTGTTTCGTGCCGAGGGGCTTGCCGCAGCGGATGCAATTCACCACCTCGGCTTCGTTCAGCACCCGCGGGGCCTTCCATTCCTTGGTGAGCAGCAGCCGCGGCTGCAGCGCGATCGCGTTCTCCGGACAGGTATTGCGGCACAGCCCGCACTGCACGCAGTTCGCCTCCACGAAGCGCAGCTGGGGCATTTCCTTGTTGTCGAGCAGCGCCTTCTCGGGGCAGGCCCCGACGCAGGCGAGACACATGGTGCAGGCCTGCTTGTCGATCAGAAGCGCTCCGTAGGGTGCCTCCGCTGCAAGCGCTATTTCCGCCTGCGGCGCCGGCCCGTGCTTCGCCAGGTGTTCGATCGCGAATTCCAGGGTGGCGCGCTTTTCGTTGAGCAGGTTGAAGCTGGCGGGCTGGCAGCCGCCGGCGGGCGCCAGCGCCCAGACCTGTTTTTCCAGCTCCGTCCAGTCGGCCGATTCCAGCAGCGCAAAGTGAGTGCCGCTGTAGCCCAGGCCCTGCAGGATCTGCTCGCCAAAGCCCATCTGGGCTTTCAGCGCCGCGAGATACTCCGGCGCCTCGGCTCCGGTGGAAGCGATCACGAATTGGGATGCGCCCAGCGCCACCGCGCCCAGCATCAGATCCAGCCCCAAAGGCCCCACGTGGAACACTTCCACCGGGATTACGCGCGCCGGCAGTCCCTGCCCGCGCCGGCCGAGTTTCGCGATCAACTCGCGCCCGTCGGTCGCATTGTGGAACAGCAGGCACGCCTCCTCGCCTCCGGCCTCCCGATAGGTTGTCAGCAAGGCTTTCACGCGCTTGCCCAGATCCGACACCCTGGGATAGGCATAGGTGAGGGCCCCGGAGGGGCAGACCGTGGTGCAGCCGCCGCAACCCATGCACAGGTGGGGGTCCACCCGGATGTGGTCGCCATCCTCTAAAATCGCGGAAGTGGAGCATACGTCCAGGCACTTGGTGCAGCCGGTGATCTCGGACCGGCTGTGGGCGCAGATGCTTTCTTTGTAGACGAAAAATTTCGGCTTTTCGAATTCCCCCACCATTTGCGCGAGTTGCTGCACCGCAAGCGCCTGCTCCAGGGGGTCCTTCCCGGGGGCGAAATAGCCCTGGGGCGGCTGGCGCATGGTGAACAGCGGCTTGTCGCCGAAATCGAGGACGAGATCGAAGCGGTCGCTTCGGGCGGTGTCGCGGCGGTTGAAGTCGATGGCCCGGACCTCACCGCATGCCGCCACGCACTGGCGGTGGGCCTTGCATTTGTCGAGATTGATCTGGTAGCTGTAATCAATGGCGTTCTCGGGACAGACCTCGATGCAGGCATTGCAGCGGGTACAGGCGTCGAGATCGATGGGATTCGCCTGCTCCCATTCCACGTCGAAGGCGCCCAGATGGCCCTTGGCGCTTCCGACCTTGCCGGAATAGATCGGGTAACGACGGATCGCGGGGAGTTCCGCACCGCCCGCCGCGCTGGTGATCAACACCGCGACATCGAGCTGATCCGCAAGCCGCTCGGCCCAGTCGAGCGCCACCGCCGCCTGGCCGATGATCAGCAGCGCGCCTTCCGATTTGTAGGCAACGCCGGTGGTGGGTTCCGGTTCGGGGAGGGCCGCCGCGGCAAGAATCGCGGCGATCTTTGGCGTGGCGGTCCTCGCCTCCTTCGACCAGCCCGCGGTTTCGCGGATGTTGACGAACCTGACCGAGGCGTGGGGGCTCGCCGTCTCGGCAATTTCACCGAACAGCGGCGCCTCCTGGGTACAGGCCACCAGCAGCTCGTCGCCGCTCTTCACCGCCGCCTCGAAGGCCCCGATCTCGCGCCGGCACAGTTCCGTGTGCACCGTCGCCGGAGTTCGCTCCTTCAATGCCTTGGCCAAGGCCGCCCCATCCAGGGGCATGGTCCGATTGCAGCTGCAGACCTTGAGATTTTTGCCTTCCGTTGCCATTCAGCGTCTTGTGTCGGAAAAGCTCAGATGAAACCTTAATACCTGACTGCAAGATCCAAACCAATATTTCCGGGAAATTCCACCTTGATAGTCCTCAATTGTCCTAGATCCCACCCACTGCCTTGGGTCAGGTCTGCTTTGGGCGTCGGACCTGCGACAAATTGTCTCGATTCGATGGGTCAGAAACGGTTTCGGGCACACCGCCATCCGCATTCGGGCCGCTCAAGGCGGGCGCTTCCGACACTGCCAATGCTGGAGGCGTTTCTTTCGGTTTCTCAGGCTGTTGGTCCTGTTTCTCCCCTGCCTTTTCTCCACCCTGGACCAGTTCGATGTACTGGTTAAGCTTCTTCAGCATCTCCGGCGGGATCGGATCGGCCTGACTGTAGTCGTCGATATACACGTCCAGCCCGTCCATGACATTGAACCGGGGGTCGGAAAACAGCTTCTTCAGCGCAGCGCGGCGGATTTTTTCGTCCACCTTGGGATGCAGGAAACCCGAAAAATCGGATTCGGGGGTCAGGCTTTCCACCGGCGGCAGCTTGGGCGGGGGCTCGTCCTTCACCTCCGGCCTGGGCGGCTCCGGCTGCCGGGTTTCGGCGTCCTTTTTAAGGCGCGACCAGCGCGAGAGAAAGTCCTCTTTTTTCTTGTCTTCGATAGCCATCGTCAGCGGCCTGCTAGGTCCGTTTGCGCTTGAACTTGGGTTCGGGCCGGTAGTTCTCTTCGACGTAGGCCCCCACCCAGGCCAGGATTTCGGCGGGCATCGGGACGCCGTCCACGTTGTGGTCCGCGTCCATCCAGCGCGCCGCCTCGCCGTAGCTCACGGTGAGAAGCTCGGGCAGGGCTCGCTCCCCGTCCATGCGCCAGCGCACGAACACCCGCGGCTCGGGGGACGTGAGGTTCAGGTAATAGCCTTCCGCCTCGTCCCGGTGAAGGCTGATTTCATGGCCGGGAAACAGGATGTGCATCCGCCGGTCGTCCTGGTAAATGACCCGCCCGGCCGCCCCGGGCACGTCGGGAACGACCCCATGAGCCTCCCATTTCTCGGCGGCCCACCGGTTATCCAGGAGGATCCGCTCCATGATGACCGCGACGGGAAAGCTGTTGGCGCCCATGTGTTCGTGAACCGGCTCGATGAACCCAATCTAACACATTCAACTTTAACGCAAAACCACGGTCAAAAGGCTGCAAGGCTTGATGGTGGTCAACGCCCGGCACTGTTATTTTGTGTAATACTTTTCCTGAAACCCCGCCACCCGCGCCGGAATGGTCCATGCTTGCGCTGGTTGCGGTTGTAGAATCCGCTGCCGGTCTTTTGCGGCCGGCGAGGATGGCGAACCCATCCTAACGCGGTTCCACCCATGAGGAGATGATGTCCGTCACCGATACTTTCGGCAGGCCGCTGCGGGACCTGCGGATTTCCGTCACCGACCGTTGCAACTTCCGGTGCATCTACTGCATGCCGAAGGAAGTGTTCGGGCGCGATTTCCAGTTCCTGGATCGCAAGGAACTGCTCACCTTCGAGGAAATCTCCCGTGTGGCCCGCCTGTTTCACGACCGCTTCGGGGTGAAGAAGCTGCGGCTCACCGGCGGCGAGCCCCTGGTGCGCCGGAACCTGGAGCGGCTGATCGCCCAGCTGGCCGCAATTCCCGAGGTCGATCTCACGCTCACCACCAACGGCTCGCTGCTGGTGGAGAAGGCCCGGGCCCTCAGGGACGCGGGTCTCACCCGCATCACCGTGAGCCTCGACTCCCTCGACGACAAGGTGTTCCGCGCCATGAACGACGTGGACTTCCCCGTCGCCACGGTGCTGGAGGGCATCGAGGCCGCGGACAAGGCCGGCCTCCGGCCCATCAAGATCAACATGGTGGTGAAGCGCGGCGTGAACGACGATTCAGTCGTGCCCATGGCGCGTTTCTTCCGCGGCACCGGCCACATTCTGCGTTTCATCGAATACATGGACGTGGGCGCCACCAACGGCTGGCGCATGGACGACGTGGTGCCGGCGAAGGAGATCATCGCCCGCATCGACGCCGAGCTGCCCCTGGAACCGGCCCATCCCAATTACCGCGGCGAGGTGGCCAAGCGCTGGCGCTACAAGGACGGTCAGGGCGAGATCGGCGTCATTTCCTCGGTCACCCAGGCCTTCTGCCGGGACTGCACCCGCATCCGTCTGTCCGCCGAAGGCTCCCTCTACACCTGTCTCTTCGCCACCCAGGGCTTCGACCTCAAGCCGCTGGTGCGGGGCGGCCGCTCGGACGCGGAAATCGTGGAAGCCGTCGAGGCCCTGTGGCGGGTGCGCGAGGACCGCTATTCCGAGATCCGCACCGCCGGTACCGCAGGGCTGAAGAAGGTCGAGATGTCCTACATCGGAGGGTAGAAACCGACCACGCGTAGGATGCGTCCCACGCACCGTCACCGCGGAATGGTGCGCAGGGCGCACCCTACTCATCCTTCTTTACAATGACCGCCTCCTACCGCCCCCAGATCACCAACGCCTCCCGCCCCGCCACCTTCACGGTGCCGGCAGTGGACGAGCACGGCGAGGCGGCGCCCCACTCCATCGCCGCGGAAAACCCCCTCACCCTCTACGTGGACAAGCGGGAAGTGGTGACGCTGATGACACTGGGCTGCGCGCCGGAGGCGCTGGCCATCGGCTACCTGCGCAACCAGCGGCTGGTGAAGAGCATCGAGGACATCGTCGCGGTGCAGGTGGACTGGGAGACCGAGGCCTGCGCCGTCACCACCCGCTCCGGCATCGAGGACCTGGACGGCAAGCTGGAAAAGCGCACCGTCACCACCGGCTGCGGCCAGGGCACCGTGTTCGGCGACCTGATGGAGGAAATCGACCAGGTCCGGCTTCCCGCCGACGCCGTCCTCGACGAGGACACCTACTTCGCGCTGATGGACCGCATCCGCGTCCACGACACCATCTACAAGGCGGCCGGCGCGGTGCACGGCTGCGCCTTGGCCAAGGGCCCCGAGATTCTCTATTTCGTGGAGGACGTGGGGCGCCACAACGCGGTGGACGCCATCGCCGGGAAGATGTGGCTCGACCACGTGGAAGGCCGCGACAAGATTTTCTACACCACCGGGCGGCTCACCTCCGAGATGGTGATCAAGTGCGCCCAGATGGAAATCCCGTTCCTGGTTTCCCGCTCGGGGCTCACCCAGATGGGCTACGAGATCGCAAAGAAGGTGGGCCTCACCATGATCGGCCGCGCCGCCGGCAAGCATTACCTGCTGTTCACCGGCCACCAACGCTTCCTGCGGCGGGAGCCGGTCGCCGCCGCCGGCACGCCCTAGGACCGTCCGGCGCGCGACCGCGCCGCCGCCGGGACAGATTGTCGTCCGGAGTTTGCAGTTCCAAACAAACAGAAGACTGGAGGATCTCATGGAAATCCAGGTTGACCGGGCATCATCCGCCCCATCGCAACCGGCGAGAAATCGCTTCGACCGCCTGGAATGGGCCGGCGCCTTCGGCGATCTCGGCACGCTGATTCCCTTCGTCGTCGCCTACATCTCGCTCCTCAAGCTCGATCCCTTCGGCGTGCTGTTCGCGTTCGGCGCGACCATGATCGCCTGCGGCATCTATTACCGTACTCCGTTCCCGGTGCAGCCCATGAAGGCCATCGGCGTGGCCGCCACCGGGCAGGCGATCCCGATTCTTCCGGTCACGCCGGGAGCCGTGTACGGTGCCGGGCTCATCACCGGCCTGGTCTGGTTCGTACTCGGCGTCACCGGCAGCGCCCGGAAGGTCGCGCAAGTCATCACCCGCCCGGTGGCCCTCGGCATCATCATGGGCCTCGGGCTCACGTTCGCGCTGGAAGGCATCAAGTTGATGGCGGGCGGCTGGGTCATCTCGGCCATCGGATTTTCCATCGCCCTGCTGCTGCTGACCAACCGGCAGATTCCCGCCATGTTCCTGCTGCTGCTTTTCGGAGCGGTGGCGGCGGTGGTGCAGAACCCCGCGCTGCTCGAGGAACTCGCCGGCATGCGCATCGACCTGCGGCTGCCCACCTGGGCCCTGGGAAGCATGTCCTGGAGCGACCTCGTCGTCGGCGCCCTGGTGCTGGCGTTGCCCCAGATCCCGCTCACCCTGGGCAACGCGGTCATCGCCATCACCGAGGAAAACAACCGCTTGTTCCCCGACCGCCGCGTCAATGAAAACGGCGTGGCGACCTCCACCGGACTCATGAACCTGTTCGGCCCCCTCGTGGGAGGTGTGCCCATGTGCCACGGCGCGGGCGGCATGGCCGGGCACGTGCGCTTCGGCGCCCACACCGGCGGCGCCACCATCATCCTGGGCAGCGTTCTGGTGCTTGCCGCCGTTTTCCTGAGCGGTTCCATCGAAACCCTGTTCCGGATATTCCCCCAGCCGGTGCTCGGCGTCATCCTGTTCCTCACCGGGATCCAGCTCGCCCTGGGCGGCACCTGCGACTTCAAGAAGGTCACCAAGGAAGACCGCTTCGCCCACATCACCACCGCCGCCCTGGCCATGTGGAACATCGGGGCCGCCTTCGTGCTGGGCGTCGCCCTGCACCACCTGATGAAGCGGGGCGTCATCAAAATATGAGCACCGGCGTCACCGGGCTGATCCTCGCCGGCGGGATGGGCCGCCGCATGGGCCATGCCGACAAGGGACTCAAGCTTCTGCACGGCAAGCCCATGGTGCGCCGGGTGTGGGAGCGGATTTCGCCCCAGGTGGACGAAGTGCTGGTGAACGCCAACCGCAACCTGGAGGAGTACGCGAAACTGGGCTGCCGGGTGGTGTCCGATGAAGTGGGCGGGTTCGCCGGGCCGCTGGCGGGGCTGGAGCGGGGCCTGGCGCTCGCCGCTCACCCGCTGGTGGCGACCGTTCCCTGCGACTCGCCCTTTCTGCCCCTCGACCTGGTAGCGCGGCTGCGCGACGGTCTGGAAATACAGCACGCGCAGCTTGCGGTAGCCCGCACTTTCGACCAGGCGCACCCGGTGTTCTGCCTGGTGCGCAAGGACGTCCACGGCCATCTCAAGCGGTTTCTCGAAGGCGGCGGGCGCAAGATCGACGCCTGGTACGCCTCCCTCGAGGTCATCGAAGTGCCGTTCGATGACGAAGCGCAGGCCTTCGACAACATCAACACCGCCGACGAGCTGGCCGCCTCGGAAGCGAGGACCGGATCATGAAGCACGAAGCCGCGCCCGAACTGACCGGCGACAGCTACCTCACGGTGCGTGAGGTGGCGGCCTACCTGCACCTCAACGAAAAAAAAATCTATGCCCTGGTAAAGGACGGCGCGATTCCCGCCACCAAGGCCGCGGGCAAGTGGCTTTTCCCCCGGCGCCTGGTGGATGAGTGGCTGATGGAGTCCACCCACGGCGGCGTGCTTACCGATCGCCTCATCGTCACCGGCAGCGACGATCCGCTGCTGGCCACCGCGGTGGCGCTGCTCGCCGCGGAAGTCGGGCACACGGCGCTGATTTCGATTTGCCCCACCGGTACCCGCATGGGACTGGAATTGCTGTCGCGACGCCGGGCGAATCTCTGCGCCATTCACTGGGGCCAGGACACGCTCGCCGACCGCCTGCATACCCAGATCGTGCGCCAGTACCCGGGACATACCAGCTGGGCGCTGGTGCGCATGGCGCGGCGCGAGCAGGGGGTCATGGTACGTCCCGATCTCATGGGCACCGGCGTCACGCTTGACGAGCTGATCGGGGGAAAGCAGCGCTGGGCGTTCCGCCAGGAAGGTTCCGGCTCCCAGCATTTTTTCCAGACCGCCCTCTTCAACCAGCAGGTGACGCTCGACGGGAAAGCGGTGGTCGCCACTGCCCTTTCCGAGCGCCACTCAGCGTCGCTGATCGTCCAGGGCCAGGCCGACTGCGCCCCCGGCGTTCGAAGTGCCGCCAGCGAGTTCGGCCTCAAGTTCCTGCCGCTGGGATGGGAGTGCTTCGACCTGGTGCTGCCCCAGGGGGTGTATTTTCGCAACCTGTTCCAGCAGCTGCTCGCGGTGCTGGGAGGCCAGACCCTGCGCGACATCGCCGCGAGCCTCCACGGCTACGACCTGGAGCTGCTGGGGCGGGTGATCAGCATCCCCTCGGACTGAAAGTCCCCCCGGCTTCTGGCCGCCGGTCGGCAATCCTTGCCGAAACATCCCCTCAGGTTTTCCCTGAGCATGCATCCGGAATTCTCCGATGGCGGGGGGAACCGGTCCGCTTGATACTTCCCACAGGGACCGCCGACCGGCGGAAATCCGGAAACCCCCGGGCCTTCGGGGGCGGATTCTCGTCCAGGGCTTCAGGCGCCCTGATCGCGCTTCCAGAAAAAAGGCATTGAACCTATAAACCTCAGTTCAACCACGGGGAACACGGGGAGCACGGGGAAATTCAATGTATTACGAATACGCATCGACTCACCCGCTCGGTGAGACGCAAGGTTTCTACACTGGATTGTGTTCCCTTGCTTTTCCCCGTGTTCCCCGTGGTTAACTGCTTTTTTCAGGTTCATTCGCCTTCACGCTAGCCCCCCTCATCGATGGGGACGGAACATACCTCCGGGCGTTTGGGGATAGATATCGGAGTTCAAGGTCCGGAACAGAGCCTTTCTGTTACGCAGACGGTTCCGGCGGCGCGGTTCTCAGGATCGCCCAGCCTGCAATTCCCGCGATGAGCGAGGCGGCCAGGATCCCGAACTTCGCCGCAGCCAACGGCGGCGCGTCGCCGAAGCTCAGCCCCGCGATGAACAGGGACATGGTGAAGCCGATGCCCGCCAGCCAGCTCGCCCCGTAGATCTGCCGCCAGGTAATCCCGGCCGGCAGGTCGGCCAATTCGGTCTTGACGGCCAGCCAGACAAAAGCCGTGACTCCCATCTGCTTGCCGATGACGAGACCGGTCAGAACGCCCAGGCTCACCGGATGGACAAGAACCGAAGAAAGTCCATCGCCGAGGGTGACGCCGGCGTTGGCCAGGGCGAAAACCGGCATGATCAGAAACGCAACCCAAGGGTGCAATGCGTGTTCCATGCGCTGAAGGGGAGCTTCGGCATGCTGAACCGTCGCTTCCAGCGCCTGCAGCGCCGCCTGCTGGGTTTCATTGGTTTCCTGGCTTCCGGCGCGGGCCGCTTCGAATTCCTCCAGTATGGCCCTGCTGTGCCTTGCGAATTCCAGACTGTCGATGCGGGCCCTGGACGGTATGGTTATCGCGAGCAACACGCCTGCTATCGTGGCGTGAACGCCCGATTTGAGGAATGCCACCCAAAGACCGATTCCCAACAGGCCATAGACCAACGGATGGCGAATGCCCAGCCGATTGGCCGCTGCCAGCAGGAGCAGGAAAACCGCGGCAACTGCCAGGCTCGGCGCGGCGATTTCCGCCGTGTAGAAAAGCGCAATCACCAGCACCGCGCCGATGTCGTCGACGATGGCGAGCGCGGCAAGAAATACTCTCAACGCAACAGGCGCGCGCTTTCCCAGCAGGGCCAGCACGCCGAGTGCAAAGGCGATGTCGGTGGCCATCGGGATTCCCCACCCGGGAGCGCCCGCGCCGCCGGCATTGAAGGCGGCGTAAATCAGCGCAGGAACCGCCATGCCGCCGATCGCGGCAACGATGGGCAGTGCGGCCCGCCTGAGGGAAGCCAATTCGCCGACCAATACTTCACGCTTGATTTCCAGGCCGACGACAAAGAAAAAAATCGCCATCAGCCCGTCATTGATCCACAGCAACAGCGGCTTGGCGAGCGTGACATCGCCGTAACCAACGGTCAGCCGGGTCTGCCAGAGGCGGCTGTAGGCGTCGGCCCAGGGCGAATTGGCCCAAACCAGCGCGGCGACGGTGCAGGCCAGCAGCAGGACGCCGCTCGAGGCCTCCTGCCGCAAGAACTCCTGAAACGGATGCAAAAGGCGCTCAACTGGAGTAGGAGGGATCTCGCGAGCCTTCGCCATGTGATTCGCCAATGAAACTGTCAGGAAGCCTCGCGCCGATGCCGGAGCGTGCCGGTCCGTCTAGAACCCGCCCGTTAGCTTCAGTATGCGGCCCGTCCCGGTTTCCGCGACGTACAGGTTGCCCGACTTATCGAAGGCCGGATCCCGCGGACCGTCCAGGCCCTCGCGCAGGATCGCGTGGCTTCCGTCGGGCTTGATCCGCAACACCTTCCCGAGTTTGGGCTGGGCCACGTAGAAGCTTCCCGAGGGGCCGATGGCGATGCCCACGCCCCGCCCCACTTCGGCGAAGGTCTGCGTCGCGCCATCTCGCCCGACCCTGATGACGCGGCCGCCCTGATTTTCGTTGATGTAGGTTTCGCCGGACTTTCCGAAGGCGAGGCCATGAGGCCACTTGAGGCCGGAGGCGACCACCCGCGCGGGCTTTCCGCGCGCGAAGGCGGCCACCCTGCCCTTGTGCAGCTCGCAGACCAGCAGCTCCCCCTGCGGATTGAAATCCAGGTCCACGGGGAATTCCACGCCGCCGATGTGGGTCGTGACCTTCCCCGAAGGATGAATCTTCGCCACCCGGTTCGCTCCGCTGTCCGCCACGTACAGATTGCCCCTGGTATCCCGTGCCACGTCATGGGGATCGGACAAACCCGTCGCCAGGCGCGTCACCTGCCCATCCGGCGTAATCCGCGCCACGCTGCCGCCCGACTGCTCGACCACGTAGAGTTCTCCCGCAGGACCGAACAACAGCCCCCGCGGTCCAGCAAGGCCAGAGACGAACACGGTGTAGGCGGGTTCCGAAGCCGGCGCGGCGGGCTTTTCCGGGTCCGCGGCAAAACCGGATTGCGCTGCCAGAACGAGCGCCAGCAAGACTACGACGAACAGGCGACGGTCAATCATGATTCTTCTCCTCGACAAGGATGGAATCGCACGCCCTTTGCATCACAAGGCAATTCGACTCCGGTACCCGAGGTTTATGCGGCACCTTCGGTCAACGTCTCGCGCCCACAGGGCGCACAAGCGCCCTCAATGCGGGGCATATCGGCCGGAGAGCCAATATCCATGCGGCTTTCGGGCCGATCTGACTCTCATATATGCCCAGCACCGGGCGTCCTTCAGGTGCTCTCGCCGGCACCCCGCGCCGCCCCCAGCAATCCCACCTTCGGATTCATCACCACCCGCACCGGAATCTGCCTCAGCAGCGCCGCGTAGCGCCCCTTGTCGCAGAAGGCGCTGATGAAGGCGCCGCTTTTCAGCTTCTCGATGATCTTCGGCGCAATGCCGCCTGCCACGTACACGCCGCCGCGGGTCAGACCGGCGAGCGCCAGGTTTCCGGCAAAGGCGCCGTAACATTCCACGAACAGCTGCAGCGCCTTGATGGCGATGGGGTGCTTGTGCTGGAGCGCGAGCTCGGTAATCCGGCGGGCACCGCTCTCCTGGTCCACGTCCACCAGCTCCAGGCCCGATCCGTCGCCGACGCCCGTTTGCAGGAAGCGGAAGATTTCCACCAGCCCCGGGCCGGACACCACCCGTTCCCAGGAGACGTGGCCGTGCTTGTGCTGCAGGTGGTTGAGCAGTCCCGCCTGCAGGTCGTTCGCCGGCCCGAAGTCCAGGTGCCCCGCTTCAGTGGCGAGGGGAACATAATGTTCGCCCTGCCACACCAGCCATGCGACGCCCATGCCGGTTCCGGCACCCAGCACCACGCGGGGCGCGCCGGCGATGGGCGTGCCCGCCTGCAGGGTGACCAGGTCTTTGCTGCCGAGGGCATCGATCCCGAGGGCGATGCCTTCGAAGTCGTTGATGAGGCGTACGCTGCCGATGCCGAGCTGGGATTCCAGCGCCCGGGCATCGATTTCCCAGGCGAGGTTGGTCATGCTCACCCGGTCGCCCTGGATGGGGCCAGCGACCGCGAAGCAGGCGCGATCCACGGTCGCCAGCCCGGCCTGCTGAAGAAAATCGGAAAGGGCGGAAGCAAAATCGGGGAAGGCGCGGCTGTCCAGTTCGCGATCGAACAGGACACGGGAGCCGCCGTCGGTCTGCTGCGTGGCCTGAAGCAGGGTCTTGGTGCCGCCAAGGTCGCCGGCAAGGATTATGGGCATGTTTTTCCGGGACAGTTCTTAAAAGCAGATTCCTCGCGTTGCTCGGAAGGACAATACTGGATTCCCGCCTTTGCGGGAATCACGGAATTCCAGTCACGCCCACCCCAACCCTCCCCCTCACCCCCGGCCCCTCTCCACCCAGTGGAGAGGGGAGGTTCGAATCTCTTCTCCCGCGAGCGGGAGAAGGATTAGAGACGATGGAGGGGGAGGGAGTCAATTCACCAGCCCCGCCGCCGGGCGCTCCCAGTAAAAACAATTCTCCTTTGCGCCATGCGGGTCTGTTGATCCATGTCAAAACAGCAGCAGCCGAACTGGCGTCTGATGGTAATTGTCGCGGGGGCAGAGCCCCGGACCAAAGGCAAGGAGGAGGCGTATGACGGTATTTACGTTCCTGGTGATGCTGGGCATGCTGGCGACGGTTGTGGTGCTGTTCCGCGGCATCGGCTCGATGGCGCAGGGCGGCGAGTACGATTTCGAGCATAGCCATCACTACATGTTCGCGCGGGTCGGGCTGCAGCTGGTCACGGTTGCGCTGGTGCTGCTCGCCCTGCTGCTCCAGGTCAAGTAACAAGGAGTAAGGGAGGAACCCGCCTTCAGGCCCGAAAAGGCCTGAGGGTGGGTTTCGTATTTTTCGCTTGCCAATCCCGTCTCCCCCACCCCAGCCCTCCCCACCGAGGGGGAGGGAGCGATAATTCCGTGCTCCCCGATCGAGGGGGAGGGTGTCATGTTCCTCACGCCGCCGGGCGTGTTGCCGCGCCAGCCGGGACCTGGAGCGGCTCGGGGCCGCCCACCGCGTCGCCCTGGGCGTAGTCCACGCCCAGCTCCCTGACCTTCGCCAGGGTTTCCCCATCCTCCACGTACTCCGCCACGGTCTCGATGCCCAGGGCGTGGGCAATGCGATTGATGGCCTCGACGATGGCCGCGTCCATGGGGTTGCGAGCCATGTCGCGCACAAACGCGCCGTCGATCTTCAGAAAATCCACCGGCAGGTGCTTGAGGTAGGCGAACGAGGACATGCCGATGCCGAAGTCGTCCAGCGCAAAGCGGCACCCCAGGGCCTTCATCTCGTGCATCAGCTCGGCCGCCTTGGTGAGATTGGAGATCGCAGTGGTTTCGGTGATCTCGAAGCACAGGCGCGATGCATTCACGTGGTGTTCGCCGATCTCGCGGCGCAGAAAGTCGGCGAAGGTGCTGTCGTTGATGCTGCCCCCGGAAAGGTTGATTGCGAAGCAGGTTTCGCCCCGCCCTCCTTCCGCCCCGGCGTGGCGGCGCAGGAATTCGAGCAGCGTGGTAATCACCCAGCGGTCGAGCAGGGACTGAAGCTTGTAGCGCTCCGCCGTCGGGAGGAACGCGGTGGGGGACAGCAGCTGGCCCGCGCTGTCCACCATGCGCACCAGGATTTCGTGATGCGCCTCGCGCCCCGCGGCGAGCGGCAGGATCTGCTGCTGGAACAGCCGGAAGCTGCCCTTTTCGAAGGCCTCGTGGATCGCGGTCAGGAGTTGCAGTTCCCCTTCCCGGCTGTCGCGCCGGCTTTCCTCGCTGTGGTAGACCTCGAGCCGGTTGCGGCCCTTGCCCTTGGCGGCGTAGCAGGAGGCATCGGCCGCTGCGAGCACCTGTTCCGGGTAGCCGCTCGATGAATCGAGAGGCACCAGCCCGATGCTCACGCCCACGCTCAAGGACTTGCCCTGCCAGTCGAAGCGGAAGTCGCGCACGGTCTCCAGCAGGTTATTGGCGATGCGGATCGCCTGCTCCAGCGGGCAGGCCTCCAGCAGCACGCCGAACTCGTCGCCCCCCAGGCGCGCCAGCGTGTCACTGCCCCGGATCTTGATCTGCATCGCGGAAGCCAGCTGGCGCAGCAGCTCGTCGCCCGCCAGGTGGCCGCAGGAATCGTTCACCGCCTTGAAGTCGTCGAGATCGAGATAGAGCAGGGCGTGGCGCTTGTCCTGAGTGCGGATGGTTTCCAGCAACTCGCCCAGCATGCGCTCGAACTCACGCCGGTTCACCAGTCCGGTGAGCGCGTCGTGGCTCGCCTGCCACGAGAGCTGCTGGGCCATGGCCTGGATGCGGGAGACGTCCCGGAACACCACCACGGTGCCCATTACCTCGCCCGCCGCATCCCGCAACGGGCTCAGGCTGTCCTCCACCGGGATCTCGCGGCCGCTGCGGTTGACCAGCCGCACCAGCCGCTTGCGCTCCTTGGACGCGCCACCGCCCTCGATGGCCCATTCCAGGCCGGCCAGCGGCTGGCGGGTGTGCTCGTCCATCACCGTGTACACCATTGACAGCGGCATGCCCTCGGCCTCCCGGGCGCTCCAGCCGGTGAGGGATTCGGCCACGGGGTTGAGGTACTCCACGATGCCCCGCGGATCGGTGGTGATCACGCCGTCGGCGATGGAATGCAGTGTCACCTGGGCTCGCTCCTTTTCCCGATGCAGGCCGCGCTCCGCCCGCAGCGTCCGGCGCAGAAGTGCCAGGGCGATGAGAAGCAGCGCCCCCGCGAACAGAATGGGAATGAGCTGGAGATAGGCCACGTCAGGATTCCTGGCGCGCCGCCGGGTCCTGGCGGTAGAACGCGCAGAGCTGCTCGTACACTGCGGGGTAGCCTTCCTTCACTTTCCGGGGCGTCTCGAAAAAAGCTTCGGTCAGGACCGCGAAAAATTCCCCGGGAGATTCGGCCGCGTAGGGATCGATCTCCGTGTACCGGTGCCGGTCCACCCGCCGGCAGAAATCATCAAAGGCTTCGCCGAACACACGGCTCCAGGTCTCGCGGCTCATGCCGGGCTGCAGCGGCGGGAAACCGTTCGCGTCGCCGCCGTTCAGCATGTCGAGCTTGTGGGCGAACTCGTGCATCACCACGTTGAAGCCCTCGTCGCGCCCGCCGTAGGCGACGTCGGCCCAGGACAGGATAACCGGCCCCGCCAGCCAGGCCTCGCCCGCCAGGGGCTCGCGCACCACATGCACCACGCCGTCGGCGTCGGCATATTCATGCTCGGGGACGAACTCGTCGGGATACACGATCACTTCCACCCAGCCGCCGTAGTAGTCCAGGTCCAGGTTGAGAATCAGGATACAGGCCTGGACAGCAATCGAGACCTTCATTTCCTCGGTGAGTTCCAGCTCCCCCGCGGCGTAGATCTGCTTCTCGCCCATGAACAGGATAACGAGCCGGCGCAGCCGCTCCAGGTCTTCCCGGGAAAGTCCGCGCAGAAAACCGAAGCGACCGGTCACCCGCTCCCACAGTCCGGGGTCGAGCGTGACCTTTTCCAGGGTGCGCCTGCGGCGCCAGGCTTTAAGGCTCCATGCCGCCATCTTCGTTGAAACCGAAATTCACTTCTCGATCGCCGTAGGGCCGGACTCATTCGGCTGTGGTGTGCGAATGAATTCGCACCTATTGCGTGGGTGGTAGGAGGGGATTCATCCCCGACAAAGGTCGCGAATGAATTCGCTCCTACTCCCCCGATTCCAGCAGCCGGGCCGGCGTTCCGTGCTGCTCCCCCAGATCCACCGCTTCGATCTGCTGGAAGCGCCGGGTGATGGCCTTGCTGGAAATCTGCACCTGCTCCGCGTCCTGGTTGGCCTGGCGGATGTGGTCGGCCAGTTTCCTCATGCGCTCGTCGAAGCGGCCGAAATCCTTGCCAAGCTTGCCCAGCTCGTCCTTGATGATGTGGACCTGCTTGCGGGTCTCCACGTCCTTGATGACGGCCCGCGCCGTGTTGAGGATCGCCATCAGGGTGGTCGGCGACACGATCCACACCCGCTTCTGCATGGCGTAGTCCACGAGATCGGGATGGTAGGCGTGGATCTCCGCGAACACCGCCTCCGCCGGCAGGAACATCACCGCGCCGTCGGAGGTTTCCCCGGGAATGATGTACTTGGTGCAGATGTCGTCCAGATGCTTCTTCACGTCCTGCTTGAACAGCTTCTGGGCCGCCGCCCGGTCCGCCTCGCCGATGCCGGGCGCGAACATCCTGCGGTAGTTCTCCAGGGGGAACTTGGAATCCACCGCCACGTTCCCCGTCGGCTCCGGGAGCTTCAGGATGCAGTCCGCCCGGTACTTGTTGGAAAGCGTGGCCTGGAGCTCGTAGGCCGTGGGCGGAAGCGTGTTGCGCACCAGGTTTTCGAGCTGCACTTCGCCGAAGGCGCCGCGGGCGCGCTTGTCCCCCAGCAACTCCTGCAGGCTCACCACGTTGGTGGTGAGCCCGTCGATCTTCTTCTGGGCCTCGTCGATGGTGGCGAGCCGCGCCATCACGCTGACGAAGGTCTCGTTGGTCTTCTTGAAGCCCTCTTCCAGGCGCTCGGTCACCTTGCCGCTGATTTCGTTGAGCCGCGAGTCCGTGGTCTTGGTGAGGCTCTCGATGGTGGCGATGAGCTGCTGGGAGGTGTTCCGGAGCGTGGTCTGGATCAGCTCCTGGTCGGCCCTGCCCTGCTCGGCGAGCCGGGTCTGCAGCGTGATCGCCAATTCCGAGAGCCTGCCAATCATGGCCTCGCGGGTGTCGGCAAGACCCCGGCCCTGCGTGACCTGCAGCTGCTGCAGCGCGTCCCGGGCCTGGCGCAACTCGTCGCCCACCAGCGCCCGCAGCCGCTCCGACGAATCGGCGAGGGCGGTGGAGAGGCGATCGCCCTGGCGCTCGAGTCCCTCGTGCAGATCGGAAAGCATCAGCCGGTGCTTTTCCTCCAGCAGGATCGCTTGGCGCTCGGAATGCTCTCCAATGGTGCGGGCAATGCTCCCGATCCGTGCAAAAACAATGCCGAATCCGGCGATCACCAGCAGTGCCAAGGCTCCGGCCAGCATTTCCAGGGTCATGGATTATCTCCTTGCTGATTCGAGTATACCCCATCGACCTGGAATCCTCAGCGAGGGGCATCCCGCTGGCTGGAAAAGGGAAATCGCCAAACTGATCGGCTCTCCCGCGACTCCGGGGAGGTGACTGGCATGGAGATTGCTAATCATTCCCACCAAAGGATTTGCACATGGAGATGGGCCGCGTCTTACGCGTCATGCTGGTGGATGGCACGCCGCGCCGGGTGAGTTCGCTGCGGAATGCGCTGGACGCGGCGGAAATCTCCGTCGCTGCACGGCTGAGTTCGACAGCGGACTGGCAAGCCCAGGTGGCGAGCGTCCGGCCCGATGTGATCATCATTCACACCGAGTCGCCGAGCCGCGGCGTGCTGGAGCGGATCGCTGCGACGAGCCGCGGCGGGCCGCCGCCGATGGTGATGTTCACAGGCGATGACAGCAGCGAATCCATCCAGGCTGCGATCGGCGCGGGCGTCGCGGCCTATGTGGTGGACAGGAATCTTGAGCCGGGCCGCATCCGGTCCATTCTGCAAGTCGCGATGGTGCGCTTCCAGCAGGAACAGGCCCTGCGCAGCCGCCTCGCCGATGCGGAGTCGCGGCTCGCGGAGCGCAAGCTCACCGAGCGCGCCAAGGGCATCATCATGGAGAAGCGCGGCGTGAACGAGGCGGAGGCCTACCGGCTGTTGCGGAAGATGGCGATGGACCGCAACCAGCGGCTTGCCGAGGTGGCCCGGCAGATCATCTCGGTGGCCGATGTTTTCGGCTGACGACGCGACCATCGATGGTGCATCGCGCATTCGGAGCGCACCAATCAGGCGCATGAATTTTGTTTTGTGGATGTGGTAAGTATTCAGCAGGTCGGATCTTAGCGATCCGTTAGCAGGAAGGCGCGACGCCGCCACCGACGGTGGCCTAGCGCGGCGATGGGGCCAAGGATGGCCCCGCATTGGGACAACGGGGTCCAATCCCGCCGGAGACGGCGGGATTGGACCCATTTTTTTGGGGTTATCCGTTTGGTTGCCGTACTCGACGATTTGCGGAATCACGCCCGGGACGAAGTGCCGGTAGTGGTGATCGGCGCCGGCCCGGTGGGCGTGCGCGTCGCCCAGGAGCTGCGGCGCCGCGCGCCTGCGCTCCCGGTCGTGATCTACGGCGCCGAGCCCTGGGCACCTTACAACCGCGTGCGCCTGTCCTCCGCCTTGGCCGGGGAAATGCAGTGGGCGGAAGTGACGCGCGACGTCGCGCTGCCTCCCGACGCCGCCACCATGACCCGCTTCGGGTGCAGCGTGACCGCCATTCAGCGGGAAATCCGCTGCGTGGTGGACCGGACAGGCCGGGTCCAGCCTTATTCCCGGCTGGTGCTGGCAACGGGATCGACGCCCCACGTGCCCGACATCCCCGGGATCGCCATGTCCGGCGTGTTCACCTTCCGCGACTGGAACGACGCGCAGCAGTTGGCGGCGCGCCTGGTGCGGAGCCGCGCCACGGTCGTCCTCGGCGGCGGCCTGCTGGGGCTGGAGGCGGCCCGGGCCATGCGCCGCTTCCATACCCGGGTAACGGTCGTCGAGCACTGCGACCGCCTCATGGCGCGCCAGCTCGATCATGGCGGCGCAGAGCTGCTGCGCCTCCAGGTCGAAGAATCGGGCATCGCCGTGGTGCTGGAGGACGGCGTCACCCGCGTGCTGGGGGCGGGCCGGGTGGAAGGGGTGCGGCTGCGCGGCGGGCGCGAGATCGCCTGTGACACCCTGGTCGTCGCCACCGGCATCCGCCCCAACCTGCAGCTTGCCCTGCAGGCGGGCCTGTCCATCGGCCGCGGCATCCGGGTAAACGACCGGATGCAGACCACCGATAACCTGATCTACGCCGCGGGCGAATGTGCCGAGCATCGGGGCGCCGTTTACGGCGTCGTCGCGCCGGGCCTGGAGCAGGCCGCGGTGGCCGCCCACAACATCGCCGGCGGCGATGCCCAATACACCGGATCGGCGGTGGCCACCCGGCTCAAGGTGATGCGGTTTCCCGTTTTCAGCGTCGGGGAATTCGCCGGCGACGAACTGCCGGAGCTGGCGCGCGAGCAGGTCTTCCACCGTCCCGCCGAGGCGCTCTACCGCAAGATCGTCATCCGCCGCGGCCGGATCATCGGCGCCATTGCCGTGGGCGAATGGGACGAGCTGGCACGGGTTCAGGAAGCCGTGGCCCGGGGCCGCAAGCTCCATCCCTGGAACCGCTGGCGCTTCGCCCGCAGCGGCGGGCTGTGGCCCGCGGCGGCCGGCACCGGCGTTGCGCACTGGCCCCAGCACACCGCCGTGTGCAACTGCACGGGCATCACGCGCGGCTGTCTCACCGAGGCAATCGATGCCGGCTGCGGGACAGTCGAGCAACTCGCCGCCGCCACCGGCGCGTCGACCGTCTGCGGCTCCTGCCGTCCCCTGCTTGCCCAGCTCTGCGGAAGCGCCGCTGCGCGGGAGCCGGTGCCTCACTTCCGGGCCCTGTTCGTGCTGGCCATCGCCGCCCTGGGGCTGGGACTCGCGGCGGGGCTCCTGCCCTCGATTCCTTATGCCTCCACGGTCCAGCTTCCCCTGCGCTGGGACGTCCTGTGGCGGGAGAGCCTGTGGAAGCAGGTGAGCGGTTTCTCGCTTCTGGCGCTGGCCGTGGCGCTGGCCGTGCTCGGCCTGCGCAAGCGCTGGCGCCGCTTCAGCCTCGGAGAGTATGCCGGGTGGCGGCTGGTACATGTGGCGATCGGCACCGGTGCGCTCGCGCTGCTCTTCGTTCACACCGGCGGGCGCCTCGGTGATCACCTGAACCTGGCATTGAGCGGGTCGATGGTGGGGCTTGCCCTGGTCGGCGCGGTAGCCGGCGGGGTCATTTCCCGCGAGCACGCCCTCGAAGGCCCCGGGGCCAAAAAGCTGAAGGACACCTCGCTGCGGCTGCACGTGCTGTTCCTGTGGCCGCTGCCGGTGCTGCTGGCGTTCCACGTGCTGAAGACCTACTGGTACTGAGGCGGCGCGATGAGCAGGCACTGGAGATCCTGGTTACTGTGGGGCGTCCTCTCGGCGGCGCTGGCGGGCGTTTTCGCCGCGGGCCTGACCGTGGACAGCGCGCAGGGCAGCAGCTGGCGCGCGGAGGTGCGCAGCCTGTTCCTGCCCGGGGCCACCAGCCACGGCCACTACCAGATCGAGCTGAAGTGCAACGCCTGTCACGGCGCGGCCTTCGGCGGCCGCGAGGCGCTGCAGGAAGCGTGCGTCAAATGCCACGGCGCAGAACTCAAGGCGGCGGACGACAAACACCCGAAGAGCAAGTTCACCGATCCGCGCAACGCGGACCGCGCCGCGCTGCTGGACGCCACGCAGTGCGTGACCTGCCACGTGGAGCACCGGCCGGGAATCACGCGCTTCGCCGGCGTCACCCTTTCCGACGACTACTGCGCCATCTGCCACCGGGACATCGGCAAGGACCGGCCCACTCACCAGGGGCTGGCGTTTACCACCTGCGCCTCGAGCGGCTGCCACAATTTCCACGACAACCGGGCCCTGTACGAGGATTTCCTGCTGAAGCACGCCGCCGAGCCGGCGCTGCTGGAGCAGCCCGCGCTGCCCGAGCGCAATTTTGCGAAGGTGCTGGAAGACCTGGGCAGCTATCCCCATGACCGGTACCCGGTAAAGCCGCTCGGGCGCGACGCCATCGACGCGGGATCGAATCTCAAGGCCCCCGCCCCGGTAGTGGACGACTGGCTGGCGACCGCCCACGCGAAGGCGGGCGTCAATTGCAGCGCCTGTCACCGGGAAAAGGAACCGGCGGGAGAACACGCCTGGGTGGAACGCCCGTCCCACAAGGTTTGCACCACCTGTCACGAGCCGGAAGTGAAGGGTTTCCTCGCCGGCAAGCACGGGATGCGGCTGGTCCAGGACCTGGAACCCATGCGCCCCGCCTTGGCCCGGCTTCCCATGAAGCATGACGCCGGCGACAAGCCGCTCACCTGCATCGCCTGTCACGGCGCCCACCGCTTCGACACCCGGGCCGCCGCGGTCGAGGGCTGCCTCGCCTGCCACGACGATACCCACAGCCGCGCCTTCAAGGCCTCGCTCCATTACGCCCTGTGGCAGAAGGAATCGAAGGGCGAGCTACCGGCGGGCAGCGGGGTGTCCTGCACCACCTGCCACATGCCGCGGGTTTCCCACCGCACTCCGGATGACGTCACCCGCATCCTGGTCCAGCACAACCAGAACGACACTCTGCGCCCCAACGAAAAGATGATCCGTAGCGCCTGCCTGCATTGTCACGGCCTGCAGTTCAGCCTGGATGCCCTCGCCGAGCCGAAGCTCGCCGCAGCGAACTTCAAGGGCCAGCCGGCGAAGCGGATCGAAAGCATCGATATGGCCAAACGGGCGGAAGCCCGGGCCGAAGGATCCCGCCGCAAGGCAAAGGATAGGGGCCAAGGCGGCTGATCCGCCGGCCCGACCAAGCAGTTTTTTGTCAACCACCCCGAAAGGAGATTGCACCATGAAACCCATGAATCCCCTGATCAGACCCCTGGTGGCCGGCGGCATCGCGCTGGCCGCGCTCACTGCAGCGGCCGCGGAGGCACCCAGCGGCTGGAGCTACAAGGAAATCGCCGACGCGCTTCACGCCATCATGGAGTCCGACCGCACCGTGTACACGCGCAACGTGGTGAACCGCCTCCAGAACGAGGAGAAGGTCATCAAGGCGAGCGAGCACTGGAAGGACGACAAGGCCCTGCCCCTGCCGGCCCAGATGTTCCGTTACGGCGCCGAGATGGTCGCGGAAAAGAATGCGGGGTTCACTTACTCCCTGCTTTCGTTGTGGCCGGTGAACAAGCAGAACGCCGCCAAGACGGCCGTCGAGAAGGAAGGCCTGGAGGCGGTGGCGAAGAGCGGCCAGCCCTATTACAAGGAGGAAACCCTCGGCGGCAAGAAGTACTACACGGCGGTCTATCCCGACAAGGCCGTGGCCAAGGCCTGCATCGCCTGCCACAACGACCACAAGGACACGCCGCGCCGGGATTTCAAGATGGGCGACGTGATGGGCGGAGTGGTGCTCCGCATTCCGATGAAATAGACCCTCGCCGAGGTGAAGGCCACGGTGGATTACATCATTGAACTGGTAACTCAGACCGAAAGGAGCAAGTCATGACCCCGAAGCAAATCGAGCTGGTGCAGTCCACCTGGCAAGCCGTGATCCCCATCAAGGACCAGGCGGCGAAGCTGTTCTACGGCCGGCTGTTCGAACTGGACCCTGCGCTGAAGCCCCTGTTCAAGGGCGACATGGCGGAACAGGGCCGCAAGCTCACCGCCATGATCAACACGGCGGTGACCGGCCTGTCGCGTCTCGACGAGATCGTTCCTGCGGTGCAGGACCTGGGCCGGCGCCACGTCGCCTACGGCGTGACCGGCGCCCACTACGACACGGTGGGCGCGGCGCTGCTGTGGACCCTGGAAAAGGGCCTGGGGGACGCCTTCACGCCGCCGGTTGCAGAAGCCTGGGCCACGGTCTACGGCGTCCTCGCAAGCACGATGAAGGAAGCGGCAGCAACGACCGTTTAGCGCCGGCTTCGCATCCGGCAGCACGGAAACAGTGCCGCCCGAGGCTTCCGCGCACGCAGCTGGTGCAGCTCCATGCCATTTGGGACCGTAAATGGGCCTGCCACAAGCCTTATTGCGCCCATTCCGGATCTTGGCATGGCAGTTGCTTATAGGTCGGTAAGCGCGGAAGCCAACGGCGGCTTCCGGAGGATTCAGGGCCCGCAAGGCAGCGGCTAGCGTAGACAACCGCGTCCTTGGGTCAGGTCTCTCGGCTTGGCCTTGGACGCTGTTTTTTTGGCGGTGCGCTCGGCCCGGGAGATTTGGGCAGGCGCAGACGAATTCATTTTATTGAACAGAGGAGTAAGCGTTTCATGAAACGATTTTCACTAAAGAGGAATTTTCCCGGCCGCGCGGCAAGCTTCGCCCAGGCCACGGTGGTATCGGTGGCGCTGGCGCTGCAAATGCTGAGCGCGCCGGCCATGGCCGCAAAGCAGGTGGAGAAGCCGGACCTCAAGTTCGGCTTCATCAAGCTCACCGACATGGTGCCGCTGGCCATTGCCAAGGAGAAAGGCTTCTTCGAAGACGAGGGCCTGTTCGTCACCCTGGAGGCGCAGGCCAACTGGAAAGTGCTGCTCGACCGCGTGATCGGCGGGGAGTTGGACGGCGCCCATATGCTGTCCGGCCAGCCGCTCGGCGCAACCATCGGCTTCGGCACCAAGGCCGACGTCATCACCGCCTTCACCATGGATCTGAACGGCAACGCCTGCACCGTTTCCAACGCCGTCTGGTCGGAGATGAAAAAGAACCTGCCGATGAAGGATGGCAAGCCCGTGCACCCGAACAAGGCGGACGCCCTCAAGCCGGTGATCAAGGCCTTCCGCGACAAGGGGACGCCCTTCAAGATGGGCATGGTGTTCCCGGTCTCCACCCACAATTACGAGCTGCGCTACTGGCTCGCCGCCGGCGGCGTTCACCCGGGCTACTACGCGCCGGACAAGGGCGACATCACCGGCCAGATCAACGCCGATGTGCTGATCTCGGTCACGCCGCCGCCGCAGATGCCCGCCACCCTGGACTCCGGAACCATCCACGGCTATTGCGTGGGCGAGCCCTGGAACCAGCAGGCGGTGTTCAAGGGCATCGGCGTGCCGGTGGTGACCGATTACGACATCCGCAACAACGTCTCGGAGAAGGTGTTCGGCGTCACCAAGGCCTGGGCGGAGAAGTATCCGAAGACCCATATCGCCGTGGTCAAGGCGCTGATTCGCGCGGGCAAGTGGCTGGACGCGGAAAACAACAAGAACCGTGCCGAAGCGGCGAAGATCATCTCGAAATCGAACTATGTCGGCGCCGACTTCGACGTCATCGACAACAGCATGACCGGCAAATTCGAGTTCGAGAAAGGCGACGTGCGTCCGGCGCCCGACTTCAATGTCTTCTTCCGCTACAACGCCACCTATCCGTATTACTCGGATGCGGTCTGGTACCTCACGCAGATGCGCCGCTGGGGTCAGATTCCGGAGGCGAAGCCCGACAGCTGGTACATGGACATCGCGAAGAAGGTGTATCGCGCGGACATCTATCAGCAGGCGGCAAACGAGCTGATCGCCGAGGGCAAGATGACCGCGGCCGATTTCCCCGACTTCGCCAAGGAAACCGGGTTCCGCCCGCTGCAGCACACGAAGTTCATCGACGGCATCGTTTTCGACGGCCGCAAGCCCAATGCCTACATCGACAGCTTCAAGATCGGGCTGAAGGGCAAGGAGAAGGCGAAGTAGGAGCGCTCCGAGAGGGCGGCGGGCGCCTCGCGCCTGCCGCCGCTCCAGCAAAGAAGCTGGCCCGCTCGGGGCATTGCATCGATCGTTTTGACTGATAGGTGAATTGCCATGCTCAACCAAACGGCGAATATTCTGGGCAAGACCGGATTAACCTGGTTCGTGCCATTTGTCCGGCTGATGGCGGGAGAAGATCCGCGCCAGCAGATTCGGGAAATCCTGCTTCAAATCGGGGTGCCGGTGCTGGCCTTCGCGCTGTTCCTTGCCGTGTGGAACGGGCTCGCTTCCGGCGTGCAAACCAGCCTGGGCGCCATCCCCGGGCCGGCACAGGTTCTCGAGGAGGCCAAGGGACTCGCCGCCGAGCACTTCAGCGAACGCGAACAGGCGGCCGCATTCCACCAGCGGCAGCAGGAGCGCAACGCCAAGCTGCTGGCCGAAGACCCCAGGGCCGAAGTCACCATCCGGCCCTGGACCGGCAAGCCCACCTATTTCGACCAGATCATGACCAGCCTCAATACCGTGTTTACGGGATTCGCCCTGGCCACGCTGGTCGCGGTGCCGCTCGGAATCCTGTGCGGCCTGAGCCGGACCATCCAGATCGCGCTCAATCCCCTGATCCAGATTTTCCGGCCGGTCTCGCCGCTCGCCTGGCTGCCGATCGTGACCCTGGTGGTGAGCGCGGTCTACATTTCGGCGAATCCGATGTTCCAGAAGTCATTCATCATTTCGGCGATCACGGTAACCCTGTGCTCCCTGTGGCCGACGCTGATCAACACGGCGGTGGGCGTGTCGTCCATCGACAAGGATCTGATCAACGTCTCCAGGGTATTGCGGCTCAACGTGTTCACCAAGGTGACCAAGATCGTCATCCCCTCCTCGCTGAAGCTGATCTTCACGGGGCTGCGCCTGTCGCTGGGCGTGGGCTGGATGGTGCTGATTGCCGCCGAGATGCTGGCCCAGAATCCGGGGCTCGGGAAGTTCGTCTGGGATGAGTTCCAGAACGGCAGCTCCAACTCTCTCGGACGGATCATGGTAGCGGTGTTCACCATCGGCTTCGTCGGATTCCTGCTCGACCGGATTATGCTGACTCTGCAGCAGCTGGTGAGTTTCGGCGAAAACGCCCATTAAGCAGGGGAAGGAACCATGGCCGTGCATCAGTTGAAGATTGCAGAGAAGCCCGCTCTCCTGTTTGCCGAGCGTGCCGCGAGCCCGGGATTTGGGCAGCCGGCAGTCGCCGCCGGTAACACCTGTCTCGAGGTCAGGAACCTGAGCAAGGCCTACGGGACGGGCGCCGCCAGAACCCACGTCCTGCAGGACATCAACCTGCAGATCCGGGAGGGAGAGTTCGTTGCCATCGTCGGCTTCTCGGGCAGCGGCAAGACGACGCTGATTTCGCTGATGGCCGGACTGATTGCTCCCGATGAAGGCGCGGTGCTGGTCAACGGCAAGCCGGTTGCCGGGCCGGGGCCGGACCGCGGCGTGGTGTTCCAGAGCTACTCCCTCATGCCCTGGATGACGGTGCGCCAGAACGTCGCCCTCGCCGTGGACCAGGTATTCAAGGCGCTGCCCAGGAAAGAACGAAGGGCGCAGGTGGAGAAGTACGTCGAGATGGTCAATCTCACCCCGGCCATGGACAAGCGTCCCGCGGAACTCTCCGGCGGCATGCGCCAGCGGGTGGCCGTGGCGCGGGCGCTTTCCGCCAATCCCGACATCCTGCTGCTCGACGAGCCCCTGAGCGCCCTCGATGCCCTCACCCGCGCCAACCTTCAGGATGAAATCCTCCGGATCTGGAGCCGGGAAAAGAAGACGGTGGTGCTCATCACCAACGACGTGGACGAGGGCATCATGATGGCGGATCGCATCATCCCGCTCAGACCCGGACCCGGCGCGACCTTCGGCCCCGAGTTTCCGGCCACCCTGGCGCGGCCGCGGGATCGCAAGGAGATGAACCACGACCGGGAATTCAAGCGCATCCGCAAGGAGGTCACCCAATACCTGATGCAGGTCGGCTCCGAGCGGACCGGCGGCGCCCAGGACAAGGTGATCGTCCTGCCGACGGTGGTGCCCAATACCAGTCAAGAGCATCAGGCCGCCAGGAAGCCCGCGGGCGCGAAGCAAAAAACGCCGGCGCACCCGGAGCGCTACGTGGAGTTCTCCCAGATATCGAAAATCTATCCCACCCGCAAGGGGCCGGTGAAGGTGGTCGAAGAGTTCGACCTCAAGATCCGCAAGGGGGAATTCGTCTCGATCATCGGCCACTCCGGCTGCGGCAAGTCGACCGTGCTATCGATGGTCGCGGGCCTCAACGACGTCAGCGAGGGCGCCATCATTCTCGACGGCCGCGAAGTCGCCACGGCGGGACCCGACCGCGGCATCGTGTTCCAAGCCCCGAGCCTGGTGCCCTGGCTCACCGCCTACGAGAACGTGGCGCTGGGGGTCGAGCAGGTTTTCCCCCACGCCAGCAGGCAGGAGCGCCGCGACATCGTCAAACACTACCTGAGCCGGGTCGGTCTCTCGGACTCGGCCCACAAAAACGCCTTCGATCTCTCCAACGGCATGAAGCAGCGGGTGGGCATCGCGCGAGCCTTCGCACTCTCCCCGAAACTCCTGCTGCTGGACGAGCCGTTCGGCATGCTCGATTCGCTCACCCGGTGGGAGCTCCAGGAAGTGCTGATGGAAGTGTGGTCACGAATCAAGCTGACCGCCATCATGGTTACCCACGACGTGGACGAAGCGATCCTGCTTGCCGACCGGGTGGTCATGATGACCAACGGGCCGCGCGCCAGGGTCGGCAAAATCCTGGAAATCGATCTGCCGCGCCCGCGGACCCGGAAGATGCTGCTCGAGCATCCCGACTACTACGCCTTGCGGGAGGAGTTGCTCAGCTTCCTGGCCGACTGCGAACACGGATAGGGCGGGGGGTTAACCCCGGAAACAGACGGAGCAGGATCAGGATCGAAATTCGAGGCTGGAGTCGAAAACGCGGGGGCGAGTCTATTTCATCGCCCGTCGGATGAGAGGTCCGACTCGCTCCGGATCGGCACGGTGCGCTGTGGCTCGCTGATGGTGCGCGTGCTCCGCACCGGTGCGGGATGTGGTCCGTGCGCACCAGCGTGATGCAAAGGACGGTGAATTCCAGGCCCTCGTACCCGTCATTGGTTGCGCCATAAGCTGGAAACCCGTGTCCTGACGGCAAGTTAGGACGCGTGGCATGTTTGTTGCTAAAGCTCGTCCGCAGACGATTCTTATTTGGAGGAGGCTGCGATGAAGACGAGTTTCTGGAAAGCGGGGCACCCACCGACCCTGTTTTCGGCATTCCTGTACTTTGACCTGAGCTTCATGGTGTGGGTGATCCTGGGGCCGCTCGCGGTCCAGATCGCGGCGGACCTTCATCTCACGCCTGCCCAGAAGGGCCTCATGGTGGCCACCCCGGTGCTTGCCGGGGCGCTGCTGCGCCCCATCATGGGCGTGCTGGTGGATCACCTGAAGCCCAGGATGGCGGGGCTCATCGGGCAGGTCATCGTTCTCGCGGCCCTCGCCCTCGCCTGGTACGGCGGGGTCGAGACCTATCGCCAGGTGCTCGCCCTTGGCGCCGCGCTGGGTGTCGCCGGCGCTTCCTTCGCCGTCGCCCTGCCGCTGGCCTCGCGCTGGTATCCGCCGGAGCACCAGGGCGCCGCCATGGGCATCGCCGGCGCCGGCAACTCGGGCACGGTGCTCGCGGCCCTGTTTGCCCCGACCCTCGCCGCCTGGTACGGCTGGAACAACGTGTTCGGGCTCGCCGTTATTCCTCTCGCCGTGGCCTTCGTCATCTATACGGTGTATGCCAAGGACAGCCCCGAGTGCCCGCCGGCCAAGTCGCTGCATCACTATCTCGCGGTGCTGAAGGACCGGGACGCCTGGTGGTTCATGTTCTTCTACAGCGTCACCTTCGGCGGCTTCGTGGGGCTGGCCCAGTCGCTCACCATCTACTTCAACGACCAGTACGGGCTCGATGCGGTGACCGCCGGCTACTTCACCGCCGCCTGCGTATTTGCCGGGTCGCTGGTGCGCCCCTTGGGGGGCATGGTGGCCGACCGCACCGGCGGCATCCGCACCCTGCTTTTCATGTACACCGCGGCGGCCCTGCTCATTTTCATCGTCAGTTTCGGGCTCAAGGACAAATTCATGGCCCTATCCATCCTGGTGGGGGGCATGCTGGCCCTGGGCATGGGCAACGGCGCCGTGTTTCAGCTGGTGCCCCAGCGCTTCCGCAAGGAAATCGGGGTCATGACCGGGTTGGTGGGCATGGCAGGCGGGATCGGCGGGTTCTACCTCGCCTCGAGCCTCGGCTATTCCAAGCAACTCACGGGCAGCTACCAGCTCGGCCTGCTGATCTTCGCCTCGCTCGCGGTGCTGGCCCTGGTTGGATTGTCCGGCGTGAAGAGCCGCTGGCGCACCACGTGGGGCTCGGCTGCCGTCACCGCCGCCCGGGTGTGACCGCGGGGGCCTGCGCGAACGGCAGTCGATGAACGGGAAACGGTGAATCGGGCCTCCCGCCGGTTCGCCGTTCACTGTTTACTGTTGGCCACTTAGCGTTTACTGTTTCCCGCTAACGCCCGATCGGGAGAACATCCATAATGCCCGTGCTCGAGGTCCACGTCGGAAAGGCCAGTGCACCCGGGCCCCGGCCCCGCAACGAGGATTATTGCGGGTTCAGCACGCCTAACGGCGAGGAACGCAGCACCAAGGGCATCCTGCTGGCGGTGGCGGACGGCGTCGGCGGCCAGGCGGGCGGGCGCGAAGCCTCCGAAGCCGCGGTCCGCGGCGTGCTCTCCGACTACTACGCAACTCCCGACACCTGGGAGATTTCCTTCGCGCTGGACAAGGTGGTGGACGCCATCAACGGCTGGGTTCACTCCCACAGCGCCGCCCACCGGGAACTCGCCGGGATGGCCACCACCCTTTCGGCGCTGGTGTTGCGCGGGCAGCGCTACCACATCGCCCATGTCGGCGACACGCGGGTCTATCGGCTGCGGGACGGCACCCTGGAACGGCTCACCACGGATCACGTGTGGGACGCACCGGAAATGCAGCACGTTCTGAAGCGCGCGGTAGGCCTCGACCGGCATATCGCCGTGGATTACAGCGATGGCGAGGCGAAACCCGGCGACGTGTTTCTGCTGGCCAGCGACGGGGTGTGGAATCCCCTCGGCGATGCCTCCATTGCCAACCTGCTGATCGAGCACCGGGAGCCTCAGGCGGCCGCCCAGGCCCTGGTCTCGGGCGCGTTTGCCGCCAACGGCCAGGACAACGCCACCGCCCTGGTGGTGCGGGTGGACAGCGTGGGCGACGAGCGCCTGACCGACGCGATTTCGCGGGGACAATCCCTGCCGATACCGCCGCGCCTGAAGCCTGGTCATCGCCTCGATGGCTTCGAAGTCCTGCAACTGCGCCACGAGTCCCGCGCCACCCTGCTCTACAAGGTACGCGATATCCCCACTGGACAGCTTTGCGCGCTGAAAACTCTGCAGCCCGCGCTTGCCGACGATGCGGCAAGCCGCGAGAGTCTGCTCAACGAGGAATGGCTGGCGAAGCGGCTGGTGGCCTCCCGCTTCCCGCAAGTGCTTCCGGTGCCCATGGAACGCCGCAGCGCCCTCTATTACGTCATGACCTACCACGAGGGCGAAACCCTGCAGCAGAAGCTGGACCGGGGCCATCACTTTCCGAGCGCCGACGTGGCCTGGGTCGGCATCAACCTGCTCAAGGGCCTGGGTGCCCTGCACCGGCTGCACGTGGTGCACCGGGACATCAAGCCCGCCAATCTTCACCTCGGCGAGGATGGGCAGCTGCGGATCCTGGACCTGGGCGTGGCGAGCAACGTGGAGGACGGCAAGTCGGTGGATTCGCGGGCCGCCGGAACGCCCAGCTTCATGGCGCCGGAAATGCTATCCGGCGAGCCCGCATCGGTGGCGAGCGATCTGTATGCCGCAGGCGTGACGCTCTATCACCTGCTCACCCGCCGCTATCCCTATGGTGAGGTCGAGCCGTTCCAGCACCCGCGTTTCGGCGATCCCACGCCACCCACCCGCTATCGGCCCGACATCCCCCAGTGGCTGGAAAACATCCTCCTGAAGGCCGTGGCCCGGGACAAGGAAGGCCGGTTTGAGACCGCGGAGGAAATGCTGCTGGCCCTGGAGCACGGGGAAGCGCGGCCCCTCAACCGGCCCCGCCCCACGCCGCTTGCGAGCCGCAACCCGGTGCTGCTCTGGCAGGGCATCGCGGCGCTGGCCATTCTCCTCAACATCCTGCTCGCTTACCTGCTCATCATCGGCTGAGCACGCCGCCCGGCGTTTCGGGGTCCGCCATGGCACCACAATGGAGCAAGCGCGCCCTTCCCTGCACATGAATCGGGCAGATTCACCGTGCTGAAGCATCGATCCACACCCATTTCCCGAGGTATTTCCCCATGCCAGCCAACGACATGGAACGTGGCATGGCTATTGCTTCTCATTTGGCCAGAAAGTCCCAACCTTCCAGTACTACCGGACCTGGCAGTGAGGAGTGAGCAATGCGCAAGATGAAGCTGGTGATGGTCGGCAACGGCATGGCCGGGGTGCGCACCCTGGAAGAGCTGCTCAAGCTCGCCCCCGATCTCTATGACATCACGGTGTTCGGGGCGGAGCCCCATCCCAACTACAACCGCATCCTGCTCTCTCCGGTGCTCTCCGGCGAGCAGACCGTCAACGACATCATTCTCAACGACCTCGACTGGTACCGGGCCCATGGCATCCGGCTCCACCTCAACAAGAAGGTAACCCGCATCGACCGCGTCAGGCGCCGTGTCTACGCCGAAGACGGCACCGAGGCCGAATACGACCGCCTGCTGCTGGCCACCGGCTCGAATCCGGTGATTCTCCCGGTTCCCGGCAAGGAACTGAAGGGCGTCATCACCTATCGCGACATCGCCGACACCGACGCCATGATCGAGGCTGCCGCGAAATTCAGGCATGCGGTGGTGATCGGCGGCGGGCTGCTGGGCTTGGAAGCGGCCAACGGCCTCAGGGTCCGCGGCATGGAGGTCACGGTGGTGCACCTCATGCCCTGGCTCATGGAACGGCAACTGGACGAGACTGCCGGGCGACTGCTGCAGCAGTCGCTGGAAAAGCGGGGACTCAAATTCCTGCTGCCGAAGGAAACGGAGTGTCTGGTGGGCGGCGCCGTTGGCCGCGTGAAGGCGGTGCGCTTCAAGCCTGCCCCGGGCTCCGCCCCGGGGGAGGGAACGGAGATTCCCGCCGACCTGGTGGTCATGGCGGTCGGCATCCGGCCCAACACCGAGCTCGCCGAGTCCGCGGGCCTGCACTGCAACCGCGGCATCGTGGTGAACGACACCATGCAGACCTTCGACCCGCGCATCTACGCTGTCGGCGAATGCGTGCGGCACCGGGGCGTGGCCTACGGGCTGGTGGCGCCCCTGTTCGAAATGGGCAAGGTCTGCGCCAACCACCTCGCCCACATGGGCATCGGCCGCTACGCCGGCTCGGTCACCTCCACCAAGCTCAAGGTGACGGGGATCGACCTGTTTTCCGCCGGCGATTTCCAGGGCGGGAACGACAGCGAGGAAATCGTGCTCAAGGACGCCTCCTCGGGCGTGTACAAGAAGCTCGTCATCCGCGACAACAAGCTGGTGGGAGGCGTGCTCTACGGCGACACCGTGGACGGCGCCTGGTATTTCCAGCTGCTGAAGGATGGCCAGAGCGTCGCCGACCTCCGCGATCACCTGATGTTCGGCCAGACCCATCTCGGCAACACCGGCCACGCCGGCCAGAACAAGGCCGCCGCCATGACCGACGCGATGGAGGTGTGCGGCTGCAACGGCGTGTGCAAGGGCACCATCGTCAAGGCCATCAAGGAAAAGGGCCTGTTCACCCTGGACGACGTGCGCAAGCACACCAAGGCCTCCAGCTCCTGCGGCTCCTGCACCGGCCTGGTGGAGCAGATTCTCGCCTCCACCGTGGGCGGCGCCTACGCGCCCCAGTCGAACACGGCCAAGCCCCTGTGCGGCTGCACCGAGCTCACCCACGAGGAGGTGCGCAAGGCAATCCGGGAGGAGAAGCTGCTGTCGATTCCCGAGGTCATGGAATTCCTCAACTGGCGCACCCCCAACGGCTGCGCCACCTGCCGCCCGGCGCTGAACTACTACCTGGTCTGCGCCTGGCCCCACGAGGCGAAGGACGATCCGCAATCGCGCTTCATCAACGAGCGCGCCCACGCCAACATCCAGAAGGACGGCACCTACTCGGTGATTCCCCGCATGTACGGCGGCGTGACCAATCCCGACCAGTTGCGGCGCATCGCCGACGTGGCCGACAAATACCGGATTCCGACGGTGAAGGTGACCGGCGGCCAGCGCATCGACCTGCTGGGGGTGAAGAAGGAGGACCTGCCCAGGGTGTGGGCGGATCTCGCCATGCCCTCGGGCTACGCCTACGGCAAGGCGCTGCGCACCGTGAAAACCTGCGTCGGGAGCGAGTGGTGCCGCTTCGGCGTGCAGGACTCCACCAACATGGGCATCGAGCTGGAAAAGGCGTTCGACCGCATGTGGGCGCCCCACAAGGTGAAGATGGCCGTCTCCGGCTGTCCCCGCAACTGCGCCGAATCCGGCATCAAGGACGTGGGCGTGATCGGCGTGGACTCCGGCTGGGAAATCTACGTGGCGGGCAACGGCGGCATCAAGACGGAAGTCGCCCAGTTCCTCGCCAAGGTGAAGACCCGCGAGGAAGTGCTCGAGTACTGCGGCGCGTTCATCCAGATCTATCGCGAGGAAGCGCGCTACCTGGACCGCACCGTGCACTGGGTGAACCGGGTGGGACTGGATTACGTGAAAAAGCGCATACTGGACGATCACGAAGGCCGCAAGGCCCTCTACGAACGCCTGCTCTATGCGCTGCAGGGCGAAAAGGACCCCTGGCAGGAGCGGGCCGCCAAGGGTGTCGCCAGGCATGAATTCGAGAGCCTGAGCGTATGACGAGGGTGGAAACCGAAATGTGGGTCCGGGTCGCTGCCCTGGAGGAAATTCCCCGGCTGGGGGCGCGGGTGGTGAAAAGCCCGCTTGGCGATATCGCCGTATTCCGGAATAACCAGGACGAAGTGTTCGCGCTGCGGGACAAGTGCCCCCACAAGGGCGGGCCCCTGTCCCAGGGCATCGTGTTCGAGCGCAAGGTCACCTGCCCGCTCCACGGCTGGACCACCCACCTGGACTCGGGGCAGGCGGTGGCCCCCGACGAGGGCTGCACCGCGACCTTTCCCGTCAAGGTGGAGGGTGGAGAGGTATACCTGCAACTGGAGCGTCCGTGAATGCCCGCGGTCCGGTCCACCTGCTGCTATTGCGGGGTCGGCTGCGGAGTCGTGATTGAAACGGCCGCTGACCGCATCACCGCGGTAAAGGGCGACCCGGACCATCCCGCGAATTTCGGCCGGCTCTGCACCAAGGGCTCGACCCTGCATCTCACGGCCTCTCCCGAAGGCCGGGCCCTTTACCCCGAGCTGCGCCGCGCCCGCGGCGAGCCCAGGGAACGCACCACCTGGAACCATGCGCTGGATTTCGCGGCGGAGCGCTTCGCCGCCATCATCCGCGAGCACGGCCCCGACGCCGTCGCCTTCTACATTTCCGGCCAGCTCCTCACCGAGGATTATTACGTCTTCAACAAGCTCGCCAAGGGACTCGTCGGCACCAACAACGTGGACACCAACTCGCGGCTATGCATGTCCTCGGCGGTCGCGGGCTACAAGGCGACCCTCGGCGCCGACTCGGTCCCCACCTGCTACGAGGACATCGATCACGCCGTATGCATTCTGATCGCCGGCTCCAACACCGCCTACGCCCACCCGGTGCTGTTCCGCCGCATCGAGGACGCCCGCGCGAAAAACCCCGATCTCAGGCTGATCGTGATCGACCCCCGGGCCACCGATACCGCTTCATTGGCGGACCTGCACCTGCCCGTGCTGCCGGGCACCGACGTGGCGCTGTTCAACGCCATGCTTCACGTGCTGGTGTGGGACGGCCTGGTGGACCAGCAGTTCATCCGCGCCCACACCACCGGTTTCGACGTCCTCAAGGAGGCGGTGCGGGAATACACCCCCCAGGCCGCGTCCGACATCTGCGGGGTGCCCGCGGAAGACATCGTGCTCGCCGCCCGCTGGTTCGGCTCGTCCAATGCCTCGCTCTCGCTGTACTGCCAGGGACTCAACCAGTCCACCCACGGCACCGACAGCAATGCGACCCTCATCAACCTGCACCTGGCGACCGGGCATATCGGCAAGCCCGGCGCCGGACCGTTCTCCCTCACCGGCCAGCCCAACGCCATGGGCGGCCGCGAGGTGGGCGGCATGGCCAACCTGCTTTCGGCCCACCGCAACCTGGCGGACGCCGGGCACCGCGCCGAGGTCGCGCGGCTGTGGGGCATTGACACCGTGCCGGACAAGCCCGGCAAGACCGCGGTGGAGCTGTTCGACGCGGTGGCGAAGGGTGAAGTAAAGGCCATCTGGATTTCCTGCACCAATCCGGCCCACTCCATGCCCGACGCGGCCCGGGTGCGGGAGGCGCTCAAGAAAGCGGAGCTGGTGGTGGTGCAGGAAGCCTACCGCCACACCGACACCACGGCGTTCGCCGACGTGCTGTTGCCCGCCTCGAGCTGGGGCGAGAAGGAAGGAACCGTCACCAACTCTGAACGCCGCATCTCGCGGGTGCGCAAGGCCGTTCCTGCACCGGGCGAAGCGCGGCCCGACTGGGAAGCCGCGACTGCGTTTGCGAGGCGTCTCGAAGAGCGGCTGCGCTCCGGGCGCCCCACCCTGTTTCCCTACCGCTCTCCCGAAGATGTATTCAACGAGCACCGGGAAACCACCCGCGGCCGCGACCTCGACATCACGGGGCTGTCCTACGGGCTGCTGGAATCCCGCGGCCCGCAGCAATGGCCGTTTCCCGAGGGCGCGGAGAGCGGAAAGCCGAGGCTGTTCGAAGACGGCGAATTCCCCACCCCCGACGGTCGCGCCCGCTTCGCGATCGCGGGCTACCGTCCTCCGGCGGAAAAGACCGATGCCCGCTATCCCCTGCGCCTCAACACCGGGCGCCTGCGGGACCATTGGCACGGCATGAGCCGCTCGGGGCAGGTGCCGCAGCTTTTCGACCACGGCGGCGAGCCCGCCGCCTACCTGCACCCGGAGGACATGCTCCGGCGCGGCGTGAAAAACGGTGATTTCGTCCGCATCTCGAGCCGGCGCGGGAGCCTGACCCTGGCGGCGGCGGAATCCATCGAAGTGCGTCCGGGACACGTATTCGTGCCGATGCACTGGAACAGCCAGTTCCTCAAGGGCCACGGCCCCAACGCCCTGACCATCAGCGCCTACGATCCGGTCTCGAAGCAGCCGGAACTCAAACATGCCGCAGTGCGGCTGGAAAAGGCGGACCTGCCCTGGCGCATGGTCGCCATGGCCACCGGGAGCTCTGCGGCGCGCCGGGAAGCGCTGCAGCCGTTGCTGGAGCAGTTCGACTTCGCGAGTTGCGTGCCCTTCGGGCGGGAGCGCGACGCCGTGCTGTTTCGGGCGGCCTCCCGGGAGCCGGCCGCCGCGGAATTGCTCGCGCGGATCGACCATATCCTGGGCCTGGATGACGAAAGCGAAACGATCCGCTACCTGGATTCGCGCCGGAATATTTCCAAGTCGGTGCGCATTCACGGGGAAGCACTGGTAGCGGTGCGGCTTTGCGGGGAAACGGCCGCCTGCGACTGGCTGAAGGACACCATGGCCGGCGCGGTCAGCCTGGGGGACCTCAGGCGCTGGGTGCTGGCGCCCATGGCCCGCCCGCCAGCCGGCTTCGCGCCCCAGGGCCGCGTCGTATGCAACTGCCTGAACGTCTCGGAGCACGCGATCCGGCAGGCCCTCGACGGCGGAGCCGACCTGTCCGCGCTTCAGGCCAGGCTCAAGTGCGGCACCGAATGCGGCTCCTGCCTGCCGGAGATCAAGCGCATGGTGGCGGCCCGACCCCAGGCGGCATAAGAGCAGTAAACAGTAAACAGTGGGCGCGGTGCGCGGGAGGCACCCTATGTGCTCGGCACCGTACTGTTCACTGTTCACCGTTCACGACCTCTATCCCGATTCCTGCAGCGTCGCCACCGGCGGCGCATTGCGCGCGGCGCGGGTGCCGACGAGACCTGCCAGCGTCACGCCCACCATCCCCGCAACGACGCCTACCCACCACACGCTCGTATTCCCTCTGTAGGCCACGTGCAGCACTTCGCTCGCGAGCACATGCCCGAGCGCCGTCGCCCCCGCGGCGGCAAGGAGCCCTGAAAGCAGCCCCAGCACCACGAACTCCGCGCCGTGGGCAAGGATGAGCTGGCGGCGGCTGGCGCCGAGCGTGCGATACACCGCTGCTTCATGCACCCGCTCGTCCTGGGTGGCAGCGATCGCCGCGTATAGCACCACGACCCCGGCAGCCACGGTGAACAGGAACACGAATTCCACCGCCCGGGTGACCTGGTCCATGACGGTCTGCACCTGGGCGATGATGGCCGCCACGTCGATCACCAGGAAATTGGGGAATGCCTTCACCAGCTCGGTCATGACGGCGTTGCGCTGCGCCGGGAGGTGGAAGCTCGTGACGTAGCTCACCGGGTAGCCCTCCAGCAGGCCCGGCGGGGCAATCACGAAGAAGTTGACCCGGAAGGTGTCCCAGTCCACGTGGCGCAGGCTCGCCACTTTCGCCGAGAACCGCGCCCCCGCCACGTCGTAGCTGAGCGTGTCGCCCAGGGCGATGCCCAGCGTCTGGGCGATCCCCTGCTCCACCGACAGCAGCGCCCGGCCCCGGTCGGTCGGGGCGAACCACTCCCCCTGCACGATCCGGTTGTCCGTCTGCAGCACTTCGCCCCAGGAGAGATTGAACTCCCGCTCCGCCAGGCGCCGGGCTCGCGGATCCGGATAGTCCGACGGCGACACCGGCCGCTCATTGATGGCCACCAGCCGGCCCCGCACCATCGGGAACACCGGCGGCTGCGGAACCTCATGGCGCCGGAAGAATCCCTCCAGCGCCCCGAGCTGGTCGGGCTGGATGCTAACCAGGAAGCGGTTGGGCGCTTGCGGCGGGAGCGTCTCCCGCCAGTTCCTCAGGAGTTCGCCGCGGATCAGAGTGAGGGACAGCAGCGCCATGATTCCCAGGGCCAGCGCCACGGTCTGAATCACGCTGCCGGCCGCCCGGCGCGAGAGCGCCGCGAGCCCCAGCCGCCAGGCCCCGCCCGCGCCGCGCCGCGCGCCCACCGAGATCCGCACCGCCAGCCACGCCAGGCCGCCGAAGGCGCCCATGGCGAGCGTGAAGCCGATGAGCACGATTAACCCGAGATTGAACTCGTTCGCCTTCCAGAACACGAGCCCCGCGACCATCGCGTACCCCGCCCCGTATCCCGCAATCCCGAATGCCCGGGGCGGACCGATCTCCCGCCGCATCACCCGCAGCGTGGAAACCTGCCGCAGGTTCATCACCGGAGGCAGCGCGAACCCGACGAGCAGCGCCAGTCCGGCCAGAAATCCCTGAGCCGAAGGCGCCAGGCCGGGCTGGGGCAAGGCCTCGCCCACCAGGGGCCGCAGCAGCCAGGCCAGCGCTTCCTGGCCCAGGTAGCCGATGGCGCAGCCGGTGGCGCTGGCGGCGGCGCCCACGGCGAGGAAATGGTACAGATACAGCTTCAGGATGTCGGCCTGGCTCGCCCCCAGGCAGCGCATCATGGCGCAGCCGTCCAGGTGCCGCAGCATGAAGCGCCGGGCCGCCAGCGCCACCGCCGCCGCCGCCAGCACCACGGTCACCAGCGAGGCGAGGCCCAGGTATTTTTCCGCACGCTCCAGCGCCGCCTTCATCTCGGGACGCGCATCGCCGATGGCCTCCAGGTGCTCGCCCCGGGCCAGCCGGGGCTGGATCCAGCCGCGGAACGCGTCCACGGTCCCCGCCGCTCCCGCCACCATCAGCCGGTAGCTGATGCGGCTGCCCGGCTGCACCAGCCCGGTGGCAGGAAGATCGTCGAGATTGACGATGAGCCGCGGTCCGAGACTCAGAAAACGGATGGTCATGTCCGGCTCCTGCACCACCCGCGCGGCAATTCTCAGGCGCGTGTTGCCGATCTGGAGCGCATCGCCGAGCCGCAACTCCAGCTGATTGAGCAGGCGATCGTCCACCCAGACGGTTCCGGGAACGGGAATGCCGGTGGCGTCCGCCACGGGGCCCTCGGGGCTGGTCACGATGCGAATCCGGCCCCGCAGCGGATACCCTGTGTTTACCGCCTTGACCTCGGACAGCACGCTGCGCCCATCGGCGGCCACCATGCTCGGAAATTTCAGCGACCGGGATGTTTGCAGGCCCTGCGCGCGTGCCTGCCGCTCGTAGTCCACTCCCAAGGGCCGATCGGCGGCGATGATGAGATCGGCGCCCAGCAACTGGTTGCCCTGGCGCGTGAGGCCCTGCTTCACGCGTTCCGCAAAGAACCCCACCGTGGTGACGCTCGCCACCGCAATGACGAGCGCCGCCGCGAGCGCGCGCAGCTCGCCCGCCCGCCAGTCACGGGCGAGCATGCGGGAGGAAAGCCGGAGGATGTTCATCGTCGTTTACCGGAAGTCGGCAGAGGATTGCCGACGTGCAGCTGTCCACCGTTCACCGCTCACCCCTCACCAGCCTGCCGCCCTCCAGGAACAACCTGCGCCCGCAGTGGGCCGCAAGCGCCTCGTCGTGGGTCACCAGGATCAGCGTCGTGTCCCGTTCCCGGTTCAGCTCGAACATGAGCTCGATGATCTGAGCACCGGTGACGGAATCGAGATTGCCGGTGGGCTCATCGGCGAACAGCAGGCGCGGTTCGCCGGCGAAAGCCCGGGCGATGGCCACCCGCTGCTGTTCGCCCCCCGAGAGCTGGCGCGGGTAATGCCCGAGTCTTGCCTCGAGACCCACCCGCAGGAGCAAACGCTCGGCCTGCCCCCGCGCATCCTTCCCGCCATTGAGCTCCAGCGGAAGCATGACGTTCTCCAGCGCGGTGAGCGCGGGCAGCAGCTGGAACGACTGGAACACGAATCCCGCCAGGCCGCCCCGCAGCTTGGCCCGGGCGTCCTCGTCGAGGGAATACAGGTCCACGCCGTTGAGGGCCACGCGGCCGGCGCTGGGCGTGTCGAGACCCGCAAGCAGGCCCAGAAGCGTGGATTTGCCCGAGCCGGACGGCCCGAGGATCGCCACCGCCTCTCCCGGACCCACTTCGAAGCTCACGTCCGAAAGAATGGTGAGGGTCTCGGCCCCGGTGCGCACTTGCTTGGTGAGCCCCCGGGCCTGCACAATCGGGGCCATGCGCTGGTCCGACATCGTCAGCAAGATCCTTCTTGTTGTTGCATTCTGCGTGTCTGCATCGGCCGCCGCGGCGCCGACGCTTCTGATTTTCGGCGACAGCCTGTCGTCGGGCTACGGGCTGGCCCTGGAAAAATCCTGGGTCGGCCTGCTCAGGGAGCGCCTGCAGCGATCGGGCTATCCCCACGAGGTGGTCAACGCCAGCCTGACCGGCGAAACCACACTGGGGGGCAAGAGCCGCATTGACAACCTGCTCAGACGCCACCGGCCCCAGATCGTCATCCTGGAACTCGGCGGCAACGACGGCCTGCGGGGACTGCCGCCCGAAACCACGCAGCAGAACCTGGAGGCCATCATCAAGGCCTGTCGCCGGGCGGGGGCCCGGGTGCTGCTGGTGGGCATGCAGCTGCCGCCCAATTACGGCACAGCATACACCGAAAAGTTCCGCGAGATTTTCCCCCGGCTGGCAAAGCGCTACCGGTTGCCGCTGGTGCCATTCCTGCTGGAGGGCATCGGCCACGACCTGCAGTGGTTCCAGCCCGATGGCATACATCCCGTCCTGGAGGCCCAGCCGCGCATTCTCGAAAACGTGTGGCCCCATCTGCGGCCCCTGCTCGCCCCGGGCGGAAAGAAGGGTTCGTGATGCATTTCACATTGATCGCGGATAAAGCCTGATAGAATTGTTCGCGTTTCCTGCACCGCCCAGCCATGAATTTCGCATTCGGTGTCATTCTTGCCTACCTGCTGGCGTCGTTCCTGTGGATCCTCGGATCCGACCGCCTGCTGCTTGGCGTCGCGCAGACGTCCGAGCAGATCACGCTGCTGCAGACCGCAAAGGGCTTCCTGTTCGCGGCGGCGAGCGGGCTGCTCATGTATTGGCTGGTGGCGCGGGAACGGCGCGCCGGCGGCCGCCAGGAAGGCACGGCGTCCACTGCCGTGCCGGTTCCGTTCGTCTCGCCGCGCCCGTTCCTGCTGGCAGGTGTCGTATTCATGCTCTCCCTCGGGGTCGGCGGACTGATCATTCACCTCGCCGAGCAGAGTCGCGTGCTCACCAAGAAGCAGCACGCCCATGCGACAGCCAGCGACCACGCCCGTGCGCTTGAGGAGCAGATCTACCGGTCGCTTTCGGCCACTTATGCGCTGGCCGCCGTGCTGCGCCAGGGCCATGGCGAAATCCTGAACTTCGAAACCCTCGCCCAGGAGATGCTTCCGCTCTATCCGGGAGTGAGCGCCCTGCAACTCGCCCCGGGGGGCGTGATCCAGAAAAGCGTCCCGCTCAAGGGCAACGAAAAGGCCATCGGCCACGATCTGCTCAAGGACCCCAAGCGCAACAAGGAGGCCTTCCTCGCCGTAGAAACCCGCAAGCTGACCCTGGCCGGCCCGTTCGAGCTGCTGCAGGGCGGCGTCGCGGTCATCGGACGCCTGCCGGTGTTCCTCACCGACCGCGACCGGCGGGACCGATTCTGGGGGTTCGCCACCTCTCTCATCCGCATCGAAAATCTGCTCGCCGCCAGCCATCTCGACGATTTGGTCAACGACGGCTATGACTACAATCTGTGGCGCATCCATCCCGACACCGGCCAGAAGCAGATTTTCGCGTTTTCAACCCAGGCGGAGCTGGTGGAACCGATCTCCAACCAATTCGAAGTCCCGAACGGCAAATGGACATTGAGCGTGGCGCCGAAGGCGGGATGGCATTCTCCCCAATCCCTGGGTTTCGAGGCCGCCCTGGTGTTTCTGGGCGCCCTGTTTGCAACCATCGTGACTTACCATGTGACCCGCCAGCCCGAAAAACTCCAGCGGCTGGTGGAGGAACGCACCCTGCAACTGGGAGCGGCCAACGTGCGCCTGGGCGAGGCCATGCGGGTGCAGCAGGAAGCCGCGGAGCGCGTGCGCAAGCTGTCCCGCGCGGTCGAGCAGAGCGCCAACGCCGTGGTGATCACCGACCTCAAGGGCGACATCGAATACGTCAATCCCAAGTTCTGCGAGCTGACCGGTTACGGCCCGGATGAAGTGATGGGCCGCAATCCCCGCCTGCTCAAGTCCGGAGAAACGCCGCCCGAGGTGTATCGGGAAATGTGGGAAACCCTGCTCGCCGGCAGAGAGTGGTTCGGCGAATTCCACAACCGGAAGAAGAACGGCGAGCTGTTCTGGTGCCTGGAATCGATCTCCCCGATCAAGGACGACCAGGGCGCCATCACCCATTTCGTCTCCGTCACCGAGGACATCAGCAGCCGCAAGCTGGCGGAATCCACGATCCGTCAGCTCGCCTACCACGACGTTCTCACGGGGCTGCCCAACCGGCGCCTGTTCCGGGACCGGCTGGAGCAGGCCGCCGCCAACGCCCGCCGCAGCGGCCATTCGCTGGCGCTGCTGTATCTCGACCTGGACCGCTTCAAGAACATCAACGATACCCTTGGCCATTCGGTGGGGGACGCCCTGCTCAAGGCGGTCGCCGACCGGATCACCGGCACCGTGCGCCATGAGGACACGGTGGCGCGGCTGGAGGGTGACGAGTTCGCCATCCTGCTCTCCGATATCCACAACGTGGAAAACGCCGCCCGTGTCGCGGAGAAGCTGGCGCGCTCCCTGAAGCAGCCGTTCCACGTTCCGGGCCACGAGTTGTTCGTGACCGCGAGCATCGGCATCAGCCTCTACCCCCAGGACACCGAGGACCTGGACACCCTCAACCAGAACGCCGATCTGGCCCTGCACCGGGCCAAGGAGCTGGGCGACAACTTCGGCTTTTTCACCGCCGACATGAACGCCACGGTGCTGCAGCACCTCACCCTGGAAAACAGCCTGCGCCGGGCTCTGGAGCGCGAGGAACTGGTGCTGCACTTCCAGCCCCAGGTGGATATCGCGACCCGCCGCATCAGCGGAGCCGAGGCCCTGGTGCGCTGGCAGCACCCGGACCTGGGTCTGATTGCGCCCGTCCGGTTCATTCCGCTGGCGGAGGAAACCGGCCTCATCGTCCCCATCGGTGAGTGGGTGCTTCGCGAGGCCTGCGCCCAGGCGCAATCCTGGCAACGCGAAGGACGGCTGCCGCTGCGGGTCGCCGTCAACCTGTCGGTGCGGCAGTTCCGCGACAAGGGGCTGGTCGATACCGTCGCTGCGGTCCTGGCGCAGACCGGACTGCCGCCGAGTCTGCTGGAGCTGGAAATCACCGAGAGCATGCTGATGGAGCGCAGCGGCGAGGCGCTGGAGAAGCTGCGCCAGCTCGGCGCCATGGGACTCACCATCGCCATCGACGATTTCGGCACCGGCTACTCCTCGCTGGGCTACCTGAAGCGCCTGCCGATCCAGGTGCTGAAGATCGACCAGTCCTTCGTGCAGGACATCGGCACCGACCCCGACGACCGCGCCATCGTGTCGGCGGTGGTGGCGCTGGCGCACATGCTCAAGCTGAAGGTGATCGCGGAGGGGGTTGAGACCCGGGAGCAACTCGAATTCCTGCGTTCCCTGAGTTGCGACAACCTCCAGGGGTATCTTTACAGCCACCCCCTGGAGGCGTCGGCATTCAGGGCCATGCTGGACGAGGGACGCACCCCGCAATTGCAGTAGGGTAGAATTCGCGGCACGCAACCGACAAGCGCGGAGATGGCACCATGGGCAAGGACAAGGACACGCCACCGGTCTACGACGTCGAATTTATTCCGGTAGAGCGTCGGTTGAACGACCGGCGCAAGCCCGGTGAGGCCCCGCCAGCCGGGGCGGATCGACGCAATCTCGGCCGGCGCAAAACCGACGTGCTGCCCGCGGACCCGGCCCGGGTCAGGACGGTCAAGCGGAAATAGCGCGGGCTTACGCCACCCGCACCTTCGGTTCGCCCCGGACCATGGTGCCGATGCGCGCCGCGGCGTCAAAACCGTCGCGGCGAAACTGGTCCAGCACTTGCTCCACGGCACCCGCATCGCAGGCGACCAGCAGGCCACCGCTGGTCTGGGGATCGGTGAGCAGCTTCTTCTGCCACTCCGGCATGCCTTCCGGCAACACCACGTCCTGCCCGTAGCTCGCCCAATTGCGGTCCGATGCTCCGGTGGCAAAGCCGTGCTGGGCGAGTTCCAGGGCCGTCCCGAGGACCGGAAGCCGCTGCCAGTCCACACTGGCGCCGAGCCCGGAGCCGCGGCAAATCTCCAGCAGATGGCCCAGCAGCCCGAAACCGGTGACGTCGGTCAGGGCATGGACGCCCTCCATCTCGGCCAGCACGGCTCCCGGCGTATTGAGGCGGGTGGTGACCTCGATCATTTCCCCGTACCCCGCATCGGAAAGCCGGCCCTTTTTGAGGGCGGCGCTGAGGATGCCGACGCCCAGGCCTTTTCCGAGAATCAGGGCGTCGCCCGGGCGCGCCCGGTTGTTGCGCTTCACCTTGTCCGGATGCACCAGGCCCAGGGCCACCAGCCCGTAGATCGGCTCCGGAGAATCGATGGAGTGCCCCCCCGCCACCGGGATGCCGGCTGCCTTGCACACGCTCGCTCCCCCGGCCAGGATGTCCTGGATAATTTCCACCGGGAGCTTGCCCACCGGCATGCCGACGATGGCGAGCGCCATGATGGGCGTTGCCCCCATGGCATACACGTCGGAGAGCGCATTGGTGGCGGCGATACGGCCGAAGTCGTAGGGGTCGTCCACGATGGGCATGAAGAAATCGGTGGTGGCGACGATGGCCTGGCGTTCATTCAGGCGGTAGACCGCCGCGTCGTCCGAGGACTCGGTGCCCACCAGCAGGTCCGGGTGCAGGGTGGCTGCCGGCGACTTGGCCAGGATTTCGGACAGAACGGCGGGCGCGATCTTGCAACCGCAGCCTCCGCCGTGGCTGTACTGGGTAAGCTTTATGGCTGCGAGTTCGTTGAACTTGTTCATAAGATGTTTTTCCCGGTATCACGGCAGGCGCAGACCTAGACCTGCGCCTTGTGAGACAGACGCCGCCCAACCTAAAATGTTCCATTTTTCGGTCCGGCAGCCGGGCCCGGAGGCAGATCCATTGAAGGCCCCAAGCGTCGTAACCGTAGCACAACTCGCCGATTTTGACGAGGTGATCGACGTGCGCTCGCCATCGGAATTCCGAGAAGACCATGTTCCCGGCGCCGTCAACTGCCCGGTGCTGGACGACGCCGAGCGCGCGCAGGTCGGAACGATGTACAAGCAGGTTTCGAGCTTCGACGCCAAGAAGATCGGCGCGGCGCTGGTGGCCCGCAACATCGCACGCCACCTGGAGACCCGCTTCAAGGATCGCCCCAGGAACTGGAAGCCCCTCATTTACTGCTGGCGCGGCGGAAAACGCAGCGGCGCCATGGCCCATATTTTTTCCGAAGTGGGCTGGGCCGCAGCGCAACTGGAAGGCGGCTACAAGGCCTACCGCCGGGCGGTGGTGGCCGACCTGGCCTCGCTGCCCCGGGAGTTCCGCTGGCGCGTGGTATGCGGGCCCACCGGCTGCGGCAAGAGCCGGCTGCTCCGGGCCCTGGCCGGGAGCGGCGCCCAGGTGCTGGACCTGGAGGCGCTCGCCGCCCACCGCGGCTCGGTGCTGGGCGATCTGCCCGGCACGCCGCAACCCGCCCAGAAAATGTTCGAAAGCCGCATCTGGTGGTCATTGAGAACCCTGCAGCGGGAGCGGCCGGTGTACGTGGAGGCCGAAAGCAGGAAAATCGGGGGGCTTCGGGTGCCGGAGGCCCTGATCGACGCCATGTGGAAGAGCGAATGCGTGCGGCTGGAAGCGGATATCCCGGTGCGCGTCGCCCTGCTCAAGGAGGAGTACGTGCATTTTCTGGAGGATCGCCCGGCGTTCCACGCCCGGCTCGAAATGCTGAAGGGCCTGTACGGGGCCGAGGTGATCGGCCGCTGGAACGCGATGGCGGATGCCGGCGCCTGGGACGAGCTCGTCACTGAGCTCCTGCTGCAGCACTACGACCCGGCCTACACCCGCTCCACGCTCAGCCATTATCCCCGCTACCCGGAAGCGCGGGTTCTGCGCGTCAACGCGGGCCGCGACGAAGTATTCGCGGACCTCGCCCGCAGCCTCCTCGCAGGCAATGCCTGACGGGCGGGCCGATGCTATAATTTTATCCTCCAATTCCAACCATAAATCCCGCCTCTCCATGGATTCGTCGGCAGCCCCGGCCCGGGGCCGTTACTGGTTGCTGCTGCTGGCGGCCCTCCTGATCTGGTTCGGCAACCTGGAATACCGCAAGCTGGTGCGGCCCGACGAGGGCCGCTACGCCGAGATCCCCCGGGAAATGGCGGCGAGCGGCGACTGGGTGACGCCGCGGTTGAACGGCATCAAGTACTTCGAGAAGCCGCCGCTCCAGTACTGGGCGACCGCCTCCGCCTATACCCTGTTCGGCGAGCACCACTGGACGGCACGGCTGTGGAGCGCGCTGACCGGGGTTCTGGGAATTCTCCTGGTGTGGTATGCGGGGGTCCGCCTGTTCGGGCCCGATGCCGGACTGTACGCCGCCCTCACCCTCGGCAGCAGCCTGCTCTACGTATTGATCGGCCATGTCAACGACCTTGACATGGGACTCACCTTTTTCATGGGGATGGGGCTCGCGGGATTTCTTCTCGCACAGCGCGACGAGGCGACGGCGCGGGACAACCGCTTGTGGATGCACGTGGCGTGGGCGGCCATCGCCCTCGCGGTGCTCAGCAAGGGCCTGATCGGCATCGCGTTGCCGGTGGCAGTGCTGGCGATCTACATGCTCATGGAGCGCGACTTCGCCCTGCTGAGGAAGCTCCACGCCGGAACCGGCCTGCCGCTGTTTCTGATCATCGCGGCGCCGTGGTTCATTGCCGTGAGCCTCGCGAACCCCGAGTTCCCGGGCTTTTTCTTCGTTCACGAGCACTTCGACCGTTTTTTCACGACGGTCCACGGCCGGTACCAACCGTGGTGGTACTTCATTCCGATCCTGCTCGCCGGCGCCGTCCCCTGGCTCGTTACCCTGGCCGACGCGGCGGTCCGGGCGTGGCGCGTCGAACAGCCGGCGGCGGCGTTCAGGCCCAAGCGCCTCCTGCTCATCTGGGCGGTGTTCATATTCGCGCTCTTTTCCGCTTCGAGCTCCAAGCTGCCCTCGTATATCCTCCCTATGTTCCCGGCGCTGGCGCTGCTCATGGGAGAGCGGCTGAGCCGGATCAGCAGCGCCGCCCTCGGCTGGCAGGTGCTGCCGGTCATGGCTGCCGCCGCGGCAGCCATCGGCCTCGCGCCGGCGGCCGAAATCCGTGCCGGCGACGAAGTGCCGGTGGCCCTCTACCGCGGCTACGTTCCGTGGCTGGTGGCCGCCGCCGCCGTGATGTTCGCAGCCGCCGGCGCAAGCTGGTACTATTGCCGGCGCGACCGGGTGAAACCCGCGGTGATCGCCCTTGCGGCCGGCGGGCTGGTCGCCGCGCAGCTGGTGCTGACGGGGCACGACGCGCTGTCGCCCGCCAGTTCCGCCTACCACCTGGCGCAAAAAATCAAACCCCATCTCAAGCCGGGAGTTCCGTTCTACAGCGTCGGCTTTTACGAGCAGACTCTGCCGTTCTACCTTAAACGCACGGTGACCGTGGTGGCGCACCAGGACGAACTGGAATTCGGGTTGCAGCAGGAGCCGCAGAAGTGGATCCCGGACCAGGCCGCGTTCGAGCGGATCTGGCGCGCCAAGCCCTATGCCCTTGCCATCATGGACCCCCCCTGGTTCGGCCGGCTGCGGCAGGCCGGACTGCCGATGCAGGTGGTGGCCGAGGACACCCGGCGCGTCGTAGTGAGGACCCTGTGAACATCGTGAGCTTTTCGCTGGTCCTGCTGGGCGTGCTGCTCAACGCAGTGGCCCAGCTCCTGCTCAAGGCCGGCACCAACGCCATCGGCGCATTCGAATTCTCCACGGCCAACATCGTGCCTGTAGGCTGGAAGATCGCCACCTCGCTCCCCATTCTCGGCGGCATCGGCTGCTACGTGATAAGCGTGGTGGTGTGGATCCTGGCGCTTTCCCGGGTGGAGGTGAGCATTGCCTACCCGATGCTTTCCGTAGGCTACGTCGTAAACGCGGTGGCCGCCTGGTACCTTTTCGGCGAGGCGGTGACGCCGACGCGCCTCCTCGGCATCGGCATCATCATCCTCGGCGTGTTCATCGTCGCCCGGAGCTGATCACCGGCCACTGCCAAACGGCGACACGCTACCATCATGGAATATCTGCCCTTCACCCGCCCCACCCTGGACGAGGAAACCATCCAGGGCGTCGCCGATGTGCTGCGCTCCGGCTGGCTCGCCAGCGGACCCCAGGTCAAGGCGCTGGAGGAGGCGCTTTCCGCCTACCTGGACGGCCGCCCGATCCGGGCGCTTACCTCCGCCACCGCGGGCCTCGAGGTGGCACTCCAGCTCTGCGGCATCGGGCCCGGGGACGAGGTCATCACCCCGGCCATGAGCTTCGCCGCAACCGCGAACGTGATCCTGCGGGTCGGCGCGCGGCCGGTGTTCGTGGACGTGGACCTGGAAACCCGCAACCTGGACCTGAAGGGCGCGGAGGCGGCCATCTCCCCGAAGACCCGCGCCATCATGCCCGTGCATTTCGCCGGATTGCCGATGGACATGGAAGCTCTGTATGACTTTGCGGACGAATACGGGCTGAGGGTGATCGAGGATGCCGCTCATGCTATCGGCAGCGCCTGGCAAGGCAGGCGCATCGGCAGTTTCGGCGACATCGTCTCCTTCAGCTTTCATCCCAACAAGAACATGACGACCATCGAGGGCGGAGCGCTCAGCGTCACCGACCCCCAGGAGGCAAAGAAGATTGAACTGCTGCGCTTTCACGGCATATCCCGGGACGCCGAGGGCAACATGGACGTGACCGTGGCCGGCGGCAAGTTCAATCTGGCGGACGTGGCCGCCCGGGTGGGGCTCGGGCAGCTCAAGCACCTGGACGCATTCAACGCCAGGCGCCGGGAGCTTGCGGCGCGCTATTTCGACCGGCTCGAAACCGATCCGCCCTGCCTGCTGCCAGCGCGCGGCGCCGGCCACAGCTGGCACATGTTCGCGCCCCTGCTGCCCCTCGATCGCCTGAAGATCACCCGCCGCCAGTTCATCGAGGCCATGCACGAGCGTGGCATCGGCGTGGGAATCCACTATCCGGCGATGCACCTTTTCACGGCCTACCGGGCCCTGGGGTACGGAGAAGGCGACTTCCCCAACGCCGAGCGCATCGGGCGCGAAACCGTGACGCTTCCCCTGTTTCCGGCCATGAGCTTCGATGACGTGGACCGGGTATGCGCCGCCGCCGGAGAGATCCTGAAAGCCGCGAAGCAATGAGCCAGACGGAAGTCTCGGTCATCGTTCCGGTGTACAACGAGGAGGCGGGTTTGCCCGCCCTGTTCGACCGCCTCTATCCTGCGCTCGACCGGCTCCATCGCAGCTACGAGGTCGTGTTCGTCAATGACGGCAGCCGCGACCGCTCCGCGGCGATCCTGCGCGAGCAGTTCCAGCAGCGACCCGATGTCACGCGCGTGATTCTGTTCAATGCCAACTTCGGCCAGCACATGGCGATCATGGCGGGCTTCGAGCACTGCCGGGGACGGCGCATCGTCACCCTCGACGCCGACCTGCAGAACCCGCCGGAGGAGATCGGCAGTCTGCTGGCCGAAATGGACAAGGGCCACGATTACGTGGGCACCATCCGCCGCCAGCGCCAGGACAGCCCGTTTCGCAAATACGCCTCGCTGGCGATGAACCGGATGCGCGAGCGCATCACCGCCATCCGGATGACCGACCAGGGCTGCATGCTGCGCGCTTACGACCGGCCCATCGTCGAGGCCATCAACCAGTCGAGGGAAGTCAACACCTTCATACCGGCGCTGGCCTACACGTTCGCCCACAACCCCACGGAGATCGTGGTGGGGCACGAAGAGCGCAAGGCGGGTGAATCCAAATACTCGCTCTACAGGCTGGTCCAGCTCAACTTCGATCTGGTTACCGGATTCTCGGTGATGCCGCTGCAGATCTTCTCCATGCTCGGCTTCCTGGTTGCGCTGCTTGCACTGGGATTTTTCGGTCTGATCGCCTACCGCCGCATCGTCTACGGGCCAGAGGCCGAGGGCCTGTTCACGCTGTTTGCGATCACCTTCCTGCTGCTGGGCGTGGCGCTGTTCGGGATCGGGCTGCTTGGCGAGTACGTGGGCCGAATCTACGAACAGGTGCGCCACCGGCCCCGGTTTCTGATCCAGGCAATCCTGGAAAAGAAGGAATGACCACCGCGGTCGTGTTTGCCTATCACAACGTCGGGGTGCGGTGCTTGACTGTGCTGCTCGCCCAGGGTGTGCACATTCCGTTGGTGCTGACCCACCGCGACAGCCCCTCCGAGGCCATCTGGTTCGAGAGCGTGGCCGAGCGCGCGGCGCTACACGGCATTCCGACCCTCACCCCGGAGGACCCGAATGTGCCGGACATCATGGCCCGCGTTCAAGGAGAGAAGCCGGACTTCCTGTTCTCCTTCTACTACCGCCAGATGCTCAAGCCGCCGCTGCTGGCCCTCGGCCGGCGCGGCGCCCTCAACATGCACGGCTCCCTGCTGCCGAAGTACCGGGGGCGGGCGCCGGTGAACTGGGCCGTCATCCGTGGGGAAACCGAAACCGGCGCCACGCTACACTACATGGCGGAAAAGCCTGACGCCGGCGACATCGTGGACCGGCAGGCGGTGCCCATCCTTCCCGATGACACTGCACTCGACGTCTTCAACAAGGTCACCTGGGCCGCGGAAATCATGTTATATCGCGTCCTGCCCCAGCTCGTTGCAGGCACGGCGCCCCGCATGGTCCAGGATTTGTCGAACGGATCCTATTTCGGGGGGCGCCGTCCGGAACACGGCCGCATCGACTGGAACGACACCGCCGACGCCGTGCACAACCTCGTGCGCGGCGTCGCGCCTCCCTACCCGGGTGCATTCACCGAGCTGGGTGGCAGGATGCTCAGGATTCTGCGCACCGTGCGCGAACCCGGTCGCCGCGGGCGTTTTCCCGCCCCGGCCCTCGTCGTCGAAGCCGGGCATTGCTACGCCCAGTGCGCCGACCGGACCACGCTGCGCATTGTTGCCATGGAGTTCGACGGCCGGCCGCTTGCGCCGGGAGACGTCGAAACCGCCTTCGGCGCCACCGTCGTTTCATTGCCAGCCGATCCCGTGAGCCCATCATGAAGAAAATCTGCATTCTCGGCGTCAACGGCTTCATCGGCCACCATCTGTCCAAGCGCATCATCGAAACCACCGACTGGGAGGTCTACGGCATGGACATGCTGAACGAGCGGGTGACCGACCTCCTGGACCACAAGCGCTTCCACTTCTTCGAGGGCGACATCACCATCAACAAGGAGTGGATCGAGTACCACATCAGGAAGTGCGACACGGTGCTGCCGCTGGTGGCGATCGCCACCCCTGCGACCTACGTGAAGGAGCCCCTGAAGGTATTCGAGCTGGACTTCGAAGCGAATCTTCCCATCGTGCGATCCTGCGTCAAGCACGAAAAGCGGGTGCTGTTCCCCTCCACCTCGGAGGTTTACGGCATGTGCCGGGACACCGAATTCGACCCGGATGCCTCGGAGCTGATTCTCGGGCCGATCAATAAGCCGCGCTGGATCTACTCCTGCGCCAAGCAGCTCATGGACCGGGTGATCTGGGCCTACGGCACGGAGGGAAAACTTGATTTCACCCTGTTCCGTCCCTTCAACTGGATCGGAGCCGGGCTGGACTCGATCCACACCCCGAAGGAAGGCAGCTCCCGCGTGATCACCCAGTTCCTGGGCCACATCGTGCGCGGCGAGGAAATCAAGCTGGTGGACGGCGGAACCCAGAAGCGCTCCTTCACCTACATCGACGACGGCATCGACGCCCTGATGAAGATCATCGAGAACAGGAACGGCGTCGCCAGCGGCAAGATTTACAACGTGGGCAACCCGAAGAACAACTACTCGGTGCGGGACCTGGCGAAGATGATGGTGGAACTCGCCATGCGTTACCCGGAGTACCAGCCGTGCGCGAAGCAGGTGCGCCTGGTGGAAACCACCTCGGAGGCCTATTACGGCAAGGGCTACCAGGATGTGCAGAGCCGGGTGCCCAGGATCGACAATACCTGCCGCGAGCTCGGCTGGCAGCCCAAGGTCGGCATGGAAGACGCGCTCACCCATATCTTCGAGGCCTACCGCGGCCATGTGGCCGAGGCCCGAGAGCTGATGGACTGACAAAGACGCGATCAACGCAAAGACACAAAGATCGCAAAGGGATTCAAAATCCAGACTCTTTCTTTGCGTCTTTGCGTTGAAAGGAAGTTCTGCTGAGCTGGTCAAGGTCGAATGAAACTCGCCCTCAAGATCGACGTCGACACCTATCGCGGCACCTGCGAAGGGGTGCCGCGGCTGGCGGAGGTCCTGAACAAGCACCGGGCCCAGGCCACATTCCTGTTCAGCCTGGGGCCGGACCACACCGGGCGAGCCATCAGGCGGGTATTCCGCCCCGGCTTTCTCACCAAGGTTTCCCGCACCTCGGTCGCCGCGCACTACGGCTACCGGACGCTGCTCTACGGGACCCTGCTTCCTGGGCCTGATATCGGGCGCCGCTGCGCCCATATCCTCCGGGCCGTGAAGGAAGCGGAATTCGACCTGGGGATCCACACCTTCGACCACGTAAAATGGCAGGACGGAGTAACCGGGGCCGACGAGACCTGGACGCTGGGCGAAATGGGCCGGGCGAGTGAGCGGTTCCAGGAGATTTTCGGGGAGCCGGCCCTGACCCACGGGGCGGCCGGCTGGCAGATGAACGTCCATGCCTACCGGCTCACCCAGCGGCTTGGCTTCCACTACTGCTCGGACACCCGCGGCACCTGCCCCTTCATTCCCATCTACAACGCCGAAATCATCGCCTGCCCGCAACTCCCCACCACGCTGCCGACCCTCGACGAGCTGATCGGGGTGGACGGCGTCAGCGCGGATAACGTGGCCGATCACCTGCTGAAGCTTTCGGCCAACCCCCTTTCCACCGGCCACGTGTACACCTTGCACGCGGAGCTGGAGGGCATGAAGCTCGCACCCGTGTTCGAGCGGTTGCTCGCGGGCTGGAAGGCCATGGGCTTCGAGCTGGTGTCCCTGCGCCAGCTGTTCGAAGGCCTGGAGGCAAGGCGGCTGCCGCGCCACGAAGTGACCCTGGGGGAGATTCCGGGCCGGTCGGGAACGCTGGCCCTGCAGGGACCGGAATTCCTCGCCTGACGGCATCGCAGCCACGCTCTTGCATTGCCCCCGCTTTTTGTGAACAATGGGGGCGTGGGCATGCCCGATCAGCCCGTTCCCGATATTGAACCTTCCCGGCGGCCGCCGCGGCCCGGAAGTCACTGCCGCCCCCTTCTTCCCTTCTTTCCACGCGCCCCGGCCGTTGCCGGGGCGCCGCTTTTCCGGTCCGGCAATTTCTTTCCATGAAAGGAGTTCCATGATCCAGCGCAAACCGGCCTCCGTCGTCACCAAGCTGCGCGCCGCCGGCGCCAAGCTGTTCGTTCTCGACACCAACGTGCTGATGCACGATCCCACCAGCCTGTTCCGGTTCGAGGAGCACGACATCTACGTGCCGATGGCCACCCTGGAGGAGCTCGATGCCAACAAGAAGGGAATGTCGGAAGTCTCGCGCAATGCCCGCCAGGCGAGCCGCTACCTGGACGAAATCGTCTCCGGAGCCCAGGCCGGGATCTCCGAGGGAATCTCCCTGGAAGCCCACGGCAAGGACGCCACCGGCCGGCTGTTTCTGCAGACCGAGGCCATCAACGGCGAGCTGCCGGCCCGGCTCGCCTCGGGCAAGGCCGACAACCAGATCATTGGCGTGGTGAAGCACCTGCAGGACGCCTTCCCCAAGCGCCAGGTGATCCTGGTGTCCAAGGACATCAACATGCGCATCAAGGCCCGCGCCCTGGGCCTCGCCGCCGAGGACTATTTCAACGACAAGGTACTGGAGGACACCGACCTGCTGTTCTCCGGGGTGCGGGCACTCCCCGGGGATTTCTGGGACAAGCACGGGAAGGAGATGGAGTCCTGGCAGCAGCACGGCCACACCTTTTACCGGGTGCGGGGGCCGCTCTGCCCCAGCCTGTTCATCAACGAGTTCGTGTACCAGGAGCAGGACAAGCCGTTCTTCGCCCAGGTCAAGGAGCAGAGCGGCAAGACCGCGATCCTGCAAACCCTCAAGGACTACTCGCACCAGCGCCATAACGTGTGGGGCATCGTGGCCCGCAACCGGGAGCAGAACTTCGCGCTCAACCTGCTGATGAGTCCGGAAATCGATTTCGTGACCCTGGTGGGCCAGGCCGGCACCGGGAAGACGCTGCTCACGCTCGCCGCGGGACTCACCCAGACCCTGGAGCACAAGACCTATACCGAGATCATCATGACCCGGGTTACGGTCCCGGTGGGCGAGGACATCGGCTTTCTGCCGGGCACCGAGGAGGAAAAGATGACGCCCTGGATGGGGGCCCTGGAGGACAACCTGGATGTGCTCAACAAGACCGACGACGACGCCGGGGAATGGGGCCGCGCCGCAACCCGCGACCTGATCCGCTCGCGCATCAAGGTGAAGTCCCTCAATTTCATGCGCGGCCGCACTTTCATCAACAAGTTCCTGATCATCGACGAGGCCCAGAACCTCACGCCCAAGCAGATGAAGACGCTGATTACCCGGGCGGGCCCCGGCACCAAGGTGGTGTGCCTCGGCAACATCGCCCAGATCGACACACCCTATCTGACGGAGGGCAGTTCGGGGATCACCTACGTGGTGGACCGCTTCAAGGGCTGGTCCCACAGCGGGCACGTCACCCTGCAGCGGGGCGAGCGCTCGCGGCTGGCAGATTACGCGGCAGAAGTTTTGTAGCTGTAGGATGGGTGAAGGCGGAGCCGGAACCCATCGCCTCCTGAAGTGAAACGACGGGTTCCGCTGCGCTCCACCCTTCCTGCGCCTGATTCCGGCTCAATATCTGCCGGGATCGGCGTAATTCTCGAAGCGGGTGTACTCCTTGAGGAAGGTGAGTTCGACCTTGCCGACAGGGCCGTTGCGCTGCTTGCCGACGATGATTTCGGCGATGCCCTTCTTGGGCGAATCCTCGTTGTAGAACTCGTCCCGGTAGATAAACATGATCACGTCCGCGTCCTGCTCAATCGCCCCCGACTCCCGCAGGTCCGAGAGCAGCGGCCGCTTTTCGGTCCGCGCGTCGATGGCGCGGTTGAGCTGGGACAGCGCCATCACCGGAACGCCGAGTTCCTTGGCGAGCGCCTTGAGCGAGCGCGAAATCTCGGAAAGCTCGGTGGCGCGGTTTTCCCGGTCCTTGCTCCCGGCGCCGGACATGAGCTGCAGATAATCCACGATGATGAGGCCCAGGCCGCCGGCCTGGCGGTGCATGCGCCGCGCCCGGGCCCTCAGTTCCAGGGGGTTCAGGCCCGCCGACTCATCGATGTAGATGGGGGCATCATTGAGGCGGCCGAGGGCGATGGTAATCTTTCCCCAGTCTTCGTCCACGAGTTTGCCGGTGCGCACCTTGAGCTGGTCGAGCCGGCCCACGGAAGCGAGCAGTCGCATTGCGAGCTGGGTGCCTCCCATTTCCATGGAGAACACCGCGACCGGCTTCTTCTCCTCCAGCGCCACGAACTCCCCGATATTTAGGGCAAACGAGGTCTTGCCCATGGAGGGACGCCCCCCGACGACGATGAGGTCCCCCGGCTGCAGGCCCGCGGTCATCCGGTCGAGGTCGCTGAAGCCGGTCGGAACGCCGGTGACCTCCCGCGGATTGGTGTAGAGGTCATCGATGCGCTCCATCACCTGCTTGAGCAGCGGATTGATGTGCTCGAAGTTCTTGCGGCCCCGGCTTCCCGCCTCCGCGATCTGGAACACCTTGGATTCCGCCTCGTCCACCAGCTCGGTGGCGTTGCGGCCCAGGGGATTGAAGGCGGACTCCGCGATCTCCCCGCCCACCTGGGCGAGTTTGCGCATCACCGAACGCTCGCGCACGATCTCGGCGTAGCGCCGGATGTTGGCGGCGGACGGCGTGTTCTGCGCCAGGCTCCCCACGTAAGCAAGGCCGCCCACGTTCTGAAGTTCCCCGGAGCGCTCCAGGGCCTCCACCACCGTGATGACGTCGGCCGGCTTGTTGTCGTCGGCGAGCTTCGAGATATGGCGGTAGATGAGCCGGTGGTCCTGCCGGTAGAAATCCTCTTCGGAGATGAGGTCGGCGATCTTGTCCCAGGCGGTATTGTCGAGGAGCAGCCCGCCCAGAACCGACTGCTCGGATTCCACCGAGTGGGGCGGCAGCTTGATGAGCTCCAGCTGGGGATCGGAGATTACCTGCGCGGCAGCCTGGGCCATCGGGGCGGGAAAACGGGACTCGCTAATCGGGCTCTTTTAATGAGTCCATTCTACTACTTCTGGCTTCGGTAAACACAAAAGCAGCGCGCCCCGCGGCGTTTCACCGGACGCGTTACCGGCAACGTGTTCTCCTGAAACGGAAAGGGGCCCGAAGGCCCCTTGCGATGCGCCAAAATCTGCGGCGGCGGATCAGCTCTCGCCCAGCACCGATACCGTGATGGTGGCTTTCGCATCCGTGTGCAGCGACAGCACGATGTGATAGTCCCCCACCTGCTTGAGCGGTCCCTGAGGCATCTGAATTGCCGACTTCGGCACGTCGAACCCCTGGGCCTTCACGGCCTCGGAGATGTCCACGTTGGTCACCGACCCGAACAGCTTGCCGTCTACCCCGGCCTTCTGGGTGATCTGGATCATCAGGCCCTCCAGCTTCTGGGCCCGCTCCTGGGCCGCTGCCAGCGCTTCGGCCTGGGCTCTTTCCAGCTCGGCGCGGCGTGCCTGGAACTCGGCGATGTTGGCCTCGGTAGCGCGCTTGGCCTTGCCCTGGGGAATCAGATAATTTCGGGCGAAGCCGTTTCTTACCTTGACGATGTCGCCCAGGTTGCCGAGGTTCACCAGCTTTTCCATCAGAATCACTTGCATGGTGGCGCTCCTCAGTGCAGATCGGTGTAGGCCAGCAGTGCCAGGAACCGGGCGCGCCGGATGGCGGTGGAAAGCTGCCGCTGGTAATGGGACTTGGTGCCGGTGATGCGTGCCGGGATGATCTTCCCGTTCTCGTTGATGAAGTCCTTCAGCACCTCGATGTCCTTGTAGTCGATTTCCTTGACCTTCTCCACCGTGAAGCGGCAGAACTTCCTGCGCTTGAACAGGGGGCGTCCGCCCTCGCGGCGGTCCTTCTTCTTGAGGTCGCGTTTCGGTTTCTTGAAAAAAGCCATGGTCGTTTCCTATTCGGTTTCGATTCGGTTCACGTGCATTACCAGTTGCGTGCTGTTGCGGCTTTTCGCCGCCAGGAATCCGGTCAACCTTACCGGAGTTCCGGGCTTGAGGCGGGCTGCGGTGCGGGCCTGCTCCGCCAGCGCCACCGCCCCTACTTCGCACTCGACCCGGCGCTTCAGTCCGGCTTCAGCCTGCTCCGAGGCGTGGCTCAGCCGGAATTCCAGTATCGCCACTCCCGCGGGGCTGTAGCGCAGCGCGCCGATTTCAGCGACGCGGCCGCACAGCACGACCTGGTTGCAATCCAATCAGCTCGCCGCTTCCGCCGCCGGCGCCGCGTCCTTTTCCCTGCGCTCTTCGGCAGGCGCGGCAACGGACTTCGCCTTCTCTTCCTTCATCATGGGAGAGGGCGTGGTCACCGGCCCGCTCATCTTGACCACCAGATGGCGCAGGATGGCATCGTTGAAGCGGAAGGTATGATCGAGCTCATCCAGGGTCTCCTGGTCGCACTCGATGTTCATGAGCACGTAGTGAGCCTTGTGGACTTTCTGGATGGGATACGCGAGTTGGCGCCGGCCCCAGTCCTCGAGGCGGTGAATCCTGCCGGCGCGGCCCGAGATCATGCCCCGGTAGCGCTCGATCATCGCGGGCACCTGCTCGCTCTGATCGGGATGAACGATGAAAACAATTTCGTAGTGTCGCATTCAATCTCCTTGTGGATTAAAGCCTCCCATAATGCGAGGAATGGTGAGGCAAGGTTGAGAAAGGCGCGTATTATACCGGAGTGCCGTTGTTTTTCAAGGTTTTTTTGAAGTGTGGGCAACCCTTCGCTGGCGGCGGGTTTCCGACAGGCATACGCCGGCCGCCACTGACACGTTGAGGCTTTCCACCGCCCCCAGCATGGGGATGCGGATCAGTTCGTCGCAAGTCTCCCGGGTGAGGCGCCGCAACCCCTCGTTTTCGGCACCCAGCACCCAGGCCAGCGGTCCCGCAAGCCGCGCCTCATATAGCCCGGTTTCCGCCTCCCCCGCCGCTCCCGCCACCCAGATGCCCCGCTCCTTGAGTTCCCTCAGGGTACGGGCCAGATTGGTCACCGCGATGAATGGCACGGTCTCCGCGGCGCCGCTCGCCACCTTGGCTACCGTCGGGGTAATGCCCGCGGCCCGGTCCTTGGGGGCGACCACCGCGTGAGCCCCGAAGGCATCCGCCACCCGCAGGCAGGCGCCTAGGTTATGGGGATCCTGGACGCCATCCAGCATCAGGAGCAGCGGCGGCTCCTCCAGTCCGTCCAGGACCGCATCCAGGGACTGGGCCAGGCGTATCGGCGCGACCCGGGCCACCACACCCTGGTGACGCCCCCCGGCCGCCATGGCGTCCAGCCGCGCCTTCGGCATCGGAACCACCCGCACCCCGCGGGACGCGGCCACCGCCAGCAGCTCCCGCATCCGCGGATCATGGCGTCCCTCTTCCGCAAAGAGTTCGTGAACGCTTTCCGCCTCCTGCCGCAGCCGGCTGCGGACTGCGTGGAACCCGAAGATCAACTGGTCAGCCATGAATAAAGCCCAAATTCTCACCACAGGCACAGAGCAACTGCGTTAAAAGTCAAGCATGGTGTGTGGCTTTCCAAGGTTGATTGGATCTGAGCATGGCATTGAGGATGACCAGTATTTTGCGCATGCAGGCGGTGATGGCCACGTAGTGATGTTTACCGGCTTGGACAA
>JACPEG010000043.1 GCA_016183615.1 Betaproteobacteria bacterium
CGTCCGGCTCAGTCCGCGCATTCTGGTGAATACCAATGACGGCGCGCTCGAAGCCGCCAAGAGCGGGTTTGGCCTGACGCGGCTGATCTCCTATCAGGTGGCGAACGAACTGGCGGCCGGCACGCTCAAGACGGTGCTGACAGACTTTGAAGAAGCTTCGCTGCCGGTCCACGTGATTCATCGCGAGGGTCGCCACGGATCCGCCAAGGTCCGGAGCTTCGTCGATCTGGCCGTGGAAAGTCTGAGGGCAGATACGGCATTGCAGTGAAGTTGTGTCCCCCGTAGCTGCTAGTGTTTCTAGGAAAGCCGCTATCGCCGTTCAAGCCAGCGACGGCCGAACTTGCCGCCAGGGCCCGTTCATGATTACCGGAGACCCCAGCGATGAAACAGTTTCGTCCCGCGAAAAAGCGGATTGAGGTATCGGTTGGTGAGTCAGTGCGGATCGTTCGCGAGCTTCGGGGGCTAAGCCAAAATCGGCTCGCCCAGCTCACGGGAATTCCGCAGGCCACTATTTCCGCGACCAAGACGGCCCTCTTCGCCGAAGCCGGGAAGCAGCCCGGCTCGCGAGTTCTCGACGGCCGGATCCTGGTCGAACCGATCGGCATGGGTGTGCCCAAGGGGCGCGATACCGTCGCCGCTGTGTACGTCGGCAAATTCGTCGAAGAGGCGAAAGCGGAGGGGCTGGTCAAGTCCGCGATCGAGCGGGCCGGGCTACGCGGCGTAGTCGTCGCTCCACTCAAATGATGCTCTCTAACCGCGGCTTGGACAGCGACGCCGGCGAGGCGGGCGCGCGTCAAGCCGGACGTTGGGGCTCGGTCGCGATGACCTACCAGGAGGAATGATGGCAGACGATCCGATGTATCACGATGGGATGCGGCGGCTTCAGGATGCTCGTGAGACGCGCCCTCTAGCCGACCGCCTAGACGATCGCACCCTTGCTATTCCTGATTACGACGGAAATGGCATGTACCGAACTTGGGGCAACGTTCTGGTCAATCCCCATGTTGGGCTGCTGTTCCTGGACTTCGAGCAACCCAGGCGAATCCGCGTAAACGGCACAGCTCAAGTTGGCGAGGATAACAAAGTTCCCCCGAAAAAGTTGACCCCTTGAACTGCCGGAAGGCGCGGCTTCCCTAAGCCGCCCTACAGCACGTAGCGCGCGAGGTCCTCGCTGCCCGCGAGCTCCTTGAGCTTCCCGTCCACGTAGGCGGCGTCCACCACCACCGTCTTTCCCTCGTGCCTGGAGGCCTCGTAGGACACGTCCTCCAGCAGCTTCTCCATCACCGTGTACAGGCGCCGCGCGCCGATGTTCTCGGTCTTCTCGTTCACCTGCCAGGCGATCTCCGCCAGGCGCCGGATGCCCTCGGGCCGGAACTCGATCTTCACCCCCTCGGTTTCCAGCAGCGCCTGGTACTGGCGCACGAGGCAGGCATCGGTGTTGGTGAGGATCTGCTCGAAGTCGGAGACGCTGAGGCTCGCGAGCTCGACCCGGATCGGGAACCGCCCCTGCAGCTCAGGAATCAGGTCGGAGGGTTTGGCGAGGTGGAAGGCGCCGCTGGCGATGAACAGGATGTGGTCGGTCTTGATCATGCCGTAGCGGGTGGAGACCGTGGTGCCCTCCACCAGCGGCAGGAGGTCGCGCTGCACGCCCTCGCGGGAAACGTCCGCCCCCACCCGCTCCGAGCGGCTGGTGATCTTGTCGATCTCGTCCAGGAACACGATGCCGTTCTGCTCCACGTTCTGCACTGCGCGGATCTTCAGCTCCTCGTCGTTGACGAGCTTGGCCGCCTCCTCCTCGGTGATGAGCTTCATCGCCTCCTTGATTTTGAGCTTGCGGGGCTTTCTCCTCGCGGCGCCCAGGTTCTGGAACAGGCCCTGGATCTGGGAGGTGAGCTCCTCCATGCCGGGAGGCGCGAAGATTTCCATGGCGGGCTGGGCCGCCGCCACTTCGATCTCGATTTCCTTGTCGTCGAGCTCGCCTTCGCGAAGCTTCTTGCGGAATTTCTGGCGGGTGGCGCTGTCGCGCGCCTCGCCCTCGGCGGTAAATCCCATCTCCCGCGCCGCGGGCAGCAGCGCGTCGAGCACCCGCTCCTCGGCGGCGTCCTCCGCCCGGTGCCGCACCTTGCGGGTTTCCTGCTCCCGGGTCTGCTTGACGGCGAACTCCGCCAGATCGCGGACGATGGTATCCACGTCGCGCCCGACGTAGCCCACCTCGGTGAATTTGGTGGCCTCGATCTTGATGAAGGGGGCGTTGGCGAGCCGGGCCAGCCGCCGCGCGATCTCGGTCTTGCCGACGCCGGTGGGCCCGATCATCAGGATGTTCTTGGGGGTGATCTCCTGGCGCAGCGGCTCCGGCACCTGCTGGCGGCGCCAGCGGTTCCTGAGGGCGATCGCGACCGCGCGCTTGGCGGCGTCCTGGCCGATGATGTGCTTGTCCAGTTCGTGGACGATTTCCTGAGGGGTCATGGAAGACATAATGGAAGTCGGGAGTCGAGAGTGGAGAGTGGAGAGCGAAACAATCGGATTCCAGGGTTTTCTACTCTCGACTCCCCACTCTCTACTCTCTACTATTCCAGCACTTCAATCACGTGCTGCTGGTTGGTGTAGATGCAGAGATCGCCGGCGATGCTGAGGGCGCGCTTGACGATGTCCTTGGGATGCAGGTCCGTGTTCTCCAGCAGGGCACGGGCCGCGGCCTGGGCGTAGGGGCCGCCGCTGCCGATGCCCACCAGCCCCAGCTCCGGCTCCAGCACGTCGCCGTTGCCGGTGATCACCAGCGAATAGTCGCGATCCGCCACCGCCAGCATCGCCTCCAGCCGCCGCAGGATGCGGTCGGTGCGCCAGTCCTTGGCCAGTTCCACCGCGGACTTGAGCAGGTGGCCCTGGTGCTTCTCCAGCTTGGCCTCGAAGCGCTCGAACAGGGTGAAGGCATCCGCCGTGCCGCCGGCGAACCCGGCGAGGATGCGGTCCTGGTACAGGCGGCGCACCTTGCGCGCGGTGGCCTTCACCACCACGTTGCCGAGGGTCACCTGGCCGTCGCCGCCCAGCGCCACCTGGGGGCCGCGCCGCACCGAAAGAATGGTCGTGCCGTGATAATCCATAGGGTGTTCCGCGATCCGAGAAAACTTCAGGCTAGTGCTGCTTGTTCTTGAGAATGATGGCGAACTGGTTGAGGCCCACCACCGTGAACAGCGCAATGATCATCTCGTTCGCTCCCAGGATGATGACGCGCTTGCCGGCGCGCTTCAGGCCCGTGAAAGCGTTGAGCAGCACGCCCGCGGCCACGAAATCCACGCGCCTGGCGCGCCGCATGTCGATCACCACCTCCTTGCGCGATTCGGCATGGGCGCTGAGTTCCGGCAGCTGCGGAAGGCTGCTCCCGGTGATGGTTCCGGAAAGCGCGAAGGCGTCGGCCGGAACCTCGCCGGCAGGAGCCGGCGGCGGGGCCTCCGCCCCTGCCTCCTCCTGCGCGACCTGCGCAGTCAGCAGTTCCCACGACGGCGGGGACACTTCGTAGGCGACCGCGTAGTCCACCGACAGGTTTTCGAATTCCTCCTGGCGGCCCTGGAGCTGGCACAGCTCCAGCAGCAGCAGCCAGCAGGACTGGTTGGGTGCGGCGCCGGGACCTTCGTCAATGTCCTTCTGCAACAGCCTCTCCAGCTCGGCGGTGCCGGACAGCACCAGCTCCTTGTGCTCGCGGCGGAACGTCTGCAACGCTTCCAGCAGCAGCTTGCAGCCGTCGGGCTCCAGCGCCTGCAGCTTGCCGAAATCGATGCGGAAGGCGCCCTCCTTCCGGCTCGCCTTCATCATTTCCTCGATCTGGGCCTGGCTCGCGCCCGAGAGGGTTCCGGTCAAGCCAAAGTAGCGGCCGCCCCCGGTGCGCAGGGCCTCGGGAACGCCGCTTCCGGGGCCCGCCTCCGGGTCGACCCAGCTCGGCGCCGAGCGCTCGAACTGAACCGAAAAGTCGACGGCGAGCTTGTCGAAATCCTCCTTACGCCCTTCCACCTGGAACAGGTCGAACAGCATGAACCAGGCGTCCAGGTTCTGCTGCAGTCCGCCCGTTTCGGTCAGGCCCTGGAGCAGGGTCTCGATGGCGGCGTCGGCGCGGCCGTTGGCGTAGAGAATGGCGGCCTCTTCCGCCACCGGCGAGATACCGGAATCGCTCCCGGACACCTCGATGCTCGCCACGGTGTGAGCGGGCATCACCTCGAAATCGGTCGCCGCGGGCTTCGCCGGCGCGGCCGGCATGACGGGCTGCCGCACCGGCGCGACGGTTTCCTCCTTTTTGCGGAAAAACAGGAATGCCACGGGTGACCTGTGGACCGGGCTCAAGGCCTCTGATTGAGAGAAGCTATTCTAGTCCACTTCCCGGGGGCGACAAAGCCGGCGCCCTGCGCCCGATGGCTGTTGACCTCCGGTGTGTTGGGCACAGAGTGCCCAACCTACCGCGGATCTGCTTCCCTCGGGCGGGCAGTCAGGCCGAAGTACACCGCGGCGAGCAGCGTCATCGCCCACACCACCACGGCGCCGGAGGGCAGGTCGAACCAGGCCGAAAGGACGAGCCCGCCGCCGTAACCCAGGGCCCCGAGGCCATACCCGGTGGCAATCCGGGCGTGACCGCGGTTGCGGATGGCCAGCGCCGGCACGATCAGGCTCGCGAACACCAGGTAGATGCCGACCAGCTGCACCGAGGCCGTGACGCTCACCGCAAACAGGAGGTAGAAGCCCATTCTTCCGAGGCGCGCCTTGAGCCCGTACATCAGTCCGAGCACCGCGGCGGTGAGCAGCGCAACCGCCGCAAGCTGGCTCTGGCTCACCCAGAGGATCTGGCCCACGAGCAGGTCCTTGAGATGCTCCCCGCCGTGGGGGTTGCCGGCGAGCAGCAGGATGCTGCCGGTGGCGGCCAGCACGAACAGCACCCCGATCAGGGCTTCCTGCACCTCGGGCCAGCGCTGCTCGGTCCAGGTGAGGAGCGCGCCGCCCAGCAGCGCCGCGCCCACCGCCGCCACCTGGACCCCGATGCCCTGGGGCTCGAATCCGGCGAGGTCCGCTGCGATCACGCCCAGCGCGGCAATCTGGGCGATGGCGAGGTCGATGAACACGATGCCCCGCTGCAGCACCCGGATGCCCAGCGGCACGTGGGTCGCGAGCACCAGCAGCCCCGCGGCGAACGCCGGGCCGAGGATGGAAAGCTCCAGGCCGGCGGCGTTCAATGCAGCCCCGCCAGCAGGCGCTTCACCGTGTCGTCGAACAACGCGACCAGGTCCTGCGCCTGCTCATTGCCGCCCACGGTGAAGGGAATCACAACCTCCCGGATGCCGGCGCGCTCCGCCAGCCACTGGGCGGCCCGGGGCGGATTGTAGGCGGCGCGGATCACCATCTTCGCCGGCTGGCGCTTGAGTTCGTCCAGCACCGATGCCAAGTGGGAGGTGGTGGGTTCGAGCCCCGGCTTCGGCTCCAGGGTGGCGGCCTCGGTCATCCCGAGCCAGCCCACGAGGTAGGGCAGCTTGTGATGCATCACCACCCGCAAGCCTCTGAGTGGCGCCGCCTGCTGCTCCCAGCGGGCGATCGCCTCCGACCAGCGCTTGGCAAAGGCCTGGTGCCGGGCGCGGTAGTGGGCCGCGCCCTCGGGATCGATCTCCGCGAGGCGCCGGGAAAGCGCCTCGGCCACGCGGGCGATGTTGCGCGGATCGGTCTGGATGTGGGGATTGCCCCCGGGGTGCACGTCGCCCGCGGCCCGGTCGACGCGGGCGGGTTTTTCCAGCAGGGCGACGAAGCCCGCGGCCTCGAAGTTCCCGGGGCGTCCGGGCTGCACGTTCGCGTTGCCCGATTCGCGAAGCAGTACCGGAAGCCAGCCCACTTCCAGCTCAGCCCCGGTGCACACCACCAGGTCTGCGTTTCGCGCCCGCGCAATCAGGCTGGGGCGCGCCTCGATGCGGTGGGGGTCCTGCAAGGCGGTGGTGGCGGTGGACACCTTGACCCGGTCGCCCCCCAGCTCCCCGGCGAGCGCGCCCCATTCCGGCTCGCAGGCCAGCACATTGAGCGCCGCGGCGGCGGGCGCGCTCGCGGACGCGAGCAGCGCCGCGAGAACCATCGCGAAGATTTTTCCCATGATTTGCGCTCCTCAGAACTTGTGGGCGCCGTGGGCGCCCAGGCTCATCACGTATTGCAGATAGACCTGGCGATCCGTCACCCCGAGCCGCGACTTGTCGGCGCCAAGCTGGAGACGCAAGCGCGAAAATTCGGTGCCGCTGAAATCGAACATGAGCGTGTTGCGGCTCGGGCTGTGGGACGCGAGCACCGGGAAATCGGCGGCGGTGAGCCCGCCGGTGCCGTTGGCCACGTGGCCGATGTCCACCGTGCCGAAATCAAGGCGATCATGGCGCAGCCCCACCCGCCACCTGGGCGCGAACTGGTAGGCGCCCTGCAGATACCACCCCGACTGGGCGGAGCTGAGGCGATCCACCTGGGTGCCGAAGGCGCTCGCTCCGTCCACATCGAAGGTGAGTGTGCCGCTCTCGCGGCGGCGAAAATACTCGCCATGAAGCTTGAGGTTGCGCTCGGTGGCGTTGCCCTCGGGCGCCCACTTCCAGACGAAGTCGGCGATCCACAGCCGGCTCCTGCCGTCGAAGCGGTTGGCGACCTCGGTGCCGGCGCTGTCCACGTCGTCATAGCGCCGGTCGTTGGGCGAGGTCCTGACGTAGGACAGCCCGGCGCGCCAGGCGTGGCTCGCGCCCGCGTCGCCGCCGAGGCGCGCGAACGCGGCGGCCAGCCCGAATCCGTTTTTTTCCCGGTCGGATCCGGGGAAGGCGCGTCCGCGCCCGGCCTCCGCGCCGACTTCGACGAACAGATCGGTGGGGGCGACCCATTTCAATTGCACGCCGTCGTCGCCGAGCTGGCGCCCGAGGAAGGCCTTGTAGGGCAGCGGCTGATCCACGAAGTCCCAGGCGTGGGCGTGCTGCTCGTTGAGGTAACCGATGCCGGAGAAGAAGCGTCCCGCCTTGAGCGTGAGGCCGCTGCCCAGGGTGAGGGTCTGGAACCATGCCTCCTCCACCTCCACTTCGTTCTCCGGGGTGAGCGCGGCCGTGAAGTAGCCCCGGAACCGGGGATCGATGTTGGCGGCGATCGCCAGCTCCGATTCGCCCAGACTGGCTCCGCGCCGGCCCGGCCCCACTTCTCCTCCCGTCGGCACGAAGCCGGTGATTTGGAAGTTGGCCGGGTCTTCTGCCAGCCTGGCATAGGTGCCGGAGAGGATGAGCGAGACCCCGGGATTGAATGCCGCTTCCCCGCTCTGGGGCGCCGGCGCCCGGGCCGCAGTTTCTGCCTTGGCGGCGGTGGCCTCCGCTTTCTGTGCCGAAGCCTCGGCCGCCTGAAGGCGCTTTTCGAGCGCCTGGATGCGGGTCTCGTAGGCATCCTTCATGCGCTTCAATTCGTCGCGGATCTGCGCCAGCTCCGCGTCGCTCGCCGCATGTACGCCCAGCGGCATTCCAACTGCCGCGGCCACCGCCGCGGCGACGATTCTCTTCCTGAACATGAGTGATGTCCCCTGAACGAACGGTGCGCAGGGCGCACCCTACGCGAGGCGGGTGGCGATGTGTAGGGTGCGTCCCACGCACCAATAACCAAAAAAACAGCAAGACCTGCCGCGTTTCGGGGCAGGAGCGGGAACAGCCGGAAAGTTCAGAGGACGGGGGGTGGAGCGCGGGCGTCCGGGGCGGGCGCCGGAGCGACAATCAGGGATTCGGGAAGCGCGGCGATGGCGTCCGCGCCGGCGACGGTGACGACGGCGAGCGGCGCCGGCGCCATGCCGCTGCCCACCTTGGCGTAAACGGCATCCAGCGGGCAGGCCTTGGATTCCGGCTGGCCCTGCTCCGGGGACGAAGCTTCGGCAGCGAGGTGGGTGAGGGCGTGCCAGTAGCCCCCCTGCTGCGCGAGGAGCAGGGCAAGAGCGAGGCAGAACTGGAGCAGCCCGGAACGGAAACGCATGGGCAGCTAGGATTTCCTAAATCGGCGGACCCTGTCAAGCCGCGTTCATGAAATCCGGCAGACCAGGCCCTTCAGGTATTCGCTTTCGGGAAAGCTCAACAGGAGCGGATGATCGGGGGCGGCGCCGAGGCGTTGCGTGAGCCGCGCTTCCACGCCGGCATCGAGGGCCGCCCCCGCCACGATTTTCTGGAACAGGTCCGGCGAGATGCCCCCGGAGCAGGAAAAGGTGACGAGGGTGCCGCCGGGCCTGAGCAGCTTGAACCCCCACAGGTTGATGTCCTTGTAGGCCCGGGCCGCGCGCTCGGCGTGGCTCGCGGTGGGCGCGAACTTGGGGGGATCGAGAATGACGAGGTCGAAGCTGCGGCCCCGGTCGCGCAGCAGGCGCAGCGCCTTGAACACGTCGCTCTCCAGCCACTCGGTGCGCTCCGGGTCGAGGCCGTTGAGGGCCACGTTCTCCCGCGCCAGCCTCAGCGCCTCGGCGGAACTGTCCACCGACAGAACGGTTGTCGCTCCGCCCGCCAGCGCGCTTACGGTAAAGCTTCCCGTGTAGCAGAAACAGTTGAGTACGTCCTTTCCCGGCGCCTCGCGGGCGACGAGGGCGCGGTTGTCGCGCTGGTCCAGGTAGAAGCCGGTCTTCTGGCCGCTCTCCACGTCCACCCGGAAGCGCAGCGCCGGCGGGCCCGCCTCCGCGATTTCCAGGAACTCAGGGGGCTCGCCGCCCCGCATTGGACCGGAACGGGAAGGCAGGCCCTCCAGCTCCCGTACTTCCAGGTCGGAGCGCTCGTAGATCCTCGCGCAGCCGGTTTGCGCGAGCAGCGCGTCGGCGAGCGTTTCGCGCCAGAATTCGGCGCCGGCACTCGCCACCTGCATCACCACGGTGTCGCCGTAGCGGTCCGCCACCAGCCCCGGCAGCCCGTCCGCCTCGCCGTGCAGGAGCCGCACGCCGTGGGGCTCGGGCGCCCGGGGGAACAGGGCGCGCCGGTAGGCGATCGCCGCGCCCACTTTCGCCTCCAGCCACGCCTGGTCGATGACCTCGGCTTCGCGGAAGCTCCACGCCCGCGCGCGGATTTGCGATTTCGGGCTGTAGGCGGCCGAAGCGAGGAACGCGCCCTGGGCCGAGCAAACCTGAACCGTTTCGCCCACGCCGGGATTGCCGCGCACCTCCGCCACCGCCCCGGAGAAAATCCACGGATGGCGGCGCAGGAGGGACTTTTCCTTGCCCGGCTTGAGGACGAGTTTGTTCATTTTTTCTTCTTGGCCCGCGGATGCGCCGCGTCGTACACCTTCGCCAGATGCTGAAAGTCCAGATGCGTATACACCTGGGTCGTGGAGATGCTGGCGTGGCCCAGCATCTCCTGCACCGCCCGGAGGTCGCCGCAGGACTGCAGCACGTGGGAGGCGAACGAATGGCGCAGGGCGTGGGGATGGACGTTGGCGCTGATGCCCTGGCGCCGGGCCCAATACTTGAGCCGGGCCTGGATGCTGCGGGGTCCCAGGGCGCGCCCCCGCCGGTTCAGAAACAGGGCCCTCTCTCCCGGGCACACGAGGGCCGCACGGGTATCCAGCCAGCGCCTGAGCACGGCGGCGGCGACGCTGCCCACGGGCACCACCCGGGTCTTCGCGCCCTTGCCGGTGACTCGCACCGTGCCGTCGCCGAAATCCAGGTCCTCGGGCTTGAGGTTCGTGAGCTCCGAAAGGCGCAGACCCGAGGAATAGAACAGCTCGAACATGGCCTTGTCCCGCAGCGCCAGGGGATCCGACTCCGGGATTTCAAGCAGCCGCGCCATCTCGTCGGGCGACAGCGCATGGGGCAGGGTCTTCGGCGCCCTGGGCGCCTTGAGCCCCAGGCAGGGATTCCCCTTGAAGCCGTGCTTGCGGGCGAGCCAGGCATAGAAGCCCCGCCACGCCGAGAGCATGCGGGCGATGGAGCGGCCCGATAGGCCCCGCCCGTGGAGCTGGGCGGCGAAGCGCCGCACTTGGTGCACGGTGAGTTCCCCGAGAGGGGCCGCGCCCGCGAGCTTCAGGAACACCTCCAGGTCGCGGCCGTAGTTGGCACAGGTGTGGGGGGAAAGCCGGCGTTCGCTCGAAAGGTGCGCGAGAAAGCCCCCGGCGTAGGACCGGGCCTGGGACGGCGGGGCCGCCTTGTCGCCTGTGGCCGCCGCTGCGCCCCGCCGCTTCATCGCCTAAAGGTGGCGCCCCAGGGCCGCGCTCACCAGATCGCCAAGCCGCTTGAGGTACAGGGTGCCCATTTCCGGGTAGAAGCGCTGGGCGTCCTCGCTGGCGAGCGCCAGCAGCCCCAGCAGCCGGTCCTGCCTGAGGGGCACCAGGGCGAACGAGCGCAGATGCTCGCCGTCCTCCCCGAACCATTTCACCACCTCTTCGGCCGCATGGCCGCCGCAATAGGGCTGGGCGAGGCCGGCGGCGAGGCCCTTCACGCCTTCGCTCACCGGCGTGAACTCGGCAAGCCCGCCGCCCGCCGCCCCGCCGTCCCACACCCGCAGCACCACGTGGGGCACCGCGAAGTCCTCCTTGAGTTGGAAGCCCACCAGGTGAATCAGGGACTCGAGGCCGGCGGCGTGGGACAGCGCCACGGCGAAGCGGTGCATCTTTTCGCCGATGGCGTCGTTCTCCTCGCCGAAGCGGATCAGCTCCCGCAGCTTCCCCTCCAGCAGCTTGTTCTTCTCCCGCAGGGTGACGATCTGGCGCTCGCTGATGGGAATGGCGCGCCCGCCGTGGGGATGGGGCACGTAGATCTCGGCCAGGAGATCGGCGAAATCCTCGAAGAATTCGGGGTGGTCCCGGAGATACTGCGCGACTTGATCGGCCTTCATGATTTTCCTTGTGCTTGTGCCTGTGCCTATTCGAGTTCCAGCTCGCCTTCGAAAACCGTGACTGCGGGCCCGGTCATCCACACCGGCCGGCCTTCGCCTTCCCAGGCGATGGTGAGTTCGCCGCCCCGGGTGGCGACCCTGACCGGGGAATCGAGCAGCCCCCGGGTGATGCCGGCCACCGCCGCCGCGCAGGCCCCGGTGCCGCAGGCGAGCGTCTCGCCCGCGCCCCGTTCATACACCCGGAGCCGGACGCTGCCGCGATCCACGATCTGCATGTAGCCGGCGTTCGCCCGCTGGGGGAAGCGCGGATGGCGCTCGATCAGCGGTCCCTGGGCCGCGACCGGCGCCCGGTCCACGTCCTCCACCACCTGCACCGCGTGGGGATTGCCCATGGAGACCGCGCTCACCTCCACCCGCCCACCGTCCACCTCCAGGAAATAGGTGAGCGCCCGCTTCTCGGCGTTGAACGGGATCTGCGCCGGCTCGAACCGGGGCGCTCCCATATTGACCATGACCTGCCCGTCCGGCTCCAGCCGCGGAACGATGATGCCACCCCGGGTCTCGACCCGGATCTCGGTCTTGGCGGTGAGACCCCGGTCGTGCACGTAGCGTACGAAGCAGCGGGCGCCATTGCCGCACTGCTCCACCTCGCCGCCGTCGGCATTGAAGATGCGGTAGCGGAAATCGGCGTCCGCCCGGGTCGCCTTTTCCACCACCAGGACCTGGTCGCAGCCCACGCCGAAGTGCCGGTCGGCGATGCGCCGCACCCGCTCGGGAGTCAGGCTCAGGGCCTGGCGGATGCCGTCCAGCACCACGAAGTCGTTGCCGGCGCCGTGCATCTTGGTGAATTTCATGCGCATCGCGCAAATTCCCGCCGGGATTCGATGGCGAATCCTACCCCGAAAGGTGGCAGCGGGTGTAGTCCCAAGAGCGTATGAGAATGCACCGGTCCATGATCACCGTCATTCCCGCCTGCCGGGCGCGCAGCGCCGCCGGTTCGTTGACGATGCCTTCGGATCCACAGGTTCTTCACTCCCAGCCGCAGGCACTCCGCGACGATGGCGTCCACCTGCTCCAGCAACTCGCACAGTTGCTCGGGCTCCGGGTTCCTGAACATGCTCTGTCAGCTCCCTCAAATATCGATCGCCATGATGTAGTCATCCATCACGAAGCCGCCGCCGATGTCCTTCACCACCGAATCCACGACCGCGAAGCCGTGCTTCTTGTAGGAGGCGACGGCCTTCGTGTTGTTCTTGTTGACCGCCAGGATGAGGCGGGTGCAGCCCTGCTCGCGCGCCACCTGGCGGGCGCGCTCGATCAGCATTCCACCGTAACCCGTCCGCTGGTGTTCCTGATGGACGTAGAGCTTGTCGAGCTTCATCTCCCCCGGGCTCCCGGTGAGAAAGTAGTTGGAGAATGCCACCAGCTCGCCCCTGACGGTGAGCTTGTCCCACCAGTTCCCCGGCAGGCCGAGCTGCTCCCGCAGCGAATCCGGGTTGTAGCGCTGGGTCAGCATGTAGTCGATCTGCGCCGGGGTGATGATCCCGGGGTAATGCCGGCGCCAGACATAATTCGCCAGCGCCGCGATGGCTTCGGTGTCCCGCGCTTCGACCGCGGAAATCCGCACCCGCCCGCCCATTGGCTTGCCCGTCATTCCGGTTCCCTCATCCATAAATCCGTTCCGCACCGGCGGGCCGGGTCTTGAACCGCTTGTGGACCCAGAAATACTGCTCCGGCATTTCTCTCACCCGCTCCTCGATGAAGGCATTCATGCGGCGGGTGTCGGCCGCCGGGTCCGCGGTGGGAAAATCCTGCCAGGCCGGATGAAAGCGCACCGCATACCCTTGTCCGCCGGGCAGCTGCCGGGTGACGCAGGGCACGACCACTGCGTCGGTCGCGCGGGCGATGCGCGAAAGCCCGGTGATGGTGGCCGCCTCCACCCCGAAAAACGGGACGAAGATCGCATCGCGGGCCCCGAAGTCCATGTCCGGAAGGTAGTAGAACGGCAGCCCATCGCGTAACGCCTTGACCACCGGCCGCACCCCCTCCTGGCGGGAGAACAGCGTGGTCATGCCGAACCGGGTGCGGCCGTGCCGCAGCATGGCATCGAAGCGCGGATTTTTCTGGCGGCTGTAAACGGACACCAGCGGGAATTCGCTGGTGAGCCGCACCCCGCCCATATCGAGGCCCACGAAATGGGGCGCCAGCCAGATCACCGGCCGGTCCCTCACCGCCCGCCAGTGCTCGATGCCCTCGATGCGCACCAGCCTCTGGATGCGTTCCGGGGGTGACCACCAGAGAATTCCGCGCTCGAGAAAACTTCTGCCGAAGGCGCGGAAGTGGCGCCGCACCAGCCGCTCCCGCTCCGCCGCCGGCAGTTCGGGAAAGCACAGCCGCAGGTTGGTGCGGGCCACCTGCCGCCGCTCCCGTCCAAGCCCGTAGAGCGCCAGCCCCAGCGCCTCGCCCAGAACCGACAGCAGGGACAGGGGCAGAAAATGCGCGAGCCACATGAGGCCGAGGGCGAGGCGGGTCACGGCTTTTCCGCCCCTGCCGGCACCTTGTAGCGGTTGTAGCTCCACAGATACTGCTCGGGACATTCGCGCACCAGTTGCTCCACCGCCCGGCTGATTAAGGCGGCCGCGCCCCGCGGGTCGGCGGGCAGCTGAAGCCTGGGCCGGATCACCACCACGTAACCGCGTCCGCCGGCGTGCCGCCGCGCATAAGCCGGAAGCACCGCGGCACCGGTCGCTTCCGCGAGGCGCCCGGCGAGCGTCATGGTGTAGGCCGGCCGCCCGAAAAAATCCACCCACACGCCTTCGCCCACGCCCGGCGCCTGGTCCGGCAGCAATCCCACCGCTTCGCCCTTTCGCAGCGCCCGGTACAGAGCCCGCACACCCTTGAGGTCGGTAGACGCCAGCTTCACGTTTCCCCGGCCGCGCCCCGCCACCATCAGCGGCTCGAGCCAGGCGAGCTTCGGCGGGCGATACAGCACCGTGATGGGAAAACTGCGCGCGGCGTGACGGGCGGAAATATCGAAACAGCCGAGATGGGGCGTGAGAAAAATGATGCCCCTGCCGGCGGCCCGGGCCGCCTCCACATGCTCCCAACCCTGGCATTCCGTGACCAGGGCTTCCACCGCCCCGATGTCGCGGAACCACACCGGGATCAGCTCCAGGGGTCCCTTGCCGGATTCCCCCACCGCCGCCTTCAGCACCCGGCGAAACTCGGCGTCGCCGGCGCAAATCCCGCTCCGGGCGAGGTTTTCCCGCAGCCGCCGGCGGTAGGTGGGAGAGAGCCAATAGACCAGCCAGCCGAGCAGGAAACCCAGGCCCTGGATGAACCCCAGGGGCAGGCCCGCCGCGAGTCGCAATAACCCCTGCAGCATCGGTATTTGTTCTTTTAATTCGGTGCCTTAATCGGCGGCATGTGATATGCTATTCGGCCTTTTACAACGCGATGGAACCCCGCTCCATGAACGAGTACCTGTTCACTTCCGAGTCCGTGTCCGAAGGCCATCCGGACAAGATCGCCGACCAGATTTCCGACTCGGTTCTCGACGCCATCTTAACCCATGACAAAAATGGCCGGGTAGCCTGCGAAACCCTGGTGAGCACCGGACTGGTGGTGATTTCCGGAGAGATCACGACCACCGCCCACATCAATTACCGAGAGATCGCCCAGGAGGCGGTGCGCCGCATCGGCTACGACGATTCCGAGATCGGCTTCGACTACAAGTCCTGCGCGGTGCTGACCGCCATCAACCGCCAGTCCCCGGACATCGCCCGCGGGGTCAACGAGGGCGAGGGCATCGACCTTGACCAGGGCGCGGGGGACCAGGGACTCATGTTCGGCTACGCCTGCACCGAAACCCACGCGCTGATGCCGTTCCCGATCTACTACGCGCACCGCATCATGGAGCGCCAGGCCGAGGTCCGCAAGGACGGGCGGCTGCCCTGGCTGCGCCCGGACGCGAAGAGCCAGATCACGGTCAAGTACGTGAACGGCCGGCCAGCGGCCGTCGACACGGTGGTGGTGTCCACCCAGCACAACCCGGACGTGTCCCACGCTCAGGTCACGGAGGGCGTGATCGAGGAGATCATCAAGCCGGTGCTGCCCAAAGAAATGTTGCAGGGGAACGTGCACTACCTCATCAACCCCACCGGCCGCTTCGTGATCGGCGGACCCCACGGGGACTGCGGGCTCACCGGCCGCAAGATCATCGTCGACACTTACGGCGGCGCGGCCCACCACGGCGGTGGCGCGTTCTCCGGCAAGGACCCCTCCAAGGTGGACCGTTCCGCCGCCTACGCGGCGCGCCACGTGGCCAAGAACCTGGTGGCGGCGGGCATCGCCACCAAATGCGAGGTGCAGCTGGCCTACGCCATCGGCGTCGCCAGGCCGGTGTCCCTCATGGTCAACACCTTCGGCACCGGCCGGATCCCCGAGGACCAGATCGTGGAGCTGATCCGCGCCCACTTCGACCTGCGCCCCAAGGTCATCATCCAGGCCTTGGACCTGCTGCGGCCCATCTATACCAAGACCGCCGCCTACGGCCATTTCGGGCGCGACGAACCGGAATTCACCTGGGAGGCCACCGACAAGGTGGACGCGCTGCGGCAGGCCGCCGGCGTCAAGCTGTCGGCCGTCGCGTCCCACGCCTGAAGGGGCCGCCGCGAAAAGATAGTGCAGGACAAACGCCTTCCGCGAGGGGCGCTGCGACGGGCCGCGAGGGCCTGCCAGGCTCGGGAGGAGTGTTTGAGCAACAACGGCGCCCGTTTGAGTGAACCGGTCCCCATGACCCGGACCGGTCTTCACAGGAGTTCGAACGATGACTGCTGTTTTGCAAACGAGTGTCTTCAATGACTTCAAGGTGGCGGACCTGCCGCTCGCCGACTGGGGCCGCAAGGAAATCGCCATCGCCGAGACCGAGATGCCCGGGCTGATGGCGCTGCGCGAGGAGTACGCCGCCCAGCAGCCCTTGAAGGGCGCGCGCATCACCGGCTCGCTGCACATGACCATCCAGACCGCGGTCCTGATCGAGACCCTGGTCAGGCTCGGCGCCCGGGTGCGCTGGGCCTCCTGCAACATCTTCTCCACCCAGGACCACGCCGCCGCGGCCATCGCCGCCGACGGCGTCCCGGTGTTCGCCTTCAAGGGCGAGAGCCTGGAGGAATACTGGGAATTCACCCACCGCATCTTCGAGTGGCCGGACGGGGCTTCCAGCAATACGATCCTCGACGACGGCGGCGACGCCACGCTGCTTCTCACCCTGGGCAGCCGCGCCGAGAAGGACCCCTCCCTGGTTGCGAGTCCCGCGAACGAGGAGGAGCGCATCCTGTTCGCGGCCATTCGAAATCGCCTCGAAGCGAAGCCCGGCTGGTACTCGAAACAGCTCGCCGCCATCCGCGGCGTCACCGAGGAGACCACCACCGGGGTGCACCGGCTCTACACCATGGAAGCCGAGGGGCGGCTGCCGTTTCCCGCCATCAACGTGAACGACTCGGTGACCAAGAGCAAGTTCGACAATCTCTACGGCTGCCGCGAGTCCCTGGTGGACGGCATCAAGCGCGCCACCGACGTGATGATCGCCGGCAAGATCGCGCTGGTGGCGGGCTACGGCGACGTCGGCAAGGGCTGCGTCCAGTCGCTGCGCGGCCTGGGGGCCACAGTGTGGGTGACCGAGATCGATCCCATCTGCGCGCTGCAGGCGGCGATGGAAGGCTACCGGGTGGTCACCCTGGACGAGGCCTGCGACAAGGCCGACATCTTCGTCACCGCCACCGGCAACGTGAACGTGATCACCCACGACCACATGGCGAAGATGAAGAACAACGCCATCGTGTGCAACATCGGCCACTTCGATTCCGAGATCGACATCGCCTCGATCCGCAAGTACCGGTGGGACAACATCAAGCCCCAGGTGGACCACGTGATCTTTCCCGACGGCAAGCGCCTCATCGTGCTGGCGGAGGGACGGCTGGTGAACCTGGGCTGCGCCACCGGGCACCCCAGCTTCGTCATGTCCAACTCCTTCACCAACCAGGTGCTGGCCCAGATCGAGCTGTTCCAGCACGGGGACAGATACCAGAAGAAGGTCTACGTGCTGCCCAAGCACCTGGACGAGAAAGTGGCACGGCTGCACCTGAAGAAGATCGGGGTCAGGCTCACCGAGCTGACCGACGAACAGGCCCGGTACATCGGGGTGCCCAAGGAAGGGCCCTACAAGCCCGGCCATTACCGCTACTGACGCGGGTCCGCAAACTTCCGGAAATCGACTGCAATGAATCTGCGTGCCAAGCTGCTTGAGGCGCGGGGGACGGTGCGCCTGTACGGCACCACGCCGCCCCGCGAAGGCTCCACCGGTGAAGTCGTCATGAACGCCGCCGCCAAGCTGGTCGAGCGGGTGCAGCGCCTGCCCATCGACGGCTTCGTCATCTACGACATCCAGGACGAATCGGCCCGCACCAGCGAGCCACGTCCCTTTCCGTTCGTGCGCACCATCGACCCGCGCGTGTACTCGAAATTGCTCGCCGCGCGCACCGGGACTCCGGCCATCTGCTACAAGAGCATCGGCCTGATGAGCGAATCCGGGTGGCGCGCCTGGCTCGACGAGACCGACCGCGACTTCGGGATCGAGTATCTGTCGATCGTGGGACGCCCCACTTCGCGCGGCGGTCCCTACCCCCTGTCGCTGGAGCAGGCCATCCGCATCGCCGCGGCCCACCAGCGCAATTACCTGATCGGGGGCGTCGCCCTCCCGGAGCGCCATCGGGACGGCTCGCCCGAGAGCGGGCGCATGATCGCCAAGGCAGCCGACGGTTGCAGCTTTTTCGTCTCGCAAACCGTGTACCACGCGGCGACCACGGTGAAAATGCTCACCGACTACGCGCGCGATTGCGCCGAGGCGGGGGTCGCGCCGCGACGCGTGATCCTCACCTTCGCCCCGGTCGGGCGGCCCAAGACCATGACCTTCGTGAAATGGCTGGGGGTCGCCATGCCGGCCGAAACCGAGCGCGCGATCCTCGATGCGCCTTCCCCCCTTTCCAAGTCGATCGAGATCTGCCGCGCCAACCTGGAGCGGATCCTGGATCAGGATTACGTGAGGCGCATTCCCCTCGGCATCAACGTGGAATCGGTCTCCATCAACAGGGAGGAAATCGACGCTTCCATCGATCTGTTCCACGCGCTGGAGAGCCTGCTTCCCGAGGATGCCCCCGCGTCACGCTGACGGAGCACAGCGCCATGGATCTTGTCCACACTGTCGACCGCTATCCCCAACCCGGCGAAGCTTACCTCGAGCCCACCTGGTTCATGGATTACGAATCGCCGCGGGTGGCGGAATTCGTGGCCCGCGCAGTCGAGGGCGCGCGCTCGGCGAAGGAAATGGTGGTGAAGCTCTACTATGCGGTGCGCGACGGCATCCGCTATGACCCGTTCCGGGTGAGTCTTAACCGCGAGCTGTACCGGGCCAGCAACGTACTGGAGGAGGGCCGCGCCTACTGCATCCCCAAGGCGGTGCTGTTTACCGCCGGCGCCCGGGCCTGCGGCATTCCCGCCGCGATCGGGCTGTCGGACGTGGTGAACCACCTCACCTCGGAGAAGCTGGAGCGCATCATGGGCGGCAGCCGGCTGTTCATCGACCACGGCTACGCGCTGCTGCATATCGAAGGGCGCTGGGTGAAGGCCGCGCCCGCTTTCAACATCGAGCTGTGCGAGCGCTTCCACGTGCGGCCGACGGAGTTTGACGGCACCAGTCACGCCCTGTTTCAGGAATACGACGCCAAGGACCGGCGCCACATGGAATACGTGAACGATCACGGGGTGTGGTCGGACTTGCCCTTCGAGCGCATCGTCTCCGACTTCACTCGCAGCTACCCGCCGAGCTTCTACGATCCCTCCGGCGCCGAGCACCAGGTGCGCTTCGAGGACGAGCGGCCCCTCACCTGAGGGGCGGCGGACTCAAGGGTTCGCATCTTTCCCCGGGAACGGCTGGACCGCGGCCGATTTCCGCTGCAAATCGTCGCGCGCCAGGAGCGCCCTCGCGGCCTCCTTGAGATTCTCGATCTCCTTCCTGCGCTGCTCGCGCATGAGGGCCAGATGCATCTCCAGGATGCGTTCGCACGCTTCAGGCGCGAGAGTGTCGATTCCGCTGCACAGCCTTTGAACCGGTTCGCCGCTCATGACCCATGCCCTCCCTCGGTTGCGGACCAGCGCTGCGGCCGGTCCTGTTCCCCGCCGCGCTGGCCGCCGCGCCCGGCGGCGGGAAGCGCACGCGGACCCATGAATCCCTCCGCTCCCTCCCAACATCTGACGCCCCTGACGGCGTTCGCGGGCGAGGCTCATCGGCGCGCCACCCGTCCGCGCGTCCCATCGTCGGTCAAGCGCCGATCGAAGGAGACGCGGCACTCGGGATTCGGATGGCACAGCACCGCCTCGGCGAGCTGCACTGAAAAGGCCATTTCGTAGGGATGGGTGTAGATGGGGATCTCGAGGAACTCCCCCTCGAAGGCTTCAGGAAAGCGCCGCACCACGCGGGTCGCTCCCGCCAGATCGCCGGCGGCCATTCGCTCCGAGAACAGCTGATACAGATCGTCTGGGCCATCGGCGCCCAAGGCCGCCGACGGGGCGCTCTGAGACGCCACCCAGAAACACTTCAGCTTGTAGGACCCGTCGGCCTCATACCAGCAGTGCCACACCATCGGCTCCGGAGCGGGCCTGCCCTCCGGTCGCGCTTCCTCCGGGCTCCACAGCATCGCTCCGGCGATCCACAGCAGTGCCCCCAGGAAATTACCGATGCGCTGTCCCATACGCCCCTCCGATCCGGATTCGCGTTTCTGCAACGGCCGGTCGGACGGAAAGCGCTGGACATGGCGGGACGCGGGGAGGGAAGCCATACCCCGCCCGGGATGGAAAAGACAGAACCGCGCCCGGCAATCCCGCCGTCATAGAACCTCAGGTTCCGTAGACCGGTGACTTTGCGCCCCCGCCTTTCGGTCGGGTTTGCCCTTTTCGTGCTGCGTGAGCCCTCACGGAGAGCCGCGTCAGGAACGCGGCGCCGTCCAGGCCCCGATAGTCTGTCGAGCAAGCGGCCGCGACCTTGCGACGACGGCACAGGCCGCGCGGCCAGAGGTTGCATGAAAGGGGATGAACGGAGCGCCCCGGCGAACGCCGGGGAAAAAGGACTATCGCGTCCGGCAATCCCGCTGTCATAGGGCCCATGCCCCTTAGACCGGTAACTTTGCGCCCCCGCCTTTCGGTCGGGTTTGCCCTTTTCAGACGGCTGCGAATCTAGGCCCGGCCGGGCAGAATGTCAACAGGATTCCATTGCGCGACGCACCACGGCCGGTGATCAGATCAGGGTCTCAAGGGGCTGGGGCCGGGAGAACAGGAAGCCCTGGGCATAGTCGATGCCGATCTGCCCGAGCCGGTCGAGGATGTCCTGGTTTTCCACGAACTCGGCGACGGTCTTCACGCCGATCACGCGGCTCACGCGGCTGATGGCCCCCACCTTGGCCAGCGCTACCGGATCGCGGGCGATGTTGACCACCAGGCCGCCGTCGATCTTGATGTACTGGACCGGAAGCTGCTTCAGCGCCTCGAAGGCCGCCGTGCCGGGGCTGAAGCCCGCAAGCGCCACCGGACACCCCAGCTCCCCCATGGCTTTCACCAGCCGCCGCGCGTCGGCGAGCGCGCGGCCCGCATCGTTCCAGTCGATCTCGAAGCCGAGGCCGTCGGCGGGAATCCGACGCGATGCGAGTTCCTGGCGCACCCATCCGGGAAATTCCCCGTCCGCCAGCGTCGCCCGCGACAGATTGACGCTGCATAGCGGATGGGCCCAGCCGGCGGAGGCCGCGCGCCGCCGGGCATAGAGATCCAGCACCTGCCGCACCACCCAGCGGTCGAGGGCGGGCATCAGGTTGTAGTGCTCCAGCACGGGAATGAATGCGCCGGGAGGGAGCATGGATTCCTCCTCCTCCCGCAGGCGCACCAGCAGCTCCAGCATCGGGCGCGGCGCCGCCAGCGGGCCCACCGGCCGGATTTCCTGGGCGTAGACCGCGAACTGGTTGGTCTCCAGCGCCCGCGAGACATACTCTGCGGGATTTTCCCAGTGGGTGAGCTCCTGGGCGATGGCGTCCGCGTAGACGGCGTCGGGGTTCTCGCCGTTGGGCTGCCTGATCTGCTGCGGCGCACCTTGGGAGGCGAGGTCTTCGCGCGCGGTGACGTCCACCGCCAGCAGGTAGAAGCCCGCCACGTTCGCCCCTTCCCCGAAGTGCGGGACATAGGTTTCGGCGTGCCGGAATACGCGGCCCTCGGCCGTGGTCAGGCTGCGCTCGGCTTCCACGCACTCTCCGGCCAGGGCCCGCCGCACCGGGTCCTCGGCCGCGGCATAAATCTTCCTGCCGAGGACTTCGCTCAGCAGATGACCGTCTATCCGGTGCGCCGGCAGATTGACCCACTCGCCGAATGCCTGATTGTGAAACCGGCAGCGCCGCTCGGCGTCGACGAACGCCAGGATGACGGGCATGTCCCGGTCCACCCATCGCAGCTTTTCCTCCGTCTCCCGCAGGGCCGTCTCCAGTCCCTGGCGCCGGGCCACCTCCTTCGCGAGATGGTCCCGGACCTGGGACAACTGGGACGTGCGACGCATGCTGCGCCACTCGGCCTTGGAGGCGCGGCTCGCCAGGGCCAGGAACGCGGAGAGCAGGATGCCCGAGAGGAAGGCGACCCATTGCCAATCCAGGGCGGTGAAGAAAATGACGAAGACCAGCGGCGCGCCGATGAACATGGTGAGCGCCGCCGGCAGCAGGAGGCGAAACCAGCGCGCCGCGTTCAGTCGGCGGAACGCGGCGGACAGGCGACTGAAGCGGTCGCGTAGAAGCTTGGCAGCCATCAGGTAGCGGTTTTTCGAATCCGCCGCCGCGACATCAGCGGGGGCGGCGGTTCCCCGGTTGGTCGTAGTGGCCGCACCGGAAATTACGGCGGGCGCGGAGGCCCGCCTCGCGGATTGGGATAGGCCGACACCATTGTAGCCGGCCCCGATGAACTCCGGGGCCGGGCAGCCCCGGGAGTCTCAGCCTGCCGCCACCCGGGGGGAGCGCAGCGGCGAGGGATTGGCCGCGTAGGCGTGGTAGGCGGCGGACTCGGCGGCGCCGAATTCCACCTTCACGCCCATGTCCGCGAGCACCGTCTCCAGCGCGCACAGGCACAGCATCACGTTCTCCATCTTGCAGGAATAGCCCATGATGCCGAAGCGCCAGACCTTGCCGGCGAGGTCCCCCAGGCCGGCGCCGATCTCCAGGTCGTAGTCGTGCAGCAGCCGGCGCCGCACTTCCTTCTCGTCCACTCCGGGCAGCACGTGCACCGCGCTCATCTGGGGCAGGCGGGATTTTTCCTCCACCAGGAACCTGAGCCCGAAGGTCTCCAGCCCCGCCTTCAGGGCCTTGTAGTTGCGCTGGTGGCGGGCCCAGGCGGCCTCCAGCCCTTCCTCCTGCAGCATGAGCAGGGATTCGTGCAGGGCGTACAGGCTGTTGGTGGGGGCGGTGTGGTGGTAGGTGCGGGTGGTATTGCCCCAGTAGCCCAGCAGCAGCCCCAGGTCCATGAACCAGCTGTGCACCTTCTCCTTGCGCTTCTTCACCATGTCCACGATGCGCTCGGAAAACGTGATCGGGGAGAGCCCCGGGGCGCAGGACAGGCACTTCTGGCTCGCGGAATAGCAGGCGTCGACGCCCCACTCGTCAACCTTCAAGGGCGCGCCGCCGAGGGAAGTCACGGCGTCCACGATGGTCAGGCAATGATGGCGGTGGGCGATTTCCACCAGGGTCCTGGCGTCGGACATGACGCCGGTGGAGGTTTCGGCCTGGACAAAGGCGACGATTTTTGCGTCCCGGTGCTTCTTCAGCGTGTCTTCCAGCTTCTGGGGATCGACCGGGGTGCCCCAGGCGTCGTCCACCACCACCGGGACGCCCTGGCAGCGCTCCACGTTCTCGATCATGCGCCCGCCGAACACGCCGTTGCGGCACACGATCACCTTGTCGCCCGGGTTCACCATGTTGACGAAGCACATTTCCATGCCGACCGAGCCCGGGCCCGACACCGGGAAGGTGAGGGGATTGGCGGTCTGGAAGGCGTAGCGCAGCATGGACTTCAGCTCTTCCATCATCTCCACGAACACGGGGTCCAGGTAGCCGATGGTGGGCCGGGACAGCGCCGAGAGCACCCGCGGATGGATGTCGGAGGGGCCGGGCCCCATCAGGGTGCGCTGGGGCGGATAGAAGGTGGTGATTTTCTTGCTGGGGCGGAATTTCATGATGGCAACCGTCGTTTGGGGCGCAGGGCGCGCCGAATCCGGCGGATTATATCAACCCCGGGGCATCCAAGGCACATGACCCGGGTCAAAGGGTGACGGAGCGGCCCCCGTCCACCGCCAGGACCTGGCCCGTGACATAGGGGGCGTCCGCCACCAGAAACGCCACCGCCCGGGCGATTTCTTCCGGCTCGCCGGTGCGCTTGAGGGGAATGCGCTGGATGATGGCGCGGCGGGTGTCCTCGTCGGCCCATTGGCTGTCCGCCGGCCAGACGATGGCCCCCGGTGCGACCGCGTTCACCCGAACCTCCGGGCTGAGTTCCCGCGCCAGGGACTTGGTGAGGCCCACCAGCCCGGCCTTGCCGACGCTGTACACCAGGTAGCTCTTCATGGGCCGCTCGGCATGGATGTCGGTGATGTTGACGATGCAGCCGCGGCGCTTTCGGAGCTCCGGGACCGCGGCCTGGCACAGGAACAGCGGCGCCTTGAGGTTGGTGCCGATGAGATCGGTCCACACTTCCTCGGTGATCTCCCCCACCGCGGTGGGAAAGAAGCTGGAGGCGTTGTTGATGAGCGCATCGAGCCCGCCGAAGCGCCCGACGGTTTCCGCCACCAGCCGGGGCAGCGAGGGAATGTCCAGCAGGTTGGCCTGGGCGACCTCGGTCGAATCGGAGCGATCCTCGTTGAGTTCCGCCTGCAGGGCGAGGGCCTCGTCCCGGGAGCTGCGGTAGTGGATCATGATGTCGGCGCCCGCCCGGTGCAGCCGGCGGCAGATGGCCGCGCCGACGCGCTTGGCCCCGCCGGTGATGAGAATGACTTTTCCTTGGAGCGAGCTGTCCACTACACTTCCGTTGAAAAACGCTTCACCAATCTACCACAGAGCCCATGCCCCCACTACCCGCGCCGGAGCCGGACGCCCTCGAGCACAGCCGCGCGCTCGCCGAACTGATCTCCGGCGAGATTGCCGCCGAGGGCGGCTGGATTCCGTTTTCCCGCTACATGGAGCTGGCCCTCTACGCGCCGGGCTTCGGCTATTACGGCGCGGGGGCCCGCAAGTTCGGCCGCGGCGGCGACTTCGTCACCGCGCCGGAAATCTCGCTCCTGTTCGGCCGCACCCTGGGGCGCCAGGCGGCCGAGGTGCTGGCAAACGGCGGCGGCATCCTGGAACTGGGCGCGGGAACCGGCCGGCTCGCGGCGGATCTGCTTGCGGAACTGGAACGCCTCGGGCACCTCCCCGCCCATTACCGCGTCCTGGAGGTGAGCCCGGACCTGCGGGAGCGGCAACGGGAAACCCTGTCCCGGCAGGTGCCCGGCCTGCTCGCGCGGGTGGAGTGGGTGGAGCACCTGCCCCAGAGCGTCGAGGGACTCATCATCGCCAACGAGGTACTGGACGCCCTGCCGGTGCACCTGGTGGCGTGGCGCGGCGGGAAAATTTTCGAGCGGGGCGTCGTGCTCGGCGACGGCGCTTTCGCCTTCGATGACCGGCCGCTGGCCGAAGGCGAACTGATGACGCTCGCCCGCGGACTCGATCCCGGACGCGATTATGTAAGCGAGCTCTGCCCCGCTGCCCGGGGACTGGTGAAAAGCCTCGCGGAGGTCCTTGCCCGCGGGGCGATCCTGTTCATCGATTACGGCTTCGGCCGCCGCGAGTATTATCACCCCCAGCGCAATCGCGGCACCCTCATGTGCCACTATCGCCAGCAAGCCCACGACGACCCGTTCTTTGCGCCGGGCCTGCAGGACATCACGGCGCACGTGGACTTCAGCGCGGTGGCCGAAGCGGCAGTGGAGGCGGGCCTTTCGCTTCTCGGCTACACCACCCAGGCCCACTTTCTCATCAACTGCGGCATCACCGAGTTGCTGGCCCAGAGTCCCGTTGAGGATGCTTCCCGCTACCTGCCGCTTGCGGAGCAGGCCCACCGCCTGCTCTCGCCCGCGGAGATGGGCGAGCTATTCAAGGTAATGGCGCTGGGTCGGAACGTTTTCGCGCCGCTTTTGGGGTTCACGCGCGGGGATTTCTCCCGCATGCTGTAAAATCTTCGCCCATCATGGCCTCCAGGCTCATGCGCACAGCGCTCGCGGCTGCGGTGCTGGCCGCCCTCGCCGGCGCCGGCGTCTTCCTCTATGACCGCCTGCGGCTCAGCGTCGCCGTTGCCAAGCCCGCGCGCGGCGCCGCGGTGGAGGCGGTCTATGCCACCGGCGTGGTGGAGCCGGTCAACTTCGCCAAGGTGGCGCCGGTCGCCACCGGCCGTATCAAGGACATCCTGGCCAAGGACGGGGACAAGGTGAGGCGCGGCGCGGTGCTGGCGAAGCTGGATGACCGGGAGGCCCGCGGCAACGTGGCGGCCCTCGCCGCGCAGCGCGATTTCCTGCGGCAGGAGCGCATCCGCCAGGAGGCGCTTTACAGGAAGGGGTTCATCAGCGGCCAGGCCCTGGAGCGGGTGGCGAGCGAGCTCAAGCAGGTGGAGGCCCAGATCGCGGCGGCCCAGAAGCCCCTGGCGGAAACCACGCTCACCTCTCCCATGGACGGCGTGGTGCTGCGCCAGGACGGCGAGCCGGGCGAGATGGTCAGCGCCGGGCAGGTGCTGTTCTGGGTGGGCCAGCCCCAGGAGCTGCGCATCACCGCCGACGTGGACGAGGAGGACATCCCGCGGGTGGTCCCGGGCCAGACGGCGCTGATCAAGGCCGATGCGTTCCCGGATCAGGTGCTGAAGGGAACCGTGAAGGAAATCACGCCCAAGGGCGACCCGGTCAACAAGAACTACCGGGTGCGCATTGCCCTGCCCCGGGAAACGGTTCTCAAGACCGGGATGACCACCGAGGTGAACATCGTGGTGGCGGAGCGCCAGGGCGCGCTGCTGATTCCCTCCACCGCCCTGTCCAACGGCCACGTGTGGGTGGTGCGCGACGGCAAGGCCGAGCGCGTGGCCGTCAAGACCGGCACCATCGGCCACAAGCTCACCGAAGTGAAGGACGGCCTCGCCGATGACGCCATGGTGGTGGCGGCGCCGCCCGCGGGACTCAAGCCGGGCAAGCACGTGCGCGTCATCGACTCCCCGTAGCGCCGCACAGGGGCCATCGCCATGCGCCTCATCGCCGAGATCGCGGCCACCCACCTCACCCACCGCAAGCGCCAGAGCATCGTCTCGATCCTGGGCGTCGCCATGGGCGTGGGCTTCTTCATCGGCATGGCGGCGCTGATGCAGGGATTCCAGACCTACTTCGTCTCCAAGATCATCGACGTCTGGCCCCACATCATCATGAAGGACGAATACCGGCTGCCCAGCCTGCAGCCGGCCCAGCGCCAGTTTCCCCAGGGCGCGGTGGCGCTGCACGGGTTGAAGCCGGTCGAGGAGCTGCGGGGCATCCGCGACGGCAAGGCCGTCATCGCGGCGCTGAACCGCATCGAGGGCATCCACGCCGCGCCCACCATGCGCACCCAGGCCTTCATGCGCTACGGCGCGAAGGACGTATCGGCGACGCTCGTCGGCATCGACCCGGAACTGGAACGGCAGGTTTCGCAACTGGAGCGCGACCTCAAGGTGGGCAGTCTCAATGAGCTGCACACGGCGGCCAACGGCGTGATCCTGGGCGAGGGACTCGCCGCCAAGCTGGGAGTGGAAGCGCACAACATCATTACCGTGGTGTCCCCCGCCGGCGTCATCCTGAAAATGCAGGTGGTGGGGATTTTCCGCACCGGCATCACCACCATCGACAACTTCGACTCCTACACGCTGCTCAAGAAGGCCCAGATCCTGGCCAACCGGCCCAACGTGATCAACCAGATCCGGATCCGGCTGCGGGACGTCGGAAACGCCCGGGTGGTGGCTTCCAGCATCGAGTCGCGCTACGGCTACCGCACCGAGGCCTGGGAAGAGACCTACGAGAACGTGCTGGGCATTTTCGTGATCCAGAACGGCATCATGTATTCCTCCGTGGGAGCGATCCTGATCGTCGCCGCCTTCGGCATTTTCAACATCATCTCCACCATCATCCACGAGAAGACCCGCGACATCGCCATCCTCAAGTCGATCGGGGTGGCGGAGCTCGACATCCGGCTCATCTTCCTGCTGGAAGGGCTGGCGGTGGGGATGATCGGAACCGTGCTCGGCTGGGCCCTGGGCCACGCCCTGGTGGAAATCCTCGCTTCCATCCGCTTCAACATCGAGGGCTTTGTCCGGGCCGAGGGCTTCATCCTCAACGAAAGCCCCTACCACTACCTGATCGCCGCGGGATTCGCGCTCATCTCCTCCTCGCTGGCGGCGTTCCTGCCCGCCCGCAAGGCGGCCCGCCTCGATCCGGTGGACATACTGAGGGGGGCGGCATGAGCGCGGCACTGCAAACCCTGAACATGACCCGCATCCTGCCGGGCCCGGTGCCGGTCACCCTGATCGAGCACGCGAACCTCTCGATCGGAAAGGGCGAGTTCGTGGCCATCACCGGCCCGTCGGGCTCGGGCAAATCGTCGCTGCTGTACCTGCTGGGGCTGCTCGATCGTCCCACCGAGGGCAGCGTGATGCTGGAGGAAAAGGAGACGTCGCACCTCGGCTCCGGGGAACTGGCGCGGCTGCGGCTCGCGAAGCTCGGGTTCGTGTTCCAGTTTCATTTCCTGCTGCCGGAATTTTCAGTGCTGGAAAACGTGATGATCCCCATGCGCAAGCTGGGGCGGCTGTCGGGAGACGCGATGAAGACCAAGGCGATGCGCCTGCTGAAGAGCCTCGGGATGGAAGGCGAAGCACGCAAGCGCCCGGAGCAACTCTCGGGCGGGCAGCGCCAGCGGGCCGCCATCGCCCGGGCGCTGGCCAACGATCCCCTGGTGCTCCTGGCCGACGAGCCCACCGGCAACCTGGATTCGAAGAATGCCCACAACGTATTCGAGATTTTCCGGGGCCTCGCCGAAGACCAGGGGCAGACCGTCGTGGTGGTCACCCACGATCCCCACCTCTCCGAGCACACCCACCGCCAGATCCACATCGTCGACGGCCGGATCGTCGACGCCTGAGCCCGCTATCCGCTGCCCCGCCGGGCGCCGTTGCTTTCCGCCAGGGGCCCAGCGGGTCCAACAGCGCAAGGTGCTGATTTGTAACTGCCCGAGGTACGGACCGCGCCGGTCAGCGGCTGTGACGGGCATTCCTGGCTTGTCCCCAGAGAACGGCTGCTCCGGAGGCTGTCTCCGTTGGTGCATTGCAGTATAATAATTCGTTTTTACATGGTGAAACAGGGAGCCTCCATGAACAAACCCAACGTCCTGCCCCACGGCATCGAAATCAAGGCGCCGGTGAGCGCCGAATTCGCCGACATCCTCACCCCCGACGCCCTGGCTCTGGTGGCCAAGCTGCAGCGCGCTTTCGGGGCGCGGCGCCTGGAGCTGCTGGCGAAGCGCGCGGCGCGGCAGAAGGAGTTCGACGCGGGCAAACTTCCCGATTTCCTGCCGGAAACCGCCGCCATCCGCGACTCGGTGTGGACCGTGGCGCCCCAGGCCGCCGACATGCTGGACCGCCGGGTGGAAATCACCGGCCCCACCGACCGCAAGATGGTGATCAACGCGCTCAACTCCGGCGCCAGCACCTACATGGCCGACTTCGAGGACTCCAACACGCCCACCTGGTCCAACATGATCGAGGGCCAGATCAACCTGCGCGACGCGGTGCGCCGCACCATCACCTTTGCGAGCCCCGAGGGCAAGCAGTACCAGCTCAACCACAAGACCGCGGTGCTGCTGGTGCGGCCCCGGGGCTGGCACCTGGAGGAAAAACATGTGCTGGTGGACGGCAAGCCCGTCTCCGGCGGCCTGTTCGATTTCGGACTCTACTTCTTCCACAACGCGAAGGAGCTGCTGGCGCGGGGCAGCGGCCCCTACTTCTACCTGCCGAAGCTGGAAAGCCACCTGGAAGCCCGGCTGTGGAATGAGGTGTTCAACCTGGCCCAGGACGAACTGGGCATCCGCCGCGGCGCCATCAAGGCCACGGTGCTGATCGAGACCGTGCTCGGCACCTTCGAGATGGACGAGATCCTGTGGGAACTCAAGGACCACTCGGCAGGGCTCAACATCGGGCGCTGGGATTACATTTTTTCCTGCATCAAGAAGTTCCGCACCAACAAGGATTTCTGCCTCGCCGACCGGTCCCAGGTCACCATGACCGCGCCCTTCATGCGCGCCTATGCGCTCACGCTGGTGAAGACCTGCCATCGCCGCAACGCGCCGGCCATGGGAGGAATGGCGGCCCAGATCCCCATCAAGAACGACCCCGCGGCCAACGAGGCGGCGCTCGCCAAGGTGCGGGCCGACAAGGAGCGGGAAGCCACCGATGGCTGCGACGGCACCTGGGTGGCCCACCCCGGCCTGGTGCCCATCGCCAGGGAAATTTTTGACAGGCACATGCCCACGCCCAACCAGTACGGAAAGAAGCGCGACGACGTGAACGTCACGGCGAAAGACCTGCTCAATTTCCAGCCCGAGAGGCCCATCACCGAGGTGGGCCTGAGGAACAGCATCTCCGTGGGCATCCAGTACCTGGGTTCCTGGCTCGCCGGCAACGGCTGCGTGCCGGTGTTCAACCTGATGGAGGACGCCGCCACCGCCGAGATTTCCCGCTCCCAGATCTGGCAGTGGATCAGAAGCCCCAAGGGCGTGCTCGACGACGGGCGCAAGGTCACGCGGGAGCTGGTGCGCAGCCTCGCCGCCGAGGAGCTGCCCAAGGTCAGGACCTACCTGGGCGATGAAGCCTGGAACGCCGGCAAGTACGGGGAAGCCGCCAGGCTCTTCGACCGCATCACCACCGACGACGACTACGTTGAGTTCCTCACGCTCCCGGCCTATGATTTAATAGACTGAGCCGAATGGCATAGCGCAGCGAAGGAGAGGAGCCATGAAGACGGTAAGACAGTTGCTGCAGGGGAAGCCTCGTGTCACACTCAGCATCCGGCCCGACGCCACCACCCACGACGCCATGAAGCTGATGGCGGAGAAGAACGTGGGGGCGCTGCTGGTGCTGGATGGCGACAGCCTGGTGGGAATCCTCTCGGAGCGGGACTTCGCCCGCAAGTTGTTCATCCTCGAAAAATCGCCCAGGGACATTCCGGTGCGGGAGGTCATGACCAAACAGGTCATTTACGTCCGCCCCGACCAGACCGGCGACGATTGCATGGCCCTCATGACCGAGAAACGGGTGCGCCACCTGCCGGTCATCGAGAACGGCAAGGTCATCGGCGTGGTGTCCATCGGCGACCTGGTGAAGGACACCATCTCCGAGCAGCAGTTCATCATTCAGCAGCTCGAGCACTACATCCACGGCTGAACGGCGTTTGCCGGGAAGAGCCCCGCTCCTCCCCGGGCAGGCTTTCTTTTTGGTTCGCCCGGAATGTTGGGCATGAATGCCCAACCTACGAATCGGAGCGCGTAGGTTGGGCACTCTGTGCCCAACGATCTGGGGCGGCTGGCGTCAGATGCTCATGTCGGGCATAGATGCCCAACCTACCGGTCGCCTCCCACCGCGAGCGTGAGCACCCCGAGGGCGACGAACAGGGCGGCGGCGACCCAGCGCATCGCTTTCATGTTGATGCGATGGGCGAGCGCCTCGCCGATCCACACCGCGGGCGCATTCGCGATCACCATCCCCAGCGTGGTGCCCGCCACCACCGCCGCCAGCGCATCGTAGCGCGCGGCAAGCGCGACGGTCGCAAGCTGGGTCTTGTCCCCCATCTCCACCAGGAAAAAGGCCACCAGCGTGGTGACGAACACCCCGGCGCGCCGCAGCTTCGGGTCGCTCTCCAGGGTGTCGGGCTTCAGTGCCCACACCCCGAACCCCAGGAACGACAGCGCCACGATCCACTTCAGGATGAGGGGCGAGACCAGGGTGGCGAGCCAGGCGCCCACGTAGCCCGCCAGCGCGTGGTTGGCCAGCGTCGCAAAAAATATGCCCGACAGAATGGCGTACTTGCGCTTGAGCTTGGCGGCCAGCACGAAGGACAGCAGTTGAGTCTTGTCGCCGATCTCGGCGAGGGCGACGACGGAGGTGGAGACGAGGAGCGCTTCCATGGGGTTTCCCGGCGGGTCGGGTGGCGGTTGAGCCCATGGCACGGCGCCCTCCACCCGACCCGCGAGCGAAGCGCCGATGCCAAAGGTCTCGCCAAGCCCGGCAGGCTGCCGGTGGCCGGATGCGCCACGCCCCGCTGGGGCAAGTGTGTTGACGCATCCCGGTCCTTGCGGACCGAGGCTACTCCCCGATGACAAGAGGAGCACGAAGTTTAGCGAATTCCCCCTGCCGGAGCAATCGATCTAGCGCGTCACGTCAGACCAACCCGTGCCATTGCTTGCTGCGCGACGCGCTTCTCGAGGCAAGCGGGACACAGACAGCCGCGCGCCGCGTCCGCCATGGGCACGATCGGTGGATGTTTCGTGCTGCACCAGCAGGGATTCTTCCCCAGCTCGTATTCGCAGACGAAGGCGGCGCCGCACTCGGGGCAGCACTTGTTGGGAACGGTCATGATGGAGTCCGAAGAGGACACACTATACCTGTCGCCCGGGGGCTTTCGCCAGAGGCGCCGCGCAACGGGTCGTTTGAAGCGGCAGGGCCCACCACCTATAATCGTTCACAACCCGCGGGCACCCTGGCCCGTGGTCCCGACAGGGGGTCTGGGGATGATTCCCGCACGTTGGCTTTTTCCGGGCGTGGCTCTGGCGACCGCATTGCTGTGCGGCGCCCGGATCGGCGTGGCGCAGACGACGCATCTTCCTGCCGGCGGGCCGGCGGACGATCATCCCCTGGTGGTGGAGTCCAAGAAGCGCTGGCAGCAGAGTCCCCACGGCACCATGCTGGCGCGCATTCTTCCGCCCAGCGTGGTTTCCCGGGAACTGCCGGATGCAGGCTCCCCCGGCGCTGAACTGCTGGTGAAGTACTGCGTGCAATGCCATAACCTGCCCAGCCCTGCCATGCACACGCGGGAAAAATGGCCGAGCATCGTGCAGCGCATGGTCTGGCGCATGGAGGGCCGCGGCAACATCGGGGACCTGATGAAGGAAATGATGGCGGAAGTGAAGGCACCCACGGCGAAGGAGCAGAAGACGCTGGTGGCCTACCTCAAAAAGCACAGCCAGAAAGCCATCAACCCGCGGAAATATCCGGATCTTGCCTCCCCCGAGGGCAAGGTGTTCTCGATTGCCTGTTCCCAGTGCCACACCCTGCCCGACCCCCGGCGCCACACCGCGGCCGAGTGGCCCCCGGTGGTGGAACGCATGAAGAAGCACATGACCTGGACCAACCGGGTCATCGGGCGCGCACGGGAGGCGGAGCGCGAGCTCACGCTGCAGGACATCCTTTCCTTCCTCAAGCGCAACAGCCGGCTGAACTGATCGGCGCATGCGGGCCATGGTCCTGGAGCGGCCCGGCGAGCCGCTCAAGCTCACCGAACTCGCGCGGCCCCGCGTCGGGGCGGGGCGGATCCTGCTCCGGGTTCGCGCCTGCGGCGTGTGCCGCACCGATCTGCACGTGGTGGAGGGAGACCTCAGGGAAGGCAAGCTCCCCATCATCCCGGGCCACGAGATCGTCGGCAGCGTGGTGGAAAAGGGCGAGGGCGTGGAGCGTTTCGAGCTCGGGGACCGGGTGGGCGTGCCCTGGCTGGGCTACACCTGCGGCACCTGCGAGTACTGCCGCTCGGGGCGCGAGAATCTTTGCAGCGGCGCCCGCTTTACCGGCTACCACCTGGACGGGGGCTATGCCGAGTATGTTCTCGCCGACCAGCGTTACTGCTTCGCGCTGCCCGCGGAATACCGGGACGCCGAAGCCGCGCCCCTGCTGTGCGCGGGCCTCATCGGCTACCGCTCCCTGGTGATGGCCGGCGACGCCCGGCGTCTCGGCATTTACGGCTTCGGCGCGGCGGCCCACATCGTGGCCCAGGTCGCCCGCCACCAGGGCCGCGACGTGTACGCCTTCACCCGCCCCGGCGACACGGAGAGCCAGCGCTTTGCCGAGGAGCTGGGCGCGGTGTGGACCGGGGATTCCACCGGAGCTGCGCCGGAACCCCTCGACGCCGCCATCATTTTCGCGCCGGTGGGGGCGCTGGTGCCGGCGGCGCTGGCCGCTACCGCCAAGGGCGGCACCGTGGTCTGCGCCGGCATCCACATGAGCGACATTCCCGGCTTTCCCTACGCCATGCTGTGGGGCGAGCGCAGCCTCCGTTCGGTGGCCAATCTTACCCACCGCGACGGCGAGGAATTCCTGGCCCTCGCACCTCGGGTTCCGGTCCGGACCCGGGTCGAAATCTTCCCCCTGTCGGACGCGAATGAGGCCCTCGGGCGCCTGCGCCAGGGCCGGGTCCAGGGCGCTGCGGTGCTGGTTCCCTGATCTCCGCGTTCCGGCACCAATAGTCTGATTCAAAATAATTAATCCAGGCCGCCGAAGGCCGGTGGGCCGACCGCTTTGTTGCAGTGCAAAAATTATTTCCAGTAATTGCCCCAAAACCCCTTGACATACCGCTAGGTGCCCTTACAATATGAATTGTTGCAATGCAGCAATTATTGGTTGCGGGGCTGCAAACGGGTTATTTAAATTCTTTTTTTCAAGGAGATAGTTATGTATACGGTTCCTGAGAAGGTAGCGGCCCTGAACAAGGGCAATGTGGAGGCGGCCATCACCGTCGCCAATATCGTCCTGGACAGCGCCGAGCGCCTGCTCCAGGTCCAACTGTCCGCGGCCAAGTCGGCCGTGGCCGACAACGCCAAGGCGGCGAAGGTGCTGGCCCAGGTGAAGGACGTGCAAGGCCTGGCGGCGCTGCAGAGCGCCCTGCCGGAAGCCGGCGTGGAGAAGGTGCTGGGTTACTCCCGCAGCGTGTATGAAATCGCTGCCCAGACCCAGACCGAGCTCGCGGGGCTGGTGGAAGAGCGCGTGGCGGAATTCAACAAGGGCGTGATCGCCGCCCTCGAGCAGGCTGCCAAGTCCGCTCCCGCCGGCGTCGGCGCCGATGCTGCCGTGGCCGCGGTGAAGTCCGCCGTCGCCGCCGCCTCCTCGGCCTACGACACCCTGAACAAGGCCGCCAAGCAGGTCGCCGACCTCACCGAGGCCAACGTGACCGCGCTCGCGACCAAGACCGTGGCGAAGAAGAAGGCCGCCTAAGTCTCGCGTAGCGAAGCAAGATCAAGCCCCCTGCAGGCAACTGCAGGGGGCTTGTTTTTTTGCACGACCCAAAAAGCTTGTTTGAATCCCTTAACAGGCAGTTAATCCAGTCTCCCCCGTGAATACCCGATCGCCGCGTTCCCTCCGGCACCTGCCCGCGAGATGCTCAGCGGCGCACAGGCGCACTAATGATGGCATCACAATCGTTCGTGGCATATTTATGATGTCACCTGCTGGTCTTTTCCCATGCCGCGTCGGGGCCCCGCCCAAGGCAGTGCACCTTACCCTCCGAGCGCAGATCGTGGAGCGCCCGGACCAGCGTCCGGTGGCTGATGCCCTTGCAGGCCCGCGCCAAGTCTCCAATGGTAAAACGCGGCGGAAGGTGGGCCACCGCATTTCGCACCAGTTCGCGCTTCGCGCCCCTGGCCGAAGCGATGGTGCCGACGCGGGCCTCGAATTCCTTGTACGCCGCGATCAACGTACCGAGAAAATACTCGAACCACGGCCGCAGGTCGTGGCGGCCGTCGTGCCAACCCTGGGAACTCCGGTAAAGTGCTTCGTAATACGTCTCCTTGCTCTGCTCGACGATTCGCTCCAGGCTAATGTAGCGGCCTGCTCCATATCCGCTCTGATACAGGAGCAGCAGGGAGAGAAGTCGGCCAAGGCGACCATTACCGTCGGTGAACGGATGAATACATTCGAAATCGAGTACGAAGGCGGCAATAAGCACGAGCGGATCGGTCTTCCGCGCGTCCAGTTCACTGTTGAAGGACTCTACCAGGCGCGCCATGAATTCCGGGGTCGCCAGCGCCGACACCGACCGGAAGCGAACGACTTGCCTGCCGTCGGGGCGGACCTCCAGGATGGCGTTGTCCCTGGTTTTCCATCCACCCGCCTTTTCGCGGGTGTATTGATAGATTGTCCTGTGCCAATCCCGGATGAGACTGGTGGAAAGCCGCAGGCGCGCCGAATCGGAATGGATCAAGGCGAGCACATCTCGATATCCCGCGACTTCCTGTTCCGAGCGGTCACGCGGTTTCGCCCGCTTCAGCACCAATGGATCAATCCGGCCGGGGGCGACGGTTACACCCTCGATGCGGTTTGAAGACTCCACGCTCTGCACGATCGCCGTACGCCTCAGTGTTTCCAGAACCTCCGGCGACTGCTGACTGTAGAGCGCTTCCCGCCCGCGAAATTCGCCCAAGGCTCGTACCGTGGCCAGCAACCCATGGGAGACGGGCATTTCGTACAGGTAGCCGTGTTCGAAGGACTTCATTCGTTTTTCCTCTTTTCCGCGCCAATGACGACTTCGAAACGCAATGCATTGTGAATTGGTTTGGTGGAACCAACCGCAAAAACCCCTTAAGGGGGTGCGAGTCTAGGCTAACCCAAGATGCGTGACTGCGGATATTCCGGCAGCCCGTCGCACAGCCGGATCCATGGCAGCCGCCGGCTCGCCCAGATGTGGTCCTGGGGTGAAACGCACTCCGGCTGGTCGAGGCTTCCCAAGGTGACGTCGATCACTTCCGGGGAACGGTCGAACCGGAAAGTGAGCGGGGTGCCGCAGCTCATGCAGAATCCGCGCACCGCCCTATCCGAAGATCGGAAGTACGCAGGCGTCCCATCGAGAAAAGCAAAGTCCGCGGCGCGAAAGCTGGCCCAGGATACAAAGGCCGCTCCCGATGCCCGGCGGCAGATCCCGCAGTGGCAGTGGGTGACATTGAAGGGCTGACCTTGCGCCCGATAACGAATGACCCCGCACAGGCAACCGCCCTCGTGCGTCTGGTCCTTCATACCTTCCTCCCGGGCAAAATCAGGCGTTGCCGCCGAACACCCGCTGCTTGATGGCGGTGATCCGCGCCTCGTGGATCCGCGCCTGGATTTTCACCGCGTCGGTGAGCCCCGCGGCCAGCGCCCCTGCGTCCACGCTCTTCGCCGCGGCAAGCGCCTGGCGCAGCCGCTCCGCCTGGGGATAGGACCGTTCGGCGTAGCCGGGTCGCCCGTGAAAATCGCTGGCGCAGGCGCGAATAAACTCCTCGAAGCGTTCGGGACGCCGGAACGCGTCGGTCATCTCGAGCAGCCGTACCAGGGTCCCGGGCCGCAGCTCCAGTGCCCGGTGAATGTCCCCGTGCAGGCGGGCCGTGAGCACGCCCAGCTCCTTGCAGTCCACCGGCGCCCGGATGCGTTCGCACAGGCCCTTCACCAGGTGCGCGCTCTTCGCCTCGTGGCCGTGGTGATGGGGCCACTCCGCCTGGGGCGTCGTGCCCTTGCCCAAGTCATGGGTGAGCGCCGCGAAGCGCACCGGCAGAGAATAATCCCGCGAGGCCGCGTGATCCACCACCAGCATGATGTGCAGTCCGGTATCGATCTCCGGGTGATGCTCGGGAGGCTGGGGCACGCCGAACAGGGCATCCACCTCCGGCAGGACCCGGGCCAGCGCCCCGCACTCCCGCAGCGCATAGAACATGCGGGAAGGTTTCTTCTCCCGCAGTCCGCGGGCAAGCTCCTGCCACACCCGCTCCGGCACCAGGTGCTCCACCTCGCCGTTGTGCACCATCTCGCTCATGAGCTTCTGCGTCTCCGGGGCGATGTGGAAGCCGAAGCGGGCCGCGAAGCGCGCGACCCTGAGCACTCGTACCGGGTCCTCCACGAACGCCGGCCCCACGTGGCGCAGGATGCCCGCCTCCAGGTCCGCCACGCCGCCGAAGGGATCGATGATGTTGCCGTGCTCGTCCTTGGCAATGGCGTTGATGGTGAGGTCGCGCCGCGCCAGGTCATCCTGGAGAGTGACTTCCGGGGACGCGTACACCTCGAAGCCCTTGTAGCCGCGGGAGGTCTTGCGCTCGGTGCGGGCCAGCGCGTATTCCTCGCCGGTCTTCGGGTGCAGGAACACCGGGAAGTCCTTGCCCACCGGGCGGAAGCCCAGGCGCACCATCTCCTCCGGGGTGCTGCCCACCACCACGTAGTCGTGGTCCTGGACCTTGAGCCCCAGCAGCTCATCGCGCACTGCGCCGCCGACGGTATAGATTTTCATGGGGACAGATTAAATCACAGAGGCGCGGCCGCAGGGTGCGCCGCGTGCGCTCCGGCGGCGACCGGCGCTAGCGCTCGAACTCGGGAATGGTCTCGGCCTCGGCCCGGGCGGCGGCGATCCATTCCTGAAGCGCCGGCAGGCCGATGACGAGAATCAATTTCCGCGCCCCGCCCGTCAGCGCCGCGCCTTGTAGCGGAACCAGCGGTAGCGGGCCCGGGGCGTACCCTCGGCGAGGTACAGCGGCACCACCGTCTCCATCGGGGCGGGCTGGAATCCGAAGACTGCCGGGAAATCGCAGTGACACACGTTGTCCACCTTCATCGACCGGTAGTTGTCCCGGGTCATGAGCTTGATGGGCATCATTTCCATGAACAGGGCCTGCAGGTAGGACATCTGGTCGCCGAGCCCGATGATCGGGCGGTCGTGGCCGGTCAACCGGCACACGTATTCCACCAGCTCCCGCAGGGTGTACGCCTTCGGCCCGCACAGATCGTAGCTCGCGCCAAAGGTCTGCGGATCGGCAAGGCTGCGGGCGAAGGCCTGCGCCACATCCTCCACGAACACCGGCTGGAATCTGGCGTTGGGACAGGCCAGCACCAGCACCGGCAGCAGCGCCGCCAGCGCGGCGAACAGGTTGAGGAAGCTGTCGTCGCGGCCGAAGATGACCGACGGCCGGAAGACCGTGGACTGCAGTCCCGACTCCCTCACCAGCTTCTCCGCTTCGCCCTTGGTGCGCAGGTACTCGCTGGGGCCGCCGGGATCGGCATTGAGCGCGCTCATGTGAACCAGGCGGGAGATGCCGTTCGCCTTTGCGGCGGCCACGATGCGCCGCGGCAACTCCACGTGCGCTTTACGGAAATCCCCGGGGTGCAGCTGGTGGAGAATGCCGACCAGGTTGATCACCGCGTGCATTCCGGAGAGCACCCGGTTCAGGTCCCGGTCATCGTGGACGTCGGCCTGGATCACGTCCACGGTCGGCAGCACCAGCAGCTGCTTGGCCCGCTCCCGGTTGCGGCTCGGCACCCAAACGTCGAGGCCCTCCGCCGCGAGCAGATGCACCACGTGGCGGCCGACGAATCCGCTGCCGCCGATGACGCATACTTTCTGGATGTCCATGGGCTCCCCTGAATTCTTCTTTGCTGACAGGCGGCTATTTTACCCCATCGGGATGTGGTGGACCGGGCGCCTAGCTAGCGCTCCTCCTCCAGGGCCGGCTCGTCGGCCACGCCCGGCAGGATGGTGCCCATGCGCGCCGTCAGGGATTCCAGCTGCTGGCCGAAGGCGCTGGCGTAGTAGGTGGCGTTGCTCATCACCTTCTTCACGTAGTCCCGGGTTTCGTTGAAAGGAATGGTTTCGGCATAGATCGCCCCCTCCATCGGCCGCGCGGCCCGCCATTGGCGCGCCCGGACCGGGCCGGCGTTGTAGGCCGCGGAGGCGAGGACCGGCTGATTGTCGAGAGAGGTGAGCACATGCTTGAGGTACCAGGTCCCCAGCGCGACGTTCACATCGACCTGGCTCGCCAGCGACTTGCGGTAGCGCTGCATGCCGAGCTTGCGCGCGACCCAGCGGGCGGTCGCCGGCATGAGCTGCATCAGGCCCTGGGCCCCGGCGCTCGATTTGGCGTCGCTCACGAAGCGGCTCTCCTGCCGGATCAGGCCGTACACCCAGGCTTCGTCCAGCCCCAGCTCGCGCGCCTGGTCCCGCAGGACCTCCCGGTAGGGCGCGAGAAAACGCAGGCCGAAGTCGTGAAGCTGCAGGGTCTTGTCGGCGGTATTGATGGCCCGGTCCCATAACTGGTTGCGGCGCGCCACTTCCGCGGCCGCCAGCAGCTGCCGGTCGTCGAATCCGCGAATGACCCAGACCCATTCCCGGGTGCCCTCGGTCCGCAAGTCGAGCCGGTAGAGCGCCAGCGCGCGCCGCACCCCGGGGAGCTGCTGCACGGCGCGGATCTCGCCCGGCCCCGGCTTGTAGCCGGCGGCGGGTACGCTCGTCGCCTGGCCGAGATCCTCGGCGGCGAGCTGGCCGTAGAAGTGATGCTCGGTGGAAAGCGGCGCCAGCAGGGCGTCCGCTTCCGCAGCGCGGCCCAGTTCCCTCAGGGCCCGCGCCTTCCAGTAACGCCAGGCGGGAACGCGCTGCTCCCGCTCCGACATGGCGTCCACCGCCGCCGCGACTTCGTTCCAGTTTTTCGTCCGCAGCCCGGTCCGCACGCGCCAGGCCAGCTGCTCATCGCTGAGCGGCGTGAGCGCCGCGGCCTCCTGGTACCACTTCACCGCTTCGGGTTGATGGCGGCGCGCCGCCTGGTAGGCGAGACCCGCGAGGAAATAGCCCTGGTCGGCCTCGGAAAGCTGGTCCCTGATGCGGGTGAAAAGCAGATGGGCCTGGTCGGTGGAGCTGCGCGCCACCCGCTGCAGGGCGAACAGGGCCAGCTCCTTCCCGGCGCGGCTCCCGAGGTCAGGCCGGCGCTTTTCCAGGTAGCGCCTGGGATTGTCGTAGACGGCGTCGAGCAGCCGCTCGCTCAGGGCCTGCCGGTCGGGCAGGTAGCGGTTCGCGCGTTTCGCGACCTGAACCTGGCCGGCCTCCAGGGCCAGCCGGATGCGCGCCCACACGTCCTCGTCATTGACCAGGCCGCCCGAGACCAGGGCGTCGAACAGCGGACCGCAGCTCTCCGGGGCCTCGCGCCCGGTGAACCACGGGCGGCGCACCTCGTACAGGGCCTCCCCGTCCTGCTGCCCGAAGAACCGGGCCTGCAGCGCGTAGCAGGTGAGCTCCGGATCCTCCTGGTAGAGCTCCGGATATTCCTCGTTGAAGAGCTCCCACGCGCCCTGCTTGCCCAGCACCTTCAGCCACTGGCCGCGCATCTGGTCCGCGAGCAGCGTGCCGGCGTAGCTGTGCAGAAAATCCCGCACGGCGGCGGGCTCGGCGTCTTCGAGCCTGAGCCGAAGTTGCCAGTAGGCGAGATAGGGCTCGAGCACATGGCCGCGCAGGCGCCCGGCTTGGCTGTCGAGCCGCGCCACGTCCCCCACGCGGAAGGCCTCCCGGGCCGCGAGAAAATCGTCGTCCGGGCTGGAAGGAAGAGCGGCCGTCGCGACCGTAAGCAGGCCCGCGGCGAGCGCCGCGCGGGTGATGTCTATAATTCTCTTGAGGAGCCTTTGCTGCATCACAACAACTTCCCTGCCTAGGATACCACGCGATGCCCTACGTCAGCCTGAACCCCGCCACCAATCGCGTGTTGAAAACCTTCGTGAGCTGGGACAGCCGCCAGCTGGCTTCCGCGCTGGAAAGAATCCGCGTGGCCCAGGCCGGCTGGGCCGCGTGCGGCGTCGCCGAACGCGCCGCCCCGATGCGCCGGCTGGCCGAGCTGCTGCGGACCCGCGTGGCCGACTACGGCGCCCTCGTCACCCTGGAGATGGGGAAAATCCAGCGGGAAGCCCGCTCCGAGGTGGAGAAGTGCGCGCTGGCCTGCGAATACTATGCCGATCACGCGGCGGCCTTCCTCGACCCCGAAATCATCGAAACCGACGCCGGCAGAAGCTACGTCGCCTACCCGCCGCTGGGCACCGTGCTCGGCATCATGCCGTGGAATTTTCCGTTCTGGCAGGTGTTCCGTTTCGCGGTGCCGGCCCTGATGGCGGGCAACGCCTGCGCGCTGAAGCATGCCTCCAACGTGCCCCAGTGCGCGCTGGCCATGGAGCAGGCGTTTCGCGATGCGGGCTTTCCGGAACATCTGTTCACCACGCTCCTGATCGAAGCCTCCGACGTGGCCGATGCGGTGGCCAGCCACCACGTGCACGCGGTGACCCTCACCGGCTCGGAGCCCGCCGGGCGCAAAGTGGCGGCGGCGGCCGGCCAGCATCTGAAGAAATGCGTGCTGGAGCTGGGCGGCTCCGATGCCTTCATCGTGCTCGACGACGCGGACCTCGACTTCGCCGTGGCCCAGGGCGTGCGCTCCCGGTACCAGAATTGCGGCCAGTCCTGCATCGCCGCCAAGCGCTTCATTTTGACGCCCGGAATCGCCGATGCGTTCCTGGAAAAATTCCGGCAGAAAGCGGATGCCCTGAAGGCGGGAGACCCCCGGGACGAGAAAACCGACCTGGGACCGATGGCGCGGCTCGATCTGAGGGACGAGCTGCACCGGCAGGTGACCGACTCCATCGCCCAGGGGGCAAAGGCGGTGCTGGGCTGCGCCCCGCTTGCCGGCGAAGGCGCGTTCTATGGCGCTTCGATCCTCGACCGGGTGACGCCGCGCACCCGGGCCTACCACGAGGAGCTGTTCGGGCCGGTGGCCCTGATCATCCGGGCCCGGGACGAAGACGACGCGTTGGCGATCGCCAACGACTCCCACTTCGGGCTCGGCTCCTCCCTCTGGAGCCACAACGCGGAGCGCGCCGAGCAGCTCGCGGCCCGGATCCAGGCCGGATGCACCTTCATCAACGGGATGGTGAAATCGGACCCGCGGCTGCCCTTCGGCGGCGTCAAGGCCTCCGGCTTCGGCCGGGAGCTGTCCTACCACGGGATCCGCGAGTTCGTGAACGCGAAGACGGTATGGATCCGGTAGGAGTCGCGAATGAATTCGCTCCTACAAGCGGGTTGTAGGAGGGGATTTATCCCCGACCTTACCGGCATCGCCGACCCAGGTCGCGAATGAATTCCCTCCTACCCCAGGAACAGCTTGTAGGCCGGATTCTTCGTCTCTTCCCAGTAGCGGTAGCCCAGATCGTCGAGAAAGGCCTTGAACTGGGCCTTGTCCTGGGGCGGCACCTGCATGCCCACCAGCACCCGCCCGTAGTCTGCGCCGTGATTGCGGTAGTGGAACAGCGAGATGTTCCAGTCGTGGCGCATGCTGTTCAGGAAGTTCATCAGCGCCCCAGGGCGCTCCGGAAACTCGAAGCGGTAGACCACCTCGTTGTCGATCTGGGGCGCGTGGCCGCCCACCAGGTGCCGCAGGTGCAGCTTGGCCAGCTCGTCCTCGGTGAGATCGAAGGTGGGATAGCCGTGCTTCTTCAGGGACTCCACCAGCTTCAGGGATTCCCCCCGGTTGTGCACCTGGACGCCGACGAAGACATGGGCCTCTGTCGCGTCGGCGTAGCGGTAGTTGAATTCGGTGATGTTGCGGTTGCCGATGAGGGAGATGAACTTCCTGTAGGCGCCGGGCCGCTCCGGCAGCGTCACCGCCAGCACCGCCTCCCGCCGCTCCCCCACCTCCGCCTGCTCGGCCACGAAGCGCAGCCGGTCGAAGTTCATGTTGGCCCCCGAGGCCACCGCCACCAGGGTCTTGTCGCGGAGCTTCTCCCGCTCCGCGTAGGCCTTGGCGCCGGCAATCGCCAGCGCCCCCGCCGGCTCCAGGATCGAGCGGGTGTCCTCGAACACGTCCTTGATGGCGGCGCAGGTGGCATCGGTGTCCACCAGCACCACCTCGTCCACCAGCTCCTTGCACAGGCGGAAGGTCTCCTCCCCCACCTGCTTCACCGCGACCCCGTCGGCGAACAGCCCCACCTGGGAAAGCCGCACCCGGTGGCCGGCCTTCAATGACCGGGCCATGGCGTCGGCGTCGGTCGGCTCCACCCCGATCATCTTGATCTCGGGCCGCAGCCGCTTCACATAGGCGGCGATCCCCGAAATCAGGCCCCCGCCGCCAATGGCGACGAAAATGGCATGAATCGGCCGGGTGTGCTGGCGCAGGATTTCCATGCCGATGGTGCCCTGCCCGGCGATCACCTCCGGGTCGTCGTAGGGATGGACGAAGGTGAGCCGCTCGCCTTCCGCCAGCTCGATGGCCCGGGCATAGGCCTCGTCATAGGAATCCCCGTGCAGCACCACCGCTGCGCCCCGGGCCTCCACGGCCTGGACCTTGATGGCCGGGGTGGTCACCGGCATGACGATGGTGGCCCGGCAGGAGAGCTTCTGGGCCGACAGCGCCACCCCCTGGGCGTGATTGCCGGCGGAGGCCGCGATCACCCCGCGCTTGAGCGCCGCCCTGGGCAGGTTCGCCATCTTGTTGTAGGCCCCCCGCAGCTTGAAGGAGAACACCGGCTGCATGTCCTCGCGCTTGAGCAGCAGCCGGTTGTGGATGCGCTCCGACAGATTGGGCGCCGGCTCCAGCGGGCTTTCCAGCGCCACGTCGTAGACCCGGGCGGTGAGGATTTTTTCCAGATAGTCGTTTTTCATACTGCGTGGAGACGAACGGAAGGTTCTAAGGCTAGCAGGATTTCAAAATTGTGCAAAACCCCCGTTGCCGCTATGCTTGGCCCCTGTTTGCAACCACCCATCCCCGACATGACCCAGGACGAACTGAAACAGGCGGTGGCGAGCGCCGCCCTCCGGCACGTGGTGGACGGCGCCGTCATCGGCGTCGGCACCGGATCCACCGCCAATTTCTTCATCGAGGGGCTGGGCCGGATCAAGGCCCGGATCGAGGGGGCGGTGGCCAGCTCCCAGGCCACCACGGAGCGCCTGAAAAAGCTCGGCATCCCGGTGTTCGATCTCAATGCCGTGGACGAGCTGCCGGTGTACGTGGACGGGGCCGACGAGATCACCGAGCACCTCGCCATGATCAAGGGCGGCGGCGGGGCGCTCACCCGGGAAAAGATCGTGGCCGCGGTCGCGAAGAAGTTCGTGTGCATCGCCGACGAGTCGAAGCTGGTGGGGGTGCTCGGGAAGTTCCCGCTGCCGGTGGAGGTGATTCCCATGGCCCGCGGGCACGTCGCCCGGGAGCTGGTGCGGCTCGGGGGCCAGCCGCGGCTGCGGGAGGGGTTCGTGACCGACAACGGCAACCTCATCCTCGACGTCCACGGCCTGAAGATCCTCAATCCGGTGGAGCTGGAGGGCACCCTCAACCAGATCACGGGCGTGGTGACCAACGGCCTGTTCGCCCGGCGTCCGGCGGACGTGCTGCTGCTGGGCACCGCGGGCGGGGTGCGTACTGTTACCCGCTAGTGTCCCGGCCCGCAAGTGCGCGCAGGTTGGCCGTGGGGCCGGAACTCCTTTCCTGTGACCTGACCGGCGCAACCGGCGTTGCCGTTGCGCCCTACGGCCAGGCTTCGCGGTGACAGAACGAGGGGCGCAACAATACTGTCACACTCGGCATCCAGAATATTGGGGCTATAATTCCTGAAGGCGGGGCAATGGGCACCAGCGAGCACACATCCAAGCAGTTCGACGCGGACCTGGAAGCGGTACGTTCCCGGGTGCTGCAGATGGGCGGCATGGTCGAGGACCAGATCGAGCGCGCCATCGAGGGCCTCACCCATGGCGACATGCGCCTGATCGACCAGGTGATCGCCGACGACCACCGGGTGAACGCCATGGAGGTGGGAATCGACGAGATGTGCTCCCACATCATCGCCCGCCGCCAGCCGGCCGCCATCGACCTGCGGATGATCATGACGGTGATCAAGACCATCACCGACCTGGAGCGCATCGGCGACGAGGCGGAAAAGATCGCGCGGATGACCAAGCTCATCTACGAGAACGACCGGCTGCACGCGCCCCGCTTCGGCGAGATCAAGCACGTGGCCGAGGTCGCCCTCGACATGCTGCGCAAGTCCCTCGACGCGTTCGCCCGCCTCGACCTGGGCGCCGCGGGCCAGGTGGTGCGGCAGGACGATATGGTGGACGAGGAGTTCCGCGCCATCCTGCGCCAGCTCATCACCTTCATGATGGAGGACCCGCGCACCATCTCCACCTCGATCGAGATCCTGTTCATCGCCAAGGCGGTGGAGCGCATCGGCGACCACGCCAAGAACATGGCCGAGTACGTGGTGTACATGGTGAAGGGCAAGGACGTGCGCCACGTCACCGTGGAGGAGATCGAGCGCGAGATCTCGCAGTGAGCCGGTCGCGCGGCTCGCCGTTTTCCGCCCGGATCCCGCCCGGGCCTTTCCACCCCGCTACGACTCCGCGGGCCGGGGTTTTCCCGGCCGGGGAACCGGCGTAACCTAGCGTTCCGCAGGGCGCTGGTGGCGCCCGCCTCGATACCATGACCGAATATTCCACGCTCGCCGCAGTCGATCTCGGCTCCAACAGCTTCCGGCTGCAGGTGGCCCGCGTCGTGGGCGACCAGCTCTATCCCCTGGATTCCCTGCGCGAGCCGGTGCGGCTCGCCGCCGGGCTCACGCCGGAAAAGCGCCTCGACGAGGCGGCCCAGGCCCGGGCCCTGGAGGCCCTGGAGAAATTCGGCGAGCGGCTGCGGGGGCTGCCGCCGCACGCGGTGCGGGCGGTCGGCACCAATACCCTGCGGGTCGCCAAGAACGCGCCCTCGTTTCTCAAGAAGGCCGAGGCGGCGCTGGGTTTCCCGATCGAGATCATCGCCGGCAAGGAGGAGGCCCGGCTCATCTACGTGGGGGTGGCCCACGAGCTGCCGCCCTCGGAGGAAAAGCGGCTGGTGATCGACATCGGCGGCGGCTCCACCGAATTTATCATCGGCACCCGATTCCGGCCCCAGAAGCTGGAAAGCCTGTACATGGGCTGCGTGAGCTACAGCCTGAAATTCTTCCCCGACGGCAGGATCACCAAGGGGGCGCTGAAGCAGGCGGAACTCGCGGCCCGCGCCGAAGTGCAGGCGATCGCCGGCGAGTTTGGCTCGGACCAGTGGGGCGAGGCCTTCGGCTCCTCCGGCACCGCCCGGGCGCTGGCCGACATCATCGAGATGAACGGCTACGCCGATTCCGGCATCACCCGCGACGGGCTGGAGCGCCTGCGCGACACCCTGCTCAAGGCGGGCGAAGCGAAGAAGCTCGACCTGCTGGGGCTGCGTCCCGACCGGGCGCCGATTCTCGCCGGCGGCTTCGCCATCATGCAGGCGACGTTCCGGGAGCTCGGCATCGAGCGCATGGGCCCGGCCGTGGGAGCCCTCAGGGAAGGCGTGCTCTACGACCTGCTGGGGCGCTTCCACCACAAGGACATGCGCGAGGTGACGGTCAAGCAATTCATGGAGCGCTACCACGTGGTCGCGCCCCAGGCGGCGCGGGTGGAGGCGCTGGCCCGGGTGCTCGCCCACCAGCTGTTCGCGGGCCTGGATTGCGACCAGGAAGTGGAGCTTCAGCTCCTGTCCTGGGCGGCGCTGCTGCACGAAGTGGGGATTTCGGTTTCCCACAGCGGCTACCACAAGCATACGGCCTACATCCTGAAGAACGCCGATATGCCGGGCTTTTCAAAAAAGGAGCAGGCCCAGCTGTCGCTGCTGGCCCTCGCCCACCGCGGCTCGCTGGCCAAGATGCAGGGCCATCTCACCGAGGCGAAGGACCAGGCCGGCGCCCTGGCCCTGCGGCTCGCCGCCCTCATGTACCGCAGCCGCAGCGCCACCGAGCTGCCCCCGATGCAGGTGAAGCGCACCAGTTCCGGCTTCCGCCTTCAGCTCCCCGAACCCTGGGTCGACGCCAATCCCCTCACGGCTACGGCGCTGAAGGACGAGGTGAAGGAGTGGAAGGGCCTGGGGGTGGAGCTCAAGGTTTCCCACCTGCAGGACGCCGATTCCATCGTCACCCCCGGCTGAGCAGGCGAAGCCCGATCCCCGCGCCGAGTGCGTGATGCTGAACAAGGGACCCTACCTCTTCGACGCGCTGAAAGTCCTGGACAGCGTGGTGACCCGCATGCAGGCCCACCAGCAGCAGCAGACCGCCCGCTTCCGGGCGCTGCACTGGTAGCGCATAGCACTTTTCGGCACGTAGGGTGCGTCCCACGCACCGGTCGGAGGCTGGCATTCGCGAGCAAGCTCGCCCCCACGGGGGATGGGTAGGGTGCGTCCTACGCACCAAATCCGGCGGTTGACCGGTGCGTGGGACGCACCCTACAGCATGACTACGCCGCCACGGACGCGATATCCCGGTAGCGCTTCGGATCCCGCTGCAACTCCCGGAGGTCCAGCGCTTCCGGCATCCGCAGCCAGCTCTCGGGCGTCGTGTTCGTCAGGCGGGCCGCCCGATCCCAGTAACCCTTCCAGAAACGCGTCGAGATTCGTTACGACCGGGAGCTTTGGCCAAACAGTTCGCTCACCCGCTCCACGGGCATCGGCCTGCCGAAAAGATATCCCTGGACCGCGTCGCATTTCAACAGGCTGAGAAACTGCAGCTGCTCTTCCGTTTCCACGCCCTCCGCGACGACCTGCAGGCCCAGGCTGTGGGCCAGCGCAATGATTCCTTTGACCACCGCGAATGAATCGGCGTTGGTCGCAATGTCATTGATGAAGCTGCGGTCGATTTTCAGGGCATCGAGGGGCAGCTGTTTCAGGTAGCTCAGCGAAGAGTATCCCGTGCCGAAGTCGTCAATGGAGATGGCCAGCCCGATTCCCCTCAACGCCCTCAGCTTGTCCACGGCGATATCGACGTTCTGCATCAGTTCGCTTTCGGTAATCTCGATCCCGAGCGCGACTGTGGCGGGATCATAGCCGGCGGCAGTCAGGGCCCGCTTGACGCGTTCAACGAAATCCGTTTGCCGAAGCTGCGTTACGGAAACATTTACGGATATCCTGACCTTCTGGAAGCCCGCCGCGAGCCACTCCTTCGCCTGCAGGCAGGCAGTTCCGAGAACCCAGTCGCCGATGGGAACAATCAGCCCGGTTTCCTCGCACACCGGTATGAACTCGGTTGGCGAGGGGCTTTGCAGCGCCGGGTTGTGCCATCGCAGCAGGGCCTCGACACCGATCACGGCGCGGCCCTCGGTTGCAACAACCGGCTGGAAGTGCAAGGCAAATTCGTTACGCTCCAGGGCATGCCTGAGTTCGCGCTCGATGGCGCGCCGCCGCCGGGCCTTCGCGTCGACAGCGGGCGAATAGTACGAAACAGAGCGGTCTGAACCGGCATCGGTATTCCCCAGCGCCGATTCCGCACTTCTCATGAGTACGTCGACATCCGGCCCGTCCTGCGGGAAAACCGCTACTCCGAGGCCCGCCGTGATGAAAACCTCTTCCTCTTCCACTTGCACCGTCTGCGGAAAGTCGGCGAGAATCTTGTCCACCACCGCCTCGACATGCCGGGGCGCCGACATGTCGGCCAGCACGATGCCAAACTCGGAACTGGCCATGCGCGCAACCGTGTCCCCGTCGCGCACCCCTCCCGACAGATATTCCCCCACCGCGCGCAGGACGGCGTCTCCCGCATAGTGGCCGAGCGTATCGTTGATTTCCCGAAGTCGCCGGATCTTCACGATCGCCGCCGCCACACATTGCCCTCTATGCCGCGCCCTTGCCACCGCTTGCCGGAGGCGATCGGCGAAAACCCGGCGGTTGGCAAGGCCGGTGAGCGGGTCCGAATAGGCGAGATCGTGCAAGCGGCGCTCTTTTTCTATGTATTCGAGGCCAAGCGAGGTATCGGCCGCAAGTTCCCGAAGGACGTGAACCTCCTCGTCATCAAAGAAGTTCGCCTCACCCGCATAAAGGTTCACTGTCCCGATCACCTGCTCTTCCACGATGAGCGGGAAAGCCGCAGCGGAGCGCAATCCGTGGGCCAGCGCCGACAGTTTCCAGGGCGCCGCCTGCGGGTCGTTTGCGATGTCATTGGACACAATGTGGCGATTTTCGCGGAGCGCTGTTCCGCAGAGCCCGCAAGCCTCGGAGACCCCTTCGCGAACGGAAACCAATACGTGGTTAACGTATTCCTTTTCCGGCCCGGCAACCGCGGCGGGGCGCAATTGCTGGGCCTGGGCGTCGATCAGGCCCACCCAGGCGAGCCGGAACTGCCCCTCCTCGACGGCGATGCGGCACACTTCCTGAAGAAGCTCCTCTTTATCGCGGATGCGAAGGAGCGCGACGTTGATGCCGCTGAGCACTGCATAGACGCGGTTGAGCCGGGCAATCCGATCGACCTGCCGCTCCAGCGAAGCGGCCATGCCATTGAAGGCGTTCCCGAGCTCGAAGATCTCCCGGTTGGTTCGCGGAATCTCTGCCCGGGCGCGCAAGTCTCCGTTCGCCAGGCGGTTCGCTGCGGCCTGGAGCGCCCGGATTCCCCGCAGGACAAGCATTTCCCCGCCCCACCATGCCCCGGCCAGAACGAGCAACGCCACGACGAGGACGGTCGCCACGTTGCGGACGGCTTCGCGCTGGGACTCTCCGTAGGCCGCTTCGGAAGGGATGCCGACGCTCACGAAGACCTGCTTGTTTCCCGGCAGGTCCTGGAGGCGGGTGAACGCGAAAAGACGCTTGACCCCGTCCAGACCGAGAACTTCCGCCGTGCCTTCCCCGTTGGCGGCCCGGATTGCCTCGACGAGCGGCGATCCCGCGACGTTTTTTCCTCCCCAATGCTCCATCCCGGGATAGCGGGCCAGGACCGTGTGGGTCTCATCAACGATGTCAAGCACGGACCCCGGCGGCAGCTGGGTTTCGGCCAGCCGCTTTTCGAACCAGCTCAGCGGCAAGGAGGCGATCACGACCGCCTTGACCTGCCTCGCGGAATCCAGAACGGGGTAGGAGAACACGAGGACCGGGACCTTCGATACCCGCCCGACGTTATAGTCGCCCATCACGAAATCGAGGGTTTCCAGCGTGCGGCGGAAATAGGACCGGTCGGCCGCGTTAACCGGCTCGCGAAACGGGGTCGCGCTGCAATAGACGTTTCCCTTGGGATCGATCGCGGCGAAGTTGGCGTAGTAGCCGCTCTGCTTATGCAGCCTCGCCAGAAGCTCGTTGCAGCGCCGGGGATCGGGATCGTGGATCTGGGGCAGTTCGGCGAGCATCAGGAGAAGCTGGCGGGTGCGGTCGACCATCCGGCGCTGGCTTGCCTCGATACGCTTGGCGAGCCGCATCGCGTCGCGCTTGGCGTCCTCCGCCGCCGCGCGCCGGTGGCTGAGCCCGTCATCCACGATTACGCCAAGCGCCGGCGCCACCGCCAGCACCACGAGCAGCAGCAGGCGCGAGCGGAGACCGAAAATGAAAGGCCAGGCCATTTGTTATTTCGTACTTCGCTCCTCTGGCGATTCGACCCCCGATGTTGGACGGGGGCTTTAAAGCCTTGTTATTTAGCCTGATACGCAGCGGCAAATCAAATCTATCAAAATGATAGATATCTCTTCGGTCTGTTATCGCCAACGATCCAGGGTAAAGCGCGCTGAAGGTTCTCGACAGCATGGTGACCCGCATGCAGGCCCACCAGCAGCAGAAGACCGCCCGCTTCCGGGCGCTGCACTGGTAGTGCGAGGCACTATTTGACGCGTAGGGTGCGTCCCACGCACCGGTCGGAGGTTGGCATTCGGGAGCAAGGTCGCTCCCACGGGGGGTGGGTAGGGTGCGTCCTACGCACCAAATCCGGCGGTTGACCGGTGTGTAGGAAGCACCCTACAGCATGACTACGCCGCCACCGGCTCGATATTCCGATAGCGATTCGGGTTCCGCTGTACTGGTAGCGCGGAGCGTCCTACCAGACAATCTCGACTTCAGGCACGCCACGGAGCTGCTTGTCCGCGCTCAGGAGTTTCGCGCCGTGGTGCAGGGCGGTGGCGCAGATGATGCGGTCGGCGGGGTCCCCGCGGGGGATATCCTGACGCTGCGACAACACCGCGATCTCTGGCGTGATGGGCAGTACCCTGACCGCCCTTGCATTCAGCAACGCGCTGAGAAAGGTCGCGGGTTCGGCGGGAACGTGAAGCCGCTTGCGGGCCATCAGCATGGCGATTTCCCACAGCGAGATGTCGCTGCAGGCGAGTGTGCAGGTGGCGAAACCTTCCTCGATGAGCTTCTTGGCGCGCCTGCTGAGACGCGCCGGATCCAGCGCATCCCAGATCAGGGCGTGGGTATCAATAACGACCACGCTCCGCGTTCCAGGCTTCGCCGCTCGGGCTGATCACGTCGCCGATGCGGCATTTGCCCCGCAGGCCGATGAGCCATTTGCGGGCCGCTTCCGCCTGCTCGGCCTCGGGAATCAGGCGCGCGACCACCTTGCCGTGAACGGTGATCTGAACCTCCTCGCCCTTTTTCACCCGCTCGAGGTAGTCGGGCAGGTGCTGGCGCAGTTCGGTAACGTTGACCTGGGTCATGGGGCTGCTCGCAGAATGTACACTTTAATGTACACAATGACGAAGAGATTGTAAAGGCCGGGCAAAATACCGGTGGAGGGGCCCACCCGATCCGGCAGCTACCGGCATCCCGATGGGCCATGCCGGCTACCGGAATCGATTTCCTTTCCTTCAGGCTCGCCGCGGGACCCGGAATACCTCTACCCCGGCCTTCCTGCAGGCCGCGAGAAGCGCCTTATCACGACTGGCGAGCGGCAGGCTCTCGCGTAGCGCAAGTTCCAGGTAGGCCGCATCGTAGGCTGTCAGTCCGAAGCGGCGGGCCACGCCCAGTATGGCCGTGGTCGCTCGGTCCGCGGTTTGCGAGTCGATGGCGATCGGCAGCGCCGCAAGCAGGTCGAGGTATCGCTCCAGGTCCTTCGCCGTGAGCCGGCGGTTGCGTTCAGCGAGCGCCAGCACGTTTGCCGTCTCGATGGGCCACAACTGGGGCACCAGCGCCTGGCCTGCACCAAGGACATCGAGGACGCCGAGCGCGTAGGCATCGAGTTCCTCCCTGAAGCACCATGCCATCGACACCGAGGTATCGACGACGAGGCTGCTCAACGACGTCCCGCCTCGATGAGATCCTTCAATTTCAGACCCTTGAGCGAATGGGTCGCGGCGAAGGCTTTGAGGTCCTCGATGGCCCGGCGGATGGCGGCCGGATCGTGCTTTCTGATCGGCACCAGCTCGGCCACCGGCCGGCCGTGCCTGGTAATAACGATCCGCTCGCCTTTTTCCACCCGCTCCAGGAGCTTGGGAAGATGGGTCTTGGCCTCATAGGCGCCGACTTCGGACATGGTGCGCACCTCTGGGAATTAGATTAGACCAGTGTCAGACCAGTTTATGGGAATGCCGGGCGGAGGTCAATTCCCGATGCGGCGCCAAAACCGGCCGCAGCGTCTCGTCGATCCGCGTTCAGTCCTCGCCCGGTGGCGTGAGCAGCCACTCGTAGGCGGGTTGCACCTTGACCGCCGGAGCGCTCACCCGCGCGAGCGCGTCACGGTCGAGCACCAGCAGCCGCCGTGCCGCGCGCGGATGTTCCTTCGCCGCCGCCATCAAAGCGCGCAGCTCGCGCGACAGCGTCTCCGGGGCCGACAGGTCCGCGCAGACCTGGATCAACTCCTCTCCGGCGGCCAGATGGCGGGCGAGGAAATCCACCTCCAGCCCGTCGTCCGTCTTCACGTATCCAACCTCGGCCTTGCGCCGCTCGAGCTCGTTCAGCACGACCGTTTCCAGCGCCCGGCCCGCGTTCGCGCGGCCGCTCGCGTCGAAGGCCTTGATGAGCCCCGGATCGGCGGGATAGAGCTTGCGCGGGTTCGAGTTGCGCCTGCGCTCCGAATCGGTGGCGAGAGGCACGGTGCCGAGCAGGAAGGCATCCAGCAGATGGCCGAGCATGGCGTGCACTGCATCCTTTGCCACGCCGTGCCCCTGGGCCTTCAGGTCCTGGTGCAGCCGGTGGGCGCTGAAGCTCCCGGCCGGATTGCGCAGGCACTGCCGCACCAGCCAGCGCAGCGCGGCCACCTGCGACACCCCGTAGCGCTCCACGACGTCGCGGAACAGCACGCCATCCACGTAGCCTTGCAACAGCTCGATCCGCAGCGCCGGCGGCAGTCCCTGCGCTTCGGGAAATCCGCCTTCGACGAGGAACTCGCGGAAGCGTTTCTCCACCAGCGATCGTTCTGCCGGCCTCCATTGCCGGGGCCCCTTCGTCGGCTCCTCGCCGCGGTGGCGCAGGAACTCGCGGAAGCTGAAGGGCCGGATAACGGTCGCCATCCCGCGACCGCGCAGCGAGGTATGGACCTCGCGCGAGAGCATCCGCGCCGAGGATCCGGAGACGGCGATCTCGACCTTCTCGGAGTCCAGCACCCGGCGCACGAAGCGCTCCCAGCCCGGCACGAGCTGGATTTCGTCCAAGTAGCAGTGCACCGTCTCGCGCCCGCGCAAAGACGGGTAACGCCGGTAGTACTCTTCGAGCAGGAACCCCAGTTGATCCCTCTCGAGGCCGGCCAGCCGATCATCGTCGAAGCTGAGATAAAGCGCACGCTCGGCAGGCAGCACCGCCCGGCGCTCCTCCAGCAACTGACGCAGGAAGGTGGTCTTGCCCGCGCGGCGCATCCCGATCACCGCGTGTACCTTGCCGGGCACCGCGGGCAGCCTGGCGTCGCGCCGGGTGAGCGCGAACGGCGGCGTCGGCGCCAAGGCGGCGCTCAGCTTCTCGGCCAGAACCGGGTTCAGCGTCATGGCGCGAAGATGGCCGATAGGTGTCCTTTTGTCAAGGACACATTAAGATGTATCTGTATCTTCGGCAGGGCCACATTGCAGGCTCCTCGGCGAGCGGAAGGGCGGCATTCATGTGGCAAATGGGCAAGCGCAGAAAGGCCCGCTCCACTCACTCCGCTGCCTCTGCCCGTTCCGGCAGTTCGGCGAAGCCGTCGGTAAAGGGGCCAGCCTGGCCCCTTTTGCTTTTCTTGGCCCCTTTTGCTTTTACATTACTACGCTACGCCGCCTGCAACTCGAACTCGACCTTCACCGCCTGGAACGGGAATTCGACACGGCCGTCGGCGGTGCGACGGAGCACACCGGCGTTTAGCAGCGCCGTCACATCGCCATGCACGGCCTTCACGTCCCGCCCCACGCGCCGCGCCGCCTCGCGGATTGACACCGGCCCCACGCCACACAGCGCCTTCAGCAGCTCCCACCGTTTGGCCGTGAGCACCTGCCACAGCAGCTCGGGCGTGGCAAAGGCAATACGCGCCTCGCGCTCGGCGCGGCCCGTCTTCATCGCCCGCGCCGCATCGGCCAGCGTCTCGGTGAGAGAGCGCACCTCAAGAACGACCGTGTTCATGGTTCCACCTCGCAATATCGGCACTGAAGTCGGCCATCAGTTGGTCCGGCGTGGAAAAGACGTAGACCATGCCGGCTACCGGAATCGAATTTCTTTCCTCCAGGCCGCGGCCTGCACGCCGGCGAGATCGAACTCGGCGTGGATGCGGGCGAATGGCACCAGCAGCCGGCCCTCGGCGTCGCGCTCGATGAATCCTTCTGCGCGCACCTTGCAGCGCTGCTACGCCGCCACGGGCTCGATATCCCGGTAGCGCTTCGGGTCCCGCTGCAACTCCCAGAGGTCCAGCGCTTCCTGCATCCGCAGCCAGCTCTCGGGCGTCGTGTTCGTCAGGCGGGCCACCCGAATCGCCATGTCCGGCGAAAGAGCCCGCTTCTCCAGCAGCAATTCCGAAACGGACAGCCGGCTTACGCCAAGACGTCTGGCAAATTCCGCCTGCGTCATGTTGAGCGCCGGCAGCACGTCCTCGCGCAGGATTTCCCCCGGGTGGGTGGGCTTGCGCTTGGGGTCGCGCAGGGTCTTCATCAGTGGTAGTCCTCCAGGTTCACGTCAACTGCGTCACCATCCTCAAAACGAAACGTGATACGCAAGTTGCCGGAGACGGACACTGCGTAGGTCCCCTTTCGGTCACCCTTGAGCCCATGAAAGCCGTAGCCCGGCAGGTTCATATCCTCGGGCCGCGCCACTGCATCGAGCCGGTCAAGAATGCGCCGAATGCGGTCCGCCTGCCGCGAGTCGATGCCGCGCCGGTCACTGGTCGTAAAAAACCGTTGCAGCCCCCTATGCCGGAAGCTGCGTATCACGTGTGCGCTGTAATGCCTGTCATTACAACGATAATGTAATACACCACATTACATACGTCAAGCATCGCAAGGCACATTAATGGGGTTCCCGAGCCAGGCCTGGGCCGCCTGGTCGTCGGAGCCGACGATGGAATCGATCGCCTTTCCGTCAGACTGCGGCCTGCACGCCGGCGAGATCGAACTCGGCGTGGATGCGCGCGAACGGCACCAGCAGCCTGCCCTCGGCGTCGCGCTCGATGAACCCTTCCGCGCGCAGGGCAGCGACGTCGCGGTGCACAGCTTTCACATCACGATCGATCTCGCGGGCGAGCCCGCGCAGCGTCGAGGGGCCAAGCGCCTGCAGCCGCTCGATCAGGGTCCAGCGCGCGGGCGTCAGGACACGGAACAGCGCCGCCGGCGACTCGAAGCTGCGGTGCTCGCCCTGGTACTTTCCACTCTTCGAGGCGCGAACAAAACCCGCCTTCATGCGGGCCTGCGCGGTCCGCTCGTCGCGCTCGATCCGGATCGTCATGGTTCTCATCTTCGCCTCCTCGCGGCCACGTCGGCCAGAAAGTCGTCAAACAGCTTCTCCAGGCTGACGAAGCGATAGGTTTCCTCGCGCCCGCCGAGATGGCGGTAATTGCATCGGTTTACCGTCCTGCTACTCTCCATCACAGCTTCGCATCAATCAACTCCCACTTCTTTTCGGTAACCATCACGAACCGGCAGCGCGCATCGGATAACTCCGCCCACAGTCCGCCGATGAGGCGATCGTCCTCGGCATCTTTCCAGCGGTCGGCGCCCTTGTACTCCACGGCCAGAACAACGCCGCTGGGCAGGCGGCAAAGAAAATCCGGGTAGAACCGCCCGTCCGCCTTCTGCAGGAAAAACGAGCACCCCTCCTTGCGCACCAGGTTCCGCACCCAGTAGTCAATTCGCCCCCTTTGCGCCTGGGTGTCCAGCCAGACCGCGCATTCGAATTCCTCCTGGCTGTCGAAGTCTCCGATCCGCCCGTAATAATGCTTTCGAAAGAGGTAGCCGCCCACGCGCGGGTCATAGTCCCGGCTCGGGGCGTACGCCTGCGGGTGGAACTCGAAGCGGTAGGTCTCGTCCACGGCCACGCGCGAGGCGCGGTCATCGCCGAACAGGGTTTGCTGATAGGCCTGCTTCACCGCCGCGAGCCGCAGATTGCGGATGCGTGCTTCCAGCAGATTGCGAATCAGGAACTTCTGCCTGTTCGCTCGGCCAAGATCGCATCCCGGCTGCACCAGAAGGTCTTTCAGCCATTTCACCACGAACGCCTGCTTGCTGGCATGCGTCACGGATTGCTCGGGAAGATTGCGGCACAGCCAGGCAGCCAGCTTCACCTCGTCCCAGTGCTCGGGGCGGTACGCAAAGCCCAGGTCCCGTTGCAGGTCGGCGATGAACCGCGTCGTGACTTTGCCGGTCGCCTCGTCCACATCGATCTCGCCGCCCTCCGAAACCTTGAGCGCTGCGTTCAGGGCGGCCATTTCGTCCGCAGAAGACGTCGCGTCGTATAGGGACAGATCCCAGGGATAGTCCAGCACTTCCGGATCGTCGAACAGGGCGAGTTTGCCTTGAATCCGCAGTGCCATCTGCGGTACGGCAAACCGCATTCCCTGTTCGGCCGGGGTCTGGAAAAACTCGATGGCCTGGGTACGGCTGGCCTCTGCCGCCTGCTGGATCGCCTGCCGCGCCGCCTCACCGCTGACCGCTTGCTTGACTGCTTCTTCCTCTTCCGGGTTGAGTGGATGCGCAATGGTCAGGGTCTGCGCCTTATCGTCCCAGGTAAGCTTTTCGCGCACCGGCTTGGGCACGCGCTTGAGATCAGGCTTTTCCGGCAGCGGCACCACCACCGGATGAATCACGATCCGTCCGGGATGGCCCTCCAGATCGAAGGGCAGTTGCTCGGCCTTGGCCGCCGCGACGAATTCGGCGACCTCCCGCCGCTCGAAGCCCGCGCCCTCCACGAGCCGGTCGCGCAACGACCGCGCCGTGGCGCCGAAGTCCTCCGACACCACGAAGGCATAGGACTGATTGAGGGCGCGCGCCTCGCGATGTTTCGCTTCCGGTTGCCGCAGCACCCTCCCGAGGAGCTGCTCCACCGCCGTGGCGGAGTGAAGTTCCGCCATGCTCACCAGAATATAGGCGAAGGGGCAGTCCCAGCCCTCGGCGAGGGCTTGCTGGGTGATTACGAATCTCACCGGACATTTCTCGTCGGCGATGCCGCGCGGATAGTCCGCGTTGAGCTTTTCCAGGCCCTTTTCCTCGCCCGTCGCGACCACGATTTCCTCAACTGGAATACGGTGGTTTTCGCCAAGCTCCTTCCGCACCCGTTCCACATCCAGGGTTTCCACGCCTTGCCGGCGCTTCTCCGCCTGAATCAGCACCACCGGCCGCAGATAGCCGTTCCCGTTGCGACGCTCCGCGTCCGCGAGCGTCTGCAACTCACCCCGCCGGGCAATAGCATCGGCGAGGCACTGCTGCCAGTTGGGCTCCGTCTCCAGCACGATCGGCAGCTTGATCATCTCCTCCGCCTTCAGTTCCGCGGCGGAGACGCTATGCAACACGTTACTGGGGGTCTCTTTCGTATCCGGAGTGGCGGTCAGTTCCATGATGCCGCTCGGCCGGAACTCGGCGAAGGTCTTGAAGGAGAGCGGAGTGCGGTTGTTGTGGGCCTCGTCCACCACGAGGAACGGCCGGCGCAGCCGCAGCACGTTGGCGAGCGAATAAGGGGTGGTTTCGGCGTCCGCCAACAACCCGGAGCGCTGCTCGGGCGTGAGCTGATCGAAGTGATGCATGAGGGCGCCGCTGGACTCGTAAACCTTCAGGCCCTCGGTGTCCTCGCGCCGGAACGCCTGAACGGTGGAAACGATCACCGCGGTGGAAGTCTCCAGCGTGGCGCGGGTGACGTTCTTGGCCTCCTCCAGATCCAGCACCGTTACCGGCCCCGCCTCCCGCAATGCGGCGGCGTAGGGGTGCTCGCGGTCCCGGAGCGCCCGAAGCGTCTGCTCGCGGATCGCCTTGGAAGGCACCAGCCACAGGATCATGCTGTGCTCGCAGCGCAGGAGGTGTGTATTCACGAGCTGAAGGCTTTTCGCGGCAAGCCAGGTTTTTCCGCCCCCGGTGGGTACCCGCAGACAGAAATAGGGCATGTCCTTCGGGAAGTCGGCGATCGGGTTATACGCAACGTTCTTGCCCCATAAGCGTTCCGTTACCGCATTGAAAGCGACGCCCGGGCTGGGCAATTCATGGCAGGCCCGGAAATAGGCTTCCACGCTTTCCAGCACCTGTTGCTGATAAACCTTGGGAGAAAAGCCGGCCATCCCCTCATCCTCCCCGCTTCTTGCCGAGATCGGCGGTGAAACCGATGGAGCGGCCGGAAGACTCCGGTGCGCGCATCAACTGCCGGATAGCATTGATCAGATCGGCGATGGCCTGGCCGTGGCTGGAAACCTTGCGCTCCAGTTCCTCCAGCTTGGCCGCCAGTTCCTTGTGCGTGGCCAGCATCTCGCGCAACTGCACGAAAGCTCGCACCACGAACACACTCACCTCGACGGCTCGCGGCGAATTCAGGACAGCCGCGGCCATGATCGCGCCGTGCTCGGTGAAAGCGTGGGGCAAATACTTGCGGTGCTGCCCGCGGCCCGTCTTTAAAGTCGCAATTTGCGACCTTAAAGCGGCATGCTCCTCTATCGTGAGCTGGAACATAAAGTCCTCGGGAAACCGGGCGATGTTGCGCCTGACCTGCTCGTTGAAGCGTTTGGTCGGCACACCGTAAAGCTCCGCGAGGTCGGCGTCGAGCATCACCCGTTGGCCGCGAATAAACAGGATGCGGCGGGCGATCAGCGCATCGTTCTCCCCGCTCGGAAGGTAGTCACAATTTGCGGCCACCTTTGTCTTTTTCGGCTTCACGCTCATCTAAACCTCCAGCGCGTAGGGCGTCTGCTTGAACACGATGCCCTCGCGGGCGAGGCGCGCGGCCCCGAGCCTGCATGCGGCGGCGTAGACCACTTTGGGGCCATCGTAGGACGGCAAGGCGTCGTACACGGGGGCCGTCAGCACGTTGCCGCCGTTCGCGGAGCGGTCCTTGAGAATGCCGTTGTAGAGCAAGTACACCGCGCGTCCTTCGTGAATGCCAAGCAACGGGGATTCGGGCTTACCGGCAATGCCTGTCCCGGTTTCGGCGAACCAGACGAATTCCGCGAGTTGAGGGAAAGTCACGTCCTTACGAATTTGTCCTTCTGGAGTGAAAAGCGGTTCGTCGCTGAGCTTGCAGAACTGGAAGTCGCCGCCGAGACCTTCGATCTGCTCACCTTTTGCATTGGTGTAACCGCTGCACACCCGCCGCACCCGCTCGGCGGTGACGTTGCGGGCGATGTTGTTGTCCATTTCCACCAAAATGAAACGGCGGTTGCCTCCGTCCTCGGCATTCTGCTTAAGCACAGCATGCCCTGTGGTACCGGAACCGGCGAAGGAATCGAGGATCAAGGAATTCTTGTTAGTTGCGATCTGAAGAATGCGTCGAATTAGGCGGGTCGGTTTCGGGGTATCAAACGGAACCTCGAAGCCGAGAATTTCGTTTATCTCTTTCTTCGCTTCCTGGTTGTGTCCGCAGTCCTCGTTGGTCCACCAACTCCATGCGGAAACGCCACTTGTCTCGGACAGATATGTCTTAACTCGGGGCCGCGCCTTTCCATCCCTGCCAAACCACATTCTTCCTTCATCGACAAGGGAACGATAGGCAGACTCGATATTCGACCAACACCGACCTGGAGGAGGCGAATACTTGGAGCCCCCGGGGGTAACAATTTCGTACATCTGATTCGGTCGCCAGCCTTGAGCAGTAAAGTCTGTCGAAACCCAGGGCCCTCTTGAATCATTGTCCGGGTTCTTGAAGTTCGTGGATTGCTCCTGGCTCAAAGGCACCGGATTAAATTTGAGCAGCTCTGCATTCTTGGCAGAAACCAGTATGTGATCGTGAGCTTGGCTTAAACCTAATCTGGCGTCAGGAGAGGTTCTTCGTTGCCAGGCAATAGAGGCTACGAAGTTCCGTCGGCCAAAGACCTCGTCAATCAACATTCGGAGCGAGGCCACCTCATTGTCGTCTATGGAGACAAAAATGGTCCCATCTTCCCGCAAAAACTGCTTCAGCAAGACCAAGCGCGGATACATCATGCACAACCACTTGTCGTGGCGCGACAGGTCTTCTCCCTCCTTGCCCACCACCTCGCTCAACCACTTGCGGATTTCCGGGCTGTTGACGCTGTCGTTGTACGCCCAGCCTTCGTTGCCGGTGTTGTACGGCGGATCGATGTAGATGCACTTCACCTGCCCGGCATAGCGGGGCAGCAGCGCCTTGAGCGCGTGCAGGTTGTCGCCCTGCACGATGAGATGGCCGCTTGCCGCGTCGCCGCAGGAAAGCTCAGGAACCGGCTCCAGCAGGCGGTAGGGAACTTCCTTGTGGTGTTTGACGACGGCTTCCTTGCCGATCCAGTCCAGTGTTGGCATCTCTTGTTCTTATCTCGTCATTGGTGTTTGCGGGGAATAGCCTTCAGATGAGCAGTGCACGGCAGGAAGCGAAAATCCGGTTGGATGCGCGCCGCCATGCACTCTGATTTCCGAACTCCATTCGGGTGCAGGGGAAAGTGCCAATCACTTCTTCCCGTAAGCGCCGTCATGGTCCGCATGAATCGCGAGAAGGCGCATGATGTCGCCCTCCCGCAACGCCACAGCCCGGCATTTCTGGGAAAGGCGCAGGGTGTAGGCGCCCTTGTCGGATTTGAGTTCCTCCCATTTGAGCCCGGAATCCCGGTACACCTGGTCCCAGGTCATCGCGAGCAGCTTCCGCAGCGTCTTAGCCGCCTGCCTGAGATCGTTCGTCTCAAGGCCGACGAAATCGGCCTGGAACTGGGGCGCGTTGAGGTCAAGCCGGACGCGCTGGCTCAAAGCCGGTCCTTGACCTTATTCAGAAACGCGTCGAGATCCGTTTCAGCCGCGGGATGGCGGGCTGCCCATTCCTTTGCGTGCTTGAGCTTCTCCCGCATCTCCGGCGTATGCAGCCACGCCTCCGACTCGGGCACGACCTTCATCGGCCGCAAGACCAGCGAGCCATCCTCTAACCGCTCGATTTCAAAGTACTTTCCAGCGTACTTCTTGCCCAGGGAGAGCTGTCCGCTACTGCCGACCATCTTGAGCATATCTGGCTCCTGCTTCATGCAGCATTACAATCATGCCGCATGATAGCATGAAGCGGGGTAGGGTCGTCTATTTTCACAGATCGAATTCTCCTCGCCCCTCAAGAGTTCCTTGCGCTGCGTGAACTTCGAGGCCCGGCCTGTCCCAGCGCTCACTCAGTCAGCCAATCCAGGTAGCTGCCGTCATCTTCGCCAAAAAAACGGGGTATACGATTGTGCCCGCGCTGAACGATACGCAGCGGGACACTATCCAAGTGGGCTCGAGGGCGGCGGGGCATGCAGGGTGAGCACGAAAAATACCGAGCCTGCCGCCCCTTTAATCGCGTTGGGCATTTAGCTTGCTGTTGATCAACCGAACTACCTTGCCGAGATCTTTCAACTCATCTTTAGAGTAATCCGTTTTCGATTTGAACTCCTTAAGATATTCCTTCTTCAGGCTGTCCTTAGCCTTTTTCCGTTCTGAGTTGTCTTTGCTGCCTAGTTTCATCACTAAGTCTGTTTCTCTTCCATTCACTGCGGAGAGCACTCGCTGTGGCAACAGTCCTTCAATACAGTCCTTACCGGCCTGGGCCACTCCGAGCGCAGCATAGTCTGAATGCTCCTTTAATCCAACCCGATTAAGGGCAGCGCGGACGTCGGATTCAGCATCCATATCGTACGTTACAAAGACTCTGTCGAACTTCCTCAGGACAAACTGAACTAACAACGTATTCTTGAGAGTGTCCTTCCCACCGTAGGGAACCACCTCAATGCCGGAAGCAAGCTTGTCGCAAGGCAATGCATGCTCCTGCAAGTATTGAAAGTATTCCTGGTCAGATGCCCCCTCAACGAGCAGGACCTTAGATTTGTCAGCGGAAAAAAGGGGGCGGAGGTTTGCGAATTCCTCGGATCCGATCCCCAGATGATCGGAGAACGGAGCCATCCAACTCTCTCCGCTCGTATCAATGCGTATGGTTTGAAATGCTTTCCCGCGCTTCGTTTCACGAGCCAAGAGAATGTTGGAAGCCGGCTCCTCTTGATTCAGCATGTGGGGGCTGTGGGTAGTGACAATAATTTGGGTCTTCGGGAAATCGAGTGGGTGATTATGGGTCATTTTAGAGCACGGGCAGCATGCAAGTCAGAATCTTGAGCCGCAGGTATTCTTCGTCGCGCAGTCCGTATGCACGTCGCTGGATGACACGAATCTTGTTGTTCA
>JACPEG010000044.1 GCA_016183615.1 Betaproteobacteria bacterium
TGCGTGGACGTGTGCCCCAAGGGGCTCAACCCCACCCAGGCCATCGGCAAGATCAAGGACCTGATGATCAAGCGCATGGTGTAAGGACCGGGTAAGGCACCGATGAAAGAATTGGAGCGCATCCGCTGGCGCTGCCGGCGCGGGCTGCTGGAGCTGGACCTCGTGCTGATGCGCTTCCTGGATGCGCACTACGAGGGGCTGAGCGAGGCCGATCGCCGGGCCCTGGCGGAGCTGCTGGATTACCCCGACGTGGACCTGTGGCACCTGGTCTCCGGGAGAGCCGAGCTGGATCTGAACGAGACCCGACTGAAGCCGGTGCTGGAGAAGCTCAGGGCCAGCTAGACGGCGGACGAAACAGACGAAGCATCTGACCCAATGTCGACAAAGGAGTCTTCCATGGTGAGCAAAGGCACCGCCACTCTGAACTTCAGCAACGGCCATCCGCCGGTCGAGCTGCCGATCTACTCAGGCAGCGTCGGTCCCGACGTGGTGGACATCCGGGCCCTCGGCGGCAAGGCCGGAATGTTCACCTACGATCCGGGATTCATGTCCACGGCGAGCTGCAGCTCGACCATCACCTACATCGACGGCGACAAGGGCGTGCTGCTCTACCGCGGCTACCCCATCGAGCAGCTGGCGCAGCAATGCGACTTCCTCGAGGTCTGCTACCTGCTGCTCAACGGAGAGCTTCCCAACGCGCCGCAGAAACAGCAATTCGACGACACCGTGAAGCGCCACACCATGCTGCACGAGCAGCTGGTGCGCTTCTACAGCGGGTTCCGCCGCGACGCTCACCCCATGGCGGTGATGGTAGGGGTGGTGGGCGCGCTCTCGGCGTTCTACCACGAGGCCATGGACATCTCGGATGCGCGCCATCGCGAAGTGTCGGCGTTCCGGCTGATCGCCAAGCTGCCGACCATTACTGCCATGGCCTACAAGTACAACCAGGGCCAGCCCTTCATGTATCCGCGCAACAGCCTCAACTACGTGGAAAACTTCATGCACATGATGTTCGCCACGCCGTGCGAGGAATACCGGCCGAATCCGGTGCTGGTGAGGGCGCTCGACCGCATCCTGATCCTGCACGCCGACCATGAGCAGAACGCCTCCACCTCCACGGTGCGCCTCGCCGGTTCCTCCGGCGCCAACCCCTTCGCCTGCATCTCGGCCGGGATCGCCTGCCTGTGGGGCCCGGCCCACGGCGGCGCCAACGAGGCCTGCCTCAAAATGCTGGAGGAAATCGGCGACGTGTCGCGCATCGGGCAGTACATCAAGCGCGCCAAGGACAAGGATGATTCCTTCAAGCTGATGGGCTTCGGGCACCGGGTATACAAGAACTTCGATCCGCGCGCCAAGCTCATGCGCGAGACCTGCCACGGGGTGCTGAACGAGCTGGGCCTGAAGGACGACCGGCTGTTCAAGCTGGCGGTCGAGCTCGAGAAAATCGCGCTGGAAGACGATTATTTCATCTCCAAGAAGCTCTACCCCAACGTGGACTTTTACTCGGGCCTCATCTACCAGGCCATGGGCTTCCCCGTCGCGATGTTCCCGGTCCTGTTCGCGATTCCGCGGACCTCCGGGTGGCTCGCCCAGTGGCAAGAGATGCGGGCCGACGCCGAGCAGAAACACCGGCTCCGACAGGCGGGACGTGGCCCCGATGGCGAAGCGCAAATAACGGAGGACCCAGACCATGATGCGCCAGATGTTCGAGAACTCCTACCTCTACGGAAGCAACGCGTCCTTCATCGAGGACTTGTATGAGCTTTACCTGAGCGATCCCTCGAAGGTCACGCCGGAATGGCGCGGCTACTTCGACGAGCTCGTCAAGCTGCCCGGCGCCGCGGCGCGCGACGTGGCCCACGGCCCGGTGCTGCAGTATTTCGCGGAGCTGGCCAGGCGCGGCGGCAACGGCCACGTGGCCGAGGCGGTGGTGGCCGCGGTGGAGAAGAAGCAGGTCCTGGTGCTGCAGTTCATCAACGCCTACCGCTTCCTGGGCACGCGCCATGCCGACCTGGACCCGCTCAAGCGCTGGGAGAAGCCCCACGTCGCCGAGCTGGACCCGGCCCATTACGGGTTTACCGATGCCGACATGGACACGGTGTTCAACTGCGGCTCGCTGGTGGGCCCCGAGCAGGCGCCGCTCAGGGAAATCATCCAGGCGGTCAGGGACACCTACTGCGGCACCGTCGGCATCGAATACATGAACATCACCGACACCGGCCAGAAGCGCTGGATCCAGTCGCGCCTGGAGGGAATCCGCGGCAAGCCCAACTACTCGCAGGACCGGAAACGCCACATCCTGGAGCGGGTGACGGCGGCGGAAGGACTGGAGAAATACCTGCACACCCGCTACGTGGGCCAGAAACGGTTCTCGGGCGAGGGCGGCGAGAGCCTGATCCCGCTGCTCGACGTCCTGCTGCAGCGCTCCGGCGCCCAGGGCGTCAAGGAAACCGTGATCGGCATGGCGCATCGCAGCCGGCTCAACGTGCTGGTGAACACGCTGGGCAAGATGCCCAAGGACCTGTTCTCCGAGTTCGAGGGCAAGCACGACGAAAACCTGATTTCCGGCGATGTGAAGTACCACCAGGGGTTCTCCAGCGACGTCTCCACGCCGGGCGGCCCGATGCACCTGACGCTCGCCTTCAACCCCTCACACCTGGAAATCGTCAACCCGGTGGTGGAGGGCTCGGTGCGCTCGCGCCAGCACCGCCGCGGCGACAAGAAGGGCGAGGAGGTACTGCCGGTCCTGATCCACGGCGACGCCGCGTTTGCCGGCCAGGGCGTGGTGATGGAGACGCTGAACCTGTCCCAGACCCGGGGCTACGGCACCGGCGGCACGGTACACATCGTCATCAACAATCAGATCGGCTTCACCACCTCGGACCCCCGCGACACCCGCGGCACCATCTATTGCACCGACGTGGCGAAGATGGTGGAGGCGCCGATCTTCCACGTCAACGGCGACGATCCCGAGGCGGTGGTGCTGGTCACCGAGATCGCGCTCGACTTCCGCATGCAGTACAAGAAGGACGTGGTGATCGACATGGTGTGCTTCCGCAAGCTCGGCCACAACGAGCAGGACGAGCCGATGGTCACCCAGCCGCTCATGTACAAGATCATCAACAAGCATCCCGGCACCCGGCGCCTCTACGCCGAGCGGCTGGAGAAGGAAGGCGTCATCACGCCGGGCGAGGGCGAGGAGATGGCCAAGCTCTACCGTGCGGCGCTGGATGCGGGGCAGCATACCAACAAGACGATTCTTTCCAACTACACGATGCCGCTGGCGATCGACTGGAAGCCCTACCTCAACCGCAAATGGACGGAGCCGGTCGAGACCGCGGTGCCCATGAAGAAGCTGAAGGAACTGGCGGCGAAGCTCACCGAGGTTCCCGATAACTTCAAGCTGCATCCGCGGGTCGAGAAGATCATCGCCGACCGCAAGGCGATGGGCGACGGCAGGCTGGCGCTTGACTGGGGCATGGCGGAAAACTTGGCGTACGCGGCGCTGCTTCACGACGGCTACGGGGTGCGGCTTTCGGGCCAGGACGCCGGCCGCGGCACTTTCTTCCACCGGCACGCGGTGCTCCACGACCAGAACCGGGAGCGCTGGGATGCCGGCGCCCGGATCCCGTTGCAGCACATCAAGGAGGAGCAGCCGGACTTCGTGGTGATCGACTCGGTGCTGTCGGAGGAGGCGGTGCTGGGGTTCGAGTACGGCTACGCCACGGCGCAGCCCAACGAGCTGGTGGTGTGGGAGGCCCAGTGCGGCGATTTCGCGAACGGCGCCCAGGGGGTGATTGACCAGTTCATCTCTTCCGGGGAGGCCAAGTGGGGCCGGGTCTGCGGCCTGGTGATGATGCTGCCCCATGGCTACGAGGGGCAGGGGCCGGAGCACTCCTCGGCGCGTCTCGAGCGCTACCTGCAAATGTGCGCCGATTACAACATGCAGGTAGTGGTGCCCTCCACTCCCGCGCAGATGTTTCACCTGCTGCGCCGGCAGATGATCCGCTTCTACAGGAAGCCCCTGATCATCATGAGCCCCAAGAGCATGCTGCGGCACAAGGAGTCGGTGTCGAGCCTGGACGATCTCGCCAAGGGCAGGTTCCAGACCGTAATCGACGAGGTGGAAGATCTGGATCCGAAGAAGGTCCGACGCATCATCTGCTGCAGCGGCAAGGTCTACTACGATCTGCTGGCGGAGCGCCGGGCGCGCAAGACCCGGGACATGGCGATCGTGCGCATCGAGCAGCCCTATCCCTTCCCCCACGAGGACTTCAAGGCGATCCTCGCCCAGTACCCGAAGGCGAAGGAGGTGCTGTGGGCCCAGGAGGAGCCGGGCAACCAGGGCGCGTGGCACCGCATCCAGCACTATCTCATGCGCCACATGCGCCCCGACCAGGAGATCGGCTACGCGCTGCGGCCGTCTTCGGCGTCGCCGGCGGTGGGCTACCTCTCCGACCACGCCAAGCAGCAAAAGGAGCTGGTGGAGGCGGCATTCCGGGAGAACCTGGGCGACGTGCCGACGCGGCAGAAGGAAAAGTTCTGAAACGGACGACGTAAGGCGGGCTGTGCCCGCCGGTTGCGATCGGCGGGCACAGCCCGCCCTACCCAACGGAGAAGCCATGCTGATCGAAGTGAAAGTCCCGGTGCTGTCGGAGTCGGTGGCGGAGGCCACGCTGCTCTCGTGGCACAAGAAGGAAGGGGAATTCGTCCAGCGCGACGAGAACCTCATCGACATCGAAACCGACAAGGTGGTGCTGGAGCTGCCGGCGCCGGAAGCGGGGGTCATTACCCGGATCGTCAAGGGCGACGGCGGGACGGTGGTCTCCAACGAAATAATCGCCACCATCGACACCGAGGCCAAGCACGCGGGCGCGGCCCCGGCAGCGGCCTCCCCGAATCCGCCGGCGGCGGTGGCCGCCGCTCCCGCTCCCGCTGCCGCGGTGGCAGGCGCCCCGGTGATGCCGGCGGCGAAGAAAATCGCCGCCGAAAAGGGCGTCGACACCTCCGCCGTCGCCGGCACCGGGCGGGGCGGGCGGGTCACCAAGGAAGACGTTCTGGGCGCTGCCCCCGGAGCAGCGGCGGCGAAGGCGCCGGCCGCGGAAGTCCGCGCGCCGCTGCCGCAGCCCGCGCCTGGCGGCATCCCGGCGGTGCTGGGCGACCGTCCCGAGCAGCGGGTGCCCATGTCGCGGCTCCGGGCCCGGGTCGCCGAGCGCCTGGTGCAGTCCCAGCAGACCGCGGCCATCCTCACCACCTTCAACGAGGTCAACATGGCCCCGGTGATGGAGCTGCGCAACAAGTACAAGGACAGGTTCGAAAAGGAGCACGGCGTGAAGCTCGGTTTCATGTCCTTCTTCGTCAAGGCCGCGGTGCACGCGCTGAAGAAATTCCCCATCGTCAACGCCTCGGTGGACGGCAACGACATCGTCTATCACGGCTACCACGACATCGGAATCGCGGTGGGCAGCCCGCGCGGGCTGGTGGTGCCGATTCTGCGCAATGCCGACCGGATGTCGTTCGCGGACATCGAGAAGCAAATCGCCGACTTCGGCAAGCGCGCCCAGGACGGCAAGCTCGGCATCGAGGAGCTCACCGGCGGCACCTTCTCCATTTCCAACGGTGGGGTGTTCGGCTCCATGCTCTCCACCCCCATCATCAACCCGCCCCAGAGCGCGATCCTCGGCATCCACGCCACCAAGGAGCGCGCGGTGGTGGAAAACGGCCAGATCGTGGTCCGGCCCATGAACTACCTGGCGCTGTCCTACGACCACCGCATCATCGACGGCCGCGAAGCGGTGCTGTCGCTGGTGGCCATGAAGGACGCACTGGAAGATCCCGCGCGGTTGATACTCGATCTCTAAGAAAAACTTTTGGCCACAGAGGGCACAGAGTTCACAGAGAAAAAAGCGGTCGACTCTGTGTTCTCCGTGTCCTCTGTGGTTTCGACTTGAGGATTTCCGATGTCAAAAGCGTTTGACGTGGCAGTGATCGGCGCCGGCCCCGGCGGCTACGTGGCGGCGATCCGCTGCGGCCAGCTGGGCCTGTCCACCGTGTGCATCGACGAGTGGAAGAACCCCAGGACCGGCAAGCCCAGCCTCGGCGGCACCTGCCTCAACGTGGGCTGCATTCCCTCCAAGGCGCTGCTGGAGTCCTCGGAGAACTACGAGCGGGCGCTGCACAAGTTCGCCGACCACGGCGTGAAGGTGCAGGGCGTGAGCATGGACGTCGCGAAGATGATCGCCCGCAAGGACAAGATCGTGGACGTGTCCACCGGCGGCATCACCATGCTGTTCAAAAAGAACAAGGTGAGCTACCTGCACGGCCGCGGCAGCTTCGTGTCCACGGGCGACGCCTACACGCTGGAGGTGAAGGACGGCGGCAAGTCCGAGACCATTACCGCGAAGCACGTGATCGTCGCCACCGGCTCGGTGCCCCGCAACCTGCCCTTCGCGCCGGTCGACAACGAGCTGATTCTCGACAACGCCGGTGCACTCGATCTCAAGGAGATTCCCAAGCGCCTGGGCGTGATCGGCGCCGGCGTAATCGGGCTGGAAATGGGCAGCGTGTGGCGGCGGCTCGGTTCCGAAGTGACGATTCTGGAGGCGCTGCCCGAGTTCCTGATGGCCGCCGACCAGCAGGTGGCGAAGGAAGCCCTGCGGCTGTTCACCAAGGAACAGGGGCTCGCGATTCACACCGGGGTCAACATCGGCGGCGTGAAAACGACCAAGAAATTTCTCACCATCGAATACACCGACGGCAAGGGCCTGGCCCAGAAGCTGGAAGTGGACAAGCTGATCGTGGCGGTGGGACGCCAGGCCAATACCCAGGGCCTGGGAGCCGACAAGGTGGGGCTCAGGATCGACGACCGGGGCCGCATCGAGGCCGACGGCCACTGCCGCACCAACCTGCGCAATGTCTACGCGGTGGGCGACGTGGTGCGCGGGCCGATGCTCGCCCACAAGGCCTCGGAGGAGGGCGTGATGGTGGCCGAGATCATCGCCGGGCAGGCGGGGCACGTGAACCTGGACACCGTTCCCTGGATCATCTACACCAGCCCCGAAATCGCCTGGGTCGGCAAGACCGAGCAGGAACTGAAGGCGGCGGGCGTGCAGTACAAGGCGGGGCAGTTCCCGTTCCTCGCCAACGGCCGGGCCCGGGCTCTGGGCGAGACCGCGGGCTTCGTGAAGATCCTGGCGGACGCCGGGACCGACCGTATCCTGGGCATGCACATGATCGGCCCCTATGTCTCGGAGATGATCGCCGAGGCGGTGGTGGCCATGGAATTCGCCGCCAGCGCCGAGGACATCGCCCGCATCGTCCACGCCCACCCGGCGCTGGGGGAAGTGGTGCACGAGGCGGCGCTCGGGGTGGACAAGCGCACGCTGCATATCTGATGTGCGAGATCGCGCGCTAGACCCGCTGCCCGCCCCGGGAGAGCCGGTCAAGCTCACCGTCACCGAGTTCTACCGCAAGGTGGCCCGCGCCCGCGGGTTCCTGCCCGATACCTCCCAGGAAGCCGCGCTTGCGCGGCTGCAGCGCCTCTACGACCAGTTCATCGCCTACAAGGCCCGGCGCAAGACCCGCATCGAGCGGCTGCTGGTGCATCCGCCGCTGCCCACCGGCGTCTATTTCTGGGGCGGGGTGGGGCGCGGCAAGAGCTTCCTGATGGACGCCTTCTATACCTGCGTGCCGGTGGTGCGGAAGACGCGCGTCCATTTCCATCCCTTCATGCGCGAGGTGCACCGCCAGCTCGAGCATCACCGCGGCGAGGCCGATCCGCTGGTGAGCGTGGCGAAGGCGCTTTCCCGCAAGCACCGTCTCATCTGCTTCGACGAGTTCCACGTCTCCGACATCGCCGACGCCATGATCCTGGGGCGGCTGCTGGAGGAGCTGGTGGCTCGGCGCGTGGTGTTCTGCATGACCTCCAACTACCGCCCCGAGGGTCTCTATCCCAACGGGCTCCAGCGCGAGCGCTTCCTGCCGGCGGTGGACCTCATCAGGCACAGCCTGGAGATCGTCAACGTGGACGGCGGCGTGGACTACCGGCTGCGCAGCCTGGAGAAGTTCGCGGCCTACCATTTTCCGCTGGACGAGCGTGCCGAGCGCCAGCTGGCGGAAGCCTTCGAGGAAATCGCCGAGGGCGCCGACGTCTCCGCCCGGCTGCGGGTCAACGAGCGGGAGCTTTGCGCCCGGCGCTGCGGCCCCGGGGTGGCGTGGTTCGGCTTCGACACCCTGTGCGGGGGCCCACGGTCCCAGAACGATTACCTGGAGCTGGCGCGCAGCTTCCACACCCTGCTTCTCTCGGGCATTCCGCGCATGAGCGCGGCCCAGGCTTCCGAAGCGCGCCGCTTCACCTGGCTGGTGGACATCCTCTACGACCACAAGGTGAAGCTCCTGGCGTCGGCTGAAGTTTCCCCGGAAAACCTTTACACTGAGGGCCTCAACAGCCAGGAGTTCGCCCGCACGGTGAGCCGGCTGCAGGAAATGCAGACCCGGGCCTACCTGTCGCTCGCGCACCTGAGCTAACGATGGGGTCGTAGGGTGCGTCCTGCGCACCGAATCCGGCGTGTGAATGGTGCGTGGGACGCACCCTACGCGCGGGCCGCAGTTCTTTCGTAGGGTGCGCCCTGCGCACCGGCCCACCGCCGTGGTGCGTGGGACGCGGCCTATGCGCCCGGGATCAGTTCAGGAAACGCCGCGGCAGAGCGAAATCGTTAACCGACCAATCACTCTCAAACCCGAACCAACATGGAAAAATTCAAGGCCTATCGAATCTTCAACGAGGAAGGCAAGACCCGAAGCCGTTTCGTGGAAATGGGCGTGGACGAGCTCGACGCCGGAGAAGTCGTCATCAGGTCGGCGTACTCCAGCGTCAACTTCAAGGACGCGCTCGCCGCCACCGGCGCCGGCAAGGTGATCCGGCGCTTCCCCTGCGTGGGGGGCATCGACGTCGCGGGCACCGTGGCGAAGTCCGGCGATTCGCGCTTCAGGGAAGGCGATCCGGTCATCTGCACCAGCTACGACCTGGGCGTGTCCCACGACGGTGGATTCGCCGAATACGTGCGGGTGCCCGCCGACTGGGTGGTGCCGCTGCCGAAGGGCATGACGCCCTTCGACGCCATGGCCATCGGCACCGCCGGCTACACCGCGGCGCTCGGCATCCACATTATGGAGCAGAACGACCTCACGCCCGCGTCCGGCAAGGTGGTGGTGAACGGCGCCACCGGAGGCGTCGCGTCGCTCGCGATCGACATGCTGGCGGCGCGCGGCTACCACGTGGTGGCCATCACCGGCAAGGACTCGGAGCACGAGTTCCTGAAAAAGATTGGCGCTGCCGAAGTGATCTCGCGCAACAAGCTGGAAATGGGCACGCGGCCCCTGGAGAAACCGCTGTGGGCGGGCGCCGTGGACAGCCTGGGCGGCGAGCCGCTGGCGTGGCTCACCCGCACCATGCAGCAGAATGGCGTCATCGCCAGCATCGGCAATGCGGCGAGCGGCGAGTTGCACACCACCGTGTTCCCCTTCATCCTGCGCGGGGTGCGGCTGCTCGGCATCGACTCGGGCTACACCGCCATGCCACTGCGGCGCAGGATCTGGGAGCGCCTGGTGGGCGACCTCAAGCCCCGGCACCTGCACAGCATCGCCCACACCGTCGAGTTCAACAACCTGCCCGATATCCTCGACAAGGTGATCAAGGCCCAGGCCAAGGGCCGCAACGTCATCAAGATCGCCGGCTGATTCCTTCCCCTTCGCCCCAGGGTGCGCGCTGCGCACCCATCCGGGCGTCTGACCGGTGCGTGGGACGCACCCTACCCGGGTCAGGCGCTGCTGCGTAGGGTGCGCTCCGCATGTGCCGAATTCGGCGTGTGAGTGGTGCGTGGGATGCACCCTACCCGAGATGAGCGCTGCCGCGTAGGGTGCGCCCTGCGCACCGTTTTGATCCTGGGCGCATGGCTCGCGCCCTACGGTTCCTTTCGGTACGGGAAACATGCCACCCCGCATCCGGGATTCCGCACAAATCTGAAATCCGGTGTTCCAGTCGCGTAACAGCGCGCGATTTCTGTTCCTCCGCCTCGTCCCGTAAGCCCTTGATTAGGTATCCGCGGCCAGGGCTTCATCGTCCTGGGTGGCCGAAATTACATCGGCATGACTTTTGCTTTGACGTAACGTCATTTCGGCCGCGGCTACCCAAGCACATCAAAAAATCTATCAATCTGTCAGATTTGGCCGCAGCGGCGGCATAACAGCATTCAATAAATCGCTGAAAAGCGCTTGGCCGAAGGCCGGAGAAGTCGGGAGGAAAAGGGGATGGAGAACGTGACCGCCAACCGGGTGCGGCAGGATCGGACCCATGAGCCCGAGGGCGAATTAAATGTGGACCAGTTCCGCTGGGCGCTGGGGAATATATGCCGAGCTCATGGCGTTCCGTTCGAACCCGGGCTGGTGCTTCAGCGCTTCCCGCCCCCTCACGATCTGCACGCCCTGGTCCAGGCGGCCCGGGAATTGGGCTTCCGCTGCGAGCTAAGACAGGCTGAGCCCGAGCAGTTTCTCCCGGCGCCCACCCCATGGATCGCCGCAATCCGGAAAACCCGAAATGGTCCGGCGGCGGCTCCCGACGGTTTCCTGCCTGCGGACCGATTTCCCCATTCCGGGGAAAATTCCGAGACTGAGTCCAATGTGCGACTGGTGCTGGTTGTCGGAAAAGACGACACAAATGTCATTATTTCGACACCCGAAGACGGCCCGAGACCCCTCGAAATTAAGGAATTCCTGAATCTCTTTACCGGCTGTGCGGTGCTCGCCGCCCCCGCGGTCCAGGCGCCAGCCGATGCAGGCGCGGTCGATGACCGCGAGGCGCGTTTCGGCTTCCGCTGGTTCATCCCCGAACTCCTCAGGCACAAAAAAATCTGGCGCGACGTGCTGCTGGCGTCCCTGGCAATTCAGCTCATGGGGCTCGCCACCCCGCTGTTCACACAGGTGGTCATCGACAAGGTGGTGGTGCACCAGACCACCAGCACCCTGATCGTTATCGCCGCGGCGCTCGGTCTGTTCATGGCCTTCACCGCCGCCATGAGCTGGACCCGGCAATATCTGGTGCTCCACACCGGAAACCGCATCGACGCGGTGCTGGGAATCCGCGTCTTCGGGCACCTGTTGCATCTGCCGGCGCGCTATTTCGAGCAGCGGCCCACCGGCGTCCTGATCGCCCGGGTCCACGGGGTGGAAACCATCCGCGAGTTCGTAAGCGGGGCCGCCGTGACATTGGTCCTGGACGTGCCGTTTCTCGTGATTTTTCTCGCGGTGATGTTCTATTACAGCTGGCTGCTGTCGCTGATTTCGGTTGCCGCGCTCGCGGCGATCGCGGTGCTTTCCGTCGGAGTAGTCCCGGTCCTGCGCAAACGGCTGAACCACCAGTTCCTCCTGGGAGCCCGCAACCAGGCGTTCCTCACCGAGTACGTCTCGGGGATGGAAACCGTGAAGTCGCTGCAGATGGAGCCCCAATTGCGCAAGCGCTTCGGGGACTACCTGGCGAGCTACCTGCACGCGGGCTTCAACGCCCGACAGCTTTCCAACACCTACAACGTGGCCGCCAACAGCCTGGAGCAGCTCCAGACCCTGGCCATTCTCTGCGCCGGGGCGTGGCTGGTGATGCGAAACGACGGCTTCACCATCGGCATGCTGGTCGCTTTCCAGATGTTTGCGAGCCGCATGTCGCAGCCCCTGCTGCGGCTGGTGGGCCTGTGGCAGGAATCCCAGCAGGCCGCCATTGCCGTGAAGCGCCTGGGCGACATCATGAACGCGCCCGCCGAGCCCCATTCCCTGGTGCCGTCGCGAGAAAGCGCAACGAAGGGCAGGGTGGAAATCCGCGGTCTCGCTTTCCGCTACGGGGTAACCCTGCCTTGGCTCTACCGCGGCCTCGATCTCGGCATCGAGCCTGGAACGTGCGTGGCCCTCATGGGGCCATCCGGATCCGGCAAGAGCACCCTGGCCAAGCTGCTCCAGGGGTTCTACCCGCCCTCGGACGGCCAGATCCTGCTGGATGGCCGGGACATCCGGAACCTTCCCGCCAACGAGTTGCGCCAGAACTTCGGCGTGGTGCCCCAGGAGACGGTGCTTTTCTCCGGCACCGTGTATGACAACCTGGCGCTGGCGAACCCTCATGCCTCGTTCGAGCAGATCGTCCAGGCCTGCAAGCTCGCAGAGATTCACGACACCATCGAGAGCTTGCCGGAAGGCTACCAGACGAAAATCGGCGAGCACGGCGCGGGGCTCTCGGGCGGCCAGAAGCAGCGCATTGCCATCGCGCGGGCGCTGCTCAAGCGCCCGCGGATCCTCATCTTCGACGAGGCCACCAGCAGCCTCGATCCCGCGACCGCCGAGCAACTCGCCCGTACCGTCAACCAGTTTCGGGGCCGGGTCACGATTCTTTTTGTCGCCCACCAGCTGCCCAAAGGGTTGAAGGTCGACGAAGTGGTTCGCCTGGGCGGGAGCGAGCCGCGGATGGACGTTGTGAAAGGAGATCGGAACGATGGCTGACTGGAAGCATATGGCGATCATGCTGGCCCCGGGATCGGTGTTCCTGGCCTGGACTTTCGCGGCTGCCGGGGACTCGGGAGCGTCCCTCAACACCTGCACTGACGCGAACGGGCAGTTGATCATCACCGACAGGCCCTGTCGCGCAGCGGCGCCGGCTGCCGTGCCTGTCGCGGTTCGGGAAATCGCAAAAACAGAATCGGCCGAAAGACGGAACCTGCCTGTGCCGAAGCGCAGATCGGGCGAAGTCCGCGATGGCGACGCGGCGCTCCCTGTACCGAGCAGCGCAGTCCCGCCTCACCCGGGCAGCGCCGCAAAGCTGGACCTCGCGGAGCGCTGCGCCCGGTATCGGCTGGAATCCGAAGTCCAGGACGCCCTGGCGCGGGTCGGCGGTTCGTCGCGGGCGGTGAAGGAGCACAAGGCAAAGAAGAAGCAGGCGGAGGCCAGAATTCGCGCGGAGTGCGGGTAGTGAGATCCGGGAAAGGACGGGCACGGATAAGACTGATGGACCGGCTCGATTGGGGGGAAGGGGCAGATCCAGAAGCAATGGGCATTTCGGCGGTGAGGCGGAACGGAATGCCTTGTGGCTCCCATTTCTGGAAATGGACTTTCCCAAAAATGGAAAAAAAGCGACGGCACTCTCTACGAAACTCTACCAGAGTGTCAGGTTTGGAACGGTTTACAGAACCGGCAAGGACCATCGACATAGGCCAATGGTTGTATTGCCGGCGAGCGTGCTTTTCCGAAAAATGACGTTCAGGTGTTTGGGGCGCCGCCCTTGGGGGTGCGACAGTACAAGGAAGTTCGAGACTGAAAATCTTACGGGAGAAAACTGCGGAAAACGGAGAAGACGATTTGGCAGCGACATTGTGGCTATTCTTGGGGCGAGAGGTTATTGCCCAGGGTTTCGAACTCGACGGGACGGAAGGTGATGACGACCGGTACGACGCGGGGCACCCGGTTATCACCGTCACGGCGGTCACCGACCGCCTGCGCGGCTTCGGGGGCGATGACCTGATTGCCGGCTTCGGCGGGGATGACGTGCTGGAGGGCGGTGACGGCAACGACGAGCTCCAGGGCGGCGAGGGCGACGACACCCTCGATGGGGGCGCGGGC